>NZ_JADNFC010000009.1:376-29608 GCF_015552665.1 Streptococcus sp. 1001283B150225_161107_H12 | reverse complement strand
ATTTGTATTGTGAAACTAGTTTCAGAAATATATAGTCTTAAAGTATGTCCACTGCCAATGGTTTTTTCAATATTTAAAAGGAGAGAACCAATTTGGTCCTCTCCAGGGTATAATTTTCCATCAACCCACTACAGTTGACAAAGAGCCGTTATTCTCAAATGAGACAACTCCTTTTAGTTTTTATAACCTCAACTTCTCGGTCTCTTACCTACTTTTAATAGAAAGACTACGAAGGACGATTCTTAAAGTAGTCAGATTGTGCAATATCGAAAGATTAGATGGGCTTAACCAATTTAACAACCCAAATCCAATTAAACTTCCATTTATTACAACTGTTTCTTGAATATTTCTTTGAATTAATTTCTGCAACGATTCAGATAAAGAATTCAATTCCTCGAAGAAATCTAAACGATTATCTAATAATAAAATATCACTCATCTGCTTAGAAATATCAGCACTTTCATTCATCACAACCCCAATATCTGCAAGCGTCAAGGCAGCAGAGTCGTTTAACCCGTCTCCAACCATCAAAATAGTTCGGCCAGCTTTCTGTAATTCCTGAACCAACTGAAACTTACCATCTGGTTTTAAATCAGTATAAACGTTGTCAAATGGCAGATCTTTAACCAACTCTTCTGTTCTAGCCAACGTATCACCAGTTGCCAGAATCAGTTTTTTCCCTTGGCGCTTTAGCTTTTTCAATGCAACTTTCGCCTCGCTTCTCAAGGGAGTGTGGATACAAAACATCCCAATTAATTCTTTCTTATAAGCCAAAAACAATAAATTGTAATGAGTCTTATATTGCTCAATCAAGGCCAGCTGCTCAGAACTAATTCTTACCTGTTCGTCTTGCATTAGTACATAATTTCCAATGACAACCGATTGACCATCAATTTGCGATTTAATCCCTTTGCTTGCAACATACTGAAGCTTGCCATGCATTTCTTCGTGTTCAATGCCTTCAATTTCAGCTTGTTTAACAATTGCATTGGCAATAGGATGATAGATATGTTCCTCCAAACATGCACTTATTCTTAAAATATCTTTCTCAGTATAATCTCCGAAAGGAAGAACCTTTTCAACCAAAGGATAACTCGTCGTGATGGTACCCGTTTTATCAAACAAGAAAGTATCCACTTCCAGATATTTTTCTAATACATCACCATCTTTAATAACCATTTCTCGATTTAGACCTTCCTTTATGGCCGTAAGGTAGGCTACAGGTGTGGATATTTTTAGAGCACATGAAAAATCCACCAATAAAAAGGAAATGGCTTTTGAAAACGAACCTGTTAACAGATAAGTCAAACCAGCACCTAAGAAGTTATATTTTACAACCTTGTCTGCCATCCTAATAAAATGACGTTGTTTTGTCTTCTTACTCTCTTCAGATTTTTTCATCAGATTGATGAGTTGCAAAATACGACTGTTTATCTGATTATCAGTCACACGAATTCTTAACTCTCCTGTTTCCAAAACAGTATTCGCACATACAGAATCTCCCTCTTTCTTTTCAACAGGGAAGCTCTCTCCAGTCAAGGAACTCTCATTGACCATGCCTAATCCTGAAACCACTTGGCCGTCAAACAAGATTTCATTCCCTTGGGAGACAACTAATACATCACCTACTTGAACATCAGAACTCTTGATGCTGATGACCATGTCTCCCCGCACTAAGAAAACATCACTTTCTTTAGCAAGAAGGCTTTGTTCCAAATCTGTTGCTGTTTTTTTTAAAGACCACTGATCCAGATGATTACCCAAATCAAGCATAAACATGATGTTGCTAGCTGTCTTGGATTGGTTCATAAACAAGGACAACAAAATGGCCGAACAGTCCAAGACCTCCATGGTTAGTTCCTTGCGCGCTAAAGTTTGATAGGCTTCTTTGACATAACCCAAAGCCTGATAACAAGTCCAAATATAACGAATAGGGTAGGGTACAAAACTTCGAAACAGCAAACGCTTAATCGCTGCACCCGATACAATTGAATAAGCACTCTCTTCTCTACGAATGGGAAGAGTCATCAAGTCCGAAACTTTCCCCTTGTCAATTTTTTTTAAAAAGGCCTCTGCATTTTCTAATACAGAGAAGCCTTCTTTCATACGTAGAGTAAAGTGCTGCTGATCCATATAAAACTGAATAGAGTCGATCCCTTTTTCATCTTTAGCCAAGGAACGAAGATAATCTTGAATATCCAAGGTCAGTGAAAACGAGGACGATAATCGGATATGTTGATATCCTCTGTGTAGCACTTTAAAAGACATATTATTCACCTGTCAGGCTATCTAATTGTTCTTCTTTCTTTTCCTGTTCGTATAAATATTTAGCGTCTTGTAAAACATCATCACCGTGTTGTTTTACAACAGAAACAGATGCATCCAGTCCATCTTTCAATTTGTAAGCTTTAGCCAAGGCCTTAGAATAGCCTTTCTTAGCTTCTTTACTTGCTAAGACTTTCAAGCCAAGCGTCCCAAATGCTACCCCTCCTAAGAAGAGAGATGATTTTTTCGCAACTTTTGCGACGTTTAATACTTCTTTTAACATGTTTATTTCCTCCTTGTAACTATTGTAGCGAAAAATGACAGCAAAAGCAATTGCTGATATCTGATATATAGATAAAATTCTCTATACTGATATCTAATTATATTATGATGAAAACAATATACTTTATTTTTTGATACTGTCAATAATTATGTGTAAACACTCAAGTAGAGTTATGGAGTGTTAATCAAATAGTCTTAATAAAATCTTCTGTTTGAGTTTTTAAGAAATCATCAGGATCCTTAAACTCAACTTGATAATAATTCATTCAATTTCACCTCTTTTTATTGATAATTTAAGTTTACAAAAAATTTTTTTAAGAGTAATCTCATTATTTGTTTAACAAATTACTAATAAAATCCTTGTTAATTGCCAGCTAAAAGCAAATAACCAATGTAAGACTTATTGTTTAGTTTACCAATTTGTATAAGAAACAATCATTTAGGAGTGACGATGGTATATATACCTAAAATAGAGATACACTATTTTAGTGAATCTTGGGTCTTTCTCGAGTAAATATAGTTGCTAAGGTATTAGCATAAAGTTCAGGTGTGAAATCTTGATTTTGAACCTTCTCCAGTAATTGTACAAAATATTCCTTCTCAGTACCCTTTGTAGTAGAAATCAGATCTAACAAAAATCTATTTAATTCACCAGCTGCGTTTTCTGAGTTGTAGGATTCATAAAATTTTTGATAAAATTTATCGTATTCCTCGTTTTTTTGAGTAAGTTCACTTCCTCTTGCTTATCTAACAGTTGTTGATAAGAGACATTAAGATCAAGCCAATCTTTTTCAAACTGCTCGAGTAAATTGTCCGAGACTTTTTTCCTATTATAATATAATTTTATCAAAGGTATAATATCTATCCATACCTGATCAATAAAAACTTTAACAATCTTGTCTTTAAAGATAAGTAAAGGCTTATCATCACATGTATGCACACGATATCCATTTGTCTGTAATTCATTTATCAGGTCTTCAATATGAGTTTCTGATGTATTGACTATATATTGTTTCAGCCATTGTGGCATATTAGGATCTTGGATATGCCAAGACGCGCTCAAATATTTACAATCATTTCTTCTGGTTTCATCTTTTTCTAGACGACCTGGTACTCGTGTGCTAGAAATGGTATATTTTTCAATGATATCTCCCTTTTGATAATATTCATTATGAAAGCGTTCGTATTTATTGGGTCTATGAATTTTTGTTCTATAAATTAATTCCATTACTATTCCTTTATTTTTCATAATTTGTCAAATTAAGCTAGAAATTTCACCTGGCTCATTTAAAATTGATACAGAGTTTTGTAGTTCAAGGACTTCCTTGAGATTCGATTTCTCTTATCAGCTAGAGTTGATATGAATATTTGGGAAAGTCCACTGAAATCCATCCTCCTTAGAGGTCCATAGTGTCTAAATAAAACATTAGAATGTTCATGATCCTGGAACATCCAAAAGATATAAACTCAATATAAGTATATCATAAATAACAACATTTTGACTTTCCGAAAAATAACAATTTTTCCGAAAGTTTAGTATTTGCTGTTATAATAGACATTTCTTCATTTTTCCGTTATAACAGACACTGATATACTCTCGTAATATTATTTGGGTATAATTAAAATTATAGAAGGAGGCGAAAATTATGAGAAAATTAATAGGTATACTACTATTTTCATTATCATTAATTACATTAATTGCTTGCTCTAAAAGCAACTACCAATCTTTAGTTGGTATTGAGTTAAACGAGAACTATTATACTTTATGTAAAAACATAATAAAAGAAAGCACCAATGAACAACTTAATTTATTTAATTTTTAGAGTAGTATACAAGCTATTCTATCTAAATTAGTATAATAGATCATTGCTCTAAATTTAGATATATCTTAGTAGTTCATTATAAAATTTAATATTAAAAAGAGCCTGGGACAAAATAGTTCTCAACCACAAAAAGCTAGAGATTTCCAATTGCGGAACTCTAGCTTTTTAATTTTGAGTCGTTCTCTTATTCTGAAAGTTATACACTAAACATTTTACAGTTTATTTATATCAATTACACGTTTATATATTTTCACCTTATGCTCAAACGATTCTTTGCCACCTTCAAGGTAGTTTACAATGTGTTTTTTTATTTTATCGTCACTTGGATATCCACTTTGTTCAACCCATCCATGTTCTCCATCCGATTCCATCAAAATAACTAAATCAGACATTGCATTTGTTACTATTGTTGCGTTGTGAGTGGCTATAATAATCTGACGTTTGTTTTTAACATCTCGTAATATCTGCACTAAATTATTGTATATATATCGTGAATCTAGATTATCTTCTGGTTGGTCTATAAGTAATGGTCGATTATCATTTGTGAATTCTGAATAGGCAAGAATAAAATCAAGCATGGCAACTACCTTCTGACCTAAACTTAAACGTGTTACCTCCTTAAAAATTATTTTCTTGTTTCCATCTGTCACTTTGGAGTTGATATTAAATTCAAGAAATAAATTTTCACAATTATTATAAACATCCTCTAAATATAGCTGAATTAAATTAATATTAACTTTATTCCAGAGCTCAAAAATTTCATTCAATAACATATCGTCTGCTTCTTTTAGATATACATTATCATTCAACATACTATTTTGGGCAAATTTTTTTATTGAATATTTACCCTTGAGGTTCCTATTATTCATTAAGTCTACAAAAGTCACAAAATCACTTCTATCAAAAATCATTGAAAAATAATCGATGATTTCCCCACATGTTAAACGATATCCTTGAAACGAATTATCTAAATTTTTCCCCTCAGGGAAGAACCAAAAATAAAAATTTTCAGGTAATACAAATTTTTTTTGTTGACTATACAATATTTGTAGCTTCCCTGATTGATTATCATTGAATGGACTTATTAGTGATAATATTTTATTTTTTTGTTTTTCTAATCGCTTATCTTCATTCAGAATGAATTGGTCAATTTCGCCTGTTGAAGATATTTTACTAGAAACTTGATATTTTTTTATACTCTTTTTATCTTTAGCTATTACTTCATACAAATAATCACTTATTCTGTCATCACTAGCAATATTTACAAGTTGATTTACTGAATATCTATTATCAAACATTTGGTCTATTAAGCTTAATTTCTTTTGTTTGGAAACTTTACTAAGTTGACCACTATCTTGAACTTCATATATTGATAAATATTGTTCTCTAATTTTCTCCGTTAAACGACTTTCATAATACCAATAACTTGATGTAGATTTTGTTTTAACGTCAAAAGTGTCATATATGTCTTCCTCATTCTTCTGAGTAGGTAAATTTAACTCAACCAAATATTCTTTCTTTGACATCTCATACAAAATATATACCCTTGAGTGTTGAGAGAGAAATTCAAATTTTTGTTTCGTATCTGCTTTTTGAGACAATACAAATTGAATCAAATCTAAAATCGTACTTTTTCCAGTTCCTCTTCCTCCAATTAAACAATTTAGGGATTCCGAAAATTTTATAACAAATTCTGAATTATTCTTTAGCAGGTACGAGTTACTGAGAGTTGGTACATATATTCCACGTATAGCTTTCGCCTTGCTGATTTCTGGATTCATTAGTTCAATGGATACATCATATTCTGATAAAGCTTCTCGGAGCTGTTCATAGTTTCTTTTACTAAATTTTATCCACATCGGATTAATTGAATGTTCCTCGACACAATGTGAATCATTGTCAAGAATAAATGATGGTACATTCTTTTTTAAATATTTCGTAAGATAGCTATTGATATCATCTATTTTGGCAATATTTGATACGCCTATGAATCGAGCGTAAGCCTTAGAAAAAAGTTTTTTCTTGTAAGCATTTGAAAAATGCCCCTCTTTAAATACATCTGAACTATTCATATGAGCTATGTAGGCAAAACAATCTTTATAGATAAATTTCTCCAATACTTCCAAACTCGCCTTAAAAGATCCTTCCTTGATACTCATTAGATTAAAGTTAAGCCATTTTTGAATGAAACTAGCTTTACTGTTAGGAAAAGCTACCAGCACATGCACCTTATCTGCACAAGAAATTTCCACTCCGTTTATTACTTCAATATATTCTTTACATTTATTCTGAAAGAAATCAGATACTAATTTAATAGCTGTCTTTAATTTTTTTATACCTGATATAGTATTATGATCCGAGACTACAACAACCGATATATTTTCATTGTAAAGACTTTGAGCAATAGTTAAAAAGGCAACTTGTTCTTTTTCGCTGCTGAATCCATTCATAAAATAGTTTTCATATAAAACCTTTCCCCCTTTATATGTTTGAAGAAAGTCTTTTGGAAATATTTTTTGATTGCTAATCTCTCTAATATAGTCATCAATAGTTAAATTATTCCAATCATTCTCTGGCAAGTCTTCCCATTTTTTAAATAATCTATAATCATGAGATTCTGGAGTATGTACATGAAACAATGTCTTACGGTAACTACCAAATTTATTTTTTTCGCCACGAATTGTCTTATATGCTCGTTCTGCTTCTAAGTTAATATTTTTGCTCATCTATTTCCCTCCTTTAGCAGTTCTCAATATATCAATGACTTATCTAGAATATTTTTTTCTATTATTGCCTATTAACCAATTCAATATCATAGTTCACTTACAGGTCGGCAGATTCATAACACGTTGACCAACATATCGAAACGTCCTGACATTCTTGTTATCAGATTCCAAGACTACTTGAAACTGGAAATAATGGTCTCGTCCATCTACTGACTTTTCCTTATTGAGTTTAAAGTAATTCTTATGAGATAATGCCATAGTAAGCAAAATGTCGTCAATAATAAAGGTTAGTGGTGTGCCGTCTGCTGAATAGCGGTAAAAATCTTCTTCAAACTTGATATAACTTTCTGAGAAATAGTCTATCTGGAGTTTGTCCTTATATAATTCTCGTCTATTCATCTTCTATTCCTCCTTCCACTAAGTAGATAGCTAAAATATTCTTGACTTCGATGAGATGAAATTTATCCGTTGATTTGACCACGATTTTATCTTTTGATACTTCCGTCACCTGTCCTTGATAGGTGGCTTTGTGTTTGTCTACTCTAACTACAAATTCCCCTATCAGTTGCCCTGCATAGAGTTGTGAGATAAGGGTTAGTTTGTCCAGTAAGCTAAGCTCATCTGAGAAGGTTATCTTATGTTTCTCTTCATCAAGTGATGTCGTGTGTTCCGATAAGAAAAAGCCCATCCATTTCATCATGCCACGGTCTTGATGTTCTCTTGCGGATTGAAAAGGTAAGTAACTTCTATCTATCATTAGTTTAGCCCGTCCAGTCCGCCTGCTGAGTGTCCACCAACTAGCTTACTTCTAGCAATCACCCGTGAGCCTTCTGATAAAGCATTGGCTTTTAGAAGTGAGGTAAACCCAAATTCTTGTCTGATGGTGTCTATAACTGATTGGAGTCTCTCTTCTTTCTCGATTTTTTCAACATCATCGAATAATGAGATAAGCCCAAACGATTCATCTACTAGTTGAGAATAGTAAACGCTGATATTTCTGACAGCACCTGAGCTGTACTTCTTATGGAATAAAGCTAATACGTGATTCTTTAAAGTCTCCGTTTGATTCGTTGGCTCAACCTTCATCTGTGTATGAATACCTTTCTTGTTTTCACTTCGAGAATAACCCACACCTATGGAAACACAAGTAGTCTTTTTACCTGCTTTTCTCAGACGGGCGGCTACCTGCTCTGCCATTTCACTAAGGACAATCTCAATCTCTCTTTGTTTAAGATAATCTCTTGGTAAGACTTGGGAATTACCTATCCCATTAGACTTGGGTTTATAAGGATAGTGGACATTGCTTTCATCAATACCATTAGCATGAAAGAAAAGGTCAACACCGTTAACTCCCAGATGAGCCTTGAGTATATCAGGATTACTATTGGCAAGTTCTTTGATAGACATGACTCCAAGATTATTGAGTCGTTTCTTCATACGAATTCCTATTCCCCAAAAATCCGTCATTTCTTGAATCCCCCATACCTTTGTTTCAACATCTTCATAAGACCAATTAGCACGCATAGTCTTAGTCTTCTTAGCTTCGTTATCCAAGGCTAACTTAGCCAGTAGGGGGTTGCTATTGGACATGCCAACAGTCGAATAGACTCCTGTCTTTCGGTAAATGTCATGCTGAATTTTGCTTGAAACCACGTCAAGTTTTTCTTTTCTAGACATGCTCTGGTCAGGGACAAAATAGTTAAGTGAACCTGTCAAGTCAATAAAGTCTTCATCAATCGAATAAGGGAGAATGTCTTCTGGACTTCCATAATCTTGTAAAATTCTCTGGATTTCAAGATTCTTTTCAATGTATAAGCTCATGCGAGGGGGAACAATAAAAGTAACCTTTGCCCACTCCTCGATGTATTGGACATATTCAGGGGTAATTTCAATCCCTTGGCGTTTGGCATTGTAGTAAGAAAATTTTCTGGTTTTAACGTCAAAAGGTAAATCATAAGCCCGACCAACATTCTTTTTTCCAAATACTTTCTTAAACATAGGTGATGATGCCAATATCAATCCAGCAGAATTATCTGCTCGACTCATCACACAGAGGGAGGTTTTAAGAGGATGAAGTCCTCGCTCCACACACTCAACGCTTGCATAGAAGGATTTCATATCAATAAAGGCAATATCACTGATAGGCTCTTTTGAATAGTCAATGATTCCCATAACCTAGTCCTCCAGAGGCATAAAGTTTCCGACAATTTTTCCAACAATCCGAGGATCATCGTCATAAGGAGCGAATTTATCTTTGTATTTTTTGTTGATGGAAACGAGTCGCAAGCCGTCTTCTTCCAAGTAGACTCGCTTGATATAGGTCTGCTCATTCCAAACAACTGCATAAACTGCTCCGTCATAATCAAAGCCCGTCTCACGAATGAGAGCAACGGATCCATTAGGGTATTTAGGCTCCATTGAGTCCCCTGAAACCCAAGAGGCGAAATCATGCCCTAACTCTTCGTTATAGTAGACCGTATCGTATTCTTTTTCTCCATAGATAGTAGCACCAAGACCAGCAGACATTTCTTCATAGACCCGATATTCATAGCGTGGTTCAGCAATAGAAACCACTTTCTTATTCTGCTCTTCTGTAACTAAGTCACGAGCATAAGACACAACTTGTTCTTTTCCATTGGGTGAGAGGACATTATAAAGTCTGACAATCTCTATCTCAGTGAAATAGCCTTTGGGAACTTTCAAAAGTTTCTCTAATAATGCCACTTTCTCAGTAGAAGGTTCTTTGACTCCACGTTCCCAAGCAGAATAGGCTTGATAGCTAATTCCTAGCTTATCTGCAATATCTTTTTGTGTTAGTTTTAGCTCTTTTCTCCGAGCTTTTAATTTTTCTGGTTGATACATGATTCACCTCACATGACTAATAATTCTAAATTTGCCTTTCTCCTAGCTTCTGTCTCAGATAGTTTGTTGCTATCCCACACATAAGCTAAAGATTTCCCCTTATTGTAAACAAGCCACACTTTGAATTTTTTTACTGTTCTAATCTCGTCCCACCTTGTCTGGTCAAGCAACTCTGGTAATTCATGACTCGTCACGAAATTAGTTTGTTTCAATCTTTTTTTTAGCCGTGCTATAAGCGAGGGTTGATATTGATTGAACTCTTCAATCAATATTTCTTTTAGTTGATGAAAGTAATGGTGAAGGGAGGCGTTTTGACTATCAAGGTATTCATCTACTGCCTGTTTGATGGCTGATTCGGTATCCACTTGGTAAACTCTCAACAAGTCAATCAATCGGAAATAAAGTGCCTGTTTTGAAACTTCTAGACTCTCTTTGACCTTTTGAAAAGATTCACAAGCGTAGTAAATCTTGGATAGTAACACAATATCAGGCATGAGTACAATAGCTGAAAATACATTGGCTTCTCTCTCTAGGATAGACTCTTGATTATCTACTGACTCTGTAAAATATGTTCCAACGTGCTTTAAGATAAAATGGCCTAATTCATGACACAAGGTAAAGTTGCGTTTGGTTATGGGATTATCTTTTTCATATGAAAAACTGGTGCCAAGTCTATCAATAACCGTCAACCCTTCAATCTTGTGGTTTGAAAAATGATGAGGGATGACTTGAATCTGATTCAAATCAATACAATGGTCAAAATAGTAGCGAAAGTGATAGTTCAGGGTTGAAACTTCTTCCTCTTTCATAAAGGGATAAAGGGCTTGCTTTGTGATTTCACTTACTCTTGAATACAATTCATCCAACGAATAGTACCTCCTTTAAGTCACAATTTACAAAACTAAACCTTATTGGTTGAGTTTATTATATAAAAAAAGTAGACGGTTGTCTACTAATGAACTACCCTAAATACGAACTAGTACCCAAAAAGCATCCCCTCCATAATATATAGGATAAATGAATCTATTAATTTTCGCTAGTACAGGATCTGATTTGGGATAGTTTACAAATAATTTATTCTCATCATCAGAGTCATCTTCATTCAATTCGAAATATGGTAAAAATACATTAAATTCTCTTTTGAACTCTTTTTCCAAGTCTGGATTCTCCGAAATAAATCTAAAAAAGTATTCTATTATAAAAAGGAAAGAAAAGAATGACCTACGAGCTGGATTAATTAATATATACTTTGCTGTGTATAAGCCTGTATGTTGTAAACCTCCTTTATAATGAGGAGCAATACCTATTTTAGTAAGTTGTCTAGTTACCCATCTCAAAGGTTCAAATAACTTCCAGTCTTTTACACTATCTCCCGAATTAAAATCTGGATACACTGATGATAAATCGTATAAATAATTTGGACTATATTTATCATCCAATATTAATGGTATAAGTGGATTACCGTGTGCACATGCATTTCTTATAATAGATAATTCTGAAAACATCTCAAGAGCATTCTCTAAAAACTTACTATCTTCATCTACCGCATCCATATCTTTGATAAAAGTTATAAAAAATACTTCGATTATTTTTCCTAATTCATCGATGGTATTGTTTTCAAGATAAAGCTCAAATGGGGCACTATGTACCTCAAATCCTCGTACATCTCCTGATTTGACTCGTGAAATTTCAAGCAATTCAAATTCATTTCTAAATACATAATTCGTCTTTAATTTCTTGAATAGATCCTTATGGATTTTTTTAGTTTCTATATTTTTAGATAATTCTTTATAGACTTCTTTTAGTGATATATCATATTTCTGGATAAGTCTCAGTGAAGATTTTTTTATTTCATTTTCTAAAAATAACACCCATTTTAATATGAACTCTTTGAATCGAATATCCTCTTTTGATAAAGCATCAATAATACTATTGTCATATTCCTCGTAAAAAGTTTTAAAAATAAAATCATGATAATCACGTTTATCATCTATTTTCAAATTATGAACTTCAAATGTTTGCTCTTCTTGTCCTGTTATAGACCGTACATCATATGCTAAAAGCACTTTAACCCCTCTTACCTGAGAAGTAGTCAATAAAAAAGTTACATTTGGTGTAGATCTAAAGACTCCATCTGAAAGCATATCTGAAAAAATATAAAATAGATATTTGACGTCATAGTCACCATCTTTAGATTTTATTACTCCATAATTTTTATGGATTGATTCAATAGATCCTTCTATTCTTTTCATCTTACTAATCCCTTCACTTTTCAAAAGCCTTTTTCCGTTCTTCCATAAACTCAATCAACTCTTTTTTAAAAATTTCTTTTTCCTCATCAGTCAATCCTTTTGAGTTCATACGGAAAAGCAATTCAATATTGTCTAAATCATCTGTTTTTTCTTCTGAGTTCCCAACTAAATAGTCTACTGAAACATTCAAAACTTGAGCGATCTTAACTAAATTATCTTGAGTTGGTTTTTTTACCCCACGTTCCCATGAAGCGTAAGCCGGTTGGGAAATTCCTAGCTTTTCAGCTACATCGACTTGAGTGAATCCAGCTTCTTTCCGAAGGGTTTTTAAACGTTCTGAAAATTCCATTTTTGACCTCTAAAAATATTTTTAATTTTTTAAAATAATCTCTTGACAAATATAACTAATGGTTATACAATATAAATATAGCTGATGGTTATATCGGATTTAAAAATAATAATACCTAGCTATCGGCATTATGATCATTGACAATTAAATAAAAAGTGCGTCTGACAACCAGAGGACTGATCATCAGAACTACACATAAACTTTGTACCTTTATTGTAAATGTTTTGATACTAAAAGTCAAGTCCGTTTTATGGTTGAAGTGAAGATATAAAACAAGTATTGTGGGCTTCCACGCATTTCGGACTTTCGCACTTTTCCGAATAGTAAAGTGAACTGGCTTCGCCAAAGGGCGTAAGAGAATCCCTTGGGTATGATTATGACTACCTAAAGAGATTGGCTGGGAAAGCGATGGTAATTGACGCAAAGCACCTTGCTAAACGTTGCCACCGTGGAAAGAGGGATCTTTCCAACCAAATAACTTTTCTTTACTGCTGTCTATCTAATTAGATAGACCTACTCTCAAGCTACTAAGTTCTTTCCTTTTTTCACTTAGTAGCTTTTTTTACTTATTACAATAAAGGAGAATGATATGCAAAACTTTTTTCGCACTACAATGTAAACGACTCTATGATAATTATGAATTCACCTATGGCATGTTTAGTGAATCTGATAAACTGCAGGCTAAACTTTATGCTCAAGCGCAAGTGGATCTAGATCATCTAGCTCAAAATGCTCGTAGAAATGGCTACGCTCATGGGGATATTCAATTCTATAGTCGTATGTTTAAACGCAAACTTTTTACACACTATTACTCAAGAGTGAAGCAACTAGCTTAACTCTTTTTATTTTACACTCAGAAAGGAAAATCTTATGATCTCAGAAACACTTAAAATGAAACCAGAATTTATTGGCCCTGCTTACTATGAACGTTTAGGAAATGCTCCTAAATTTATTTTTGGAAAAGAAGGCAAATACCAACGTCACATTCTAAATAGCGCAGAGCACGGTGCCTTTCATGTTATCACACCAGCTTCTACAACGGTCTTTCCAGAAGATGCTCTAGTAGAAACTGTCAACCCAATCTTCTTCCCTGATACTGCTTTAAACGGCAATACTGTTGCACCTTATCTCAATGTCTTTGCGGAAAAATTAGTAATTAAAAAATAAGAAATAAAAGGAGAAAATCACATGGCTAAAATTGGATTAAACTACGGAGAAAAACTACAAATTGCTGACAAGACTTATCGTGTCATTACAGATGGGCTAGATGTCCCAGCTGTCCTCGGGAAACTAACTTTCCGAGGTATTGAAGGTCCTGATATCATTTTTGAAGTGGATCGCTCTCAACGAAATCCTGATGGCTCATTTGTACAAGTCAATACAGGTGAGATTCGTGGAATCGTCGTAGGAATTCATTCTTCTGTTCAGCACGAAACCCTCTTTTTCACTATCGCAGATATGTCTGAGTCTGAAATTGAGGACTTGGGCATTAAATACCGAGAAGAGGTTGAATTGGAAGATATTGTTATCACGCATACCCACGTCAATCGTAATGATATCTATAAGCTCTTTGCTTCTAAAATCAAGAAAAAAACTGGAGGCACACCGACTAAAGAAAACAAACCGGTAGAAAATAAGAAAGAAAACTAGGAGGTAATGCAGAATGAAACTCTTTACCTATCGTGGAAAAAGAGTTCGAGTTTTTCATCGTAAACTAAAGGGAATCACATGGTTTATCTGGTGGTTTCCTTTTTTGTTGGCTATTAGTTATTACAGCTACTTACATCTAGAAAAATTAAAAGTCCATCCCTTACCTCAAGGATATTTTCTAGGGGCTGGGCTTCTCTTTTCTTTACTCCTGGCTTGCTTTATCAATCGGGTTTGCTACAGGAAGATACTCTTTTTTCAAAAGCTCAACAATCTTCGAATTCTCTCTCGATTTTTGCTGGAGAATAACCTCTATCTCGTTAAAAAGGTTAGACGTGAAAACAAGATCATTGAAAAAATCACCTTGCCTCAAGTGTATATCAAACAGTCTCGCTATAAGATTGAAGTGAGTCTCATCTTAGAAGGTAATAAATTTCAAGATCGCTTTTTAAACCTTGGAGCTACTCTTGAAGTCATGTTTAATGGGGACTTTCGTAATAAAACCTTTGATAATCGCTTTATCAAATATGAAATTGCTATTAACCGAATTGATAGCAGGCTCACCATCGATGAAGTAAAAGTCAAGGGATCAAAACTCCAGCTCATGAAAGATGTTTCTTGGGATTATATTGAAGAACCTCATCTCCTCATTGGCGGTGGAACAGGTGGAGGGAAAACCGTTGTTCTGATGACCATTATCTACGCTCTAGCTAAAATCGGCTTTGTCGATATCTGCGATCCAAAGAATTCGGATCTAGCTGGATTAAAGAAAATTTCAGTCTTCCATGGTCGAGTCTATACCAGTAAGGAAGATATCATCAACTGTTTTAAAGACAATGTAGAGTTCATGGAAAAACGCTATGAACTAATGTCTACTTCGCCAAAATTCCAAGCTGGGAAGAACTTTACTCACTATGATATGAAACCAAAATTCATTCTTGTAGACGAGTGGGCAGCTCTTATGGCAAAAATTGACCGTGACTATAGTCAACAGTCAGAACTCATGGAATATCTCTCCCAGTTAGTTCTAGAAGGTCGTCAAGCAGGAGTCTTTATCATCTTTGCTATGCAACGGCCCGATGGGGAATTCATTAAAACTGCTCTTCGGGATAATTTTATGAAGCGTCTCTCCGTCGGTCATTTAGAATCAACAGGATATGACATGATGTTTGGAGATGCTAATAAAACCAAAGAGTTCAAAAAGCTAGATGAAATTAATGGAGTAAAGGTCAAAGGACGGGGCTATATCGCAAACAACGGCGAGCTGGCTGGTGAGTTTTTCTCTCCATATGTACCGCTTGATCAAGGCTTTTCCTTCTATGATGCCTACTCTAAAATCCCTATTATGGAGTTTGAAGGAGAAGAATTCTCAGTATTTGAAGAATACAAACCACCGCTTGAAACAATTGATCCTATAGAGGAAGAGGAGTCTATAAAAAACGAACCAAACAAACGACCGCTCAAGGAATTTGCGGACGAACAAAATCTTAAAATGCCAACCTTACGCAAGATTATCTATCTCTTAACAGAACAAGGGATCATCTTTGAACGGACTGTATCCGCTATTCTAGTGGATCCTTTTCAAGAAAAACTTCTTCTTGAAATCCTCGCTCAATTTGAAGAGGGAGGACGCAGGTCTTATCCAAAAGCAGTTGAAGCGACGATTGTTCAGCATGGGCTAGGACAAGGGCAAGGGCAAGCCTGACCGCAGGTCAGGCGCAGACCGTAGCCCGAAGTTTCTAGCCCATGATGAAACTTCAACCCCCGTTTTCTAATAGGGGGGTTACAATTGGCAAAAACGCCATATCACCCCCTCCTCATTCCTTGTGGGAGTTGGGTTTTCGAATTTTAAAAAGTGTGTCACTTTCGTCAAAAAAGTGTGTCACATAATTAGAAAGAGGTGGTCAAATGAATGGACAAAATTAGTCCTTTTCATATCAAGAAATTCCGTAAACAGACAGGACTCAGTCAAAAAGATTTTGCACAAGCTGTGGATCTTCCGACTAGAACCTATCGGTCTTATGAAGCTGGCGAAAGAGGACTAACGATTGAGAAGTTTAGAGAACTAAAAGAAAAACTGGGTTACCACAAAGACTGTGAACGAGATAGCCTTCGAGCTCAGATTGACTACCTCCGCTTGTCTTTCCCAAGACTCAAAGATTTAGATGACTTTTGTGTGAATTTCCTTCACTGCCCCTTGAGTGAGTTTACCGAACAAGAAACACGTCTCATGAACTATACGCATCTCTGGCAAAGAGGAAACATCTGGATCTTTGATTTTTTTGATAAGGCGATCACTAATGACTACCAAGTCTGCCTTCAACTATCCGGCCAAGGATGCCGTGAGATGGAAGTTATTCTAGAGCACAAGGGTATCACTTGGCAAGTCTTTCTCCAACATATCCTCTACTCCTATCAGGATGTACGGGTTAAACGCCTAGATATAGCCCTTGATGAACTCTATAAGGGTTATGGACACGAAGACCAACAAATTCTAATACCTGACTTGATAAAGAAACTCTATGCCAATGAGATTGTCCTTGATACTCTCAAAAAATGGAATATCACTGGAGGTGGATCCTTCACCGATAACGAAGACATGGAAGCCAATCACGGCTTATCCATTTACTTTGGGAGTCGTCAAAGTCAGCTCTATTTCAACTTTTATGAAAAGCGCTATGAAATAGCACGAATGGAAAATATCTCCTTGGACGAATCCTTGGAGATTTTTGGTATTTGGAATCGCTACGAACTCCGCTTTTCAGACCAGAAGGCTCAAGGTGTTGTAGAAGAATATATCGCTGGTGTCGATCTGGGTGAAATTGCTAGAGGCATCATAAACAAAGAGATTCAAGTCTATGATGGCATCAATCAGTTTGGAGCTTATAAACCTGATGAAAAATGGCAACGACTCTTTGGAGGAGTCGAACCCTTGAAACTCTCAACTAACCCTCAACCCTATAGCATTGAGCGAACCATTCGCTGGCTAACCTACCAAGTCGCAAACTCCCTAGCCCTCGTTTCTGAAGCAGATAAGATTTTACAGACAGAATACATGAAGATGATAAAAAATAGCGGAGAAATTACCGATCGTGGGAAAGCTATGTTAAAGCTCCTCAAAGCTAGTAAACACTATGAACATTAGAAAGGAAAATAACCTATGGAATACAAAGTAGAAATTAATTCATTAGAAAACTTTAAAGCCTGGTCAGGTGGATTAGAAACTCTAAACACTGTCCGTGAACGTGGTGGAGTTGATACTTTAACTATTATCTGTGAAGATATCTTCTCTGGTGATATACCGACAGAAACTAAGATTAACGATTGGCTCTGGTTTGATTCTGATTTTATCTACCAAGCTCTGGGCTATGATGATCTTCTAGAGGCTTCTTAAGATGCTTAAGAAGATTTATCAGACGGACTTCTTCCTTTTGCCCGAACAAGAATTCTGGCATATGTACATTCTCTTACGAAAAGGCAAGGATTTCTACTATGAATGTGCTGGAAGATCTACCGAGAAGCTACCGGATGCGAAAGGTTTTTATGACTATGAACATGCCTGTTTTACGCTAGACGGGGAAATCCTTAGTCTGAACAAAAGAATGCGTCCCTCACTCATCGCTTTTATCCAACAAACCATTAAAAGCAATCAAGAAACATTTAGAAAGGAAATTGAAATGGCAAAGAAAACAACATTTGAAAAGAAAGTCTCTCAAATCACCAATGAACTGGGAGAACTACTCAAAAAGAAAGACCACAGAGAAGCTTGGACCAAGGCTGGCGAATTAAATAGCTTACTCAAAAAGGAAGAAGTTAAAGATCTTCGTCCGGAACTAGTCGAGCAGCTCCAAACTGAGTTACGTGGCTATTATTACATTAACGGAGAAATTGAAAAAGCTAATAAGCGCCTCTATGCCAAGGGATCTAAACTCATTGAACTGGCTGGACTCTAAAAGGAGGTCTTATGGATAAAGCTAAACACTACTTACTAAAAGCGAGAGAATACCTCTCAAAATTCAAAAAGATGGAAAAGAAAGGAGGTCCACCTAAACTGAAAATCACCAACAAGAAAACAATCAATCTGGCTGTTATTGGAGGAATTTCTTTCCTCCTTTTTGTTGGTCTATCGGGGGCTATTCGCGCTATCACTCTCTCGAATCAAGTCTCTAAACTAGAAAAAAATGTGGAGATTCTTCATGCCAAAAAAGCTCAGGCACCTGTAGAAGAAAAACAGTACGACTATAAGCTCCAGTATTATCTCAATGATTTTGTCTATGCCTACTTCACTCTCCCTCAAGAAGTTGAAAAGCAAGAAGCACAGATCGACTACCTCAATAGCTTTTATAACTTTATACCGGATGTGAAATCTCAAGGCCAAGTCAGAAATCCAAGTGAGTTACTAACCGCTCAACTAATCACCGTAGAAAATAATGTGGCAACCTACCGGATCAAGTACAAGGAATGGATACGCCATGACAAGGAAACACAAGAAACAGAAATTGTGACAGGCTTCAATATTCCTTATGCTCAAAAAGGAAACAGCTACTATATCTCAGGCCTTCCTTGGTTCACTACCCTAGAAAGCTCACAAGCTGGATCCTTCAAGGAAGAAGACAAACTCACTCTTACTACTACAGATCGTCTTTCTGATGCGACTCACAAGAAAGTAGATAAGTTTCTGACTGTCTTTTTCACCAACTACACCACCAATCAGGATAATCTCAACTTGATTTCAAAAGATGTAGATGTTGTCGCAAACACCACCTTTAAAAGTATCGACTACACCTATCTCAAAAAGAATAAAAAGGGACTTACAGCCTATGTTCAAGCAACATTTGAAGTGGGAGGAACTACTCACTCTGAAAACTTTACCTTTACCCTTATCGAAAAAGAAAAAACCTACTATGTCTCTAAACTAGAGCACACAATCCCCATAAACTACGCAAATAATCAAGAATAGGAGAATTTATATGAATACAGACAACCTACGAAGTTTTCTTCAAGGAGACGGAATTTGGATCCTAACAGCTATTGCCGTGCTCTTAGCGATTAAGGCTTGGCGTAACAGCTCCTGGCTCCAACTATTTTCGGTCGTTGGCTTTTATGCTGTGATTGTCTCCATCGCAAAAGGTCAGGATATCCTCAAAGCATTTGGCTGGTTCCTGCGTCTCTTTGGAATTGAAACAGGACTTTAATCATGAAAGAAGAAAAACTCTATGATTACAGTAAGGGGCTAAATGCTCCTTATTGGATCCAAGAAATTAAGACGAAAAAGGGCACACGGATTTGGTACTTTGCGACACCTATGCAGTTGTCCTTTTTTATTGTCTTCATCCTCGTCTTTGTGGGGATGTTACTGTTCGGAGGAGTCCTTCTTGTTCCATTAGCTAAAATGACTCACTCCATTTCTCTCTTGCTCTATTGGTACCTTCCTTATAAGCTGGCCAAGTTCTACACGGAGTATGAACCTCACGGAAAGAAGATGCATCTCTTTCTCTCTGACTACCTGATGTATCTGTGGGACTTCAAACTTAATCAAAAAGCTATCTACCAGGAGGACCGAATAGAACCAATTGATGAAATTGTCTTTGAAAAAACAAACCTATAGAAAAGGAGGTCCTATGAGTATTACCTTAACCTATCCAATTCGAGAGACACATGACAACCTAGCTCTGAAAAAGGATCATTCCGTTGTCGCTTTCTATCGAATCCCCAATACTCCCATCACCATTACGGATGATGAGAAAAAATGGAAACATAAAATTACTGTTGCGCAAATGATGAAAAAGCTCCAAAAGAACCAGCACTTTGAAATCTCTCTCATTCCAAAAGATTATCTCCTAGAAGAAAAAATGCGGGACTTTTCCGATGCTCTCGCAGATGACAGCCGTGAACTAGGAGAAGAATTGCTTCTTTACAGTGTTGATCGTCTAACAGACGAGATGGAGATTCCTTATCAGTTTGACTGGGTGATTGGAGTTACCCTTCGAAAACAAAACCATGGGGCAAGCATTAAAGACTTGGCCTATGAAAGCTTTACAGACTTTTCAGAAAAAATCGCAAAAGGGCTTGGCTATGAGTTAGAACTGAGCCCAACTTGGTATGAAGAATATCAAAGTGACGAATTAACTATCTTTCAAGCCCTTTCTGTTCTCCGAGCACAGCGCCTTACCAATGAAGAACTTTTCTACTACCAGCGGATGCAATACCTCCGCTATATCCCTCACTACAAGAAAGAAGTGATCGCCAATCGTGCTTCTTTCAATATCACAGATACCTTGATTAAGGTCCTTAAAGGAGGATTCCTTAAGCTCGAAAGCCCTTATGGATCTTCCTTTGTGACGATTCTTCCGGTTGGAAAGTTTCCCGTTCAATTCAATGGTTTTCACTTAGGAGAATTCATCCAGCGCTTGAATTTTCCAGTTGAGTTACGAATCAAATCTGAGTTCATTGATACCAATAAGATTAAAGGCAAGATGGGACGTTCCAACACTCGTTATCGAAACATTATGGAAGAAGCTGAGAATACCGACACCGTCCAACAAGACGAGATCATTATGGGATCTATCTCTCTTAAAGATCTGATGCGAAAAGTCGGAAACAAAGAAGATATTATTGAATATGGAGCCTACTTGATTGTCTCAGCTTCAAGTGTTCACCAGCTCCGCCAAAGACGACAAGTGGTCCTTAACTATTTTGATGATATGGGAGTTGAGATTAGTGAAGCCTCACAAGACGGACCTTATCTCTTTCAAGCTCTCCTATACGGAGAACCACTTCAAAAGAAAACTCTTACCTGGACTCACATGGTAACACCACGAGGCTTTGCGGAACTCATGCCCTTTACCAATACCACTTCTGGAAATAGAATTGGTTGGTATATCGGCCGGGTTGATAACTGGACGGGACGCTGGGACTCTATCTCAAAAGCCATCGAATCATCCAAAAACATTGTTCTCTATAATGCGACAGTGGGAAACAAAGAAGATATTGCAGGAAAGATCACCAAGAATCCGCATATCATTATCACTGGGGCAACAGGCCAAGGGAAATCCTTCCTCGCTCAGATTATCTTTTTAAGTGTCGCTTTACAGAATGTTAAAACCCTCTACATTGACCCGAAACGTGAACTTAGAAATCACTACCAAAACGTGATTAGTTCTCCAGAATTTGCAAGACTTTATCCTGAACGCAAGAAACAAATTGAGAACTTTAATTTTGTGACGTTAGATAGCTCACTACCATCAAACCACGGAGTCTTAGATCCTATTGTAGTTCTCGATAAGGAACAAGCTGTAGAGGTCGCAAAGAATATGCTCGAGTTTCTTCTTCAAGCTGTAGATGATGTATCAATGGACCAAAAGACAGCTATTACAGAAGCTATCAATACCATTGTCGAACGTCGAGTAGCTGGTGAGTTGGTCGGCTTTAAACATGTTCTAAAAGTTTTAAGAGAAGCTGCTTCATCAGACATAGCCTCAGTCGGACGTTACTTAACATCCATTGTCAATAATTCAATTTTAGAGTTAGCTTTTTCAGACGGAACTACAAAAGGTCTCAATTATGAGTCTCGTGTGACTGTTTTAGAGGTCAATAATCTCAAACTTCCAAAGGATGATTCTACGAAGATTTCAGACCATGAACGAAACTCTATCGCTCTCATGTTTGCGCTCGGGGCCTTTTGTACTCACTTTGGAGAACGAAATGAACATGAAGATACCATTGAGTTCTTTGACGAAGCCTGGATTTTGATGAAGTCTGCCGAAGGAAAAGCGGTTATCAAAAATATGCGCCGGATTGGACGCTCTAAAAATAATACGCTTGCCCTTATTACTCAGTCTGTGCATGATGCAGAAAATGATGATGATACAACAGGTTTTGGGACAATCTTTGCCTTTTATGAAAAGTCTGAACGAGAAGATATATTGAAACACGTCAACCTTGAAGTGACTGAAAACAACCTAGAATGGATTGATAATATGATCTCAGGTCAGTGCCTTTATTCTGATGTCTACGGCAATCTCAATATGATTTCTGTTCACAACATCTTTGAAGATATTGATATGCTTCTAAAACCAATGAAAGCTACAGTATCATCAAGTCTTGAAAATAAATATGCTAGTTAAGGAGGTGAATCCATGCAAGAAGCTTTTGAGAAATTAAGAGGAGTCGATATCTTCTCTCTCAAGTCCTATATGGAGCCGACTAGCTTTGGGTCTTTCAATGGGGCTTGGGTCTTAATTAACGAACTCTTCGTCAACTTCTTCTTTTTCATTCTCAATGCGGTAGTTGGTTTCTTCTCTCTCTTAATCCGTGTATTAGAAAGTGTTGATTTATACTCTGCGTATAAGAACTACGTCTATAAGGGAGCTAGTAAAATCTGGAATGGTTTCACTGGCTCCACACATGGTGGAATTACAAGTGGTTCCTTGATTTCTATCTTGTTATTAGGACTTGCCTTTTATCTCTTCTACCAGTATTTTTTCTCAAAAGGAAGTTTCACAAGAACTATGATTCATGTCTGTATGGTGATACTTCTGGGCTTTAGTTACTTTGGGACCATTGCTGGAACATCTGGAGGTCTCTATTTACTAGATACCATCAACTCCGTTTCAAAAGATGTCTCTTCCAAGATTTCAAATATCGAGATTAACTATGGAAAAGACAAGTCCCTAAAAGTTGGGGAAACAATGGCAGATAACTATATCGCAGAAACATCATATAAAGCCTATGTCTTTGTCAATACGGGTCAGGAAAATGGGAAATACAAGAATAGTCAAAACGGAAAAGAGGAGAATTTTGACGATAGTCAAGTTCTTGGAACAGGAGATAAGAATGGAAATTTCAAACCTGTAAAAGCCAAAACTCGTATAGACTATTTAGACAGACTGGGGGATGGTGCTAACGAGGATTCAGAAGAAAACCGTTGGGTATCTGCTATGCCAGACTTTATCTTCATTCGTATGTTCTATGTCATCTTTAAAATCGTAG
This sequence comes from Streptococcus sp. 1001283B150225_161107_H12, assembly GCF_015552665.1. Taxonomy (NCBI): domain Bacteria; kingdom Bacillati; phylum Bacillota; class Bacilli; order Lactobacillales; family Streptococcaceae; genus Streptococcus; species Streptococcus sp. 1001283B150225_161107_H12. The sequence goes on along the minus strand of NZ_JADNFC010000009.1, from coordinate 6,411 downwards.
AGGCCTTTGTCTTAGCCATCCCCGTTATCTTGATTCAGCTCTTAAATGTCTTAGCTCAACTCTTAGTTCTCATGATGATTCTGCTCTTTCCAATCGTCCTTCTAGTATCCTTCATTCCTCGAATGCAAGATCTGATTTTCGGAGTTTTAAAAGTTATGTTTGGAGGTCTAGCTTTTCCAGCAATTACAAGTCTTTTAACCCTTCTTATCTTTTACATCGAAAAGCTCTTAGAAAATTTAGTTACCAGTGGCTTTGATAAAGTTTTAAAAACTCTGCCTTCTCTTATACTTTTCGGACTTGTCTTTAAACTCCTAGTATCTGTTGTTTCTAAAGGCACTATTTATATTCTCATGTGGAAGTACAAGGCAGAATTGATACAATTCATTTTAGGATCTAAAGCCCGTATGATGGCAAGTGATCTTGGGAATCGTATGGAGCACGGAATGACTCGAACAAAAGAGATTGCCTCTCAAGTTCCAACTCGTAGTCTTTCAAGCGCTCAACACTTAGGAAATTTCGCCTTAGCTGGAGCAGGGATTGGAGCAGGAATGGTCATGCATTCTAAAGATCACTTCCAACGAGTCGGCTCTTTCTTTACTCAGAAAGACACGATGCCAGAAGATGAATTCGAGCCAGATATTCCGACTGAAACACCTGTAGAACAAGAGAGCACAATAGATCCTAAAATTAAAACAGAGAATGAGAGTGAGAGCACGCCTACTTCACTACAAGAAAGAAAGCCAGAGCAGCCTAGCGGAAAAGTGGAAATACCTATTCAAGCTGAGCGACCTTCTACTATAGAAGATGAATTCCATACACTAAAAGAAGAATGGATTTCCCCATTTAAACAACACCGAATCAATTCACTGGAACGTGAACTAGATAAATACAAAGATCCTAAAGCTATGTATAAAGCTCAAGGATCCAATGCCTTTACTCGTGCCTATCGAAAGACTATGACACGAGATGATAAATTACGAACAAATATTGAACGAAGAAACAAACTAACAGAACGACTCAATAAATTGAGAGGGGAATACAATGAATATTAGAATTCACTCAAGAACATCTTTTTCAAGGATTCTTGAAGAGACTCTTTTTCAAGCTTATCAAGAAGGGAAACGCTCAGTCGATTTCCTTCTTTTGTTTCCTGTTAAGGAAAGTGAGAAAGACTCTATACTGGATCAAGTCAAAGCTCATTCTGTCGTACTAGATGCCAAGTGGCGCTTTGGGACAGTGCTATTCACAGCTTATATCAAATACTAACTAGAAAGGAGGTCCTATGAAGAAATTAAAATACTTTTTACTAGTTGGATTAGTCCCCATCATTCTCCCCTTTCTTCTCATTATCATTCTTGCGGTTGCCACAGCAGGAAGTCCGACTGGAGGATCTGGGGTAGATGGAGCCACCTATGCGGAACACTGGTCCTCTGGAGATCCATATACACACAATCTATTAGTTCATCGATATGGCATTACAGCAGCTCAACTAGACGGCTTTTTAGACACTTTAGGGATCTCCTATGATAAGAACCGGATCAACGGTAAAAAACTCCTAGAATGGGAGGCTAAATCCAATCTAGATGTCCGAGGTATCGTGGCAATTGCCTTAAATGAAAGCTCACTCGGAACAGCTGGAGTCGCAAGAAACCCTGGTGCCAACATGTTTGGTTATGGAGCATTTGATTCAAATCCTGAGAATGCCAATAACTTTAATGACGAGGTTGCCGTAGTTGCCCTAACCCAACAGACGATTATTGGAAATAAGAATGAGACCTTTAAAATTCAAGATGATAAGGCTCAAAAATTTGCGAATGGTTCTTTAAATCAGACAGTCGATGGAGGAGTTTATTTTACAGATACTACAGGCTCTGGCAAGCGTCGAGCTGAAACGATGAGAAAGCTAGATCAGTATATCGATGAACATGGTGGAACACCCAAAGCACCGATCCAATTAACTGGAAAAACTCGAGATGGAGGTGGAGTTACTTCAAATGATATTCCGATAGGATATAGTCTTACAAAAGCTATTGATACAAATGGATATATCACTAGCACCTATCCATGGGGAGAATGTACTTGGTTTGTCTTTAATCGTGGAAAACAAGTCGGAGTTAACTTCGATCCATTCATGGGAAATGGTGGCCAATGGATGAATAAACCAGGCTTCACTACAACCCATACACCAACTGAACACTCTGCTCTATCATTTAGTCCTGGACAAGCTGGAGCTAATCCAATATACGGGCATATTGCCTTTGTGGAGCAAGTTAAATCGGATGGATCTATTCTGATCTCAGAATGCAATGTGAAAGGACTTGGAGTGATTAGTTACCGGACCTTTGACGCACAAACAGCAAAACAATTTACCTATGTATTAGGACACTAGAAAGGAAAAAATTATGTTAGTACAATTACCAGAAGAACAGACACAAGAAATTCAAAAAATGATTGCAACTCTTATCAAAGATGAGATTCATCATTTCAAAGAAGATATGGGATTAGATACTCCATTTCTGAACAAAAAACAAACGTGCCATTATCTTGGAGTTTCACATAATACCCTTGATATCTGGATTGCAATGGGACTACCCTATATTCGAATTGGAAAATCCATTCGTTTCAGCAAAGAAAGTATCAATCAGTGGATGACTCGACTAGAGATAAGCGCATAAGGAGGCAAAAATGGGCATTTCAAAAACAAAAAATGGATCTTATAGGCTAAGGGTGTACATACCCGATGACGTCCAAGGAAAGTTAGGAATTGGTAAACGATTTGAAAAAAGATTCAAAACTCGCAGAGAGGCAAAGGAAGCAGAAATTAAGTTAGCTGTTGACATTGAAAATGCACGTTTAGGAAGGTCATCTACTTTATCTCAAAGAAAAGGAGACATCCTATTCAAAGATTTTTACAAAGATATTTGGCTTGAACCCTATAAAGCAGGGCAAGCCACTGCTACTATTAAACCACCTACAGCAGTAACTGTCTTTCAGACAGAAAATCTCTTCCGTTTGCAGATTCTTCCAGTTCTAGGTAATTATTCTATTGATCATCTCAATGAAAACAAACAACTGGTTTTGTCACTTCTTACTCCACTATCGAATTCTTATGCCAACTTTAAATCCATTAGAGGCTACGTCAATTCTGTCTTGGACTGGGCAGAAGAGCTTGAATATATACAAGTAAATAAGGTTAAAAAGACAATCAGTAGAATTAAAGCTAATAAAAAATTAGCTCTCAAAGAAAGTAAAAAGTTTGAAGACTTAGCATTAAATGAGGAGGAACTTAAACAATGGCTACAAGCATTTGATGAAGATCTAAAAAATGATCGAATGGAATTAAAAGATTATGCTTTGTTCTATACGACATTCTTTTTATCAGATAGAAAATCAGAAACCTATGCTCTCCAATGGAAACATATCAATTTTGAAAAAAACGAAATTCTCATTGAACAAGCATTAGACAAATTCGGGAATCTGAAATCAACCAAAGGAAATAAAAAAACTCTATTCAAAGCTCCTAAAGAACTAATGAATATCCTGACCGATTGGAAAATTGAACAAAAAAAGCAACTAAAGCTGTTTGGAATCAGACAGAATGAAAAGCAATTCGTTTTCACATACAACAATAGAAAAAACGGTATTAACGTTCCACTTCATATTGATTATCTTAATCATCGAATGAATACTATTCGAAGAAGACATCCGGAACTTCCTCCAGCATCTCCTCACAAATTAAGGCACACTGGAGCAACTTTGGCAAGACGGGCTGGAACATCATTAAATGCTATTTCAGAAGCACTTACTCATAGTGACATCCAAATAACGAAGACTTATGTCAATACTACTGAAACAGTAAATCAAACAGCAGGAGAAATAGCCTTTAGAAGTCTCAAAAAGCAATAGGGTGAATTTTGGGGTGAACTCTAGTTTTTTGAATAAAAAAAGACATCCAAGAGAAAATTCTTGAATGTCTGTTTATACAAAACTTGATGAGACTAGCACTCCGCCAAAAATGCCTGCACAGTCTTGACATCTTCTGAACTACCGCCTTGGTCAATATCGCAGATATGTTGGAGCCCATATTTTTCGATAATCAAGGCAGTCGCTCCGCAGAAGGTCCGGCCGTGTTTAACAGAGTCACCATTGTTAACAAAACCTTTAATCAGCCCAGGATGTTTCTTAATAAAGCGTTTGGTAGACCACGGAATTTTCCCAGCACCAGCATTTCGAGTAATGAGAATACAGGGCTCTTCCAGTTTCTCCTTGATGCTCTGGGTCGGATAGCCCAGTGATTCTGCAAATCGTTTTCCAATACCAGTATTTGAATCATAAACTACAATCATCTTCATCACCTACTTTCTTAAAAAAAGAATAGCAAACCAAGCCGCAAAGCCTAAAACCACAACATCAGAGATGAGCATAAGCATAAACTCTAAATCTGGCATCATGTGAATGTAAATCAGCAATGACAAAGTTGTCAAAGCCAGTGCTGTCAGCTTAGCAACTGCCGGCAAGCCCGGAATCAAAGCTGCTCCGATTAGGACAATGATGAGACCTCCGACTAAAAATGACTGAAAATCCACACTTAAACTAAAACCAACTGTCACACCGCCGTAGCCAATGGTCAAAAGACCAATTGCGACCAGACAGATACCCAAAATAGCTATTCCACTCATAGCAAATCCTCCTTGCTTATTCATTCTTTTCCTCACTTTCTGTTTTTGAATGAACGCTTCCAAATATTCATTCAAATCTTTCTAAAAAATAATTCACTTTATACTTATGCAATCACATTTCTTCCCATTCCTATTCGCACTAAATAAGCCATCACCCCTTTGTTCGTGAATGAATGGTTATATAAATTCATTCATACCTGCTTCTAAGAAAAGGAATTTCCTCTATTTGGAAAAAATTCCCTTAACAAAATATTTCACTAAAGTCTCAAGACTATCGAAGTAGCCTGAAAAATCCTGCTCTATGACATGCATGTCTATGTAATAAATCAAGTCATAAACCTTCATGATCTCAGCTATTTTCTCCTCCGAAAAGCCCTCTTCCTGCAAGCGCTGGCTGAAGGTCTGAATCAGAAACTGATAAAAAGCATTGGATGCTCGTCCGGAATCCTGATTATAGTAATCGTGCAGAATCTGAGAAATGCCTGGCTTGTTCCACTCAGCCAGAATTTTATTGGGTGAAATCAATTCAAAAGTGACTGCAAAAAGCTGTTCAACGATTGTCTCGGGCTCGCCCTGCCAGTCTACGCGTTGTATGATTCCCTCACGTATACGGCTATTTTCAGCTACATAAACCTCCAAGAAGATAGCTTCCTTGGACTCATAATACTTGTAAAAGGATCCGACAGCCATACGGCTCTTCTTAGCAATATCAGAAATTCCAGCTGCCTTATAGCCTTTTTCTGCAAATACTTCCCTAGCCGCAGCCAACAGCTCATTTTTTTTATCCATTTCTATGCCTCTTTTATGAATGAATAAGTCTATATATTCATTCATATTCTAACACATTCTTGCTATTTGTCAAGCATTTATGCGATACTATACAAAATAGATAGTTTGCTAATCAAATTATTTTTTTAGATTATATTTTGGAGGTTGAGCTATGCTCAAGGAAAGACGAAACCAGGGTACCATCCCCCTACTGGTAATTACTTTTATTTTTCTAAGAATTTTTCAACTGTATCAATGAGTTTGATATAGGTAAGATTTACAATAAACATAAGCGACTCCTTTAAAATAAATGATAAATAGATTATAATACTTTACAAACTACCTGAATAGTAGGCACATTTTTGTAAGGAGAAAAAATGCTGACAAATAAAAATTGGAATTGTAGTATGTCCCAAGTTTTGGATGTAGTTGGTGGCAAGACGGGCTGGAACATCATTAAATGCTATTTCAGAAGCACTTACTCATAGTGACATCCTAATAACAAAGACTTATGTCAATACTACTGAAACAGTAAATCAAACAGCAGGAGAAATAGCCTTTAGAAGTCTCAAAAAGCAATAGGGTGAA
>NZ_JADNFC010000009.1:0-276 GCF_015552665.1 Streptococcus sp. 1001283B150225_161107_H12 | reverse complement strand
ATGTCAATACTACTGAAACAGTAAATCAAACAGCAGGAGAAATAGCCTTTAGAAGTCTCAAAAAGCAATAGGGTGAACTTGGGGTGAATTTTGGGGTGAACTTTAGTTTTTTGAACAAAAAAAGACATCCAAGAGAAAATTCTTGAATGTCTGTAAACGTTGATATAATCGTGTTGATTAACGTTTTGAGAATTGTGATGCTTTACGAGCTTTCTTAAGACCTGGTTTCTTACGTTCAACTTTACGTGAGTCACGTGTAAGAAGTCCTGCGCGTTT
>NZ_JADNFC010000008.1:0-67394 GCF_015552665.1 Streptococcus sp. 1001283B150225_161107_H12 | reverse complement strand
ACATTGGTTCGTCTTGTTCAGTTTTCAAAGGTCTTTGTCGCTCTCGCGCGACAACTATATTAGTATATCACGACCATGAAATCTTGTCAATATCTTTTTTCTATTTTTTTAAAAAAAGTTTTTCTTTTTTCAAAAAATAGAAAACGAGAAGCATATTCTTCTCGTTTTCTTATGATTATACAAGTTCTTTATATTTTTTCTGTTCTGCTTTATTTGCCCAAACGTAATGTCCAGGTTTGATTTCAACCATTTCTGGCTTGTCGGTTGAATAATCATGCTGATCAGGATCATAAACTTTCAGAACTTTTTTGCGTTCTAGAATTGGATCTGGAATCGGTACAGCTGATAGTAGAGATTGTGTGTATGGATGAATTGGATTATTAAACAATTCTTCCGTCTCAGCTACTTCTACAATAACTCCTTTGTAAATAACCGCAATACGATCAGAGATAAATCGAACGACTGAAAGATCGTGTGCGATAAAGAGATAGGTCAAGCCCAACTCTTTTTGGAATTTCTTAAGGAGATTTAAAACTTGCGCACGTACGGATACGTCAAGGGCTGAAATTGGCTCGTCTGCGATAACAAATTCTGGCTCCATTACCAAGGCACGAGCAATCCCAATCCGCTGGCGTTGTCCACCAGAGAATTCATGAGGATAACGAGTTAAATGCTCTGCTAGAAGCCCCACTTCATGCATAATCTCTTTTACTTTACGTACTCGGTCTTCTTCATTTTCGAATAGGTGATAATTGTACAAACCTTCTGAAATAATGTAGTCGACTGTTGCACGCTCATTCAAACTTGCTGCCGGGTCTTGGAAGATCATTTGAATTTTACGGATTAATTCATTTTCATCCTTACGCGATTGCTTACCATTGATTTTTTTGCCATCATACAGGATGTCACCTGCACTAGTGTCATTCAAACCAATGATTGCACGACCAATTGTCGTCTTCCCACTACCAGACTCACCAACAAGAGAAAATGTTTCCCCTTTGTTGATGAAGAAATTTGCATTCTTTACAGCTACAAATTTTTTACTTCCTTCACCGAAGGAAATTTCTAGATCTTTAACTTCTATTAATTTTTCTGTCATTTCCTTCTCCTAGTCCTTGATTGTAGTGAATCCCATTTTCGCACTGATCTTTTCATGAAGATTATCAATAATTTCTGGTTTATTGACTTTTGGTGCATCTTCATGTAAGAGCCATGTTTTAGCCCAATGTGTATCTGAAACATTGAAGACTGGTGGATGTTCCTCGAAATCAATTTGCATAGCATAGTCTGAACGCAAAGCAAAGGCATCCCCTTTTACTGGTGAATACAATGATGGAGGAGTCCCTGGGATAGAATATAAATCACCTTTAGAGGTAGACAATTGTGGCAAACTTGAAAGGAGACTCCATGTATAAGGATGTCTTGGATCGTAGAAGATTTCTTCTACTTTACCAAATTCTACAATTTCACCAGCATACATTACAGCAACCTTATCTGCAATACTTGCGACTACACCTAAGTCGTGGGTAATAAATATTGTTGTAAAGTTATATTCTTTTTGCAATGATTTCAACAAGTCAATGATCTGGGCTTGGATGGTTACGTCAAGGGCCGTTGTTGGCTCGTCACAGATCAAGATATCCGGACGACAAGCAAGCGCAATAGCAATAACGATCCGTTGACGCATCCCGCCTGAATATTGGAAAGGATATTCATCAAAACGACGTTCCGCTTCTGGGATTCCCACCTTTTCCATATAATCGATGGCCATTTCTCTGGCTTCTTTGGCACTCTTACCTTGGTGTTTAATAATAACTTCCGTAATTTGTGATCCGATTGTATTAATCGGGTCCAAACTGGTCATCGGATCTTGGAAGATGGTTGCAATTTTTGCACCGCGGATATCTTCCCAATCTTTGTTTGACTTGAGTTCTGTTAATTCTTGCCCACGATAATTAATGCTACCATTAGCAATTCGTCCGTTGTCTTCTAACATTCCTGTGAAGGTTTTTGTGAGAACAGATTTACCAGAACCTGATTCACCAACAAGTGCCATGACTTCACCTTCAACAAGGTCTAAGGACACATTGCGAATGGCTGTTAAGACACGATCCCGAACATCAAATTCTACTACGATATCGCGAGCAGATAAGATTACATTTTTATCATTTGTCATATCTACTCCTCCTATCTATGTGTACGTGGATCGCTGGCATCTGCAAGGTTTTGTCCAACGATATAGAATGACAAGGATACCAAGACTAAGACTGTCAATGGAATCCAGAAAAGATACGCATTGGTTGTTACGTTTTGTGAGTAGTCTGAAATCAGACGACCTAAACTTGGAACTGTAATTGGCAATCCCAATCCAAAGAAGGAAAGGAAGGCCTCAGTTGAAATAAAGGCTGGCAACAATTGAGTTGTTGTCGTCACAATAACAGATACCAATTGCGGCAAAATATTTTTAGTCACGATTTTTAGAGTTGGAGTCCCCAAAGTACGGCTGGCCAAGTTGTACTCTAAATCACGGTAACGCATAATTTGGACACGGATAGAATAAGCAATCCCAATCCATCCTGTTACCGTCATCGCCAAAATCAAGTTCCAGAAACCAGCACCGATTGAGTAAGTCAAGACAATAACAATCAACATAAATGGAACGTTTGAAATAACGTTATAAACTTCCATCATGAAGCGGTCGATTGATTTTGACACACCCCAAATCCCACCAATCACTACACCGATTACAACGTTGATCAAGGTAGCAATAAAAGAGATGATAATCGAATTGCGGGCACCAAACCAAACTCCATCAAACAACGATTTACCATTGTTATCTGTACCAAAGAAAGCTTTGGCACTTGGAGGATTCAAACGAGCAGTGAAATCATTTACTTTACTTACATCATTGTAATCAAAGTTTGAAAACATTGGATAAACAAAACTCATCAAGAGAATCCCCACCAAGACTGCTAACATAAAAATGGTTGATTTCTTTTTGAAAAATTGGCGAAATACCGATTTCCAGTAGGAGTACGACGGCGCATCAATTGTTTCAGAGGCAAAGTCGTCACGTTCAACAAATTGGAATTTCTTTTTATCGATTGTAGACATTATTTGCCTCCTTTCTTAGTTGTCAATTTGATACGAGGGTCTACCATAACCATGAGAATATCACCGGCCATTGCTCCAAATACAGCAAGAACAGTAAAGATGAAGACAAGACCCACCACCATGGTATTGTTCGATGCCTTGATGGAATCAATCAACATTTTACCCATACCAGGGAAGGCAAAGACGGTTTCTGTCAAGGTAGCTCCTGAAATAACCAAGACCAATTGAACAGGAATACCTGTAACGATTGGAACCATTGCATTCTTGAAAATATGCTTGCGTGAAATTTCTTTTTCAGAGAGTCCTTTAGCACGTGCAAAACGGACAAAGTCTTGTGAGTGCAAGTCAATCATATAACGACGAATCCAAACAGCCAAACCTGGAGCGGTCAATAGTCCCAGGATGACAGAAGGAAGAACGTACGATCTCCAGTCCTGAGCTCCTAAGACTGGGAAAGAGTCTGGAAGACCGATTATTGAACCAACCAAGCGGACGATGTAGACCAAGGCAATCGTTGGAAGAGCCATCATCAATGTCAAGACAGCTGTTGAGGCACTATCAAACCATGTGTTCTTCAACAAGGCCATGTATGATCCCAATGGAATTGCGATCAAGTAAGCAATTGCAATCCCGATCAAGCCGATAATAGAAGAGCTCACAATCATGGATGGATTTTCATAGTTACTCAAAGTTGCTGTATAAGCATCTCCTTCACCAAAGCGGGCAATATCTTGAGCATCTGCCTTGCTTGGTGATTTGTAAGTACGTGAGTAGATATTGATAGAAGATTCTTTTTTCCCTGTTGGGAAGTTTACTTCACTCTTCTTGGTAGTACCTTGTCCTTGTGTAATAACCTGAAGAACCGGCGTATTTGAATAAGTTGGATAAGATTCACCCAAGTTTAACGATACAAAATTTTGATGAACGAACGGGAATTGACCATTGAAATACAAAAGATATTTATGTTTAGTCCCCGAACCAACTACTGACCAACCAATAGCTGGGTCATTTTCAATGCGAATATAGCGTTCAAGTTTTGGATTGGAAGCATCTTTGATGACATTTGGATGATCAATCTGAATCAGGTTGCCGTAGAATCCAATAACACGTTCAAAGACAGGGACTTCACGAGTTGCGTAAAAGCCTTTGTTTTCAGGGAAACGTTTCAATACCCAGCCATTTCCAAGATTAGAAATGTACTTTTTGTAGATCTTTTCGTTTTCTTTAGTAGGCTCTACAGTTACTGATGAGTCTTCCTTGCTTGCTTTTTCTTTCAAAGCTTTTGAATCAAGATATTCTATATACCCCATACGATCATAGACTGTGTTTTCATAATTGATTTTAGAATCCTTAGTCTTTGCAATCTTATTGTAGTTAGGGTCGTTTTTGAAAATTAAATTTCTTGGGGTTAGCGTATAAATAATTGTATACGTCAATGTCGTAACCAAAAAGATCGACACCAACGAACGTAAAATACGCATAAATATATATTTTTTCATATTCCGTTCCTTTAATGTTCAAAAGAACTTTCTCCCCTATTAGAGAAAGTTCTGATGAAGGTGATTATTTAACGTGTTTTTCTAGTTCTTGCTGAGCTTTTTTATTTGAATCAGCTTTTTCTTTCAACCATTTTTCACGTGCTTGATCATATTGTTTTTTAGTGACAGGTTCATCTTGAACTTCAACATATTTGAAATAAGTTGATCCTTTGTTACCTGTTTGTGATGAAGGTCCAGAGAATGGAACTACTTTTGAAACAACTGTTCCAGCACCTGAACTTGTCATAGTTGGAATCACTAATGCACTATCTGTTAACCAAGCTTGAGCTGCTGCAAATTTGTCGTAACGAGTCACTACATCTTGCGTTTCTTTTTCTGCATCATCAAGCAATTTCGCAAATTCATCTAAACCGACTGCTTTAGCAGAAGCATTGTCGACACCACCAGCAAATCCAAGGTAAGTCTTAGTTTGGTCTGGTGAAGATGGTTGCAAGGTGTCAAGGTAAGTAGATGGATCATCGTAGTCTGGATTCCATCCTACAAGCCCTTGAAGATCCCAGTCAGTTTCTGCAGCTGATGGTACGTTCAATGTAATGTTCAAGACTTCATCTTGGTCCATCATTTGAAGGTCCACAACAACGTTTTCTGTACCAAGTGTTTCTTCAACTGATTGTTTGAAGGATTGCATCCGTGACACAAAGTTTGTTGAGTTTTGTGCAACTGGAACATCCAAATGGATTGGGAATTGAACACCTTCTTTTTGGAGTTCAGCTTTTGCTTTTTCAAATTGAGCTTTTGCTTTTTCCTTGCTATAGAGGCCGTTTTGACCGTCCGCAAGATTCACACCGCTCCATTGATCTCCATAAGTTTGCAACTTGTCTGCTACTACATCCCCAAAGTCTTTACCGTTTACTTGAACAAAGGCAGGTGCAGTGTACATGTTTCGAATAGCAGCCTTAGCGTATTCTTTACCATTGACTTGCGCTGAATAATTTTCGCGGTTCAAGGCAAATGTGATCGCTTGACGGAAATTCTTGTTTAAGATAGCTTTCTTAGTAGAAGATTTTTGATCATCTGACGTCTTAGAAGTATGGTTGTATGCTTGACGGTCAATGTTGAAACCAAAGACTGCTACACCAGCTCCAGGTTGTGTGTTGTAGATATTGTCTTTGTATTTCTCTTCAACAGACGCAAAGTTTGAACTTGCTGGGAAGAGACGAGCAACTGTGTATGATCCATCACTAAAGCCACGCGCCAATGAATCTTGATCTGATCCATCATAATAAGAGAATTTGATCTTGTTGATATGAACGTTGTCTTTATCCCAGTAATCTTCGTTCTTCTCAAAAGTAATTTCTGATTTAGAAGTGATTGATTTCAAAAGGAATGGACCATTGAACAAGATTGATTTGACATTACCTGGTTGACCAAATTCATCACCCTTGCTCTTCAAGAATTCTGTACTAATTGGGAAAAGAACCCCATTAGTTGTTTTTGAATTCCAGAAAGTTTCTGGTTGATTCAAGGTGTATTCAAGCGTATAATCATCTACTGCTTTGACCCCAACCTCAGAGAAGTCTGAAATTTTTCCTTCTGAGTAGTCTTTCAATCCTTTGATTGAGTCTTTCACCAATGGAAGAGATTCTGATTTCTTGTCTGCCGCATGCTTCAATCCAGTAACAAAGTCATGTGCTGTTACTTCACCATGCTCTTCGCCGTCGGCATCATACCATTTAACACCCTTACGGATTTTATAAGTATAAGTCAAACCGTCTTTTGAAACAGACCAATCTTCAGCAATAGATGGTACAAGGTTTCCGTATTTGTCGTTTTCCAACAAACCATCTACACCGTTTGTTGTAATATCGTGTACGGAAGCTTTTGAAGATACAGTGTAATCCAAAGTTGTTGGATCATCTGTATAAACATAGCCATATGTTGTATCTTTTTTTGATGCAGACTTGCTATCTTTTGAGCCAGAACATGCTGCAAGGAAAGTTGCTGCGAGTAATGTTACTCCGGCAAATGCAAAAACTTTACTTTTTTTCATTTTGAGTCTCCATTTTATTGAATTTAGATAGAATTATAGCATAAGTGAGAAAAAAAGTAAACTAAATTTTCTGAATATTTGGCAAGTGAAAGGAGCCACTAAGCGGAGGACTGTCTAAAAAATCAATCCTTTTTAGTGGCTCCTTCCCCTACATAAACTTATGCGTTCTTACTATCCCAGCTATTTAGATTCGATGTGGTTCTTTAATTCTTCTTGGGCTTTTTTATTGGATTCAGCCTTTTCTTTCAACCATTTTTCTTTACTTGCATCGTAATCCTTTGTCTTGATGACTTCTTCTGAAAGTTCAAGATATTTATAGTTGGTTCCAGTTCCTTTTGTTCCAACCCATGAAGCTGCACGACTATACGGAACAGTCCGTTGCAACATTGGCGTTCCACCATTTGAAACAGTTGGCAAGATCAAAGAACTATCGGTTAGCCATGCTTGAGCAGCTGCGTATTTCTCATAACGTACAGCCTGGTCACTCACTTCTGCATTGGCATCTTTTAAGAGCTCTGCATACTTCCCAAAATCAACTGCTGAAATAGCAGGGCTATTCGAGCCTGCATCCACACCTAGATAGTAGAAAACAGAACCGTTAACAGGACTTAAACTCTCTAAATAAGTAGATGGATCTTGGTAGTCTGGCACCCATCCTCCGCCTGCAAGGTCATAATCTTTCTCAGCAGCAGTGTCTGTAAAGTAGGTAATATTGTTAAAGTCATCATCAGATAATTTCTGAATATCTACGACAACATTGTCTGCACCAAGAACAGCTTCTACGGATTGTTTGAAGGAGCTAGCTTGTTGTACCTGACTGTTATCTGTCTGACTAACAACGTAATCCAAATGAATTGGGAATTGTACCCCTTCTTTTTGCAGTTGTTCTTTTGCTTTTGCAAATTCAGCCTTGGCTTTTTCTTGATTGTAGAGAGTGGTTTGGGCATCATCTAGATTTACGTCTTTCCACTCATCCCCATAGGTCACCAATTGTTTCTCAACAACCTTACCGAACTCTTCACCATTTACTTGAACAAAAGTCGGTGGAACCAAGGTGTTTCGAAGAATCTTGGTCGCTGCATCTGCGCCAGATGTTTGTGCAGCATAGGCTTCACGGTCAAAGGCAAAGTTGACAGCTTGACGGAAATCCTTATTTAAAATCGCTTGTTTTGTAGACGATTTTTGAGCATCTGTCGTTTTGGCTGTATGGTTATACTTCTGACGATCGATGTTGAAGCCTAGATAGTAAGATGTACCATATTGAACACCATAAACAATATTATCACCAAATTTCTTTTTCACACTCTTATAAGTGGAGCTATTTGGCATTACCGTCGCAAATGAATATTGTCCATTCTCAAATTTCTTGATGACTGATTCTGGATCTGATCCGTCATTGTAAGTCAACTTCACATTATCAATATGAACATTCTTTTCATCATAGTATTCTTTATTTTTTACAAGTTCAATTTGAGATTTTGAAGTTAAATTCTTCAAATAATAGGGACCGTTATAGAGAATACTACTTGGTTTTAAAGAACCAAAGTCTTTTCCTTGAGATTCTAAGAAAGCTGCGTTAACTGGGAAAAGGACGCCTGATGTCGTCTTAGAATTCCAAAAGCTTTCTGGGCGTTCCAAGGTATATTGAACGGTGTAATCATCTAGGGCTTTCACGCCAACTGTCTTGAAATCTGTTGTTTCACCCTTGGCATAGGCATCCAAACCTTTAATGGAGTTTTGGATTAAGAAGAGACCTTCTGATTTTGATTCCACAGCATGTTTGATTCCTGTCACAAAATCGTGAGCTGTTACAGCACCATACTCTTCCCCTTCACTCGTGTACCATTTAGCATCTTTTCGAAGTTTATAGGTATAGACCAAGCCATCTTCTGAAACTGTCCAGTCTTCTGCCAAACTTGGGATTAAATTTCCATATTTATCATTTTCTAACAAACCATCAACAAGGTTACTTGTAATATCAGACGTCGTTGTACGAGTCGATGCAATGTAGTCCAATGTATTTGGATCTGTTGAATAAATATAAGAATAAGTAGATTGATTGCTGCTTCCACCACCGCAGGCTGTCAATAGAAGAGCGCTGGCTAGAGAAACACCGGCCAGTACGAACCGTTTATTTACTTTCATCACTATCTCCTTATGTTAGGTTTTCTACCATTATACACTATTTCTTCCATTTTACCAACTATCTTTCAAATTTGCCTATGACCTTCGAGTCCTAAGAGAGCAAAATAGGATTAGAGCAGTTGCCTTCTTTTATGATACAATAGTAGAGACAAAAAACAATCGAGGATTCAAACGTGAAAAAAATAATCACCTTACTTCTTTGTCTAATGCTTGCGCTTCTCAGTACGTCTCCTGTAAAAGCGGAGGACCTAGACCTTGGAGCCCAGCATGCTATTGCGATCGATGGGACAACAGGTAAAATACTCTACGAAAAAAATAGTGATGAGAAAAAAGAGGTTGGCGGAATCAGCAACCTTTTGACCACTTATCTCGTTTACGAAGCCATTCAGCAAGGAAAAATCTCTTTAACTGATGATGTGGATATTTCTGATAAAGCCTATCAACTGACAGCTGTTGAAGGAATCAGCAACGTTCCCATGGAAGCCCGTAAATACAAGGTCAAGGACCTGCTCACTGCTCTCCTCGTATCAAACGCCAATAGTGCCGCCATCGCCTTAGCTGAAAAAGTAGCTGGTAGCGAAGAAAAATTCGTCCTGCTCATGAAAGCAAAGCTCAAAGATTGGGGAATTACAGATGCGACGATTGTGAATGCTAGTGGATTGAATCAATCTATCATTGATGGGGATGAGGAAAATAAAAAGAAAAATACCGAAAATAAGCTGAGCGCTTATGATGTGGCAGTCATCGCAAAACATCTTCTAGAAGACTTTCCTGAAGTTACAAAAATCACCTCCCTCTCCCATGCAGAATTTGCTGGAATTCAATTGGAGAGTAGCAACTATATGCTGGAAAACATGCCCAACTATCGAGCTGGGGTGGATGGTCTAAAAACTGGAAATTCCGAAAAAGGAGGGATCTCATTTGTCGCTTCTACCAATCAAAATGGGATTCGAATGATTACCGTTGTCATTGGTGTTGAGGCAATCGATGGTGACCCTTACGCACGATTTGTTGCAACAGCCAACCTGATGAATTATGTGAGCCAAAACTTCGTTCCAAGCCTTATTGTCAGCAAAGGCGAAGCTTACAACAACAGTAAATCAACGGTTCACGATGGCAAGAAAACAAACGCCACTGCTGTTGCCAAGGATGACTTCATCGTGATCGAACGACAAGGAAGCCAAGCAGAAGCTAAAATCACCTTTAAAAGTAGCCAATCTTCATTTAGCGCTCCTATAAAGAAAGGTACTTCTCTCGGAACCCTTACCTACACTGATCCAGAACCCATCGGTCGAGGGTATATCGAAGGTAAAGCCCCTAGTATGGAAATGGTGAGCGGAGAAAATATCCAAAAAAGTTTCTTCTTAAAGGTGTGGTGGAATCAATTTGTTCGTTACGTCAACGAAAAACTATAAATGCTCATAAACAAAAAAAGAGGTCACCCTCTTTTTTTGTTTATTTTATTCCTGTCAACAGAACTTCTATCGAACTTCGAAATAAGGAAAAGCAGTATCGCTGTCTATTGGATGAGTCGGGATTTCTTGTTCAATCACCGCACGCCAACCCGCTACCAATTCTTCAAAAGATAAGCTAGCTTCAGGTGTAGCTGTTGTTAGCTTCCGACCAAACCAAGCCATGGTCGCCGTTTCTAATTGAAGCATGGCATAGCTAATCACAGGAACATTGGCAGCTTCGTAATTTTCATTGACTGCACGGGCCACTGCTGGTGCTTGAGGCAAGAGTTGAAGGCGGATTTTTTCTACAAGTTCTGGATCCAATTCTTGCCAAGAAATTAATTTCCCATCGATTTGATAATACAAATCAAATGTTTCTTGACCCGGCTTAAAATTCACTAGCATAAAGGCACGATCCGCTTTATCAGGACCGCCAACAGCCTTCACAGCATTGATCAAGAGATTTTGTTCCATTTGTCTCCAATAATCATCTGCTTCTTCTGCTAGATCAATTGTAAAGGGTGGAACAATTTCCTCAACAGGAATTTCGCCCTTATTCGCTTTTTCAATATTACCAAATAATTTTTTTAAGAATCCCATTTGCTTCTCCTTTTATCCCCTAACCGACAGATCCTTCCATTTCATAGCTAATCAAGCGGTTGAGCTCAACTGCATATTCCATTGGAAGTTCTTTAGTGAAAGGCTCTACAAATCCCATGACGATCATTTCAGTCGCTTCTGATTCTGATAAACCACGGCTCATGAGGTAATAGAGTTGCTCTTCAGAAATCTTAGAAACCTTAGCTTCGTGCTCCAAAGCAACTTGCGAGTTATGGATTTCATTAAATGGAATGGTATCTGACGCAGATAAGTCATCCATGATAATGGTATCACACTCAATGTGACTGACAGATTTCGCTGAATCTTTATTGAAGGTCACTTGTCCACGGTAGTCAACCTTTCCTCCACCTTTCGCGATGGATTTTGAGACGATTGAAGAGCTGGTATGTGGAGCATTGTGGATCATTTTAGCACCTGTATCTTGGTGTTGCCCCGCATTTGCAAAGGCGATAGAAAGCATAGTCCCACGCGCGCCTTCTCCATCCAGATAAACAGACGGGTATTTCATGGTCGTTTTAGCCCCAAGGTTTCCATCGATCCATTCAACTGTCGCATCTTTGGTCGCTTTGGCCCTTTTGGTTACCAAGTTATAGACATTGTCGGACCAGTTTTGGATGGTCGTGTAACGCATATAAGCGCCATCCAAGGCAAAAATTTCGACAATGGCTGCGTGCAGGCTATTGCTTGAATAAGTCGGTGCTGTACATCCTTCTACATAATGGACGCTAGCGCCTTCATCAACAATAATCAAAGTCCGCTCAAACTGACCTGTATTTTCATTATTAATCCGGAAGTAGGTCTGCAAAGGAACATCGACCTTTACACCCTTCGGTACATAGATAAAGGTCCCACCTGACCAAACAGCTGAGTTGAGGGCTGCCAACTTATTATCCGTTGGAGGTACCAACTTAGCAAAGTATTGCTTAAACAAGTCTGGATATTCCTTCAAAGCCGAATCTGTGTCCGTAAAGATAATTCCTAGCTTTTGGAATTCTTCCTTCATATTATGGTAAACTACTTCAGACTCATACTGAGCAGCTGCTCCGGCCAGGTAAGCACGCTCTGCTTCTGGAATACCAATCCGTTCGAATGTTTCCTTAATTTTTTCAGGCACTTCATCCCAGCTACGTGCAGGTTTATCAGATGGTTTTTGATAATAAATCAAATCATCAAAATCAATATCTGACAAGTCCGCTCCCCAAGTTTGCATCGGCATTTTTTTAAATGCTTCATAAGACTTCAAACGGAACTCCAGCATCCATTCCGGCTCATTTTTCGCAGCAGACAACTCGCGAATAACCGATTCATTCAACCCTTTTCCTGTTGACAAGATTGGATCTACATCATCGTGAAAGCCAAATTTATATTCACCAAGATCAATTGGTTTTGGTTCTACTCTTTCTTCTGTCATATCTTTCCTTTCATTTTCTTTTTAGCGCTCTTCCCATGTGATTACTTTTTCTAGTCTGGACCATCAGCAGCCGAATGTTGATATCATTTCTCACCAGAAGCTCGGTTAAAAAACCGACTTGAATCTTCATCACTTTTATTCATCATTAGGCTTGAGCATCGATTGCTTTCTTGAGAGCATTCCAAGCCAGGGTCGAGCACTTGATCCGTTGTGGAAATTTAGCAACCCCAGCTAAAAAGGCTGCATCTCCCAACTGGTCTTGACAGGCATCTTCTTTGCCTTGGACCATTTCTGAAAAAATAGTCGCCAACTCTAGCACTTCTTCTTTGGATTTTCCTAGGACAACGTCCGTCATCATACTAGCAGAAGCCGTCGAAATCGTACAACCTGAGTTGACAAAGGCAATGTCCTTGATTACTCCTTCATCATCAAACTGAACAGACAAACTAATCACATCGCCACAAGTTGGATTGTTTAAGTTGATTTGTTCAACCCCTTCAATCTTTCCATGGTGATGGGGATTTTTTGAATGGTCAGCTACTACAGCCATATAGAGGCTATCTAATTTAGAAAGTGCCATCGAAAAACTCCTTTGTTTTTATCAGCGCTTCTACAAGCTTATCACAGTCTTCCTTTGTATTGTAGAGATAAAAGCTAGCTCGAGCAGTCGCTGGAACCTCCAAATACTGGATCAAAGGTTGAGCACAATGGTGGCCTGCCCGAACGGCAACCCCTTCATAATCCAAGGCAGTCGCAAGATCATGAGGATGCAGATCCCCTAAGTTGAAGGAAATCACCCCAGAGCGTTTCGCTAAATCTTGGGAGCCATAGATTTTCAAGCCTTCAATTGCTTGAAGTTTGGGAAAGACGTAGGCAATCAAGTCTTGCTCGTGATGCTCAATGGCATCCATGCCAATAGCCTCCAAATAATCAATCGCCGCAGCCAAACCAATAGCACCAGCCATATTTGGAGTCCCTGCTTCGAATTTCCAAGGGAGTTCCTTCCAAGTTGCGGATTGTTCATAGACAAAGTCAATCATTTCCCCACCAAATTCAACAGGTGACATTTGGTTGAGATAGTGCTCTTTTCCATATAAGACTCCAATTCCTGTCGGTCCAGCCATTTTATGTCCGGAAAAGACAAAGAAGTCTGCATCTAGTTTTTGAACATCAATTTTCATATGGGGGACTGATTGGGCCCCATCCACTACCATAATGGCTCCTTTTTCATGGGCCAATTGAGCGAGTTCCTGGATAGGATTGATCACCCCGAGAACGTTAGAAGCATGGGTAATGGAAACAAATTTGGTTCGATCTGTCAATTTTTCTCGGAAATCCTCTAGATCCAGACCACCGTCTTTCAAGTAGGCATAGACCAACTTCGCCCCTGTCTTCCGACAAGCTTCCTGCCAAGGAAGGATGTTGGAATGGTGTTCCATAATAGAGATGAGGACCTCATCCCCCTCTTCGAGGATTTCCTCTGCAAACCGCCCAATCCAGTTCAAACCTGTCGTAGTCCCCCTCGTAAACAAGACCTCTTTGGTCGAGGAAGCGTTTATAAAACGACGGACCGTTTCTCTTGCTGCTTCATAGGACGCGGTCGCCCGTTCGGCCAAGGTATGAACCCCGCGGTGAACATTGGCATTATCCTCTTGGTAATAGCGATTCACCGCTTCTAGGATAGCTTTTGGTTTTTGTGTCGTCGCTGCATTATCTAAATAGACAAGCGGCTCATCATTCACTATTTGATCTAAAATCGGGAAATCTTTCCGAATCTTTTCGACATCTATCATGTTTATCTCTTCAATAATTTATCTTCAATGGTTTGGATCATTTCTTCACGAACTTCTTGGACTGGAATCTCCACGATCACCGATCCAAGGAAACCACGAACCACTAGGCGTTCTGCAGTTGCCTGATCCAAGCCACGGCTCATGAGGTAGTACATGTCTTCTGGATCTACCTGACCGATAGAAGCTGCGTGACCTGCAGTCACATCATTTTCATCGATCAAAAGAATTGGGTTGGCATCGGAACGAGCTTGGTCAGAAAGCATTAACACACGGCTTTCTTGTTGGGCATCTGCCCCTTTTGCTCCCTTGATAATGTGGCCAATCCCGTTGAAGGTCAAGGTTGCCTTTTCAAGAATGACACCATGTTGGAGAATGTTCCCTACCGAATTGCAACCATAGTTGGTTACGCGGGTATCAATCCCTTGTACCTGACGACCACTAGATAGGGCTACGACCTTAAGGTCTGCATGGCTGCCGTTTCCTATCAAGTCACTATCAAAGTCAGCAACGACATTTCCTTCGTTCATGACACCGATCGCCCAGTCAATGCTAGCATCCTTGCCTAGTTTTCCACGGCGGCTAATGTAGGCAGTGACATTCTCACCAAGACGATCAATCGCAGCAAACTTCACTTGCGCACCTGAACGGGCAATGACTTCTACTGTGATATTAGCAGTTGCCTTGGCACTACTTTCTCCACGTGACTCTAACCGTTCAAGGTAACTAATCTTACTGTTCTTACCAGCGATAATCAAGATGTGCTTGTTAAATGGCACATCGCTATCACTATCCTGGTAGAAGACACCCTCGATTGGCTCCGCGATTTCTACATGATCTGGAATATAGAGAACAGCTCCACTATTGAAATAAGCTGTGTGGTAGGCTGCCAACTTGTCATCATCATATTTAACGGATGACATGAAAAATTCCTCTACGACCTCTGGAATTACTTCCAGGGCTGAGTGGAAGTCTGTAAAGATGACTCCCTGGTTGGCCAAGTCAACTGGAATCTGTTCAAATACTGTATGGGTTCCATGCTGAACCAATTTTAATTGATTGTCAATCGCAGTAAAGTCTGGCACAGCCGTGAGCGGCTCACTTTCTGTGATCGTTCCATCGCCAAGATTCCAACGATGAAATTTCACGCGTTCAATCACGGGTAGTTCTAAATCATCAATTTTATCAAAAGCCTTCTGGCGCAATTCCTGCAACCATTGGGGCTCTGCATGCATTTCTGAAAAAAGTTTGATATTTTCTTTGGTCATTTACTCCTCCTCAAAGATCCTGTTCAGTTTTGGACACAAGATTAGAGTTCTTCTTTGTAGTCGTAACCTAACTCTTCTGCTAATTTCGCGTATCCTTCACGCTCCAAACGCACAGCAAGTTCAGGACCACCTGAAAGGACGACACGACCTTCCATCATCACGTGAACTACATCAGGAGTAATGTAGTTTAAAAGACGTTGGTAGTGGGTAATAATCATGGCACCAAAACCTTCGCCACGCATTTCATTAACACCTTTTGAAACCACTTTAAGGGCATCGATATCCAAACCAGAGTCAATCTCATCAAGGAGGGCAAACTTCGGTTCCAACATCAACAATTGCAGAATTTCATTGCGTTTCTTCTCACCACCTGAGAAACCTTCGTTCAAATAGCGTTCTGCCATTTCTTCCTTCATATTGAGGAGTTCCATTTTCTGGTCCAATTTTGTGATAAAATCACGAACAGAAATTTTTTCGTCCTCTTCTTTGCCAGCATTCATGGCTGCACGAAGGAATTCAGCATTGGTAATCCCTGGAATTTCTGATGGGTATTGCATAGCCAAGAAAAGGCCCATGCGAGCACGTTCATCCACTTCCAATTCAAGGATATTCACTCCATCAAATAGAATTTCACCCTTGGTCACTTCATAGTTTGGATTCCCCATGATGGCTGCAGATAGGGTTGATTTCCCTGTCCCGTTAGGTCCCATGATGGCTGCAATTTCCCCTGTTTTAAGGGTCAAGTTTACGCCTTTTAAAATTTCCTTGCCTTCAATTTCTACATGAAGATCTTTAATCTCTAATACTGACATTTGTATTCCTTTCTGCTATAGAGTTTTGTCTTATCTAGTATAACAAAAAAAAGCCTAAAAGGCTTTTCTGGTGTTTAGAATCGTTCTTATTTAGTCTTGTTTTTTCTATTTTTTCGAACTTCCTCTCGATAGGCAGAATTTCCTATATAGCGTAAGCAATTTAGGAGCGGACTATGGTTAGGACCTAGGACTCCAATCAATTCTGCTAATAATTCAACTCCTAATACCAAACCGATGACAAGCAGAACGCCACCAATACGAGTCGAAATATTCAATAGAAGAGAAATCATAGCAAAAATCATCGAAATTCCATAGATGACCAAGACGGTTCCACGATGCGTTAAGCCCAAAGAAAGTAGGCGATGGTGCAAGTGATTACGGTCTGGGGCATAGAACTTCTGACCAGAGAGAGTCCGACGAACAATCGCTAAAAAGGTATCCGTAATGGGAACTCCCAAGATAATCATCGGCGTAACAACTGCAACAGCCGTCGCATTCTTAAGACCTTGCAAGGATAAAACAGAGATCATAAAACCAATGAAGAGGGCTCCTGTATCCCCTAAATAAAGAATCGCTGGATGATAATTAAAGGGGAAGAAACCAGCAATGGCCATGACTAAGACAAAAATCGTCATAGTCAGAAAGAGATTGGGCACTGGGAGAAAGAAATGAGAAACAATCCCCATCGTCACCAAGGAAATAATCGAAACCCCACTGACCAGGCCATCCAAACCATCAATCAAATTGACTGCATTGGTAATCGAAATGATCCAAATGACTGTTAAAATATAGGACAACCAGGGATCAAAATGAAGAAATGGCCCTCCAAAAGGGATCTTGAAATCATTTAAGCGAAAATCTGTAAAGAACCAGATCACACTGGCCCCTAGGAAAATCCCCAACATCTTTAACCGCGGTGATAATTCTTTTATATCATCGATTAAACCAGTCAGGCCAATGATCCATCCTCCAACAACAACTGGTAAAGTATAGGTCAGATATGATGTCTTAGCTACATAGCCTTTGGTAATCATCGGTAGCAATACCACGGTTGCAATGGTGAAAGCAAGAAGAATGGCTAAACCACCAGCGCTGGGCATTGGTTTTTTATTGATCCGACGCGCATTTGGATAGTCTACGGCATCTATTTTAAAGGCCAGTAACCTCACAAAGGGAGTTAGAATCAAACTGATCAAAAAAGTTGCAATCAGGACCAGGATAAATTGTAATGGAAAAGTAATCATACCAAATTAACCTTTTGAAGTTCGTGAATAGCATCTGAGACGAGCAAGAGATGGCCATGTTCCTGGAGGACAGCTCTAGTAGTATCTGTATCTTCCGCATATTCACGCATGGTTGCCAAGAGCCAACCTGGATAATCTTGCGGGCACCCTTCCAAATCAATCAAGACGGTTAAATAGTAAACCCCGTCCATTTTATAAAGTTCCGAAGTCTCGACCGCATAATGAACTGTTTTTGTAAACCGAATCACTTCTTCTAACTGAGAAAACTGGAGGATATAATAAATATACCGTGTATCTACTGGATGATTCGGTGTATCTTCTTCTGAAAGCTGATTCTCATCAGCCAATTCCTCAGCTTCTAAATGACGGATAGCATCGCCGTCTCCCTTACTCTTTTCAGAGATGGTTTTTTCCAAGGTCTTGATAAATTCGTCCGGAGACATTTGCGACAATTCTTCCATATCAGGCAAGTCGGAAAAATCTTCAAAATTTAGATGCTGGTCAATTTTTGATTTGGTCACAAAAACATCGAGCTTATCCGGCTTAGGAGTCACTCGGAAACTCAACATGCCACTGTCTAAGAAGCTTTCTGGCATTTCCAATTCATCTAAGATGGTATAGAAAAATTCTTCTGTTTTTTCTTGAGGCACCAAAAAATCGGCCATTTCCATGCCTCGTTCCTCTAAATCCTCTAATTGAATCGTGATTTTTATGGTTGAATCACTGATTTGCTTCATCTTCATGACTGCACCTCATACTGTTAGTCTTTCTATTATACTAAAAAGGGACATATTTTTCAAAACATGACCCCCCACCTCAGATATGAAAAAACCTTAAACAAAAGAGCACTTCCTCCCCCCTCAAACATAGCCATTTGAAGAGAAAGAAGAAGCACTCCTATCTCATGATTAGATAAAGATTTTAATTACTGCATAGACCAGCAAAATCGCTCCCAAAACAATCCGATATTTTCCAAAAACTGTGAAGTCATGAGTTTTAACATAATCTGTCAAGAAGCGAATCGCTACCATACTGACTCCGAAGGCAACTGCCATAGCGACCAAAAGGATTGTTCCTTGGCTGAAGCTTAAAGCATTTCCTCCCAAGACAAACTTAGCGACCTTTAATAGGCTAGCTCCAAACATGGCAGGAATCCCCAGATAGAAGGTAAATTCTGTCACAACGGAGCGGCTAACTCCATTGACCAAACCACCTACAATTGTTGCACCTGACCGACTGGTTCCTGGGAAAAGTGACAAGACTTGGAACAAACCAATATAGAGAGCAGTCTTATAAGGCAACTTGTGTAATTCCGTCACTTCTGGCTCTACTTGCTCTCGTTTTTCAAGGTAAATAAAGGCCCAACCATAGGTGATCAGCATGATGGCTACAGAAAAAGAGTTATGAAAATGAGCTTCAAACCAATCATCTAATTTAAAGACAAAGAGCAAAGGCAGGGTCGCCACAGCAACCTTGGCCCACAATTGCCAAGTCCGTCTCACCTCTTTTTTCGATTTTCCAGGCTTAAAGGGATAAAGCTTGTCGAAGTAAATCACGACGACGGCCATAATAGCACCAAGCTGAATAACAACATTAAACATCTCCATAAAGGCAGAGTTTTGATCCTTAAACTGGATAAAGTCTTGAATCAAAATCAAATGACCTGTACTTGAGATTGGAAGCCACTCGGTGACTCCTTCAACGATTCCAAAAATAATCGCTTTTATCACTTCAATGATAAACATCTTCTTCTCCTAAACTTACATTTGCTATATTATAACACATTTCTAGCCATAGAACCAGATGCGCTTGCAAGGATGCATAGACTAAAAAAGTGAGGTAGATCCTACCTCACTTTTCTAAAATTGTAACTACAACTGTGGCTAGCTAGCACTTGTGCGACTCTAAAAAGCACCGAAGCCACCGCCACCACCGCCACCAGAGAAGCCACCACCAGAACTACCACTTGAAGACACTGTAAAATGACTAGCAGTTGTCGCGGTCGTTCCATAAGTAGATAAGAGATGGCTGGAATGGATCAGATTACTACGAAATGGAGTGTAGACATAGGCATCCATACTTGGGTTATCCAAGTGGATTTGACGAAGTTTCATCACTTTACTTACTTGATCTGCAAAACCAAACAGAGTAGCATAGACTAATAAGCGATTCCATAAAACCAGCGATTGAACTTCTGCTTCTTCCAAATGAGCGATATCCCGCAACATATTACGGAAGCTATCCCAGTAATAGCGCTGTTCTGCACCGAGGTCCGTTGGGACTCCATCCCGTCGATAGAGGGTGAACTTCCCTTGGAAGGATGCTGGAAGAATCCACATCACCAACACATAGATCACACAAAAGATAGAGAGCCAATTCAAGATGAAATAAGCAATTAGACCGGCTACCAAAGCAATGCTCCATGCTGCCCATCCAAAGAAGAGGCACATACGGCCTGCACGTTCCTCCCCTGCCTCTAAAGGACGGTAGTAAGGAGAAAGGGCAAAGGTTTGGATCTTTTGTTGAACTGCCTGAGCGACACGAGAAATCGCTGCATCAATCCGATCTTGCGCTTGTTTTCCACGCTTGCGAATAGCATCTTGATCTTTTTCAGAGGCATATTTATAGAGAGAATCCGAAATTTCATAATCTGAAAACAAGTCATCTGTTCTACAATATTTTTGAGAACCGAAAGCTAGTCTAAGAAATTCGCGCTCAAATTCATCCAATGTATCTTCATTTTGAATGGTTAAAACTGTATGAGTGTCGTATTGCTCACAGATGATATTTTTTCGATCAATCAAATCAAGTAAGGTTGCTTGCACCAACTGATCAAATTTAAAGACGCCCCGAGCGTGTTTTTTGGTTGGAGAAATCTCATCTAGCTCTGTAGAGTATACAATCGAGGCCATTAGTAGAGGCGCAACGTCATTTGGAATCTCATACAAGCGGCTATTTTTTGGGAAAACTCTGGTAGAAGTCACAGATTGTATGAATCGATGACGATAATAAATAGCAAGAAGAAGGAAGAACAGAATAAGGATTGGGAGTAGGACCTTCATAAATAGGCGAATCCAGGTCCGTTTTTGAACAATTCCTGCTTCCGTCCGATGATAGTTGGACTCCTCCATCAAACCTGTATCGCGATAGGATTCCCCAAAGGAAGCTATATCCGATTTCCGCCAGTAAGCATAAATTTCAACACCTTCTTTTCGTTTCAGATTCTCTAGAGTAGCCTTATAGTTTGCTTCTTCTTTCTGAACAGTTGCCTCAGCCCCCATATAAGCCGTATGGATATTCAGTTCCGATTTCGAGGCAGCTGTGGCAAATTTCGGGATAACCTGTAACTCTACTTTTTTGACCTCTTGATCCCCATCACTGATTGGTTTCCAGTTCAATAATAGGATATCTTGGTGAACATAGAGCAGGTTTTTTAAGCGCCAGGTAACCTTTATCTTGACAGTATCCCCTGCACTTCCGCCGTTATAAATCTTCACCTGATAACCATCGCCTAAATTATGAACTTCTGGTTCTTGCGACAAGGTTCTACCTTCCACTTCCACCAAAGGAGGAATTACTATTTCAAAACCTTGAGGCATTTTACCAGCACTTCCCAAGCTGACATATTGACCATTATAGGAAGTTGTAAAATGATAGACCAATTCTTCCTCATAGGTAGCATCGTCCCAAGTTTCCAAGGTAAGAGTCCCCCGATAAGACTGAACCTCATAGGAAGGACCATCCGCTTTTACAAAACCTGTTATAAATAGACAGGCCATCACTGCCAATAGAACATACAGAATTTTTTTCATTTCCCCTATACTCCTTTGGTTTATTATAGCATTTTTTCATGAAAAGGTTATCAGGTTTGAAAAGTAGACCAATTTCCTGTACAATAAGATGATACTATTTATAAAGGAAGAGGAGACTACATGAAAAAAACAATTTATGCTCTCTTTACCGGACTACTTTTGTGTCTGGGAATGAGCCATATTGTCAAAGCAGATGAGTATCTCCGGATTGGAATGGAGGCTGCGTATGCTCCTTTCAACTGGACTCAAGAAGATGATTCAAATGGAGCCGTAAAGATTGATGGCACCAATCAATATGCCAACGGGTACGATGTTCAAATCGCCAAAAAGGTTGCTGAGGGACTAGGTAAAAAACCTCTGATCGTAAAAACATCTTGGAACGGACTAATTCCAGCCCTCACTTCTGGGAAAATCGATATGATCATCGCCGGGATGAGTCCTACTGCTGAGCGCAAAAAAGAGGTTGCCTTTTCTAATAGCTACTATACTAGTGAGCCAGTCATGCTGGTCCGCAAAGATGGAAACTATGCGAATGCCACTAGTTTAGATGACTTTAAGGATGCCAAGGTCACCTCTCAACAAGGGGTCTACCTCTACTCGCTCATCTCCCAACTCAAGGGTGCAAAACAAGAAACTGCAATGGGAGACTTTGCTCAAATGCGCCAAGCTTTAGAATCTGGTGTTATCGATGCCTATGTTTCTGAGCGTCCAGAAGCCTTGACAGCTGAGTCCGCTAATTCAAAATTTAAGATGATCCAATTCAAAAAAGGATTTGAAGTTGGGGAAGAAGATGCGACCATCGCTATCGGGATGAAGAAGGGTGACGCTAGACTTGACCAAGTCAATGCGGCACTAGCGAAAATTTCATCTGAAGACCAAGTCAAACTCATGGATGATATGATCAAGAAGCAACCAGCTTCCAGCGATGCTAGTGATGATGAGCAGACTTTCTTCAGCCAAATGATGAAGATTTTGAAAGATAATGGCCCACAGTTCTTACGTGGAACTGGTATGACCCTCCTCATCTCCATGACAGGGACCATTGCTGGTTTGATTATCGGTTTGTTGATCGGTGTCTTCCGGACTGCACCTATGTCTAAAAACAAGGCTCTCGCTGCCTTGCAAACATTCTTTGGTTGGTTCCTCAATGTCTACATTGAAATCTTCCGCGGAACTCCGATGATCGTTCAATCCATGGTTATTTTCTACGGTTCAGCCCAAGCCTTCAACATTTCCTTGGATCGTACCTGGGCCGCCATCTTTATTGTTTCGATCAATACAGGGGCTTATATGAGCGAGATTGTTCGTGGAGGAATCTTAGCAGTGGATACTGGTCAGTTTGAAGCAGCGACTGCTCTAGGAATGACCCATGGACAAACCATGCGCAAGGTCGTCCTTCCTCAAGTTATTCGCAATATCTTGCCAGCGACAGGGAATGAATTTGTCATTAACATCAAGGATACATCTGTCTTGAATGTTATCTCCGTGGTCGAACTTTACTTTACAGGAAATACGGTCGCAACTCAAAACTACCAATACTTCCCAACCTTTACTATTATTGCGGTTATTTACTTTATCCTGACTTTCACTATCACCCGTATCCTTCGTTACATCGAACGTCGCTTAGATTCTGATACCTATACAACAGGTGCCAATCAAATGCAAGTCAAAGAGGTGAAATAATGGCAGAAAAAATACTTGAAATCAAACACTTAAAAAAATCCTACGGTCAAAACGAAGTTTTGAAGGACATCTCTCTTTCTGTTGAGAAGGGCGAAGTAATCTCTATCATTGGGAGCTCTGGTAGTGGGAAATCTACCTTCCTTCGTTCCATCAATCTCTTAGAGACACCGACTGATGGGGAAATCCTCTACCGGGGGCAAAACGTTCTTGATCCTGACTATGATCTCACCCACTATCGGGAAAAATTGGGCATGGTTTTCCAAAGCTTCAACCTATTTGAAAACTTAAATGTCTTAGAAAACACCATTGTCGCTCAGACAACTGTCCTAAAACGGGACAGAGAAACGGCTGAGAAGATTGCTAAAGCGAATTTAGAGAAAGTTGGTATGGGAGAACCTTATTGGGCTGCTCGTCCAAAACAACTTTCAGGAGGACAAAAACAACGGGTCGCTATCGCTCGTGCTCTCTCTATGGATCCTGATGCCATTTTGTTCGATGAACCAACCTCTGCTCTGGACCCTGAAATGGTCGGAGAAGTTCTTAAAATTATGCAAGACTTAGCCAAAGAAGGCTTAACCATGATCGTGGTAACCCACGAAATGGAATTTGCACGAGACGTCTCAAGTCGTGTTATCTTTATGGACAAGGGGGTCATCGCTGAACAAGGTGATCCGAAAGAAATCTTTACCAATCCAAAAGAAGAACGGACCAAAGAATTCTTACAACGTTTCTTAAACTAAAACAAACTCCCTCACTGGAAATCCTTCCGATGAGGGAGTTTTTAAATACCATCAATTGAAAGCACGATTCCTCTCATAAACTTGTTGAAATCCTATGATAGATATGAAGTAAGCTAGTGATACTTTCCTACGATATCCTGATTTATACTATATAAAAAGAAGGGAAGCTTTTTCCCTTCTTTTTTATATCTAAGTTTAATTTTCGAATTTTTGATGATTCTTATCATAAAAATCGATCAAGCCAAGCGCAGTTTCAAACGAAATGTTTTTCACTTTTGCACGACCTTGCGCAAGTGCAATGATAGACATTTCACGGGCGTTCGTTTCTTTACTGATACGATAGCCAGTGATCTTTTTATCACGTACCCAACCAACAACTGATTCCACTTTTTCGAAGTTCGATTTAGCCATGATTCTTCTCCTATATTATTATTTCCAATACTAATATAAAATTTTTTGCATATTTTGTCAACCATAATAGCTGAAAATACGAACAATTTTAAAAAAGTCAGATATTTTGTTATTTAGCTTTTAAAGCTGATAGGATTTGGGTGCGAATATTCTCTACGCCATCCGGATTTGCTGGTAAGAAGAGGGTATTGGTGCCTTGTTTTTCTGCAAAGTTATTCAAAGTATCCAAATATTGGTTGGTCAAAAGAATCGACATAATCTGTTCTTCTGTCAAATTAACATTGGTGTCTTTCAATTCCTTGATAGAATCTGCCAAACCATCTACAATGGCCTTCCGTTGCTCTGCAATCCCGACCCCGTGAAGGCGATCTTTTTCAGCTTCCGCTTCGGCTGCAGTAACAATCTTAATCTTGTCCGCTTCAGCCAATTCTTGAGCAGCCACACGTTTCCGTTGAGCAGCGTTGATCTCATTCATTGACTGCTTGACTTCAGCATCTGGTTCAACCTTGGTAATCAAGGTTTTTACAATGATATACCCGTAGGTTGACATTTCTTCAGCTACTTGTTTTTGAACCTCAAGGGCGATTTCATCCTTTTTCTCAAACAATTCATCCAAGGTCAACTTTGGAACAGATGAGCGCAAGGCATCTTCGATGTAAGATTTGATCTGAGCCTCTGGACGCATCAATTTGTAGTAAGCATCCGTTACATTGTTTTCATTTACACGGTATTGTGTTGCGACATTCATGGTAACGAATACGTTATCTTGTGTCTTAGTTTCGACTACAATCTCGCTTTGCAAGAGACGCAATTGCACACGCGCAGCAATTTTATCGATACCAAATGGTGCACGGACATGAATCCCACTGTTGCTGATCTTTTGGTAGCGTCCAAAACGCTCAATAATCGCAACAGATTGTTGTTTCACCACATAGAGTGAGCTAATGAATACAGTAGCTCCAACTACTAGAATAGCCAATAGAAAAATCCAAATCATTTCCTGATTCTCCTTTATATTTTATTACTTTTTTGAAGTGACTCTTTGTTAAAGAAGCCATCATACCAACATGTTATAGAGGGTTTCATTTCCATTTAGGTTAATGAAAGAAGGGTCAAATTGTTCAATCCGATTGATCAGACCTGCATAGTCATGCTTATCTGCCAAAGCAACCCCAATCAAGACTGGGCCAGTCCCCTTACTTGCTCGTTTGATGTACTCAAACCGCGTGATATCGTCATTTGGTCCTAAGATATCATTTACAAATTCTCGAAGAGCTCCTGGACGTTGCGGGAAGTTGACGATAAAGTAGTGTTTGATACCATCATAGATCAAAGCTCGCTCTTCCATCTCTGGCATCCGGTTAATATCATTGTTCCCCCCAGAAATCACACAGCAAATGGTCTTTCCTTTGATATACTCTCTCAACACTTCTAAAGCCGCTACACTGGCAGCTCCAGCTGGTTCTGCAACCAAGCCTTGCTTAGAATAAAGATCAATCAAGGTCTCAGAGATCAAGCCCTCGTTGACGCCAATCAAGGTCTCAACATTTTTTTTCGTTGCCTCATAAGTCAACTGGCCTACCTTTTGAACAGCAATCCCATCCGCAAACTTATCAATCTGTTTGAGTTTTACCGGGCCTCCAGCTTCAAAGGCTGCCTTCATCGACCGAGCCCCATCTGCTTCAATTCCAATAACCTCGATGTCCGGCGCTTGTTCCTTGATATAGGTAGATACTCCGGCGATGAGGCCACCTCCACCAACTGGTACTAACACCGCATCGAAGTCGATGGACTCTTTTTTAGCTTCCTCTAGAATTTCGTAGGCTACAGTTCCTTGACCTGCTTGGACATTGGCATCATCAAATGGATCAATGAAGGTACAGTTTTTAAGCTCGGTATATTCCTGCGCAGCCTTAGAAGAAGCATCAAAAGTATCTCCTACTAATTTAATGGTCACATATTCTCCACCGAAGAAACGAACCTGGCTAATCTTTTGCTGAGGTGTCGTAATCGGCATAAAGATGGTCGCTGGGATTTTCATCTCCCGGCAGGTGTAGGCAACTCCTTGAGCGTGGTTGCCCGCTGAGGCACAGACCACTCCTCGTTCTCTCTCTTTCGCATGTAACTGAGAAATCGCGTAGTAGGCTCCACGAATCTTAAAGGAACGAACCCGTTGCGCATTTTCCTTCTTTAAATAGATTTTTGCTCCATACTTTTCGGATAAATAATGATCATAATCTAAGGGAGTCTCAACAACCACACCCTTTAAGACCTTGTGGGCTTTTATGATATCTTTCGATGTTATCATGGTCTTCCTCTTCTTCTCCTTATTTCATCTAATTATATCAAAAGACTGCAAAAATTTCAGCGTGTTTTCCAAATTTTCAGAAAAATCACCCAAAATGTTCGATATGCCACGTCTCTTCATACAGATTCTGCTAAATGGTTGAAAATACCTTCCAATCCATCTCTGCTATTGATGAAAAAGAAGTTGGGATTTCTCCCAACTTCACCATCACCTCATTAGTTATAGATTTTAAAGGCGTCGTCGTCATTTTTTCCAACGAATGGCATTGCTTTACGCAATTCAGCACCAACTTTTTCGATTTCAAGGTTAGCCGCTTGTTCACGGTAAGCAGTCAATTTTGGACGACCAGCTTTGTAGTCGTTCACAAAGTCGTTGGCGAATTTACCATTTTGGATATCCGCAAGAACGGCTTTCATGTTTTCTTTCACTTGTTCAGTGATGACACGTGGACCTGACACATAGTCACCGTATTCAGCAGTGTTTGAAATTGATTGACGCATTTTCTTGAATCCACCTTCGTAGATCAAGTCAACGATGAGTTTCATTTCGTGAAGTACTTCAAAGTAAGCCAATTCTGGAGCGTATCCAGCTTCCGTCAAGACTTCAAAACCTGCTTCGATAAGGGCAGTCAAACCACCACAGAGAACGGCTTGTTCACCAAACAAATCTTCTTCAGTTTCTTCTTTGTATGTTGTTTCCAAAAGACCAACACGTGCTGAACCAACACCTTTACACCAGTCCATAGCGATATCTTTAGCATTTCCTGTAGCATCTTGGTAGACAGCGTAAAGCGCAGGAACACCAAATCCTTCTTCATACGTACGACGTACCAAGTGACCAGGTCCTTTAGGCGCACACATGAAGACATCTACATCTGCAGGAACTTTGATGAATTCGAAGTGGATGTTGAAACCATGTGCAAATCCAACAGCATTACCAGCTTCCAAGTTTGGAGCAATTTCTGCTTCGTACAATTCTTGTTGGATTTCGTCTGGAGCCAAGATCATGATGACATCAGCCAATTTAGTTGCTTCTGCTACTGTGTAAGTATCAAAACCATCTTCTTTTGCTTTATCAAAAGATTTACCTGGACGTACACCGATAATCACATCATGACCTGAGTCACGCAAGTTTTGAGCGTGGGCATGACCTTGTGAGCCATAACCGATAACGGCGATTTTTTTACCGTCAAGTGCTGCTACTTTTACATCTTTTTCGTATTCCATTTGAACTGCCATAGTTTTTTCTCTCTTTTCTATTTTTATTGCCTCTTAGGCTGTTTTAACAAATTTAGGTTGGATTTTAATCGCGGGTAAAGCCAGTTGCACCAGTCCGTGCGACATTTTTAATCCCATAAGGACGAATGACACGCAAGAGAGCTTCGTTCTTCTCTGCATTTCCTGTCATCTGCACGGTGATGGAGCTTGGAGCCACGTCAACCACAGTCGCGCGGAAGGGCTGGATAATAGCCAACAATTCTGCTCGTTTCTCTGCTGGTGCAGAGACCTTGATCAGAATAACTTCACGCTCTAGGTGAGGTTTATCTGTAATGTCTCGGACGCGAATTACATCGACCTGGCGATTGAGTTGCTTGATGATTTGTTCGACTTCATCATGAGATGCAACATCGATGATGATGGTAATCCGCGATACATTCGGATTTTCTGTCGCTCCCACTGAGATGCTCTCAATGTTGACTTGTCGTCTAGACAAGACACCGGTAAAGCGGTTGAGAACCCCAGACCGGTTTTGAAGTTTGGCTGTTAACATTCTACGCATTAAACTTCACCCCCAACATCTCATGATTGCTCTTACCAGCTGGTACCATTGGTAGAACGTGTTCTTTCCGAGAAATGTCAATCTCGATGAACATTGGTACATCTTCGGTAATGACTTCCAAATCCTTCTCGAGGGTCTCGGGATTGTCAAATTTGTAGTTCTTAATCCCATAGGCTTGCGCCATCAATTGGAAGTCTGGCAAGGTTTCAAAGACGGACTCTGATGTTCGTCCATCATAGAAGGCTTCTTGCCACTGCCGAACCATCCCAAGTGAATGGTTATTGAGCATGATGACCTTGATCGGAATCTTGTAAACATTCAAGATTGCCAATTCTTGGTTGGTCATCTGGAAGCCACCATCTCCGACAAAGAGCACGACTTCTTTGTCTGGATTGGCAATCTTAGCACCAATTGCAGCTGGTACACCGAATCCCATGGTCCCTAGACCACCAGAAGTCACTAATTGCCGTTCGTTTTGATATGGGTAGTACTGAGCTGCCCACATTTGGTGTTGGCCAACGTCTGTCACGACGATGGCATCCCCCTTGGTCAACTCACCCACGCGTTCAATAACTGCTTGGGGTTGGACCACGCGTTCTTTCTTATCGTAAGAACGAACCCGGTTCTTATCTTTTGTGACCTTCTCGATCCATTTCTCCGTATTGTTGTGAACGACTGGCTCTGCCAACAATTGTTGTAGAGCTTTCTTCGCATCGCCAACGACGGGAATATCGACTGCAATGATTTTACCAATCTCTGCTGGGTCAATATCAATATGAGCGACTTTGGCATTCTTCGCAAAGGTCTTTGGATTTCCTGTCAGACGGTCATCGAAACGACAGCCAATACTGATCATGAAATCCGCTTCGGTCATGGCAATGTTGGCCGCAAAGGATCCGTGCATCCCACCCATTCCAAGGAAGAGAGGATGGTTTGTCGCAATCGTTCCCTGACCTAAAAGGCTAGTCACTACAGGGATCTGATAGCGTTCTGCTAAGGCTACCAATTCTTCTGCCGCTTCCGCATAGCTAACGCCACCCCCAGCCAAAAGGACTGGTTTCTTAGCCTTGCCCAATTGCTTCAAGATTTTCTTAATCTGCAATTCATTTGGCTCAATGGTCGGTTGGTAACTTGGAATGTTGATTGCTGGGTTGAATACATAATCTGTTTCTAAGGCAGAGACATCTTTTGGAAGGTCAATGACGACAGGGCCTGGACGACCAGTTGTCGCAATATGGACCGCTTCAGTAATAATCCGTGGAATATCTGCTGTCTCTCGTACTTGGTAATTGTACTTGGTGATCGGCATGGTAATCCCAACAATATCTGCCTCTTGGAAGGCATCCTTCCCGATACCGGAACGGTTGACCTGTCCAGTAAATACAAGAAGAGGGACACTATCACTCATGGCGTCAGCAATACCTGTAATGGCATTGGTTGCCCCAGGTCCACTAGTGACGACTGCGACACCCAACTTTCCAGTTGATTTGGCGTAGCCTTCCGCTTCATGCAAACACCCTTGTTCATGTCGACCAAGAATGTGTTTGATCCCTTTAAAACTATAAATAGCATCGTAAAGGGGCAAAACCGCTCCACCTGGGTACCCAAAAATGGTATCAATCCCAAGATCTCGAAGCGTTTCTAGCACAAGCTCTGAACCTGTCTTTGCAGTTTCTAAGGTAATTTTCTCCATGTCTCTCCTTTCTGTTTCTTTGATTATCAAATGAGCATGCTACTATCATATCATTTTTGGAAAATATTTCAAGTAAAAATCACAAATTTTCTGAATTTTCTATCCAAATCCGAATAATGAGAGCTCTCCTAAAAAATTGACAAATCTAATCAAAAAAGAGGCTGGGACAAAAGTCCTAGCCTCTCAATTGTCTTTGGATTGTCGAGCAAGACGCAGTGGTTGAGTGGGCTCTACTACGCTGATTTCATCAGCTTTTACAGCCCTACTCAACTGTGCGGAGGTGGGACGACGAAATCGAATTCTAACCAATTACCGATTTCTGTCCCACTCTCTTTTCTTCCTTATAACCAACCCTTTTCTTGGGCAATCTTTGCTGCCTCAGTCCGATTCTCTGCATTTAACTTGGTCAGAATGGCTGACATATAATTGCGGATGGTCCCGTTAGAGAGAAATAATCGATCAGCAATTTCTTGGTTGGAAGCTCCTTTGGCGACTTCTTTTAGGACTGCTTGCTCCTGAGAACTTAGAGGATTGGGATGGGTCAAGATTCCCTCCATTAATTCAGGAGAATATTCTTTTTGACCTGCCAAAACGGTATGAAGGGTCCCCATCAAGTCCGTGATCCGGCGTTCTTT
Source organism: Streptococcus sp. 1001283B150225_161107_H12 (assembly GCF_015552665.1). NCBI lineage: Bacteria > Bacillati > Bacillota > Bacilli > Lactobacillales > Streptococcaceae > Streptococcus > Streptococcus sp. 1001283B150225_161107_H12. The sequence goes on along the minus strand of NZ_JADNFC010000008.1, from coordinate 36,925 downwards.
TAAGACATAGGCATCGACTCCAGCCTTCAGGGCCCGCTCAAAGTAACCCGGTCGCTTAAAGGTGGTAACGATGACAACCTTGAGCTGGGGTTGTTGACTTTTGGCCCATTCCAACACTTCTAGCCCTGTTTTGATGGGCATCTCAATATCTAAGATAGCAATATCAACTGGATGGGTTTCGAGTAAGCGAATAGCTTCTTGCCCGTCTCCAGCCTGCAAGACTTCTTCTACATCCTCTTGCAAAAGCAAGAGCTGGCAGAGGGCATCGCGCAACATACTTTGGTCTTCAGCAACTAATAAGCGCATCTTATTTCCTTTCTTGATAGGGGATCCGTATTTCTATGCGGGTTGGCTTGTGACGACGACTGATCTCTAACTCTCCTCCCAATAAGGCAATCCGTTCGCGGATCGAGTGCAGATCCTTATCGGAAACTTTACTAAAGCCGATGCCATTGTCTTCTGCAACCATTTCTACACCTGTCTCGGTGGAGCAATAAGAGAGAAAGGCCTGCGTCGCTTTGGCATGTTTGATCATATTAGTGGCTAATTCCAGAGACACCATGGCCAGAGCAGACTCTAGGATCGGCGAGATGCTAGCTGTATCGAGCTCATTCTGAATCTCCACTTTGACTTGCGCCACTTCTAGCATTTGCTGGACAGTTTCTAGCTCTCTTGTCAGGGTTCGCTGCTTCAAGTTCTCCACAATCTCTCGGACTTGGTGCATGGACTCTTGACTGATAGCTTGAATCTCTTGCACCTGCTCCTGCGCCTTCTCAACCTGACCCAATGCTAAGAATTGATCAGCTAGGTCCGCCTTGACACTGAGCATGGCAAAGGTGTGTCCTAGACTGTCATGCAGATCGCGGCCAATCCGATGGCGCTCGTTTTCTGCCAACAAGAGATTGATCTGGGCATTTTGCTTGGCATGGTCAGCTTTCAACTCTTCCACCATCCGAATCCGAATCATGCCGTAGGTCATGGCATGGGTAAAAAAGAAAATAATGATTAAAAATACCCATTCATACTCCATCGCACTCTGTTTGAAAAAGATGGCCCCAAAAAGCAGGAATTGCGATAGAAAAACTGTCCAAAGATAGGGAGAGCGAAAATTGCGAATCTCAAAGTGATAGACCAATAGGTTGCTGATGAAGAAATAAAACCAAAAATAGTTGGCGTTAATAAAAAGAGTATTTCCTGCTACATAGGCTAGGAGGTATAGCCAACAAATCCAGGTCAGCTTTTTGTTTTCAGTAATCAAGACTCCTAGATAGGAAGCAATAAACAAGAGGGCTAAAAAGAAGTGCCAGTAGGGGACCTCCCCTAATAAAATAGAGATAAAGGGAAAGCCCATAAAGACTAGGCTAGCGTAAAACATATAATGGATACGCTTGAGTTTTTCAATCATGAACGAACCTCAGAATGACGACGATAAACAATGACAAGGGTAAACAAGACCAGGGTAAACAAGGTTAAATAGACACTAGCGAGAACATTGATCTGCCCCTTGTTTAAAAAGGTCTTGATCAGCTCCATCAATTGATAGGTTGGTAGGCATTTGCCGATGGCTTGCATCCATTCTGGAAAGAGACTAATCGGCATCCATAGGCCACCCATAACAGCAAGCCCCATGTAAAGGAGATTGCCCACAACAGACATCAATTGACTGGAAGGAAGCAGGGTCAAGACCAGACCGATAGCCACAAACGCTAGGCTCCCTAGGATAAGAATAAAGGCCGACAAGACCCAATCTTGTAGGGACATATTCACATGACGCACCACGTGGCCCACGGTAAAGACGACCCCAATCGATAGGAGAAAATCGACAAAGAGACCCACAACCTTTATTAGATAATATTCTACCATAGATACCGGGGTATGGCGCAAGACTTTTTGCCAATTGTTGAGTCGATCGGTTTCAAGAACTGTTGGAAAAGAAAAGATAGCCGTAGACATCATGGAAAAAGCCGTCATAGAAAGGAGATAATCCCTCATAAAGTGAGCAGGTGCTCCTGGCGTTTCCTGGTACATCCCTGAAAAAAATAGATAAAAGGCCGTGGGCATCCCAATTGATAACAAGTAATAAATGGCTTGGCGTCGAGTCAAATGCCACTCAACCACGCCGAGAGCTTTCATGCGTTTCATCTTCTCTACCTACTTCCTTTGTATTTTCAAAAATAGAATCCAATAAACTTCTATTAGTCACTTCGATCTCTTGGATCGAACATCCTTCTTCCTGCAATCGCCTCCACAAACGATTAGCGTCGCCTGTCACAACCTGAAGGGCATCCGGTTTAATGACCACTTGACCAATCCCTTCCATCTCGGCCACTAGAGCTTTGTAACGCAAAGGCAGGGTGAAATGTTTTTCTACCTCTTCGCTTCTCATAGCGAGAGGTGTCGTATCCCGAAGCAAATGGCCCTGGTGCAAGACCAAAATCCGATCAGCTGTATGTTCTACTTCCTCGATGTAATGGGACGAATAGACAATAGTCACACCTTGGTCCTTTAAATGCCCGACGATCTCCCAAAAGCGTTGGCGAGTGGACGTATCCATGGCAGCCGTTGGCTCATCCAAAAATAGGAGACTGGGACGACCAATCAAGGTCAGGACAAAGGATAGGAGACGCTTTTGCCCACCAGACAGCTTACTGGCTAATTGCTTCTTTTGTTCTGGAGTAAAACGCAATAAATCATCGATGGCATTGACCGTTAAAGGGTTGGGATAAATGGAGCGAAAGAAACTGATCAGTTCCTGCACGGTTAGCTTTTGCACGATGGCATTCTCTTGAGGGAGATAGGAGATACTAGCCTTTAACTGAGGATGACCAGGAGCTTTTCCCTCTACTTCAATAGTTCCAGAAGTCACCTTCCTATCTCCTAGGAGGCAATCCATCAAGGTTGTCTTCCCTGCCCCGTTTGGCCCAATCAAGGCCAGACAGTCCCCTCTCTCAACTGTGAAAGAAAGATCTTCTAGGATCACCTTTCCTCTGATACTTTTGTTCAAGTTATCAACTCTAATGACACTCATGGGACTCTCCTTTCAACCAAATCTGGCCAGCTGGAATGATGACATAGACGACCAAGGTCACTCCCCAAACCGTTTGGAAAAACCAGCTAGGAAAATGGGCAGAAAACCAGCCCGTCACCATCTCAGTTGCCCAAAGGAGCAAACACAAAACAGCTACCAATCCAATTTCAAGTTTCTTTTTCATTGCTCCATCTCCTTTTTAACAGCCTTGATCATTTTTAGACCTTCTTGGACCGCCCAGCTCATGATGCCAATCCCAGCAAATAATTCCCAAGGAAAATGGTAATAGAGGCTATCGTCCTTTGAAAAGATCAAATAGACGACCATCCCAACCACTGTTAACGTAAATACTTTATAGAACCATTGTTTCATTTTTCCTTACCTCTTACTTTCTGACTTTATTATAGCGAAAGGAATAACAGGCCACTAGATGATTTTGTCACTGGCTGACATGACAAATGTCATGGAAAATAAAAAAAGGCCGGACAAGAGTCCGAACCTATGGTGCTGGGGTTTCTTCTTTGAAACCATGGAGTTTTAATCCTGTGAAAACAGTAGACGCCTTGATGTCTTTTAGGTCACCGATACCAAGATCTTTAAAGTAAGATAGATCTTTAACCTTGTCCCAATCAATGGTTTCCATATCAACAGAGACTGTTGAGGCTAATTTTTTCTCTGGAGTGACCTTATATTCGATACTGAAGCCAGCTGTGTCTTTCAGAGCCTTGTATTCTGAATCTGACTGCAAACCTTCATTGATAATTTTTGTCATTTCTTCAGGACTTAAATTAGCTGAATTAGTGGCAATTTTTTCTGGTAGGGCCGATAAAACATCTAACTTTAATTTCTGAACCTTATCACCTTTTGTCGTGATGGTGTAGCGATGTTGATTGCCATTGATTTCTGCAGTGAGAACCTTGGTTTCTTCCTTTGCCTCACTGGTAACAGTTTCACTTTTTTCTATCGAAGTAGTGGTTGAGCTTTTTGATGTTTCTGTGGACTGGGACTTAGTAGCACAACCCGTCATCACAAAAAGCAAAGCTCCTAAAAAGCAGATTACCTTTTTCATTTGCTTTTTTCTCCTATTTCTATTTTTCTAAAGTATAACATATCAAATAAAAATTGTCTAAAAACACCTATCTAATCGCTTTCATAAAGCTTTTTTTATCAAAAAAAGGGCCAAAAAATCATTTTTTGGCTCTTTTTCCTGCTATTTTTGAAATTTTTTGATTATTCAACGCTAAACAAATATGGGTAAACTGGTTGATTTCCTTGATGAATTTCGACTTCGACGTCCTCATATTTAGCCATCAAGTTTTGAGCCAAGTCATTGGCTACTTCTTCTTTACCATCTTCACCGATATAAATCGTGACAATTTCACTATCTTCGTCTAACATCTTGTCAAAGGTTGCTGTCAAGGTTTCCATCATATCTGGATTGGAAACGACGATCTTACCATCAACCATTCCAAGATTGTCGTTTTCATGGATTTCAAGACCATCAATAGTGGTATCACGAACGGCTGTCGTCACACTACCTGAAACAACATCTTCCAGTGAAGCGCTCATGCGTTCGTAGTTTTCTTCGATCGACTTGCTCTCATCAAAGGCAAGAAGACTGGTCAATCCTTGAGGGATGGTCTTCGTCTCTACGACTGCTGCTGGTTGCTCAATGACTTCTGCTGCAGATTGAGCCGCCATCAAGATGTTCTTGTTGTTTGGCAAGATAATGATGTTGCGCGCATTCAACTCTTCAACAGCTTTGACAAAGTCTTCTGTTGAAGGGTTCATAGTTTGACCACCAGAGATGATGTAATCCACTCCTTGCGCTTTGAAGATATCCGCTAAACCGTCACCCGCAACGACTGCAATAATCGCATATTCTTTTGCTTCAGCTGGTTTCGCTTGACGTTCTTCTTTTTCAACTTGTGCTTCGTGCTGGTTGCGCATGTTGTCAACTTTTACTTTGACCAAGCTACCATATTTCAATCCTTCTTGCATAACAAGACCTGGATCTTCAGTATGGACGTGGACTTTGACGATTTCATCATCGTTAACGACTAATAGAGAATCCCCAAGATTGTTCAAATAATTACGGAATTCGTCGTAGTCAAAGTCTTTGACATAGGTTGGACCTTGTTTCAAAGCGACCATGATCTCTGTACAGTAACCAAAGGTAATATCTTCGGTTGCCACATGACCTGCTACGGACTTGTGGTGCTCTGCGTTGATCATTTCTGACATGGTTGCTGGAGTCGCCACAAATTCTTCAGAAGCGATGAATTCTCCTGTCAAAGCTGATAGGAATCCTTCATAGATGAAGACCAAACCTTGACCACCAGAGTCCACCACACCGACTTCCTTCAATACTGGAAGCATATCTGGTGTTTTGGCAAGGGCTGTTTTAGCTCCTTCAAGGGCTGCACGCATGACTTCTACTGCATCATTGGTAGATTCTGCTTTTTTCTTGGCACCGATAGCAGCACCGCGAGAAACGGTCAAGATGGTTCCTTCTACTGGCTTCATAACCGCTTTATAGGCTACTTCAACCCCTGCTTGGAAGGCTGCCGCAAGAGCTGCCCCATCCAATTCATCCTTGTCTTTGACACTTTGAGAAAATCCTCGGAACAACTGAGAAGTAATCACTCCTGAGTTTCCACGCGCTCCCATCAAAAGCCCTTTCGCAAAGATATTTGCTGCTTCACCAACAGTTGAAGCAGAGCGATCGGCTACTTCTTTTGCACCATTTTCAATGGTCATCCCCATGTTGGTTCCAGTATCACCATCTGGTACAGGAAAAACGTTCAATGAATTGACATACTCGGCTTGTTTATTTAAGCGAGTAGCCCCTGCTTGGACCATTTCTTGAAATAAACTAGTTGTAATTTTAGACACGATTATTCTCCCACAATTTTAATGTTTTGGATATAGACGTTGACTGTATCCGTTGTGATTCCAAGTTGATTTTCTAAACTGAATTTGACACGCTCTTGAATATTTTTTGAGACTTCGCTAATCTTTGTACCATAGCTCAAAACAGTGTAAACATCAACCGCAATACTTCCTGCTTCCGCTGTTTTCACAACGACACCCTTAGAGTAGTTTTCCTTACCTAAGAGAGCTTGGAAATTATCTTTAATCGCGTTTTTGCTGGCCATCCCAACCACTCCAAAAATTTCAGTGGCTGCACCGCCTACAACAGTTGCGATGACATCATCGGTCAATTCAATTTGACCATCTTTTGTATTGATTTTTACTGTCATAATTTCTACCTCAAAAGTATTTTATATTCTATTTTACCATAAAAGAGGGCGCGTGTAAAAGGGATACACCTTTCTCCTATCGGTTGATACAAATGTCCAAAAAGAGGAAAAATGAAGAAAAAGAAAAGGGAGTGGGAAAGAACTCTGTAAAATAAAAAAAGTTGAAAAGGTTCCCCAAACCTTTTCAATTTTCCCACCCCCGCGCAGTTGATTAGGAAGTACGAATGTTTCAAACATGAGTAGTTCCAATCAACCACTGCGTCATACTACTATTCCTATCAAAAAGCGAAGGCTGGACACTTTATGCCCAGCCTTCTTTCTTTATTAAACGCGTTCTACTTTACCAGATTTCAATGCACGAGCTGAAGCCCAAACTTTTTTAGGTTTACCATCGATAAGGACAGTTACTTTTTGAAGGTTTGGTTTTACGGCACGTTTGGTTTGGTTCATCGCGTGTGAACGGTTGTTTCCTGATACAGTCTTACGACCAGTAAAATAACATACTTTAGCCATTCTGTTTTGCCTCCTATTAGATCTAATATTACGGATGTGCTAGCACCACATACCGTACTATATTACCAAAAAAACTTTCTCTTGGCAAGACCTTTGAATAAGTTTTTCTTAGATCGGCTTATGAAAAGGAATTCTCACCTACATAGATGATTTCTAGGTTCCCCAGTGAGACCTCTCCGACGATGTAAAAGTCTTTGCTGGTTAAATTGCTAGGATTTTCCTGGTGTTGGATAGCTGACAGAGAACTTTCTACATTGACATGAACCCGCCAGTCGCTCGGGACATAGAGACTCAAACTTCCAAGGGAGACATCCACCGCAAACTGGGCTGACGGCCCTTCGATCCGGCAATTATCAAAATAGATAGAAGCTTCTCCCAAGCTCACATCCGCACTTCCGCCCGTAAAATTCTGGTCATTCAAATACTTGGTCACTGTAGAGAAGGAGACATCGATGTCATTGCCAGCAGTTTGGGAAGATGTTCCTGCTGAGTAGGAGTTCCAAGTTGCTTTTGCTTTTTTGGAAGGCTTGAAGAGAATATTGAGACCGATCACCGCTAAAATAGAAGAAAAGATGACCACCGAATTAGATACTGGAAGAAAATGGTATTGGCCGTTAAGGGAGAAGAGGGCCAAAATCCCATATAGAAATCCCCAACCAAAGTGGCGCTTCAAGAAACTAGAGAGGGAAAGGACTGCGAGCAAGACAACCCAAGCCAGCGTCCAGATACTAATCTCCCATTTTACAAAATAGCCTTGCAAGAGCACCAGAGCTGCTAGGAGGATTAAGAAAATCCCAATTAATTTATTTTTCATTTTGTTACCTCATTTCCTTTAACCGTTCTTTTAAGAGTTGATAATAGTGTCGGGACACGTGTACCTGCTTATGGGTTTGATAAAAGTTTACTGTACTGGTTCCCGAAAAAGATTTTTCGATGGAATAAATCTGCTTGGTATTGACGATGGTCGACTTGGAGATGCGACAGAAAGCAATCGGCAAGATTTCTTCCAACTCGTAGAGTTTTTGACGGACCTCGTAAGCCTCTTCTCTGGTATGACCATAGATCTTTTCACCATCTGTCTCAAAGAAGAGAATTTTTGACACATCTACAAAGTATTCGCTGCGATCCTTGTAAAAGGTCAAGGGCGTCATTTTTCGCTCCAAGATCAACTGTTGCAAGCGGGCGACATCTTCCGTCAATCGAGGAGCCCGAATGATCATTTCTGGCTCATCCATCTGAGGATCTAATTCGATGCGAACTTTCATAGGACTCCTTTCTTAACCTTTGTTAGTAACATTATAACAGCTGTTCAAAATCTTACAAGTCCTTTTCAGTAAGTGGTTATTTTCAGCCCCTAAGTGGTTCTTTCAGACAGCTAAAAAGGACTTGGTCTGAAGAAATCTCTTCATGCCAAGCCCCTAGAGCGAATAAAAGCGGAAGCATTATTTTTCTTTTGGTGCATCTGGAAAGAGAAAGCCGAGGCCAAGACAAGCTAAGACACCCGCAGTAATCACGACCCCATTTGAAATCGGAAGAAGATCATAGATGGCATTGGCAATGATGAATCCAATGATGGCACAAATCAAGCTGGACTTGTAGTCTTTCTTGAGTGCATTTTCAAGCGTAAAGAAAACAAACAAGACAACTGGAACCAAGGGCCAAAGATTGGCATCTATTTTCGGGTAACCAATGATACTAAAGGTGATGACGGCGAGAGCTGCAAGGATAAATCCAAAACCAATTAATTTTTTCATGATACTACCTCTTTTTGTATTTATATCAGAAGACTAGCTTCTTTTGATAATCCTACTATAACAAACAGAGGCAAGGGTGACAAGGAAATTTGGATAAGTGGTCAAATTATCGGACTATCTGGTCAAATCTCCGTTCATTCCTAGGCGTTAGAAGACAATATTCGAGGATAACGGAAGGTCAATGAATTACCGGAGAGATGGAGAAAAGGTTTTGGATGCTTTGTCATTTTTGGTACAAATAAAACTTTTCGTAAAACCTGGTTTGGAAAGCATTATTTTCAATTGATTTAAAAATAGCTTCATAACAGTATTTAAGGGCATCCTTACGCAACTAAAATTTCAAAAAATTTATATTAGCTTGATAATTTAGGGAAATTCCAGTATAGTTTTGAAGCGCTTCATTATAACTATATACAGGTTTTCATTTTTTAAAGAATTCTTTTCCAAAAACGTCCCTAAGCCATGAACTAGTAAAATCATACCTATCACCAAACCTTATAATAGTCAAATCTTGAACCTCAGTGGCAGCAACCGATATTTTTATTTCTCTTGGAAAATGTAACTGGCGCAGATTTAGTTTTGTTTTAAGATAAATATCCCCAAACATTTCATCACTGCCTATCACTTTTCCATATTTACTTGCAATTTTGAGACATTTAGAAAACACTTCTTTTTTTGTGCCGGTAACAGACAATAAATTTCTATTTATAAAAATGTACGGTATTAACTTCATTCTTACACTTTCTTATGTGATTTTTTAAGACTGTTATAAATATCTAACAAGGGGACGGACGAAGAGGCGATAGGAGTTTTTCAAAGGTATTTATAATCCTAATCGTTCAGAATCCCAGTTTCCATATTCGTCATACCCAAATCCATCAGGATCCATTGCATCAATTCCACATTGCTCTAGAAACCTAGAACAGTCATGACAATAATAAGACTCATAGCTTTCATCGCTACCTTCCCAATCAATTTCATGCTTGGAAAACAACTCACCACACTCACTACATTCGTATAATTTTGACATAATATAAACTCCTATTTTTAATAAACAAGTATATGAAGCTTCTACATTATCAGACTCAGCCTGATCCATAGCAAATACTGTTACTTCGACTATTTTTATTAACGAAATTAAAGGATCATCTTACTTTTCTCTTAAACAGTTTACAACAGAAAATGCATTGACTATCCCAATTTTATGTTTTTTATTAAGCAATTTTACACATTCAGAGAAACTCAAGCTGTGCTCTTTTATAAATTCAATTTCTTCCCCGCCATTCTTAATCATATAATCTGTAAATTTTGATGCAATAATATATCTTCTAACAACTAAATAGATCATTCCAATAATCAACACAATATTAAGCATTACTTGTAAATTCATTATGACTTTCCTCCTATAATGGAACGGCAGGGTATACACTACCTCAAAACACTTCTGGTCATGCTTCTGACACAGAATCTAGAACAAACATATGACTCACTTTATTTTTAACAAGCTAATCATTACTTTATTCCTCACTTTCTTAAGAATACCGATATTATAGTCCATTAATTTTAATTTGTCAATTATTTTTTATTTAAATTATAATCTTGACCGAAACAATGCTTTTTTATGTCCCAAATTTCTGTTATAATGTAAATACAGAATTGTAGGTGTCGTGAAATGAAAAAAGAAAAATATCCCTCAAATGAGAAAACAAGACAAATACTGCAAGACAATTTAAAGTCTATTAGAGAAATTTTAAATTGGACAAGTGCTGATTTAGGTGATCTTATTGGAGTCACTAAACAAACTATTAGTAATTTGGAAACAAAGAATAGCAAACTAACCAAACTACATTACATTGCAATACGAACAGTAGTTGATTTTGAAATTGAAAAACTAAAGTCAACCGACTCTGATCGAGCTAAGCGTGCTGAAATGTTATTAGAAGTATTGTCTAAAGCTGAAGCAGAAAATCTAGATTTTGATGAAATCTCTCAGGCTTCTAAATTAATTGTATCCTCTAAGTCTGCTGCTATTGCAGGTACTATAATTGGTGCACTGATCCCTTTTGTTGTCAATGGATTTAATAAAAAAAAATAAATAAACGCAAAATTGGATTCTAAATATCATCAAAAAATAAAAAGCTCCTCTTTTAACTGTGACAAGTTTCAAAGAGAAGCTTTTTATTGTGTTTTCCGAAATAGAAGGGAAGTGTTGAAGTATGTATTCTTAAAAACAAGAAAAATCTAATTAAATCATTCAAGCACTATAAAGTTAATGCACTATATATCAAGAATGATGAGATGATCTATTTCTTTTCTAATTAATCTTTTCTATAAAATTCAACTTTATTTATAAAGCCATCGTCTGTACTTCTTCCAACATACTCTGCTCGGTAAGGCACATTATTAATATTGAAAATAACCAGATCATCCTTAGGAACTTGATTAATATATTCATACGGCTTGTTATGATCATCCACTTCAGCAAAATAGAGATTATTCTCCAGTAGACCATCTACGTCATAACTTTCAGGTTCTTGTTCATAAACTAGTTTCATTAGCTTTGGTTGGCCATTTTTTGTTTCTTGAATATAGAAGGGGATACCTACTGGGCGTCTAGGAACTTTATGGTAAAAGTCATTAAATGAAAAATCTAAATAACCAAATTTAGTAATGTCAAAATCTTTTAAACTTCCAATTAAAAAGCAAAGAAGATATAAAGTGTTATTTCTAATACGCTCCACTTCTTCAATATCTTCTATGTTGTGTTTATGAAAATACCCATTGCGAACTGATTCTCTATAATCGTTCAAGAGTTCCGTCAATATCGTTTTTCCGTCCTTACTTATTTCCCAACAATCGTTATTTTCATTCATGTAATTTATTAGAGAACCTAAACTAGTATCCATGTATTCAAGGTTTTGAGATTTAGCTAATATTTTATTTCCATTCGGCTTTATTTCATCTGTTCTATTAGTTGCTTTGAATTCTTTGTTTACCAGGCGACGATTTTTCGTTTTAATCCATTTTTTTCTTTCATTAGTGTTCATCTGGTATTCTAAAAGCCGGTAAAGAAATTGTTCAATTGTTTTTAAATACCCCGCTACAACAGAAGTATAATCAAAGTTACTATTATCAACTAATACTTTATACAAATATTCAGAAGTTAGGTAGGACTTAGCAAAATCTGATTTTCCTAATAATACTTCAGCTTTACCCTTCTCTAAATTTGAATTAATTATATCTAAGTCACACTCTTCTAGATTGTTAAATTTTTTTGGGGAATTATAACTTAGTGCTTTTAAATTGACGTTTTGTAAATTCTCTCTTAAATCAAGTCTAACTTTAGCTAGATTAGACATGCTTAATCTAGGAATCACATCAAAACCTATTAACTTTTGCATATCATCTATCGCTTTTGTTAAAGTTGTTAAAAAGTATTGATATATATTTTCATTGATGAACTCATCTAAAAAATTTTTAATTGAATAATGATATATATCTATTATTTTGGAATATGAGTTTGATACAATATTCATATCCTTTGAAAAATGTAAAATAATTACTTTATCAATTCGAAAATCATTTAGTAACTCTCTAAAAACATCATCTCCATCATCTATATCATGTAATTCAGTATACCGAACACCAATTTTAATATTTTCCCTCTCAATAATAAATTGAAATGGATAACAATTGTATTCCTCTATAGCCGAATTACTAAAACTTACACATCTTCTTATACCTTTTAGCGAACTTGTAATTTTATAACTACTCTCATTCAGTAATTCCTCTAAAATAGGATTTATTAAATAGTTTCGGATATTTGATTGAAGATCTTTTACATATATCTGATAAATATAAAAATTATCAGAGGCAATATTAAATAGAGGAAAGTCCGATCTATATCTAGATTTATCTTTTACATTTCTTTTGTAATTCCCGTAAATAAATTTACTCCCAAATATTTCTTTAAAATTTTCAGCATGCCCTTTTATAATATCTTGGTATCTATCTAAAACCATTTTTACTCAATTCTTATCTATAAATTTTAAATAAAAAGCATACAGTAAAACTGTATGCTAGCCTTCCAGCCTTTGATTATTGCACTCAATTTTCTTGAGTACAATATCTTTTACAGCTAAGATGGCAACTGTTGCTAGCTCAATAAGAGCAAGGGTTGTTTTGTTATCCATTTTCATGGTATCTCCTCCTTCTGGGCAACTCTAGGTTGCCAAAAATAGAAGTCGCAACATAGTAACATTGTAAGCGTTTTTCTTAGAGTTGTCAACTGTTATTGATTCCTTCAAATACAAAATTGATCTTTATAATACGTCAGGCAGAATTATCACCCGTATTTTAATTTTAGAAAAATAGATATTTCTTAGAAAGAAAACTAAAAAATTGATATAATTAGCTATATTATAAACAAATCAAAGGAATTTCTTCTATGACTACATCAATAAATGTTGACAAAAGAAGCGTCAAACAACTATTAGAGACTGGAAAGAATAAAAGATTTATTATTCCTGAATATCAACGACCATATGCTTGGTCAGACGAACAAATCCAAGTTTTATTCGATGATCTAACTGAATACACACTCAATACAACAGAAGATGAAAATAATACTTACTTTCTTGGCACAATAGTTTCATATGAAAATGATAATAAAGAACAGGAAATAATCGATGGGCAACAGCGTATAACAAGCCTCTTATTGCTATTGAGAGCTATTTACACTAAATTAGAAAGTGGTGGTCCTGAGACTAATTTCTTGAAAAGTCAAATCGAGCCAACAATTTGGAAACAAAATCCAACTACAGGAGTTGTTAATTTTGATGAAATCCTTATTAGTTCCCGGGTAATGGGAGAGGAAGGGAATCAAGAATTTGCTAATATACTAGTCTCTGGAAAAGCAGATGAAAAATCACATAGCAACTATGCTAAAAATTATAGATTGCTCCAGCAACTAGTTAATGAATATGCTGCAGATAATCCATTGTCCTTTTATAACTTCATCAGTAATATCTTAAATCAAGCTATTCTTCTCCCTATTACAGCCGATAGTCAAGAAACAGCACTAACTATTTTTTCAACTCTAAACGATAGAGGACTAGCATTATCGGATGCCGATATTTTTAAAGCAAAAATTTATAATCACTTGAATTCAGATGAAAAAAAGGAATTTATAGAACTCTGGCAAGAACTAGATGAAGAAGCTACAAATGCTGGGGAAAGTATTCAAAAGTTGTTTTACTACTATATGTTTTACTTGAGAGCAAATGAAAACGATCGCAAGACAACTACTCCTGGTATTAGAAAATATTATGCAAAAAATAATTTCGAAAAACTGTACTCACAAGATTTAATGCAAAACTTAAATGCCATTTTAAATTTGTGGATAGTGATAAATAATAAAGTCTCACTAGAAAATGAAAAATGGTCCGAAAATATGGAAATAAAACAAATATTGGATGCTCTGACCTCTTATCCTAATGAGTTCTGGAAATATCCTGTTGTTATTTACTATTTACACTATCATCATAAAGACACATTTGAAGATGATTTTCTTATTTTTGTGAAGAGATTATTAGCAGTTCTTTCTGCAAGATATATCATAACACCAACAATTAATGCCGTCAAAACTGGAATCTTGAATTTAAATGCAGAAATAGTTAACTCATCACAACCCAGATTCAATTTCAGCAAAATCGATGAGAAAGAATTGTCAGATAAAATCAAAAATGCGAATCGTAATACAGTGAAGATGATATTAAATATCATAGCTTATCAACATCAATCGGAATTATTACCAGAAAAATGGGAAATTGAGCATATCCTTCCCCAAAAATGGCAATCAAGTTATTTCCCAACAAATTCAGATTCTGAAGTCAAAGAATTAGTTGAACATATTGGTAATAAGATTCCCATTGAAAAGAAGCTGAATATTAGCGCAAGTAACGGATACTTTGCTAAGAAAAAAGAAAGCTACAAGAAGTCCAAAGTTGGCGTCTTACTTGAGTTAAGTCAAAGTAATAACAATTGGGGACTTGATGAAATTAGAGAACGTGATATTCGTATTTCTGATGAATTCGTTAGAATACTAAACGAATGGGGCCTGAATCAATTTGAAGCTAATGTTGAAGAATTATTAATATGTATCCCAGAAGAACGATTTTCAGACTATCTTGATTTTATAAGGATTTTCAAAATGGAAGATTCAAATGAAGCAAGGGAAAAATTTTTAAGCATGTAGCAATCTAACAAAGCACTTTAGCTGATAACACATATTCTGTTACTATCAACTAAAGTGCTTTTTCATGTATTTAGTGGCAATTATGGATACGATTATCTATTTGTATCGTCCCCAACAGTTAATAAGTTTCCGAAAAAGACTTATTTTTCCTGAAAGATGAATATGTTTGTTTTTACAGATTTAAAAACCAGCCCCTTATATAAATAAGATTAACTTTCAATAAATGTTAATGGGTTTCAACGTTTTATAAATCGTGATGCTTCACGAGATTTTTAATATTGGTGAAAAAAATGTTAGCTTATGATAAATCAAAATCGTGTGATACTAATTTTTAATTAACTTTCTTTATAGCCGTTTCTACTACAGTACCATCATCAATTACTAATAATTTTATAAAAGAAATCGCTAAGTAATTTGTATCCAAATTATATTTTTTGTCTAGTTTATTAGTATAATCAACGTTATCCTTTAAGATTATCTTTCTTTCTTTATCGTATACATAAATACCAATTATAGCACTTTTAGAATTTCCATTTAATAAACAATCAATTGTGATTGTCGATTTATTAAATTTTTGTTTATTTTCTAATGTAACATTAAAATCATATACATGGAGATTAGGAATGTTATATATAATACTCTCCGAAATTTTATCCAAGAGTGAGTCTAACATCACATCATCACTAGTTGTTTCTTCATTATTTGGATATACCTTAATTATAAGTTCATTACTATCCGGACGTAGTAAATTTGTAATTTCAAACTCTAAATACCTTTCAAATCCCTTTGAAAAACCAACAAAGGATCCATTTAGCCAGATGTAAAAAGGAAAATTAAAACTTCTCAATTTTAAGATACTTTTTTTGTTAATTAATGTATCTTCAGCCTTAAAATTATTAAATAACGTTACTAATTCCTGTTCATTATTGCTAGTTTTTGTATTAAAAACTGGTATTTTGTATATCCAATTGCTATTTAAATGCATCATATCCATTTGAATATATTCAAATTGTTTTATATCTACATATTTATTATAAAAATAATGCTCAGAATGTTCAGGTAGCTGATTTATTCCTTTTATAATAGAATTTTTTAACCAGCTATATTCCACCTCAAAATTTTTCATCATTTATTCCTCTTTGTAGAACAATATACAATCGTATGCCTACACCTACTTGATCTGCCACATTAAGAAAACAGAGTCTGTTTTACCAGACTCTGCAAAACCTATTTAGTTGCTGGTTGTTGTTGGGTGATACAGTGAATATTACCACCACCATATGCAATCTCTGTAGTTTCAACTCCAACAACTTTACGATCAGGGAACATTGCTTGCACTTGTTCAACCGCTAATGCATCGTTCTCATCACCATATTGAGGGAGAATAATTCCTCCATTCACTATTAAGAAATTCAAATATGATGCGATTGCAACTTCTCCTTCCTCTCTTGGGATAGCCCCTTCTGAAAAATCAATCGTATCTGCATCTTTTAGATAGCACGGCTTCTTAGTAACGCACATTTTATGTACTTTTAATTTTCTGCCTTTTGCATCTGTTTGTTCACTTAGGAATTCAAACGCAGCTTTTGCTTCCTTATAGAAAGGATGGTTTTCATCTTCAGTATAAATACATGCAACTTCTCCAGGTTTTACAAAACATGCTACATCATCAATATGACCATTCGTTTCATATGGGTCAATACCATCTTTCACCCAAATTACTTTTTCACAATTCAAATAATCCTTTAATTTTTGTTCAATTTCTTCTTTTGACAAATGTGGATTTCGACTTGGATGAAGAAGACACATTTCAGTAACCATCACTGTACCTTCACCATCAACGTGAATTGATCCACCTTCTAAAACAAAATCATCTGTTTTATAAGAATCAGTATTTGTTAATTCACAAACTTTTCTTGCAACAAGTGCATCTTGATCCCAAGGGAAATAGAGTCCATCTACTAAACCACCCCATGCATTGAATTCCCAATCTACTGCACGACGTTCACCTTTATCATTTATAAGAAATGTAGGACCACAGTCGCGAATCCACGAATCATCATTTGTCATCTCGATTACTCTTATATTTTCACAATTAAGAGCAGATACACGAGCTATAGCATTTTCAAATTGAAGAGGTGGTACACAAAGTGAAACTGGCTCAAATTCACTAATAGCTTTAGCAACATCTAAAAATGCTTTTTGAGCCGGTTTAGCTCCTAGACGCCAATTATCATTTCGCCATGGCCATAACATCCAAATTTGTTCTTGTTCTTCGAATTCTCCTGGCATTCGAAATCCATCTACTTTAGGGGTTGTCCCCACAATACGTTTAGACATCTCAAGTCCTCCTATTATTGTATTGGTATTTAGTTACTATCATTTTTTGATTTTTTTCACACGAATAATTACTTCACCTAAGATAAGACAAATTAATGAACCGATAGTTACAGGTAATTTATCAGCTAATGTTACTTCGTCAAAAGATAATGGGAATGCTGTAAATAAAAGCGAGATCAAAATCATAATAATTGGAATCACAACCATAATTTTTAAAATAAGATCACTTCCTCCTACTTTAAAAGGTCGAGGGGTTTCTGGATCAATTTTTCTTAACTTATAAAATGCTGGAAAAACTGGTATGTAAGAAAGTAGGAACATAACAAGGTTCAATGAGAAGAACGCCCAAAACAGATCCTGATTTGGCAATATTGGTGCAATGACTACTACAAATGTTGCAACAAAACCATTTGCTAAAGCTGATCCAATTGGCATGTTATTCTTTTTACTACGTTTTGCAAAAAACTTTGGCATATCTCCATTTTCAGCAGCATAACATGCCGTGTTATTCACTCCTAATGACCATGAAATCATATTTCCAAAAAGAGTTAGTAAGAACAGAAATGCCATTAAAATTATAAACCATCCATTTTCTGATCCGGTCAAAAGTTTAAAGCTGTCCATCATACCACTACTGGTAGAAATTTTATCAACTGGAATCGCTACCCCAATACCAAATGCAGAAAATATATAAATAGCCGCAATAACTAGACCTGCAACAATTATAGATTGAGGTATTTGTTTTTTAGGATTCTCCATATCATCCGCACACGTACAAATAACTTCAAAACCAAGTAGATTAAAAATAATAACAGAAATAAATGATAGACTATTTAAATCAAATGATGGTAAAAGTGAATCCAACGTAATTTTATTAGCCATTCCTTTTGTAAAGGCAATGTATAATCCCAAGACTCCTACTAATAGTGCTAATATCATCTTTATAATTGCCGCACCATTGAGGATCCATACGCTATCACTTGCGGGATAAAAGCTTATCCATATAATCAACCAAATAAATACAAGTTCAATTAATAATGTCCAGAACATCGAAAACTCAACACCTGTAATCGTTGTCAACAACCCAGGAGTCATAACAGCTAGTGATGCTAACCACAATGGAAAATTAATCCAATAATACCAGGAGGTCCTTGAGCCCCATCGGTGTCCAAACGCCTTCGTCACCCAATCATAGATTCCACCATCACCTATATAAGTAGTACCTAATTCAGCTGAAATCAATCCGTATGGTAATAAAAAAGCAATTAATAAAAATAACCACCAAAAGAATTGAGAATTCCCAATCGCTGCAACTGGAGCTGCAGCTTCTGCAACAAATACTACACATATTACAGTTAATACTGTAGTAAACAAACTAAATTTTTTCTTTTCTTCCATTTTTTTCTCCTTCCTTTAAGAGGAGAGTTGTAACATCGTCAATTTAAAGTAAATTGACCCTTTTAATTTAAAAATGATTCCAGTTCTGCTTTAGCTACAGATTGTTTTTCAAGATCATATGGATGACGTTTTTCAAAATCACGAAGTAGATAAACTAAGATACCTCGCATTGAAGTTAGACGATTTTCTGCCTCATCAAAGCAAACTGAATTTGGTCCATCCATTACTTCATCAGACACTTCTTCGCCACGTGTAGCAGGTAAACAGTGCATGAATTTACAATTTTCTCCTGCTTTTGCCATCATCTCTGAATCAACATGATATTTAGGATAGAAAACCTTCATACGTTCTTCTTCTGATAATTCTGCTTCATATAGGCCATACCATACATCAGTGTATAAGAAATCTGCACCAATAATTGAATCTATATCATCAGTTACCAAATATTTACCACCTGATAGTTTACAAATTTCATCATATTTTGACTTATGCATATCATTTAATTGGAATCCCTTCGGACCGAAGTGAACAAATTCCATACCCATTTTCAATGTAATTAATCCTAAAGAGAAGCATACTTGAGTTGCATCTCCTACAAATACTACTTTACAATCTTCTAATTTTTTTCCTTTCGGCAAGTTTTCAATAATCGTAATCAGATCTCCCAATTCTTGTGTAGGATGATTATAATCACTCATACCATTAATTACTGGTACTTGAGAAAATTTTGCTAAATCAACTACACTCTTATGACGCTCAACACGTGCCATTATAATATCTGTTAAGCGAGAAACTACGGTTGCTGTATCTTCTAGTGTTTCATGTCCTCCTAGTTGAATTTGACCGGGTGCCAAATACTGTGCGTGCCCTCCAAGTTGAGTCATAGCGGTTTCAAAAGAAATCCGTGTTCTTGTAGATGATTGTTGAAAAATCATACCTAGAGTTTTATTTTTCAACAAAGGTGGGTAATAGCCATTTTTAATACAAGCTTTAATCTTAAGAGATAACTCAGCCATTTCTAAAAGTTGCTCTTTAGAGAACTCTTCTGTTGTAATATAATCAATTTTATTGCTCATAATTGAGACCTCCTGTGTTGTTATGTTTTAATGATATTGCAAAAAAACACAGTTTACGATAAACTAAAAGGTGTAAACCCTATTTTTTTAAAGTTTAAGTACTAAACCCAGTGTTTCTCTTTTAAAAAAATAAATGCTATTTTAAATATAAACTTTTATTTTATTGCTTTTCAATAAAGTTTAGAGTTTTGATTAGTTTCACGTACCAGATGGAGGCTAAGTATGATTGAAATAGTTTATATATACAATGTATTTCTAATAATGCTGTATACTTTGACTTTTGGTTTTGTATTGACATATG
The DNA here is from genome assembly GCF_015552665.1 of Streptococcus sp. 1001283B150225_161107_H12. Classification (NCBI taxonomy): domain Bacteria; kingdom Bacillati; phylum Bacillota; class Bacilli; order Lactobacillales; family Streptococcaceae; genus Streptococcus; species Streptococcus sp. 1001283B150225_161107_H12. The sequence goes on along the minus strand of NZ_JADNFC010000008.1, from coordinate 16,996 downwards.
CTTTAAATTCCGAAGAGGAAAAGAAATACTTATTTTTTGCAGTTAGCTTATATCTGGTTTTTTTTATATTTGATAATCTGATCCTATCAATGACAGAAATATTCAAAGATTTCGGAAACTCATACAACCAGCACTTTCTAGGCGTCCCTTTTGTTAAAACTGTCATATACCTTGTTAATAACATGTGCCAGTTTTGGATAGTTGCTAAACTGAGAAAAGAAACACCTTCTATAATCCATTACAGCTTTATTTGTATTACTTTCATATGGATGGTATTCCCAATTCTTAATAACTCTCCTTTGAGAGTGTTTATGTACTATCTTCCCAACCAGCTCCTTTTGATTTATACTGGCATATACGCAAAACGAAATCTAATATCTTTAAACGTTAGTAATAGAAATAAACATTACTTAAAAACAATTTCTCATATCGGAGTGATATTTGGATTTCTAATTATCGTAGAAGATCTATTTGTCATTTTTAATATAGATTCATATGACTTATTAAATCTAAGGATTCAAAATAGAAACATATGCGAAGATATGTTCACTATTACTGTTTGTTTTTTGATTATGAAATATATACTTTCTGATTGGAAAATTATTTCAAATGTAGAAGAACAATTAAATTCACTTGATATGTCTAAAAATATCAATAATAATAGTACTTTAGATTTATTCTACGAAAAGCTACATTTAACAGAGCGTGAGCAGGAAATTTTTTCACTATTACTAGAACATAAAAGCAATCAGGAGATTGCTGACCAATTATTTCTTTCAGTTGGAACTGTAAAAACTCATGTACATAATATTTTTATGAAACTTGAAATTACTAAACGAAATCAACTTTTTGAAGTATACAATTCCTTTGAAAACCAACATCCTGAACTATAATAAAGTAATTGATCCCCTAAAAAATAAAGACATCTGATGTACTCGTTATCAGATGTCTTTTTACTTATTCTTATTGTAAAGTATACTTTTGCTAATATTTTTTCAGAAAAATGCATCTTTTCGTGAAAGATCTATTAGATGATACAAAAAAGCAGCCCTATTTTGTATGCAGGATGCTTTCAATAAATTCAAAAAGTTTTAACGTTTATTAAACAGTGACGCTCTACGAGCTTTTTTTAAGCCTATTTTGAAAGTTGTGTAGGTAATACAGGAATGTTATTGGGATTTATTATTAATGAATTTTCTCCTTCAATTTCCTGAAGTTCGAAAGTTATTACATACTCATACTTATTATAGTAAAGATCTATAAATTCTATTAGTAAACAATCAAGTTCATGATAGTTATAGATATCTATCAATAGAGTTAATTGAATTTTTGAATTTTTTGGTACTGCAAATCTTCCTAATTTAAATATTTCGGTATCTAATGAAAGCGTCCCATCATATTTTTTCAAGGTGATAGATGTTATAATTGCTGTTTGTAAACCAATATTCTCAATATCTAAAAAACCTTCGTTAATTATATTAATTTTTTTAGGAACTTGACTAATAGAATTAGCTGAATTGAGAATATCTTCTTTAATTCTATGGTCCTCATTAATAATAATTTCCTGCGCTTTTTGACAGTAACTAATTTCTTTCAAGTACTCTTCTGAGTTTTCTTTGTAGATATTCTCAACAACTTTTAATCTAGAGTAATAGTATTCTAGCTGTTTATTATAATGTTCTATTTGATAGAAAAATCTCTGTTGCAAAAAAGCAATTTGTTCTAGATTTTTTTTACTATTATTATAATCATCGATCTCTTTAATTAGGCCAGATATTACTGCAACATCATATTTTTTATTTGGATCACTTTTGAATTTTTTAGGCCTATAGGAAAACCTTAGAAGTGGTAAATTGTTTTTTCTTAATTCTTCACTTGATTTTTTTCTTTCGTAATTAAAAGTTAGAATAATACCTATAATTGTAACGATGCCCCCAAGTACACTACCGTAGTATCCCAAGACGTCGATATTGGTTCCCATGAATTTGAATTGTTTATAATTGACAGAAATGTAATATATTATAAACGGTAAGAAAATAGATAATGACAACAATATAACCAACGATGCTTGGATAAAATTGTTTTTAAACCATTTTAAAATTCGGAAAATATTATAAAATAGTTTAATTAGAAACGCTTTTATTTTTTTAAATTTAATTTTCAAAATACCACCTATATTTTTTAAAGATACTGTCAATAATTTTGTGTAAACACTAATCATAACTGTTTGAATTAGTTTACTAAATGTATCTTGACACCATCAACATGACTCATTTATAAATATTCACTTTACTTTTTTAATTTTATATTCTGTAGGTTGACCTGATTTGTCGTAGTACATAAGAATTAATTCTGTAGCTGGATCAACACCACCCACTATATTACCGTTACTGTCTTTAATCAGAAGACTATCACTACAATAAGTATATTTGTTTACCGTATCAGCATTATAATGTATACTACGTCTTTTTATTACTTTTATTTCTTTACCTGAAAAAACAATAAATTCCGTTCTTTCATCCTTAGTTAATTTTTTACTTTCAGATAAATCATATACACCTCTATATTTATTTTTCATGCTATACTCAGTTCCAAAATATCCAAAAATAAAAAATATCAAAATAATAAAAAACAAGTAAACCCCTGAAAAATCAGTCTTTCTCAAAAGTAACTTTCCATAATATTTATCTGCACCGTCAAGTCTATTTAAAACATCTGATTTATCTTTCACAAAATAATTATAATTTATTTGAAGTATATCATTAGTGATAAATTTTATGTTTGCATTTTTTGAAACAGATGACCAACACTTAATGTTTATTAAAGGGGAATCACAATTTGTTTCCTTATTTATCTGATACTCAATAATATAATTTTCATCTATAGACAGGTAATTATTTTTATCTATTCTCCATTTTCTTTTAAATCCTTTAAACTTGAATTCACTAACTTGGGCTCTATAATATCTACCATTGTCCATTAATAAATGATCTGATCCCTCAGTTTTTTTTATTAATGCTTTAGCTAACAAATCCAATACTATATATTTAAACTGATAATATAGCAGCCAAATTGAAAGAAAGACTATGATTTTTAAAAATACCTCATAAATTTTAAAATATGAAAAGAAATCAGTTGGTGGATGTTCATAATGAACTTGAGCAATAAGATTAACAAAATGCAAAAAATTTATGCTTTTCACTATTCCTTCAGAAATTAGTAGTGTTATATAGAGAAATGGAATATAAAGTAGTACTGCATATTTTTTTCTAAATAATTTTTCTTTTATATCTTCTTCTGCTTCTTCATCATTAATTATTTTATCCCTGTAATCTTTCGATAGTAAATATTTCACATCTATATTTGTAAATTGAATGAAAAGTGTACTCAATATAATCGTCACGAAAGTCCAACTTAGCACAGCATCCTCTAATCCAATCAGCGAAAATACAAGGAATACTATTAACGCTCCAAGGAAAACTATGAATGGTGACTGCTTTACTGCTATATAAATTATACGAGACAATAAAAGAATAACAATTACAATTATAACTCCAATTTTTATAAAGTCATTTAAAAAATCTAAGTTAGCAAAAAAAACTAATGTATAAATATAATTCACATAACATATGATAAAATTAAATATCATTTTTGCTATATTCAAATTAGAGCGACCATTAATTTGTTCTCTAATGGGTAATCTGGTTTTCCAATCTTCTTTTGCATTTAATAAAATTAATATAATAAATGATGCTATATATATTAATAGATGTAAAATTAATCCTGCATCTCCCTCACCTTTCTGAGCTTTTAAACCAATTATCACAAAACTCAACAAGGCAAATACATCTAGTATTATAGTTATAATAAGATTCGATTTCATTGGTTTACTTATTAAAACACTATTAAAAAGTCTTTTCATCACATCTTCCTTTCATCTTTCCTTTATAATAAAATCCCTAACACTATTTGGTTAAAAATAAATTTTTTGTATATTACTACTACCTTTTAGGTGTTTTTATTTTATAATTATTACTTTTTGAAAACTACTACCTTCGTTGTTTCAAGGATAAACTTCTCATCATCTACAGGACCCTTATATATTTTAATTTTACAGTCTTTTGTTTTAACCTGAAGATCATAGACTCTATAAATTTGATAGTCATAATTTGTATTCATTGATGCTTCAATTTCATTTCTAGTCATTTCAAAACCATCTACATAGCTACTCGTTGTTGTTTTTACTTCGACATGGATCTCCTTTCCATCCTTGTCCCAATACCGAATATCATAACCGAGACCGTCACCTTCATCTTTTGAAGCATGTATTGGAGTATCTAGCTCTTCTTGTTGAGCTAGTTCCATCAAAAAATTAAAAACTATTTCTTCCCCTAAAGCACCAATTTTATTCTTTGATTTCTGAATTTTGTCAAAATCAAGTTTCTTGGCAATTCCGGAATATTTTCTTCTTTTTTGTGATCGATTCTTACCTTCATCTTCAAAAGTTATATTGAATCCTGGCTTGACACGGTTAGATTTCAGGTACTTTTAGATTAGCTTGATATCAATCTTTAGCAGACTAATACTGCTTTTTTATTTCAAAATTTTTGAATAAGGGGAACTTCAAAACTTACTTATTGAAAATCACTATTGTAATAGGCCTTCTAATCTTTTATTAATTATAGCTGTTGCTACACTTTTGATTACTTCTATTGTGAATGGCAGAGCATTTTCTTTAATCTTCTTTTTAGTCCTATTCCATATAGTATTTTCTCGTATTTTATCAAGAAAATCGTGTCCTTCCCATGTTAATGAACCTACACTGAAAGCATATATTCTATTATCTCCATATGTTGGTTTATAACTCTCTAAAAGGCCCGCATTAAACAATAATTTACAATGATAAGCTACTGTCTCAATATCATAACCATCAATATTTAAATTGTACAATGCAGTCGATTTATACTCAGCTTCAATCTTAAGTCGGCACAGATCCATATTTCTTTTCATTACTCGACCTCAACAATACATTTATTTCTACGGTTTTCTTTATTATATAATAGTAAGAAATAAAGATCAATTTACAGAAAAATTCAACTTTCCGAAAAAATATAAATTTTCTGGAAAGTTAGTTTTGAGCATTTCTAAAATAGCTCTAGAATATTGATAAAGCCATTCCCATATTAGCTAAGACTACGATTATACATTACAAGAGAAGATTAACGATGAATTTAAAAACATCCGAAAACTATTATAATAATTTGGTACAAATTTTGGTACAAAAAGTAATTCAACACCAAAAAAGCCCGTCACAAGGGGCTTTGTCTTATATCATTTGATGCCGAATGCAGGGATCGAACCTGTGACCTACGCGTTACGAGTGCGTTGCTCTACCAACTGAGCTAATTCGGCGATTACCCCTATAGTATAGCACTCTAAGAATGGATGTCAAGGGATTCTTAACCCATCTTTTTAATCAAAATCTGACAAGGATTTTTAAGATCCCATAGTTGAGGAAAAATTTCTAGTTTTTTAAAACCAAGACTGCGATAAAAGATATTGGTTCGGTCATAATCCTTGTTAGAACCTTATGCCACTGTTTTTACCTGTAAATAGTCGACTTTTTTGCAGGCTTCACTTTCCAAAGTAGCAAGCAACTGACTTCCAATCCCCCTGCCTTGATGAGCTTTTTTTACACCGAGACAATCAATCTCTGCACAATCTTCACTCGAATATGATAAACTTATAAACCCTACTACATCACTTTCTTGATAAGCAGCCCAAACTCGTAAATCCTTAGCTCCTTCAATGTAGGCTTGCGTGCTTTCTGGTATTCCAAACCATTCTGGCAAATCCTTTAAAACCTCAGCGACAACTGCCATTTTTTGCTCTTCATCCTTAACTTCTTTAATAACAAGCATCATAAGTTCCTTTCTTGATTTTAGTCTTACTTTAGCTCTTACGAACCTGCACTTTCGTATGCATCTAATCCCCTATCCCAGAGTTTCAGAGAGATGCAAAAGAAGATAATAGAAATCAGAAGCAAACCACCAATATTAAAGAGTCCATCCTTGCCCTGCAAGAAATAGCTGGCAGGATAGTAGGCCGTAAAGGCGAAAGGTACAATAAAGCTAATTAACCAACGAAGGAGCGAATTGTAAATGGAAATCGGGTACTTGGCAAAATCATTAAACATATAGAAAATGTAAATCATGGCACCTGACTGCTTGGTCCAAAAAGCGATGCTGGCTGTAGCAATTTTCAAGGAAGTATAAATCAAGGTCGCAAAAGGAATACAAACTAGAAAAATCAGGAATTTTGGAAGAGTCCAAGCAATGCTAGTCGCCGTTGTCGCTAGTAAAATTCCACCGACCAAAAGTTCACCCAAGGCATCAATCTGAAAGGTCTCAACGAGGATGTGAAAGAGAGGATTGATAGGACGAGTCAGATACTTGTCAAACTCCCCTTTTCGAACTAAGCGTTGACCTAGTGCCCAGAGATTGTCAAAAAAGAGGTGATCTAATCCCTTTGGAATTAAGGAAAATCCATAGATAAAGGCAATCTCTTGAAAGGTCCAACCTTCTAGCGAGGGGATGTGTTGAAAGAGTACATTGAGAAACAAGAGGTTTAGGCCTTGAGTCAGAAAGACTCCCAACACACCAACCACAAAATCAACTTTGTATTCCATGATTTGCTTGATGTATTGTCTAATAAAAATCAGATGCATGCGTTGATATTTTTTCATACTAACCTCCCTGAATGGTGATAAATGACTGGACTCGTTTCCAAATCAACTGAGACAAGCCCACCATCACTATAAGCCAGAAAAGCTGAAGCAAAAGTGCTTGAAGAATCTGACTGGCATCGTATTTCCCAACAATGATCATAACCGGAGTGTAAATCAAGGATGAAAATGGCAAGAAGGAGAGAATATCTGAAACCACCTTTGGAAAAAACGTCAAGGGAATCAAACTGCCAGACATAAAGGCCACTATGGAAGTCTTGAGTAGATTGGAACCCCATAAATTTTTAAACACAAAGGCTGAAAAACCAAAACAGATATTAAAGAAAAAGTTAATCAGATAAGCCAGAGTCAAGCTAAAGAGATAAAGGACAGTTAATCCCAGCACTTCTACAATCCCTTGACCAGATAAGATTTTCATCAAAACAATGACACTTAAAAATGGCAGTCCAACAGAGATAAAAATCAACCACTTGGAACCAAGCTCGGTGAAAAGATAAGAGGTCGAAAAATGGACTGGTCTCAGCAAGCGCATGATAATAGAGCCATCTTTTACCTCATCACCAATCGTAAAGGAGCTATCAGACCTGGTCAAAAGATTGGTCACAAAACTCATGATGATGTAGAGGGTGATATCCGCCATACTGAAGCCCTGAATCAAAGGCTCCTGGGAGGAGTCAAAGACAGCCTTCCAGAGATAGAAAGCGACAAAAGCCCCCATGACATCACCAATCCGATAGAGAATAAAGTTAACTCGATAGCTAATCAACTCCTGAATCCCTGCATTGATAAAGGGTTTATAACGTCTCCACAATTTGACCATCTTAGAGCTCCTTTCGATAGAAGCGACGGATAATATCTTCAATATCTGTATCTACCATCTTCAAATCACGAACTTCAAAATCAGATAAGGTTTGCTTGATAATATTAGCCGACTGGTAGTGGGAACTATCGAATTCAATATTGAGAGTATTTCCTTGTCTATCAATGGACATATCAGGCAAGCCCTCATAATGAGAGACTAGATGATTTTGACCTGGCGTCAGGTCAAAGGAGAGAGTCTTCATCTTTCCAAAGGTCTCCTTGAGCTGGCTAACCGTTCCATCAAAAATCTCTTGCCCCTTATCAATCATAAAAATCCGATCACAGAGTTGCTCAATATCACTCAAATCATGAGTAGTCAAGAGAATAGTTGTCTCTTCCTCCTGATTAATCTGAGTAATGGCCCGACGAATGTTGTCCTTGACCGACACATCCAAACCAATAGTCGGCTCATCTAAAAAGAGAACTTTGGGATTGTGAAGCAAGGAAGCCGCAATATCCGCCCGCATCCGTTGACCTAGTGAAAGAGTCCGCACAGGATCCTTGATAAATTCCTTCAAATCCAAAACTTCATTCAAAAAGTCCATGCGCTTATGGAAAAGCGAGTCCGGTACATCATAGATCTCTTTCAAGACCGTGTAGGTCTCTTGCAGAGCCAAATCCCACCATAGCTGGGTGCGTTGTCCGAAAACGACTCCAATGTCCTTGACATAATCTTGGCGATTATCCTGGGGAATCTTGCCGTTAATCCGACAAAAGCCAGATGTGGGCTTCAAAATTCCTGTCAGCATTTTGATGGTGGTTGACTTCCCAGCACCATTTGCCCCGATAAATCCTAAAATCTGCCCTTTTGGAACTTCAAAAGTTAAATCCTTGACCGCTTCAAATGTCTGCTTTTCAGGATGAATAAAGGAGCGCAAGGCTCCCTTTAACCCCGGCTCCTTAACTGTCTTCACAAAATTTTTCTGAAGATGTTGCACTTCTATCATTGCCATATCTATCTCCCTATCGTAAGAAGCAACATTGTATTTTTGACTACAAATATTCTAAATCCTTACTTTCTACACTTTCTCAATATTATTACAGAAGGCTTTATACCAACCTATTATAATCTAATAAAAAAAGGAATGCAAGCGTTTGCTTATTGATTATGAAATTAGAAATTTCTCTCTTAAAATGAAACTTTTAATCAAAAATTCTGTTAAATAGTTTCCTTAAGACACCAAAAAACCTGCCCTTAGGGGCAGGCTTATTGTTAAGAAAAAGAATTTTTTTAATCGAGAAAATTAACGATTCTACTGTTAATCCTTCAGCATTTAATTATTATCATCAGTCTCAATGGATTTTTAAGCCCTCAATTATTCTCTAAAAATTTTTTAATACGAGAAACAATAGCATCGCTTTGATAATGATAGAGGTCGTGAGGCGCATCCATATAGTCGACTTGAACGTTAGACTGGTCGCTTGCAAATCTCTCTGCATAACGTTGCCACTCTGATTGGCTAAAGGTCGTGCCTTCACCGTTAGAAACCAGGAGTAAGGCTGGAATTTTCGGATTAATGCTAGATGGAACTTTCTTGGCATTTTCCTTTGCCAAACGGGATTCATGAAGCATGGCTTGTGACATCAACTGCTTATATGCTAGTAATTTATATTGTTGTCGTTCAGTTTCAGTCAGAGTTGGATTTTTTATATAAAAGGACTCAGGGAAATAGCGTAATAAGCCAATCTTACTGCTCCAATAAGCCACAGTAAGCAAGGCCTGATTATCCTTTAAATTTTCATAACTCGCTGGCAAAGCCCAATCCAGGCCAATCAAAGCCTTCACTTCATTCGGATATTTCTCTTGCCAAGCAAGACTCTCTAAACTAGCCATAGAATGCGAAATAATCACATAAGGACCTGAAACATGAGCTTGCGATAAGGCTTGACGGGTCTCATCAAGGACCTCCATTACATCTCTTGATTGATCACTATCTTCACTAAAACCATATCCCGCTCGCTCTACGACGACTACTTTGTATTTTTTGGATAGAAGATCTGATAGATTCTTAAAGTCTAGGATAGGGGAAGCGATGCCAGCACCTGAAAGTAACACGATTGTTTCAGGCCCTTCTCCAGTAATCGAGACATTCATTTGATGGCCATTGACCGTAACCTGCTTACCTATGGGTGTGAGTAGCTTCCTTTCTTGTCGCAAACTAACTTGGTGATACATAAATGTAGCACCTAAAAAGAGGATAAGAAAGCCACAAAGGATCCAACTCCACTGTTTAAATTTTTTCATAGCGTTATTGTACAAGTTTTAGAGTATTTTAGCAATACGACTTAGAAATCTTTGTTGCAATTATAAAAGAGATAAATAATCACCTCCAATACCAACAAAAAAGGCTTATCCTTACGGATAAGCCTTCTTATATGATTCATTTCTTTATTCAATCACTTGACTTTCTGCTACTTCCTTGTACCAATGTGCAGATTTCTTAGGATAACGTTCTTGCGTTTCAAAGTCTACATAGAAGAGACCATAGCGTTTTTCGTAACCATTAGACCAAGAGAAGACGTCCATAAGAGACCAGATGAAGTATCCTTTGACATTTGCTCCATCCGCAATCGCATCAGACAATACTTCCAAATGTTGTTTCACATAATCGATACGGCCATCATCGTAAACCGTATTGTCCACAAATTCATCCTTGTAGCCCAGTCCGTTTTCAGTGATGTAGATCTTCTTGTAGTTTGGATAATCTTTCTTGACACGCATGATTTGATCATACAAACCTTGAGGGTAGATGATCCAGTCCCAGTCAGTGCGAGGTACATAGTCAGGAGCTACACGACGACCAACACCTTTAATTTGGTACTTAGAGCTTCCTTTTTCCCCTTTACCGTTGTGGATGATTTCAGTTTCACCATCAAATGCTTCCATCCAGTCACTCATGTAGTAGTTGATTCCAAGGAAGTCGTTCAAGTCTTTTGCTGCTTCAAGCGCTACAAAATCTTCGTCACGAAGATCTAAGCTACCACCATTGACGGATAAGATGTGATGGACCCCTTCCATAGTTTTTTCAGAATAGTGTCCAAGGTAGGTTGCGTCTAAAATAAACTTGTTATGAATAATATCTTCCAACTCAGCCGCACGAACATCTGCTGGATTTTCAGGATTTAGAGGATACTTAGTAGGAAGGGCATGTACCACTCCGATTTCACCTGCATAACCTTTATCTTTGTACAATTTCACAGCACGTGCATGAGAAACCATCATATTGTGATGTGATTGGAAGACTTTGGCAAGGTCATACTGAATTCCTGGTGGGAATTTTCCGACTAAGTACTGACCATCTCCGATAGGGCCAATTTCATTGAAGGTTGTCCAGTAGTTGACTTCTGGGAATTCTTCAAAACAGAAGGTAGCATAGTCTACAAAGTGTTCGATATTTTCACGATTCAAGAAGTCTCCGTTTGAGTGAAGAGCTTCAGGAGTATCAAAGTGGTGAAGCGTTACGAATGGTTCTACATGACGTTTGTGGCATTCCGCAAATAGTTTGTGGTAGAATTCAACCCCTTTCTGATTTACTTCACCATAGCCAGTTGGGAAAATACGTGACCAAGCAATAGAAATACGAATTCCGTTTACGCCATATTCTTCAGCCAACTGTAAGTCTACTGGATATTTATGGTAGAAATCGCTTGCTGGTTCTGCTGTATACCAATAGTTATCAGCTAAGTATTTGTCCCAAGCAACTGGTCCTTTTCCGTCAGTATGGGTAGCTCCTTCTGCTTGATAGGCAGCCGTTGCCCCACCAAAAATAAAATCTTTAGGAAGTGTTTTTGTCATTTTTTCACCTATTTCTTGATTGGATATAATGAAAAGTGAGGGGAGAGGAGTTAGTGAGCCATCCATCTCCATCTCACTTATTCGTTCTTATTCTTCAAATTGAGCTTGAACAAAGGCTAGAGCACCTTGTCCATCGCGTGTCAATTTAATGTACTGAGCACCTTCTGTCTTCGCCAATTTGATGCCTAGTTTATCTGTTTCAGCCTTCATATCTTCGAAGTTGGAAGCAACCTGAGGCGCCAAGATAACAAGGTCAAATTCTGGCAACATTTCACGGTGAGCACCGTAGCCACCGGCTGCCGCTTTAACTGGAACTTTGTATTCTGCCGCAGCCTTGTTCAAGGCGTTGGCAAGGAGTCCACTAGTACCGCCACCGGCACAGAGAACCAAGACATTAGTTTCTTCTGTAATGGTATTTTCAGCTGGTGCATCTTCAACACCTGCTTTTTCAAGAATAGCGTCTGCTTTAGCAGTGTTAAAGTTTGCAGCGACTTTTTCTTTCAAATCATCATTGGCTTTACCAGAGCGCTCTTCTTCAAGAATTTGCTCATCGTAAACCTTCACAAATGGGTAGTAAATAACCACGTCTACTACTACTAGAAGAGCTGCAAGGATGAAGGAGAGAACTTGGAAGTTTGTACCAAGGACAATCCCCAAAGGTCCAGGAGTAACCCATGGAAGGTTAGCCGTGAAGGAGTTCATTCCCAAGGTATCAACAAAGAATTTGAAGATCCAAACGTTGGCAATTGGTGCAAAAATGAATGGAATAAAGAAGATCGGATTCAATACGATAGGTGCACCAAACAAGATTGGTTCGTTTACACCGAAGAATGTAGGAACAACAGAAGCACGTCCGATTGCACGGTTCCGTTCTGATTTACACAACCACATGAATAGGAAGGGAACAATCAAGGTTGCACCAGTACCACCCATGGTAACGATAAACATTTGAGTACCAGAAGTAATAACCTTATCTGCATGTTGACCAGCTTGAGACAGAGCCAAGTTGGCATCGATATTTGCGTAAGTGATCGCTGCAATCGCAGGCTCTACGATAGAAGGGCCGTGGATTCCCACAAACCAGAAGAAAGCATACGCACCAAAAATAAGCGTGATTCCAAGATAGCCATCTGCTGCTGAGAAGAGAGGCGCAAGGAGAGTACCAATAGATTCAGCTACTGTTACACCCAGACTTCCCTTCACAATCAATTCAAGTCCATAAAGGAGAACAACAGATACAGTGAATGGGATCAAGTCTTTAAATACTTGAGAGATATTTGGTGGAACTTCGTCTGGCATGCGAATAGTCACATTATTTTTCACGCAGACCTTATAAACATTAACAGTGACAAAGGCTGCGATAAAGGCTGTCAAAAGACCTTTTGTTCCCATGAAAGCAGTCAGAAAACCACCTTCCTTAGCAGGTTCAGCTGCCATTAGAAGGAAACCAACCATAGATGCCAACATGGTTGACAAGAAGTTGATCTGGTTTGTTGCAGGTAAATCACGGTTGACAGAATCTGTCAAAGCTTTGGCTGTGGTTCCACCTACGAAGAAAGCCAGAATTCCCATCGAATAGCTATAAGGTGTCATCAAGAAATTCTCAATTTCTTTTGACCAATGGAAGCCCCACGCATTTGGAACATAGGCAATCAAGATAAAGATAGATGAGAATAAGATGACTGGCATCCCTGCGATAAACCCATCACGGATGGCACGCAAATATTTATTACGAGAAATCTTCTCGAAGAAAGGTTTTCCTTTCTCAATCAATTCAATTAATTTATGCATTATTTTACTCCTCTTTTGTATAGTTCAATGAGATGATGAATCACATCTTTTAATAGGATTGTTGTCATTAAGTGGTCCTGCCCATGCATCATGGTAATGCTGTAGGGGAGGTCTTCTCCTGCTGCTTCTTGCGCTAGCATAGTTGTTTGAGATTTGTGAGCCTCTGCGATACAGCTTCCTGCTTCTTCTACCAAGCTTTCAGCCTGAGCGAATTCACCCTTTTCAGCCGCCTTAAGGGCTTCCAAGAGTTTAGAGCGAGCATCCCCTGCATACGCAACGATTTCGAAACCTAGTAATGTCATTTCTTCTTTGGTCATGACCAATTCCTCCAATTTGAATTTCTTAATATTTAAAAGTTGTTACAATAAGCGTTGAATGTGTAAGACCAGATAGACCCGTTCACTCTTGTACAAGTCAACCCCGGTCTCCCTAGAAATTACATCATAAATCTTGGAACCAATCTCAAAAGCTAATGGATAAGAACTTTTGATATGTTCCTCCATATCTAAAAGCGATTGATTATCATCGCGATTGCGATCTAGGTAATCCAAGAAGTAGTTGAGATGAATCATGAAGCGATCATAAAAATTGTTGTTGGCTTCAGTCCGTTTGATTGAATAACTATTCAGAACCTCTTCCACGCCTTTTAAGATTTCTTTGCGTTGGTCCATGGAATCTACGACTTCTACTTCATTTTCACCTTCTGCGTTGATGAAATGATAGGCGATACGAGTGACCTCATCTTCAGGGAAGCTAGTTGTGAGCTTCTCCCGATAGATATCGACTGCCTCTTTAGCAATCTCAAAAGCCACTGGGTAGTTTTCTGAGATATCCAAAAGATTACTTTCCTTATACCTGCCTTGAGTCACTGCCTGGTAAGAGCAAAACATGTGGTCGGTCAAGGTCACATAGATATATTCTTGAACGGGGTAGTGATACTTTTTGCTCAAGTAATCGATCATCTCGTAGGTCACTGTGATGAAGTCTAATGGAACATCTTTTAACAGAGTCATAAAGTTCTCTCGGGATTCCTCTGTTTTCATCCGAAAGAGCTTTTCTACCTTTTCTTTAGGGACTAGGTCGCCCTTCTTTTTGCCAAAAACGATTCCTTTTCCAATGACAATCAGTTCTTCCCCTTTGTCATTCCTCACCAGAGCAACATTGTGATTGAGTGGATTTAAAATCCGATACATGGTACTCTCCTTGCTAGTTTATTTAAGGTTAAGGGTATAAAAAATGACCACAAATGAGATCAGAGAGGCTTCTCCCTGATTCATCTGTGATCATGCGTAATCTAACTTACTAACACTCACCTTGTATTCACTTATGGATTAAGTATAGCACACGCTTTTGTTTTTGTAAACCCTTTCTTAACAACTTTTTAACTTTTTTGTTTTTTTCTAACAAATAGCTGTTTATCGTTGTATTCTCTGGGCTCTTCAAGGAAATTCGAACGCCCATCGTTAAAGGAGTGGTCTACACTGTTAAATACGCTCTTTCCAAGAAGTTGCGACTTGGTCCAAGACTTGGTTGAGCTCTTCAATGTTGCGACGACCTTCGGTACGCAACCATTCACGAGCTGCTTCTTCCCCATTCTTGATGTAGGCTTCTACAGATCCAGCCCAAGTTGCACGGCCGCAGAGAACTCCATTAAAGTTTGCACCTGCTTCATGGGCAAAGACTAAAGTTTCTTGGAAGAGTTTTGCAGAAACACCTGCACTCAAGTAGATGTATGGAAGGTTGGTTGCTGCTTCTTGTTCTTTAAAGAAGGCTGCAGCTTCTTCACGACTATGAACGATTTCACCATCACCAAAGCCTTCTACGTATTTGACGTTGACAGGAACTTCTACCTTCAAAACATCGATGTTAAAGCGGGGGTCTGAGAAGACTTTCATCGCTTCGATGACTTTGCGAGGTTTTACTTTAGCGTATTCTACAGAACCTGCATCAGCGATTGTTTCATCGTAAGCCAAGATTTCAAGGAAGAATGGAATTTCTTCTGCCGCACATTCTGAACCGATGCGTTCGATGTAAGCTTGTTTTTCTTGGTTGAGTTCATCAGCACTATCCACATCATAGTAGAGCAAGAATTTCACTGCATCTGCACCTTGTTCTTTGATGCGTTTAGCTGACCAAAGGTTGAGGCAGTCTGGCAGACGCTTGGTGCTTGAAGTGTCGTAGCCTGTTTTTTCATAAGCCAACAAGAGCCCTGCTTCCGCATCCAAAACCTTAGTCGCTGGAAGTCCATACTCAGGGTCCAAGAGCATAGAAGATGCGAATGGCGTCAATTCTTCAGCCACCAAGACCTTCAATTCTTCCATTTGAGCCACTGTTGGTTCTGTGTCTTGATATTGAGCCATGAGGCGTTTCAAAGCGCCACGTTGGTCAAAGGCCAAGGCTGAGATTACACCCTCTTTGGTGCTCAATTTTTCTAAATAGTTGCGTTTTTGTTCTGTTAATACCATCTTATACCTCTTTTACATTTATCTGTTGATACAAATCATCATAGCGATGAATATTGATATGGCCTGTTGTTGCTTCTTGAGCATTCAACATGCCAAGGACATTGGCTTTGGTTAAAAGTGCTTGGTCGTCTTCCTGATGATAGAGAGCTGAGGCAATCCCAGCAACTGTCGAATCACCAGATCCCACTGGATTAACCACTTCAATTTTTGGAATATCTACTTTATAGAAGACATCACCATGTTTGGCAAAGGCACCGTCAGCTCCTAGGGAGACGATGACCCAGTCAATCCCTTTAAACAAGTTAGATTGAAGGACCTCTTTTAATTGATCCAGATCCTTGGTCACCTCGTAGCCCAAGAGTTGAGACAACTCTTCATTATTGGGCTTGATAACCGTTGGTTTAATAGGAGCTGCTAGAGCTTTTTCCAAGGAAACACCTGAACAATCAAGAACAACTGGTTTTCCTGCCTTCTTAGCACGCTCTACTAATTTCACATAATAATCAGCTGGTAAACCAGCTGGTAAACTTCCTGAGATAGCAACGACTGCTACATCTGGAAGCAAGGCTTCAAAGTGAGCCAGAAATGCTTGCCCTTCTTCTTCAGAAACAGACGGACCTTTTTCCAGGATTTCAGTTTGTTGTCCTTCGTGAAGGATCGCAATACAATTCCGGGTCTCCCCTTGAATTTCAAAGAATTCTTTGCCGATTTCCTGATCTAGATGGTCCAAGATAAATTGGCCTGTTGAACCACCAATCAGACCAGTTGCCGAGACAGGATCTCCAATCTCTGCAAGGACCCGTGTGACATTGAGACCCTTCCCTCCTGCGGTTTTGCTTACCTTGTCAACTCGATTGACCGTATCCAAGTGTAAAGTTTCTAATGGATAGGAGATGTCGATTGAAGGGTTCATGGTTACCGTTAAAATCATAGACTCACCTCTTAGTCGTGGTATTCCCCACGGTCCCATTTTTCAAGGAATTCTGTGAAGAAATCCTCATCTTCTTGACGGTCGTTGTGGGTTTCCAAATGTTGAATCTTGGCAATCAATTTCTTGTTTTCTTCACTAGGTTTGTATTCCGCATGGATGAAGGCTTCCAAAATGTCACACATCAGAAGTTCTCCTGTGACCTTCCCACCAAAACCAATCACGTTGGCATTGAGTTCTTCTTTGGCATAAAGTGCAGTTGTCATATCACGGACCAAAGCTGAACGGATTCCAGGGACTTTGTTAACCGCGTTGTTAATCCCAACACCAGTTCCACAGATACATACTCCAAGATCTGCTTGACCACTAGCGACTGCTTCTCCGACTTTTTTCCCAAAAATTGGGTAGTG
>NZ_JADNFC010000007.1:0-97469 GCF_015552665.1 Streptococcus sp. 1001283B150225_161107_H12 | reverse complement strand
ATGGGAGTTAACGGGATCGAACCGCTGACCCTCTGCTTGTAAGGCAGATGCTCTCCCAGCTGAGCTAAACTCCCAAATGGTCGTTTAACTCACTGGACCCCTGTCGTGCACTGACTTACGTCAGTTTCGACAAAGTCGAACTTACGTTCTCCTTAGCTGAGCTAAACTCCCAAAAAAGGAAGTCTTTTAACTTCCTATCTTGCTAAGCGACTACCATATCTCACAGGGGGCAACCCCCAACTACTTCCGGCGTTCTAGGGCTTAACTTCTGTGTTCGGCATGGGTACAGGTGTATCTCCTAGGCTATCGTCACTTAACTCTGAATGATGAACATTCAAAATTGAATACCTATATTCTAACAAAAATCTAACCAGCTGTAAATATTCTCAGTTACTTTTTGGATAAGTCCTCGAGCTATTAGTATTAGTCCGCTCCATTGCTCACACAACTTCCACTCCTAACCTATCTACCTGATCTTCTCTCAGGGCTCTTACTAACATATAGTTATGGGAAATCTCATCTTGAGGTGGGTTTCACACTTAGATGCTTTCAGCGTTTATCCCTTCCCTACATAGCTACCCAGCGATGCCTCTGGCGAGACAACTGGTACACCAGCGGTAAGTCCACTCTGGTCCTCTCGTACTAGGAGCAGATCCTCTCAAATTTCCTACGCCCGCGACGGATAGGGACCGAACTGTCTCACGACGTTCTGAACCCAGCTCGCGTGCCGCTTTAATGGGCGAACAGCCCAACCCTTGGGACCGACTACAGCCCCAGGATGCGACGAGCCGACATCGAGGTGCCAAACCTCCCCGTCGATGTGAACTCTTGGGGGAGATAAGCCTGTTATCCCCAGGGTAGCTTTTATCCGTTGAGCGATGGCCCTTCCATACGGAACCACCGGATCACTAAGCCCGACTTTCGTCCCTGCTCGAGTTGTAGCTCTCGCAGTCAAGCTCCCTTATACCTTTACACTCTGCGAATGATTTCCACCCATTCTGAGGGAACCTTTGGGCGCCTCCGTTACCTTTTAGGAGGCGACCGCCCCAGTCAAACTGCCCGTCAGACACTGTCTCCGATAGGGATCACCTATCCGGGTTAGAGTGGCCATAACACAAGGGTAGTATCCCAACATCGCCTCCATCGAAACTGGCGTCCCGATCTCTATGGCTCCTACCTATCCTGTACATGTGGCACAGACACTCAATATCAAACTGCAGTAAAGCTCCATGGGGTCTTTCCGTCCTGTCGCGGGTAACCTGCATCTTCACAGGTACTAAAATTTCACCGAGTCTCTCGTTGAGACAGTGCCCAAATCATTACGCCTTTCGTGCGGGTCGGAACTTACCCGACAAGGAATTTCGCTACCTTAGGACCGTTATAGTTACGGCCGCCGTTTACTGGGGCTTCAATTCATACCTTCGCTTACGCTAAGCACTCCTCTTAACCTTCCAGCACCGGGCAGGCGTCACCCCCTATACATCATCTTACGATTTAGCAGAGAGCTGTGTTTTTGATAAACAGTTGCTTGGGCCTATTCACTGCGGCTGACCTAAGTCAGCACCCCTTCTCCCGAAGTTACGGGGTCATTTTGCCGAGTTCCTTAACGAGAGTTCTCTCGCTCACCTGAGGCTACTCGCCTCGACTACCTGTGTCGGTTTGCGGTACGGGTAGAGTATGTTTAACGCTAGAAGCTTTTCTTGGCAGTGTGACATCACTAACTTCGCTACTAAACTTCGCTCCCCATCACAGCTCAATGTTATAGAACTAAGCATTTAACTCAATTCACACCTCACTGCTTAGACGTGCACTTCCAATCGCACGCTTTAGTTAGCCTACTGCGTCCCTCCATCACTACATACTCTAGTACAGGAATATCAACCTGTTGTCCATCGGATACACCTTTCGGTCTCTCCTTAGGTCCCGACTAACCCAGGGCGGACGAGCCTTCCCCTGGAAACCTTAGTCTTACGGTGGACAGGATTCTCACCTGTCTTTCGCTACTCATACCGGCATTCTCACTTCTATGCGTTCCAGCACTCCTCACGGTATACCTTCTTCACACATAGAACGCTCTCCTACCATACCTATAAAGGTATCCACAGCTTCGGTAAATTGTTTTAGCCCCGGTACATTTTCGGCGCAGGGTCACTCGACTAGTGAGCTATTACGCACTCTTTGAATGAATAGCTGCTTCTAAGCTAACATCCTAGTTGTCTGTGCAACCCCACATCCTTTTCCACTTAACAATTATTTTGGGACCTTAGCTGGTGGTCTGGGCTGTTTCCCTTTCGACTACGGATCTTAGCACTCGCAGTCTGACTGCCGACCATAATTCATTGGCATTCGGAGTTTATCTGAGATTGGTAATCCGGGATGGACCCCTCACCCAAACAGTGCTCTACCTCCAAGAATCTTAATGTCGACGCTAGCCCTAAAGCTATTTCGGAGAGAACCAGCTATCTCCAAGTTCGTTTGGAATTTCTCCGCTACCCACAAGTCATCCAAGCACTTTTCAACGTGCCCTGGTTCGGTCCTCCAGTGCGTTTTACCGCACCTTCAACCTGCTCATGGGTAGGTCACATGGTTTCGGGTCTACGACATAATACTAAGACGCCCTATTCAGACTCGGTTTCCCTACGGCTCCGTCTCTTCAACTTAACCTCGCATCATATCGTAACTCGCCGGTTCATTCTACAAAAGGCACGCTCTCACCCATTAACGGGCTCGAACTTGTTGTAGGCACACGGTTTCAGGTTCTATTTCACTCCCCTCCCGGGGTGCTTTTCACCTTTCCCTCACGGTACTGGTTCACTATCGGTCACTAGGGAGTATTTAGGGTTGGGAGATGGTCCTCCCAGATTCCGACGAGATTCCACGTGTCTCGCCGTACTCAGGATACTGCTAGGTATAAAGACTATTTAAAATACGAGGCTATTACTCTCTTTGGCCTACCTTCCCAGGTAGTTCTTCTATAATCTTTAAGTCCACATTGCAGTCCTACAACCCCGAAGAGTAAACTCTTCGGTTTGCCCTCCTGCCGTTTCGCTCGCCGCTACTAAGGCAATCGCTTTTGCTTTCTCTTCCTGCAGCTACTTAGATGTTTCAGTTCACTGCGTCTTCCTCCTCATATCCTTAACAGATATGGGTAACAGGTATTACCTGCTGGGTTCCCCCATTCGGACATCCCCGGATCTAAGCTTACTTACAGCTCCCCGAGGCATTTCGTCGTTTGTCACGTCCTTCTTCGGCTCCTAGTGCCAAGGCATCCACCGTGCGCCCTTATTAACTTAACCTTATTAACCTAATTTCTTAAAAAATTAGAAAACTCATTAAATATTCACAGCGTTTTCGGTTTATTTTCTTGTTACTATTTGATATAGATATTCAATTTTCAATGTTCATCCTTGGTGATCTCTCACCAATGGAGCCTAGCGGGATCGAACCGCTGACCTCCTGCGTGCAAAGCAGGCGCTCTCCCAGCTGAGCTAAGGCCCCACAAGACCTCTCAAAACTAAACAAGACGAACGTGCAGGTTTCCTTATCCTTAGAAAGGAGGTGATCCAGCCGCACCTTCCGATACGGCTACCTTGTTACGACTTCACCCCAATCATCTATCCCACCTTAGGCGGCTGGCTCCTAAAAGGTTACCTCACCGACTTCGGGTGTTACAAACTCTCGTGGTGTGACGGGCGGTGTGTACAAGGCCCGGGAACGTATTCACCGCGGCGTGCTGATCCGCGATTACTAGCGATTCCGACTTCATGTAGGCGAGTTGCAGCCTACAATCCGAACTGAGACTGGCTTTAAGAGATTAGCTTGCCGTCACCGACTTGCGACTCGTTGTACCAGCCATTGTAGCACGTGTGTAGCCCAGGTCATAAGGGGCATGATGATTTGACGTCATCCCCACCTTCCTCCGGTTTATTACCGGCAGTCTCGCTAGAGTGCCCAACTGAATGATGGCAACTAACAATAGGGGTTGCGCTCGTTGCGGGACTTAACCCAACATCTCACGACACGAGCTGACGACAACCATGCACCACCTGTCACCTCTGTCCCGAAGGAAAGCTCTATCTCTAGAGCGGTCAGAGGGATGTCAAGACCTGGTAAGGTTCTTCGCGTTGCTTCGAATTAAACCACATGCTCCACCGCTTGTGCGGGCCCCCGTCAATTCCTTTGAGTTTCAACCTTGCGGTCGTACTCCCCAGGCGGAGTGCTTAATGCGTTAGCTGCGGCACTGAGTCCCGGAAAGGACCCAACACCTAGCACTCATCGTTTACGGCGTGGACTACCAGGGTATCTAATCCTGTTTGCTCCCCACGCTTTCGAGCCTCAGCGTCAGTTACAAGCCAGAGAGCCGCTTTCGCCACCGGTGTTCCTCCATATATCTACGCATTTCACCGCTACACATGGAATTCCACTCTCCCCTCTTGCACTCAAGTTAAACAGTTTCCAAAGCGTACTATGGTTAAGCCACAGCCTTTAACTTCAGACTTATCTAACCGCCTGCGCTCGCTTTACGCCCAATAAATCCGGATAACGCTCGGGACCTACGTATTACCGCGGCTGCTGGCCCGTAGTTAGCCGTCCCTTTCTGGTAAGATACCGTCACAGTGTGAACTTTCCACTCTCACACTCGTTCTTCTCTTACAACAGAGCTTTACGATCCGAAAACCTTCTTCACTCACGCGGCGTTGCTCGGTCAGACTTCCGTCCATTGCCGAAGATTCCCTACTGCTGCCTCCCGTAGGAGTCTGGGCCGTGTCTCAGTCCCAGTGTGGCCGATCACCCTCTCAGGTCGGCTATGTATCGTCGCCTTGGTGAGCCGTTACCTCACCAACTAGCTAATACAACGCAGGTCCATCTGGTAGTGGAGCAATTGCCCCTTTCAAGCAGATATCATGCAATATCTACTGTTATGCGGTATTAGCTATCGTTTCCAATAGTTATCCCCCGCTACCAGGCAGGTTACCTACGCGTTACTCACCCGTTCGCAACTCATCCGCTCGGTGCAAGCACCAAGCTTCAGCGTTCTACTTGCATGTATTAGGCACGCCGCCAGCGTTCATCCTGAGCCAGGATCAAACTCTCATTAAAATAATTGTTTGTCTTAAACTCATTCTGTCACTGACAGATTTATTGTTTTTTTCATTGTTCAGTACTACAACATCAGTTGTAGCGCCCTGCACATTGGTTCGTCTTGTTCAGTTTTCAAAGGTCTTTGTCGCTCTCGCGCGACAACTATATTAGTATATCACGACCATGAAAACTTGTCAATATCTTTTTTCTATTTTTTTAAATTTTTTTGTTTTTTATTTAGAAACTTTATCTTCCTTTAATATAGGAAAGCTCCTGTATGTTCTACAGGAGCTTTCTTATTGTATTAGCTTATTTTTCTTTGACTTCAAGAAGTCCTACATCTCCATCTTCACGACGGTAGATGACGTTTGTTGTGTTGTCTTCCACATCTTTGTAGATGAAGAAGTCATGTCCCAATAGTTCCATTTGTAGAATGGCTTCATCTAGTTCCATTGGTTCAATGTCAATCGTTTTTGTGCGGACAACTTTTTCAAGAGCAACGCTTTCCTCAACCAGAGCGTCTGTAAAGATTTTGCTGGTTGCAGATTTGCTACGATTTTTCTTTTCAATTTTTGTTTTATTCTTTCGAATTTGACGTTCAATCTTATCAACTACCAAGTCGATTGATCCATACATATCTTGAGAAACATCTTCTGCACGAAGTGTAATGGAACCAAGTGGAATCGTGACCTCAACTTTTGCAGTTTTTTCACGATAAACTTTTAGGTTTACGCGGGCATCCAATTCTTGCTCTGCTTGAAAATATTTTTCAATTTTTTCGAGTTTAGAAACGACGTAGTCGTGAATGGCTTCTGTTACTTCTAGGTTTTCACCACGGATACTATATTTAATCATATAAGTACCTTCTTTCTAAACGTTTTTCTTTTTATATCTATATTATAACGCTTTCATTTTGTTTTTGCAAATATATTTTTGAATATTCTATCTTGCTAATGAAAAAGATATTATTTCTTTCACCCCATTTACAATTAACATTTCTTTGGCTCTTTCGATTGTTGCTCCTGTTGTATAGATATCATCTACTATCACTATATTTTCAGGCCAGTTTTGATTTTCTAGCTCTATGCGTTCAAAGACTTGTTCTGCTTTCAATCTTTCCTTTTTATTTTTTTGTGATTGGGCCTTTGTATCCTTTTTTCTCAATAGGTCTTGATAGGAGATTCCCGCAGATTCTAAAATGGCGGTTACTTGATTAAAGCCTCTCTTCTCTTTCCTCTCATCGCTTAAAGGTATGGGAACTATGGTATAGCCTTTATATCTTTTTAGTTCCGCCTTCATTTCTTCAGCAAAGAGACAAGCTAACAATTGGTCACCTTGAAATTTATACCTTTGAAAATATTCCTTCATTTCTTCATTATAATAGTAAAGCGCTCTATGATTTACCTTCTTTCCTTTTCGTTTCCACTCTTGGCAATCTTCACAAAATGTCTCGGTGCTTTTTTTACAACAAGTCTTGCAACTAGCTTCACTAATTGGGTCAAACTTGTTTTTACAGTTGTCACACATTGTTGGATTATCCTTTTTCATTAGGATGAGGCTCTTTAAGGATTCTTGATTGAAAATCTCTTCATCACATAGCAAACAATTACTCAAAAACCTGCCTCCCGATTCATTTCTTTTATTTCTTTAATTGCTTGTGTCATCTCTTTGCTACTACCTTCTGCCAAGTATAGTAATTCCCCTGTGGGTCTTTCCATACTTCTTCCCACACGACCAGCGATTTGAACCAGAGCGCTCTTGGTAAACAATCGATGGTTGGCCTCAATCACGAACACGTCTACTTTAGGGAAGGTGACCCCCCGTTCAAGAATGGTCGTTGACACAAGGATGGTGATTTCTTGATTGCGAAATTTTTCTACCAGTTCCAACCTATTGTCCGTTTTTGAGGTTACCAGTTCGATGATCTCATTCTTGAAGGCCCTTCTTAATAGACTGAGGATTTTTTCTCCTAATTCGATTTCTGATACAAATAGGATCAGGGGGAAAGAGGTTTTCCGTTGTTTTTTTATTAGCTTGAGCAACTTCGTTGGCACTTGTTTCTTCTCTACTTTTTTACGTAGATCTTTTAACCATACTTTTTTAGGGACCACAAGAGGATTGCCATGAAAGCGTCTGGGTAGGCTAACGCGTTTTATCTCCTGTTTTTTGACTTTTTTATCCAATTCTTCTGTGGAGGTAGCCGTCAAATAGATGAGCTTCCCATTCTTGGTTACGGCATTTGAAACTGCATGATAGAGAACGGGGTTGTCAACAAAAGGAAAGGCATCGACTTCATCGATTATGAGGAGATCGAAAGCTTGATAAAATTTGAGTAGTTGATGAGTAGTGGATATGACAAGAGGCGTTCGAAAATAAGGATCTGAATCACCGTGCAACAAGGAGATGGGACAGGAAAAGTCCAGCGTCATCCGTTTATACAATTCAATACACACGTCAATCCTTGGTGTAGCAATGCATACACATGTCCCTTTTTTAATCATTTCCGCCACCACTTGGTACATCATTTCCGTTTTACCTGCTCCTGTTACCGCGTGTACCATCATTGGCTTGCTTTCTGTCAAGGATTGAACCAACTCCTGGGAAACCCGACTTTGAAAGGGAGTTAAGGTACCCTGCCATCTTAAGACTTCTTCTTGCGGAAAGGCTTGTTGGGGAAAGTAGTAGAGTGCTTGGTCACTCCTAACTCTTCCTAATTGAATACAGGCTCTACAATAGTAGCTTCCTATCTGTAGTTTCCATCTAGCCTTATCAATCTGGGTTCCGCACCGATTACAAATCAACGCCGTCTTTTCCTGCACTATAGCTGGTAGTTGCTGAGCCTGCTCAAGCAGGTCATCCTCCAGTTGGTCTTGGGTGAACAAACGTCCATAACAATCTTCAAGTTTCATACTTATATATTCGTAAAAGCTCGCAGTTTTAAGAGTTTTTTTGTAAAATAAATGTATGGAATACAAGACTTTTAAAGAGGACGGTCTCGTCCAAGAAGAAATTAAAAAATCCCGCTTTCTTTGCCATGTTAAACGAGTTTATACTGAAGAGGAAGCTCGCGACTTTATAGCCGCTATCAAGAAGGAACATTATAAGGCAACTCACAATTGTTCTGCTTTTGTCATTGGAGAGCAATTTGAAATTAAACGGACTAGTGACGATGGCGAACCTAGTGGGACTGCTGGCGTGCCCATGCTTGGTGTTTTAGAGAACCACGAACTGACCAATGTCTGTTGCGTTGTCACTCGTTATTTTGGAGGCATCAAGCTTGGAGCCGGTGGACTCATTCGCGCTTATGCTGGCAGTGTCGCACAAGCGGTGAAAGAAATCGGTCTCGTTGAGATCAAAGAGCAGGTTGGTCTAGGGATTAGCTTGACTTATCCCCAATACCAAGAGTTTGCGAACTTTTTATCCGCTCACCAATTAACAGAATACCAGACAGACTTCACCGATGCTGTCTTTAGTCTGATCTATGTAGATAAAGAGCAAAAAGAAAATGTGATTGCGGACCTGATTGATTTTTACCATGGAAAAGTCGAGATTAGTGATCAGGGATTAAAGGAAGTGGAAGTTCCCATCCAGCTATAAAAAAAGGCTATCGCCTCGATAGCTTTTTTATATTTTACAAACCTTCTTACTGGCGGTATACTGGATACACTAACAAAGGAGTGTATATCGTATGCCAATCTATCAAAATATTACAGAATTAATCGGAAAAACACCTATTGTAAAATTGAACCACCTAGTACCTGAAGGGGCTGCTGATGTCTATGTTAAATTAGAAGCCTTCAACCCTGGGTCATCTGTTAAAGACCGGATTGCTCTTAGCATGATTGAAAAAGCAGAACGAGATGGTCTTCTTCAACCCGGTTCTACTATCGTTGAAGCAACCAGTGGAAATACAGGAATTGGTTTGTCATGGGTCGGAGCTGCCAAAGGGTATAAAGTGGTCATCGTCATGCCTGAAACCATGAGTGTTGAACGTCGAAAAATCATTCAAGCTTATGGAGCAGAACTTGTCTTAACTCCAGGTAGTGAAGGAATGAAAGGAGCTATCGCTAAAGCAGAAGAAATCGCTGCAGAACGAAACGGTTTCCTTCCCCTCCAATTTAACAATAGCGCCAACCCAGAAGTCCATGAAGCAACAACAGGACAAGAAATTTTAGAAGCTTTTGGGCCAAATGGATTGGATGCTTACGTCAGTGGTGTTGGAACTGGTGGAACTATTTCAGGTGTTTCTCATGCCTTGAAAAAAGTCAACCCAGCTGTCCAAGTCTATGCAGTCGAAGCAGATGAATCAGCGATTCTTTCTGGTGAAAAACCTGGACCACACAAAATCCAAGGATTGTCAGCAGGTTTCATTCCAGAAACGTTGGATACCAATTCTTATGATGGCGTAATCCGCGTCACTTCTGAACAAGCTTTAGAATTAGGTCGCTACATTGGTGGAAAAGAAGGATTCTTAGTTGGAATTTCATCTGCCGCCGCTATCTATGCAGCAATTGAAGTCGCTAAAGAGCTTGGCGCTGGTAAAAAAGTCTTGGCTTTGGCACCGGATAATGGAGAACGTTACCTTTCAACTACCCTTTACGATTTTGATCAAGAATAAGAAAGAGGCTACGATGTAGCCTCTTTTCTTTCTATCTGCTGAAACAAATTCTTATTTTCCTTGACTAGTGTCACTCAAAAATTCTTTACTTTCTTTAATCCAAATAGGTAATTGTTTGGCTAAAGGAGTAAAACCGATCTTATGGCGATCATTTGAAAAACGATGATGGCGAAAATGCTTTCTGTTCCCAGCTTCTAAGGCTCGAAGGGACAAGCTAGCCTTCCCAGAGTATTCATCTATATCAATAACCTGAGTACAAACTTGATCCCCAATTTTTAAGATATCATGAATGTTGTCGATATATCCACTGCGGATTTCAGAAATATGGATCAAACCGGTTACCCCTGTCTCTAATTCAACAAAGGCTCCATAAGGTTGCAAGCCTGTCACAACACCCTTGAGTTTATCCCCGATTCTCATGCCTCTCCCTCAATGTCAATCGATTCCATGACCACGTCTTCTTTAGGTTTGTCCATGGCACCTGTCTCAACTGCCGCAATTGTATCCAATACTTGATAAGAAGCTTCATCCATCAACTGACCGAAAACTGTGTGACGACGGTCCAAATGAGGAGTCCCTCCTTCTTCTGCGTAAATTTCTGCAATAGCTTCAGGCCAACCACCACGGGCAATTTCCTTTTTAGAATAAGGAAGGTGTTGGTTTTGAACGATGAAGAATTGACTACCGTTGGTATTTGGACCGGCATTGGCCATGGATAACGCACCACGGATATTGTACAACTCTTCTGAGAATTCATCTTCAAAAGACTCTCCATAGATGGATTCTCCACCCATACCTGTTCCAGTTGGGTCCCCACCTTGGATCATGAAATCTTTAATGATGCGGTGGAAAATCACTCCATTGTAGTAGCCATCTTTTGCAAGTGCAATAAAATTTGCTACTGTTTTCGGAGCTTGTTCAGGGAAGAGACGAATCTTCATATCTCCATAGTTGGTATGAATCGTCGCAATTGGTCCTGTTTCTTGATCCATTTTTGTTTGTGGTAAGTGCAATTCTTTTTCAACCATTTTTAACTCCTCTAAGGCATGTAAGATGCCATCTTCTTCTAAATTTTTTGTGACATAATCTGCTTTAGCTTTTAATGCATCCTGGGCGTTTCCCATGGCAATCGCTAAACCAGCATAGTCAAATAGTTCTAAGTCGTTCAATCCATCCCCAAATGTTAAGACATTTTCTGGTTTGAATCCCAATTTTTCGACTACTTTTGAGACACCATGAGCTTTTGATTGCTGATCTAAGACAACATCTGATGAGATTGGGTGCCAGCGAACCAAACGCAATTTTTGCTCCAAATTCTCAGGTAGGGCATCAACTGTTTTACCAGTCTCGAAAGTCCACATCTGATAAATGGGATGTTTGGCAGCAAAATCGGGATCTACTGGTAGCTTTGGATAAATGGGGTCAATAGCCCGACTTATCTCTTCTGTCCGAGTCGAAAGAGCTGCTTGGTGATTCCCAACCAAACCATAATGAATCCCTACCTGCTTAGCCCAAGCAATAAAGTCCTGAACAAGTGGATTTGGTACCCTTTCTTCATAAATGACATGCTCCTTACAATCAATCACGTAGGAACCATTCAAAGTGACATAGAAATCAGGTTGGAGAGCCTTGATTTCTTCTGGCACTCCAAAAATCCCTCTTCCACTAGCAATAGCTGTGTAAATTCCTTTTTCTCGTAATTGAGAGAATACTCGGGTGACCGAAGCCGGAACATAGCCGGTCTCAACGTTTCGTAAGGTATCGTCAATATCAAAAAATACTATTTTAATCTTTTTTGCTTTGTAGCGTGTTTTTGCATCCATGTGGGTCTCCATTCAGTATGCTGTCTATTATAGCATGTTTTTGACTAAAAATCTTCCTGAGAAACCAAGTGATGCTGGAAGGCATAGACCACTGCCTGAGTACGGTCGCTCACTTCTAATTTTGACAAAATATTCGACACATGGGTCTTGACCGTTTTTAATGAAATGAATAACTCATCGGCAATCCGTTGATTTTCATATCCCTTGGTTAGCAAAGCCAAGATATCTCGTTCACGCGCGGTCAAGTCATCATGGAGTTCCACGTGGTTCTTCCGATACTCTACTTTTTGGCTGACCTCTGTCTCAATTGCTAACTCTCCCTGTTCCACCTTGCGAATACCCCGTAAAATTTCCTCTGCACTGGACGTTTTGAGCATGTAGCCCTTGGCACCCGCATCCAAGACAGGATAGATTTTTTCATTGTCCAAATAGGATGTTAGGATCAATATTTTTGCATCTGGCCACTCCTTTAGGATTGCAAGTGTCGCTTCAATCCCGGTCATATGGGGCATGACAATATCCATAATGATGACATCTGGTCGCTCTTGTAAGGCTAACTCTACACCTGCTTGACCATCACTGGCTTCTAGGACTTGATCAATCCCATCTTGCATACTTAAATAGCTTTTCAAGCCTAATCGGACCATTTCATGATCATCTACTAGTAATAATTTCATCATCTTCTCCTTCTACTAACGGCACTTTAATATCAATAGCCACTCCCTTTTTGGGACTGGTCAAAATCTTAATTCTTCCTGCCATGTCATCTACTCGATCCTGAATATTCTTCATACCGTAACTTAGTTCACCCAAAGATTCTGGATCAAACCCCACTCCATCATCTGCTAATTTGAGATGGAGAGATTGTTCTGTTTGCAACAGATAAACATCCAAGCGCTTCGCATGGGCATGTTTTAGTGTATTGCTCACTACTTCTTGTACAATTCGAAAAATATGCTCTTCAATAGTTTTTGGTAACTTTTGAACATCGTGTTCAAAATAAACTTCTAAATTACTCTTTTCTTGTAGTTCTCTAAAAATCACCTGAAGACCTTCTACCAAGTTTCGACCTTCTAATTCTGTCGGCCGCAGGTGTAATAAGAGAATCCGCAAATCATTTTGAGCGGTGTTTAGAATTTCTGTGACCCCCTTCAACTGTTGCCCTACTTTAGGGAGTTGAAGAACTTGATCCTGACTGGCTACACCAGACAAAATCATATTAGCTGCAAATAATTCTTGGCTCACCGTATCATGGAGATCTCGAGCAATTCGCCTGCGTTCTCTCTCCACAATCTCTTCTTCATTTTGCATGACTCGATTTTCTGTTCGTTGTAAATTTTCTGTCAGGCGTTTGAGCTTGCGATCCAAGCGTTGAAACTCTTCATTAATCTCTTTGTTTTCTCCGAGTTTTAGCTTCTTGCCTTCTAGCAAATTTCTCAGGTTTTTTTGGACGGTGTTCATGATTGTAAATTGAATCAATTTTATCAATAGAATCATCAAAATAGTCAGAGCAACCGTCAAGCCAAAGCCGATAAACAGAAAAGCACGCAGTTTGGATAAATCTTCCAATAGATAAGTCCACTGAAAGTCGAAAAGACCAAAAATAGAATGGATAATAACAGCTAGAATTAAGACCGTATAAAGGAAGATTAAAAGATAGTCTGTTCGTTTCATCCTCTGACGACCTCCACATCTCCTACAATCCCCGCAATAACAAGCTTCACTGTTCGATGGGAACTGCGATAATTTGGCGTCTCCATGCTAACTGTCTCATTTCTCAATTTCCTAGGTTTTTGAGAGAAGAGGCGCAATTCTCCATATAAGGTATTCACCTGCAAGCTCAGCTCCACATCCACCGGTAAAATAATTTTCGTATTGCCAAACATCTTTCTCATGATGATGACATTGTCATGATTCACAACAATCACTTCGTCTAAATGGATCGTATCCCGCCCCACTAAACGAGTAATCGTTAAATCACGAAAATGGCAGTTTACCTTTGAAAAATGATGCAGATCCCCAATCCAAGGCGTTTTCTCTTGTCGGATTTCTACATCTTCCTCATAATCTATCTTCACTTCTTCGTTTTCACGGTAAAAATAGGGATAAGCCACCAGCATGGCATAGACGACGGCAAACAAAAGCGCAGCGATGACATAAGGATTTAACATGACAATAAAAAACAGCAGAATGCTGGATGCCACTAAAAGAAAGTTACTCCGCTGTTTTCCGATGTAATAATATAATAGAAGCAAGCACAGAACCACGATTAGGACGATACGAGATATATTTCCCGCTAAAATAGTGATTGCAGCCATGGTGAGTAACAAAGCTTCGACAAACACAAACAATTGAATCTTCCACATAATTGAACCTCTCTATTCTATTTTATCAAAATTCTATAGGATTCGCTTCCGCCTCTAGAAGGATTCATTCCAACTCTCTCTTTACTAAAAAAACCAGACCAATGGGGTCTGGTTTTATAAGGTCATCATGTTAAGATTCTGGTTCAGTAGTAGCCGAAGGTTCCGTATTGGAATGGGATTCTACTGTTGTAGAGGTTGAACTTTCTGATGAACTACTTGAAGCTTTCGTGCTACTTGATGGTTCCGTCTTCGGTTCGTATACAGTCAAGACAATGCGAGTCTTTTTAATATCGATGCTCGATTGAGCTTCTGGAGTCTGACTCACAATATGACCTGGTAAGACTTCTACTCCGTCCGGCAGATGCGATGTAGTCTTCCGTTCAATATTTGCTTCCTTCACCCCGTAGATCTGAACGAGATTAGAGACAGCAAATTCATAATTAGAACCAACATAACTTGGTAACTCGATCGAATTACTTTCCTTCGATACTTTCAGAACAACCTTGGTATTAGAAGTCAAATCATATTTTTGACCAGCAGTAGGAGATTGCTCAAGCACAATTCCTGGCTCCACTTCATCGGTCTCGACTTCTTCAATCGAAATCAGCTTGCTAGACAGCTTATAGTTATTTTTCAGGTCATTTTCAGCATCTTCTCTAGACATTTTTATATAGTTCGGCATGTCAAAGGTGCTTGGTCCTTTCGAGACAACCAAATCAACCTTGCTGTTTTCTTTTTTCTGAGCTCCTGCATTTGGATTGGTACGGATTACATAACCCTCCAGCACCGAATCACTGTATTCTTCTTTTTCGTCTCCCACTTGAAGATCCTGATCTTCAATGATAGCACGCGCTTCTGCTACTGTTTTTCCAGATACATCCGGCACTGTTTTGTTGGCTGGACTCATATAAAGAAGAAAGGCAAAGGCAGCTAGTACCAAAGCTAGGGCGACAAACAAGACCTTGTAGCGCGTCCGCAAACGACGACGTGGCTTATTTTTTGGAGAAACTGGAGCTGTTCGATCCTCTGAAGCCACTGGTCGGTCCTCATGAACTGTAGGACGAGCCTCTGATGTTGGAAGTGGAGCCGGTTTTGGAACCACATTCACCTTTGGTAGGGTCTTAGTATCCGCTTTTGAAGCGTCATCAAAGACTAATTTTTTCTCATTACGGCGTTCATAAGATAGACAACTTGACAAGTCGACATACATTTCAGCTACCGACTTATAGCGATCGGATAGTTTCTTTGCTGTGGCCTTAATCACCACATTTTCCAAAGCCTGCGGAACATTTTTGTTCTCTTCAATGATGGACGGAAGTGGTTTTTGGAAATGTTGGAGCGCAATGGTCACTGCACTATCCCCATCATAAGGGATATGACCCGTCAGCATTTCGTAGAAAATGATCCCCATTGCATAGATATCACTTTGAATAGAAGCTTTCGATCCTCTGGCTTGCTCTGGTGATAAATAATGAACCGAACCCAACATAGAGTTGGTCTGGGTGAGACTGGTCTCTGCAAAGGCTACTGCAATCCCAAAGTCAGAAACCTTGGCATTTCCGTCCGATGTTAGAAGGACATTTTGAGGTTTCAAATCACGGTGAATAATGCCTTGCGTGTGCGCCAAGCGCATAGCAAGGAGGATTTGCCCCATCAAGCGAACAGCTTCTTCATTTGAGAGAGGGGCATTTTCTTTGATATAACGTTTCAAGTCCAAACCAGCGACATATTCCATCGCCAAGTATTGCTGGCCATCCTCTTCACCGATATCCGTGATCCGAACGATATTTGGATGATCCAAATCTGCCATCGCTTTGGCCTCTCGTTGAAAGCGTGCAACTGCAATTGGATCTGTTTGGTAATTGGTCCTCAGTACTTTAACTGCAACTTCTTCACCATCTAAGATTAAATCCCGAGCGAGGTAGACATCTGCCATCCCTCCACGCCCGATTTGACGGATTATCTTATATCGCCCGGCAAAAATTTTGCCGATTTGAATCATGCCACATCCTCCTCAGCAAAGTGAATCAGTACAACTGTAATATTGTCCAAACCGCCAGCATTATTCGCAAAGCGAACCAAGGTTTTTGCCTTTTCTTCAACCGATAAATCGCTGACAACGATATCACGGATTTCATCGCCAGAGATCATATTGGTTAATCCATCACTATTAATAACAATGAAATCTCCCGCTTCAACCGTAACCATACCAAAATCCGGTTGCAATTCATCTTTTTGTCCAATGGATTGGGTGATGATATTGCGTTGGGGATGATGAGCTGCCTCTTCTTCCGTAATCTGTCCGGCTTTGAGCAAGGCGTTTACTAAAGAATGGTCACTGGTTAATTGATGGTATTCCCCATTACGCACGAGTCCAATTCGGGAATCCCCTACATGCGCAAATAAGACTTGGTCATCAATAACGGCAACAGCTTCGAGAGTTGTTCCCATTCCTTTATGTTCTTCATCTTGACCAATGCGATGGATCTGCTGGTTTTCTTTTTCCAGATACTCCGCAAACCACTCTCTGACTTCGTTAATGGTGCTGATTTCAGTCGCTACCCAAGCAGCGCCGAGATCGGTAACAGCCATCTCGCTAGCAATATTACCAGCACGATGCCCCCCCATCCCGTCAGCTAGAAAAACCATGGATTTTCCCGCTTTATTTTTATATTGATTTGCATAGTCTTGGTTATTTGTCCGTCTTTGACCTACATCGGTTAAGATAGAAATTTCCATACTGTCCGTATCCTCCTGAGATTACGATATTCTTCGAAAACGACTAATAAAGAAACCGTCGCTTCCATACAATTCTGGTGTAATTAAAATACAGCCATCTTTCAGAATATCTTTTCGTTCATGATCTAATGGCACGAGTTCAAAATTTGGATGGGTTTTTAAAAACTGGTCAACCACATCAAAATTCTCTTCTCCTATAATTGTGCATGTACTGTAGACTATTATACCATCTTTCCGCACACTTTGACAAACTCCATCCAATATTTCCAATTGAATCGCCTGTAGAGACGCAAAGTCAGCATTATCTTTATTGTACTTGATATCTGGCTTACGGCGGATCAAACCAATCCCAGAGCAAGGTGCGTCTACCAAGATTTTATCAAAGGCATCCGCTCCAAAAGCTTCAAAGACCTGGCTGGCATCCAGTTTTTTTGTCTGAATTTTATCTGCAACTCCCAGACGTTCCGCGTTTTCCTGAATTAATTGGAGCTTATGATCGTACAAGTCCAAGGCTGTGATCTTCCCATCGACTAGATAAGAAGCTAGATGGGTGGTCTTGCCCCCAGGTGCTGCACAGGCATCTAATACCTGGTCTGATGGTTGGACCTCTAAAGCCGGAGCGACCAATTGACTGGTCTCATCTTGAATGGTTAATTTCCCTTGTTTGAAGTAATCAGAGCCCGCAAAATAGCCATTCTCCTTTACGAGGGCAGTTGAAGCCAATAAAGAATCCGAAGCCTGCAATTGCTCCTTGATGTCTTTTTTTTGATCCAGATCGACAACACGAACACTAGCCTTGTTGCGAACATAGAGACTCTCAAAAATCGCAATGGCCCGCTGTTCACCATACTCGTCCATCAACTTTTTCACCAACCAAACCGGAAGAGAATAGCGGATTGAAAGTCGTTTGTTGATTCGTTTAATCTGGTCAATTGATGGAAGCTCCTCTCGTAGCATTTTCCGTAAGAGAGCATTGACATATTTTTCACTCCCCTTCTTCCGTTGCTTGGCAAGCTCTACTGCTTCATGGACAACAGCATGGGGAGGAATTTTCTCCAGATAGACGAACTGATAGAGGCTCATCAATAAAAGATGATAGATCCAGGGATCTACTTGGTCCCGATCAGCGACAAAGTGCGATAGATACCATTCCAAGGTTAGTTTGCGTGAAACCGTCCCATAGACGATTTCGGTTACTAGACTTTTATCCACATCTGACAAGGTTGCCTTGCCCAAGGATTTTTTGAGGGCGATATTTGAAAAAGCACCGTCCTGGAAAATCTCTCCTAGAGTAGATAGGGCCACCCCTCGTGCAGTCTGCATCTTATTTACCAAATTGATCACCTACTTGCAGTTGTCGCCCCAAACCATTTAAGAAATCTCCGACAGCCATCTTGGGTTTACCAGCTGGCTGAACAAGGGTCAAGGCTAAGGCTCCCTCACCCGTCGCAACAACGATTTCATTTTTATGGAGAGCTAAAATTTCCCCTGGTTCTCCTTGACCTTCACACGGTTTTGCTTGGTATATCTTAAGGCGTTCACCCTTCCATAGGGTATGGGCAACTGGCCAAGGATACATGCCTCGAACTTGGTTAAAGAGTTCACGGTTGGTCCGTGTCCAATCCAGGCGTTCTTCTTCTGGCTTGATATTTGGAGAGAAGGTGACTTGTTGGGAATCCTGCGGTTGGGGCTTAAGCTCTCCCGCAAGGTAAGCTGGCAGAGTTTCTAAAAGAAGATCCCGGCCAACAAGAGCCAATTTCTCAAATAGGGTTCCCACATTGTCTTCCTCTAAAATAGGGATGGCGCGAGAAGAAATCATATCTCCAGCATCCATCTCTTTGACCATTTCCATGATGGTCACACCAGCTTCTTTATCCCCATTCATGATGGCATAATGAATAGGCGCTCCACCACGGTATTTTGGAAGAAGAGAAGCGTGCACGTTGACAGAAAACTTCATCGCCTCTAACAAACGACTCGGCAAAAACTGTCCAAAGGCTGCTGTGACAATCCCATCTGCTCCCAAAGCCAATAAGTCTTCTAGTTCTTGGCTTCCAGATAGTTTCTCCGGCTGGTAGATTGGCAAGCCCGCTTCTAAAGCCGCTTCTTTTACTGGTGTCATTCGAATTTCTTTTTTACGACCAACTGCTCGATCTGGTTGGGTCACAACGGCTAGAATCTCATAGCGTTCATCAGAAATCAAGCCTTTTAAGACTGTAGCTGAGAAATCAGGCGTTCCCATAAATAGTATTTTTGTCATTTTTTCTCCTTCTACATAAAACTTTGCGGTTCATTGTCAATGCTGACTCGAAGATCTTGATTTTCCCGCTCTTGAGTATAGTCCAAAATCTGATTTAAAACCTGTGGTAAGTGGTCTTCAAACCGGTACTTCAACAGAATCTGGTAATGGAATAGATTATGCGTACGAGCAATCGGTTTTGGCGTTGGTCCCAAGATTTGGACTTGGTCCGATAGCCCTGCTTTCAACAGGTCCATCACCTGATAAGCTTTTTTAACCACGACCTCTTCTTGTTTGTGAGAGAGGGTCAAACCTACCGTGTAATAATAAGGTGGATAACCCAACTGATGACGCACCTTCATTTCATAGGCATAAAACCCTTCATAATCTTGGCGTTTTGCGTATTCAATGGCATAATGATGAGGATTATAGGTCTGGATTAGAACCTGTCCTTCTTTATCCGCACGACCGGCTCGTCCTGCCACCTGGGTTAACAGTTGGAAGGTCCGCTCTGACGAGCGAAAATCAGGCAAATTTAGGGCTGTATCAGCATTGAGGACACCGACTAGCGTTACATTGGGGAAATCCAAGCCCTTGGCAATCATCTGGGTCCCCAGTAAAATATCCGCTTGCCCTTGACCAAACTGGTCCAACAAGGCCTCGTGACTCCCTTTTTTCCGAGTAGTATCAACGTCCATCCGCAGAATACGAGCCTCGGGGAAAATTTCTTGTAGCTCATCGTAGGCCTTCTGGGTCCCCGTCCCGTAATAACGAATCGATCGACTTTGGCAATTAGGGCAGACTGTTGGGATGCCCTTGTGGTAATTACAATAATGGCAATCCATCGTCTTGGTATCCATGTGAAGGGTCAAGGAGATATCACAATTCGGACAGGTATCTACCTGACCGCACTCCCGACACATAACAAAGCTGGAATAACCCCGGCGATTGAGCATGAGGACGACTTGCTCTTTTCGTTGCAGACGTTCTGCTATCGCTTCCAGCAACTTAGGCGTATAGGTTCCGGATTCTTGCTGGCCAATATAATCCCTGAAATCAATCACTTCCACCTCTGGAATACGGGCAAGAGGATTGGCTCGTTGGGTCAATTGAAGAAATTCATAGACTCCTTTTCCTGCACGGGCTCGTGTTTCTAGACTAGGTGTCGCCGACCCCAAGACCAAAACAGCCTGGTGATACTGAGCTCGTAGTAAGGCCACTTCACGCGCATGGTAGCGAGGATTGCTATCTTGTTTATAGGTAGCCTCATGTTCTTCATCGATAATAATGGCCCCTAGGTTCTTCAGAGGTGCAAAGATAGCAGACCGCGCTCCTACGACCACTTGAGCTTCTCCACGTTCAACACGTCTCCACTCATCGTATTTTTCACCGTTGGATAGACCTGAATGAAGGATGGCCACTCGATCCCCAAAGCGAGAAATGAAGCGATCCGTCACTTGAGGCGTCAAGGAAATTTCGGGAACCAACATAATAGCTGTTTTTCCCTTTTCTAGCACCTCTTGGATGATTTGGAGATAAACCTCTGTCTTCCCACTTCCTGTCACTCCTTCTAGCAAAAAAGGTTTGGAAGGTTGCCCTATTTTGCTGGTTACCGCTTGAACGGCTCGTTCTTGTTCAGCATTTAAAACCAAGGCCTCTGTCGACTCTTTGTCTTTAAAGTAGGCAGCCGCACGATTGACTTCTTTCTCAAAAATCAGTAAGGCTCCCTGATCGATGAAATAGTTCACAACTGGACGAGAGAATTCCGCCAATAAATCACTCAAAGGCGCATCCACTTCTTGACCTTGGACAAAGTCTCGCAAGGCCAAGCGCTTTTTGGCATTCTTGGCGATTTCCAAATTTTCAAGTAGGTGATGATTTACTCGATACCATTTTTCTGTTTTGATATGTTTACGATCCACTGCTTGGTATTCTACTTCCAACTCTCCTTTACGAGTCAGTCGCATCATTCGTGCTTGTGCATCAATATCCAAAGAAGAAAAGGCCAAGCTGGTCGCTGTTCCAAAAATGTCTTCTCGATCCTCTGGCGATAACAATTCTGTCGGATGGAGAATTTTGTCATAGGAAGAATTTAAAACACTCGGTAGCATGGCTTTCAAGAGGGTGATTTTGTAGGCAAAAACCGTCTTTCGCAACTGATCTGCCAGCCAAAATTGCTCCTCTCCTAGAACTGGTTGGTAGTCTAAGACCTCCACGATACTTTTCAATTCTTGGTCTTGAGCTGCTGGAGTGGTCTGTTCAAGGCCAACCACAATCCCTTGAATGAGCCGATTTCCCTTTCCAAAGGGAACATGCACCCGCATTCCTTTTTCCAAGAACGGAGAAAACTCTTCTGGTACTTGGTAACTATAGGGTTTGTCTGTTTGCATCAAGGGAACATCAACGATAACTTGTGCCAGCATGCTTTCACCTCCTTCCTGTCCTAGCGCTAAATAGCAAAAAATAAGATTGAGCGAACCCAACCTTAAATTTTTTCACCATCTTCTTTTTCTTTCGCGATTTGTTCTTTAATTTTACGCTCTTCTTCTTCTTTACGCAAGCGTTCTGCTTCGATTCGACGACGAACAGCTTCACGCTTAGCTTCTGGATCTGGGTGAATCACCACATTTCCTGATTCAATCTCTTCCAAGGCACGCAAGGTAGATTTTACTGATTGAAATTCTTGAGTAGGAGTTGCACCACTCTCTAACTCATGAGCTCGTTTGGCTTCAAGAATAACCAAAGAGTATTTTGACGGTACTTTATCCAACAATGTGTCAATGGATGGTTTTAACATCATAATCTTTTTACCTAATTCCTATTCTAAATTATCGTACCACTTGAGTGGCTTTGGGAAGCATTTCTTGGTAGTGTCCAATGACCCGATCAACACGGAAATGTTCTGCCTCAATCACACGTTTAACACGTTCTGCAGCCAAAGGTACTTGATCGTTGACAATGGCATAATCGTACTCACGCATGAGGGCAATTTCTTCTTTTGCTTTTTCAATCCGCTGGGCAATGACTTCCGCACTGTCTGTGCCACGTCCAACCAGACGGTCTTGCAATTCATCCAAATCTGGAGGAGTTAAGAAAATAAAGACGGCATCTGGTACCTTTTTCTTGACCTGCAAAGCCCCTTGAACCTCGATTTCAAGGAAAACATCGATCCCTTTATCGAGGGTTTCGTTCACATAGGTCAAGGGAGTCCCATAGTAATTGCCAACATATTCAGCATATTCGAGCATTTGACCTTGACGAATCAATTCCTCAAATTCTTCACGTGTCCGGAAGAAATAATCTACTCCGTCCACTTCACCTGGACGTTGTGCACGTGTTGTCATCGATACTGAGTATTGAAATTGATTATCTGAGCTTTCAAAAATCTCACGTCTAACCGTTCCTTTCCCAACACCTGAGGGCCCTGAGAAAACGATTAATAATCCTCGATCCGCCATTTTGTCTCCTTCGCTGTCTTTCTATCTAGTGTAACAAAAATAGAAAGATTTTTCAACAGATTTTTCCTTGAGGCAATGCCCTAACCACTTCTCTACCAATGAACCATTTCATCTGTGCCACCCCATTTTTAACACGACTCACAAAAAAATAGCCAACTAAGGTTGTTCCACCTTCGCTGACTATCTTTTATATATGGCTTTTAACAAGCTCTATTTTGCATAATCAATAGCACGTAATTCACGAATAACGGTTACCTTGATGTTACCAGGGTACTCCAAGTTGGACTCAATCTTCTCACGGATATCATGAGCCAAGATGGTCAACTTATCATCCTTGACTTCTTCAGGGCTGACCATAATTCGAATTTCACGACCTGCTTGCAAGGCAAAGCTGGTCTTAACTCCCTCAAAGCCATTTGCAATTTCTTCAAGGTCTTGCAGGCGTTTGATGTAGCTTTCAAGAGACTCGCTCCGGGCACCTGGACGCGCTGCACTCAAGGCATCCGCTGCTGCAACAATAACTGCGATGACGCTTTCTGGTTCAACATCACCATGGTGACTAGCAATCGTATTGACAACAACTGGATGCTCTTTGTATTTACGAGCTAATTCAGTACCAATTTCTACGTGGCTACCTTCTACCTCACGGTCGATGGCTTTACCAATATCATGAAGGAAACCAGCTCGACGAGCCAAGGTAGCATTTTCACCAAGCTCACTAGCAATAATACCAGATAACTTAGCAACCTCAATGGAGTGACGCAAGACGTTCTGTCCATAAGAAGTTCTGAATTGCAAGCGTCCCATAATCTTCATCAAATCAGGATGTAGATTTGGTGCGCCAATTTCATAGGCTGCTGCTTCACCATATTCACGAATCCGTTGGTCAATTTCCAAACGGTTCTTCTCTACCAACTCTTCAATCCGAGCTGGATGGATGCGACCATCTTTCAAGAGACTTTCCATGGTCATTCGTGCGATTTCCCGACGAATCGGATCAAATGCAGACAGGGTGACTACTTCTGGAGTGTCATCAATAATCACATCCACACCTGTCAAGCTTTCGAAGGTTCGGATATTTCGACCTTCGCGACCAATAATCCGGCCCTTCATTCCATCATCTGGTAAATGAACCGTTGAGTTGGTCTGTTCTGCCACAAAATCCCCAGCCATCCGTTGCATGGCTTGAACCAGGATATCTTTTGCAACTTTATCTGAACGTTCTTTCACTTCCACTTCTGCTTCTCGAATTCGAGTCGCAATCTCTTTGGAAAGTCGTTCTTCTGTTTGCGTTAAGATAATATCACGTGCTTCCGATTGAGTCAGAGAAGCAATTTTTTCTAATTCTTCTTCTTTCTTCTTTTCTAGCTCATGTAATTGTTCTTCACGCGCATCAATGTGTTTAGTTCTATCTGAAAGACTTTGCTCTTTTTGTTCAAGAGCTTGCTCTTTGCTCGTAAGATTGTCATCTTTGCGATCAAGATTATTCGAACGTTCCGCTAAGCGGGTTTCTAATTGTTTTAATTCTTGACGCTCTGACTTAAACTCAGCATCGACTTCTTCTCGATATTTTCTGGCTTCTTCCTTTGCCTCCAAAAGTGCTTCTTTTTTAAGTGAACTAGACTCGTGCTTAGCTTCTTTCAAAATCAAATCAGCTTCGCGCTCTGCCTGTCCACGTAAATTCGTTGCTTCTTGTTCAGCATTTAAAAGAGTAAGTTCTGCAGCCTCTTTCGATGCTTTCATCTTGACTGAGATCCCTACATATCCAATGACTAAACCAATGATTGCGGCAAAAACAATTGCAATTCCAAATTCCATGTTTTTACCCCTAATCTAATGAATAGTTGAATTAAAAAATTCTTTATTATTTTATCATATTTTTACAAAATTAACAAACAAATTTTCTAGCGAAAACTAATCTATTTCTGCTATTATTCTAATGCTTCTTTCCCTTGATTCTAACGGGAAAACACCCTAAAAACAAGCTTCTGAATCTTATTTCAACGGCTACTTGCCTCTCTCTTCTCTTATGTTTTCATCCACTGACAATTGTGCTATAATCAAGAAAAAAGAAATTGAGGAAGATACATGACGAAAGAAGTTATTGTGGAAAGTTTTGAATTGGACCATACTGCTGTAAAAGCCCCTTACGTCCGCCTAATCGGAGAGGAAACTGGACCAAAAGGAGATGTCATCTCAAACTACGATATCCGCTTGGTTCAACCAAATGAAGACTCTATCCCGACTGCTGGTTTACATACAATTGAGCATCTATTAGCTATGTTGATCCGTAAACGCATTGATGGCATGATCGATTGTTCCCCATTTGGGTGTCGTACTGGATTTCATATGATTATGTGGGGACAGCACGATCCAAAAACCATTGCACAAGTCATTAAATCCTCCCTAGAGGAAATTGCTGAAGCGACTAGCTGGGAAGACGTCCCAGGAACGACGATTGAATCTTGCGGAAACTATAAAGATCACAGCCTCTTTTCTGCCAAAGAGTGGTGCAAATTGATTCTCGAACAAGGTATTTCTGACGATCCATTTACACGTCATATCGTATAAAAAAACAAAAGACTTCTCTTTCAAAGAGAAGTCTTTTTTAATTCTTAATAATCCAATGCATCGGAATGGCCTTTTCCGTTTCCGACAAAGTAGCCTGTTTTAGCATTGATACTAAACAAATAAGTTCCATCTGGCTTAAAGAGGTTGTAATAACCATTGCCGTTGATGATATTCACGCGTTCCAAGATGTATTGATCTCCAACGATATGACCACGTTCCCGAGCAATCTTCAGAACTTTCTCCAAAATACCAGGGTTAAAGGTCCATGCAGGATTGTTTACATCGTCAAGCGCTGCTTGGTTGTATGGCACTCGGCTCAAGTTTCGTTGAAGAGGCACACCGGTACTTTGAAGACCGAAGCCAGAATAACCTGGATTCACTCCGCCTGTCGTGTTGCCTTCAGTAGCTGGGGCTGGAGTCGGAGCTGGACTGATAACCGTTCCAGAAGAAGCTACACTTCCTCCGGTAGCACTGCCTCCACCATCTGTCACAGGTGCTGGAGTGGCAACTTGTTGTGATCGTCCTTGAGCTGCAGCATCTTTCAACAATTGGTTCAACTGTGTATTAGCTGTTGACGCATCTGAAAAGACTGCATCACTCTTTACCTGCGCCTTGGTATCAATGGCCCCATCCTTAATAACTGGGCTGGTAAACTGAGAGTTTACTGTTTGAATAGCAGAAACCTGCTTCACCAATTCATCGTATTTACTCTTGGCTGCATCGTATTCCTTGGTATCTTTCAATTTTTCTAAACTAGCTTTTAGTTTTTCCAAATTACCAAAAGAATCATTTTTCAACTTCGTCTGCGTGTCATCTGTAAAGAAAGCTGCATACTGATCGTTAAAATCCTTCAGCAAAGCCTCTGTATTCGCGCTCGTTGAGGAAGAAGAACTAGAGGACTTCTTGCTAGATGAGCTAGTAGAAGAGACCACTGTCGTTTCCCCTTTAGACTGGTTACGGATCCATTGATAAGACAACCAACTAGCCGTAGCAACTGCTGTCAGAG
Organism: Streptococcus sp. 1001283B150225_161107_H12; assembly: GCF_015552665.1. NCBI lineage: Bacteria > Bacillati > Bacillota > Bacilli > Lactobacillales > Streptococcaceae > Streptococcus > Streptococcus sp. 1001283B150225_161107_H12. The sequence continues at coordinate 71,567 of NZ_JADNFC010000007.1, read as the reverse complement.
CTAAAGCTGAAAACAAAATTGGTTTGACCCGGCTTTTTTTCGGTTCTTCAGGAATCTCAATTTCTTCATCCACATATGGTTCTGTTGGCTCTGGACCAAACTTAATTTTTGCAGGGCGTTCCCCAGGAATTGGATCTGGAATGCGAGTAGACGCGCCTTCTTTTTGACCTGCTTCAGCCGGTACTGCTTCTTTCACTGGCTCTTCACTTGGAATCGGGTCCGCCGCATCCACAGTGGCTGCTTCCTCTGCCTCAGCCAACATTTCCTTTTGCATGACGATGGTATCAAACTTGTGAGCTTCGATTTCGTCACGGTGCTGTTTGATGTATTTATCAAGGACATTGTCTGTTTCCTTGACGCCTGCTTCGATTTCTTCAGCTTTGCGGTTCGCTTGGCCAATCGTCATCTCTTTGGCGTCCTTAAAATCAAGAACTGACTCTGCCTCTTGGCCCAACTGCTGTTTATCTTCTTTTGTCATATGTTTCCTTTCTCACTAGTCGCTTGTCGACGTACTCGTTCCCCAAAGAACTGATACAAGTCAACCTTTAAGGTTCCGTTATATAATTTTCGTTTTTTATCTGCTTGTCGCCCAAATTTTTTCTCAAAATTTTCATCGCTGGTCAGGATAAATTTGCTCCAAGTCTTCAAAGGCTCAAAGACCTCTCCCATCTCAGCGTACAATTTTGTCACCCCTGCATCATCGGATAAGCGTTCACCATACGGTGGATTGGAGATAATGACCCCATTGATCTTATCCGAGCGCAAATCTTGCACCCGCATTTGCTTAAAGGTGATATCGCTCGCAACTCCAGCTTTTTGAGCATTTTCTTTGGCAATCTCAACCATCCGCGCATCGATATCGGTTCCCATGATGTCTAGGACAATGTCCCGATTGATTTTTTTACTAGCCTCTGTGCGAACTTCTTGAATCAGTCGATTATCCACCCAATTCCACTCTTCAAATGAGAAGGTCCGTCTCAAGCCTGGCGCTATCTGGCGAGCCATCATCGCTGCTTCGATACAGAAGGTCCCTGATCCACAAGTCGGATCAACCAAGGGCTTATCTGGATACCAATTAGAAAGTTGAAGAATGGCTGCCGCCATATTTTCCTTAATGGGTGCGCCCCCTTTTTCCGTCCGATAACCACGTTTGAAAAGGCTGCTACCAGTGGTATCGATTAGAATAGTCGCTTGGTCCTTCAAGATGGAAACTTCAATTTTAAATTCCGGTCCATTTTCAATCAATGGAACGCCTTCCGGGCGGGCATAGTGTTTTTGCAACTTTTTAACAACAGCCTTTTTTGAAATCGCTTGTACACTCGGTTCGTTATGCAGTTTGGATTTGACACATTTTGCTTTGGAGATGGGGAAACGCGCTCCTAAAGGGAGGTATTGGTCCCAATCCAAGGCAAAAACTCCTTGAAAAAGTTCTTCAAAGGTACGAGCAGGAAAGGATCCTACGACGATCTTGATTCGGTCTGCAGCCCGCAACCAAAGATTGGTTTCGATGATTGCACGAACATCGCCTTTGAAACGGACTCGTCCATTTTCCACTTGGCAATCGTAGCTGAGCTCTCGTAATTCACGCCCAACCACTGCTTCTAATCCAGCAGCAACTGTCGCAATTAATTCAAATTGTTTTTTCATTTGTTCCTCATTGTTTAAAAAAGGAGGTTGAGATTTCTCTCCCCCTCACCACCTATATGCAATTTTCTATAAGCCATGTTTTGTTCCAGAAATGACTAGGTACCATTTCCTTCGATAATCATCTGTCTACTGTTTCCAGTCAGAATGCAATGTTCGTTTCCATGCATCCCATGCCCCGACCAAAGTTTGGGTTGCTAGCTTGAGGGGTTTACCGCGTTCCACTTTTTAGGTTTCCCTAAAAACTACGTCACTGTGGCACTTTCAGAGCTAGTAGAACTTATCCTAAGACTTAGCCCGTTCGCTCGCCGTAACTTGAAAATCAAGTCCCTAGGCTTATGGATTCACCTAGCACAAACACTACAGGCATCACAGCCTGTGCTAGCATGGACTTTCCTCATGAGAGAAAGCTCTCACGCGATTATCCAAAAATTGCACGATTCATCTTTTATGTCTTAAAAATCACGATCTACGACTTGTTTCCCGAAGACTTCTTTTTCAAGACGATTTAAGCGTTTCAAAATATCGAAGTTTGTCGTAGTAGTGACCTGAGGAAACTCATGCTTTGGAGCAGATTCAGGAACTGATGGACTCGGAGTTGCTTGGCTCGTTTTCTTCGCTAATTCTTCACGGAGCCGAGCATTTTCTTCTTTCAATTCCTTCACTAAGGCAGCATAGGTTTCATAGTCTTTGATGACATCATCCAAAAACTCATTTACCTCAACTTTACTAAATCCACGAACTTCTTTTTTGAAATCTTGATCAAAAATATCTTTCGCAGTAAAAATAATACTTGCCATCATTCTCTCCGTTCTAGTTAATCATAATCATTATATAAAAAATGAGGAGCAAAAATCAAGGTAAATCACTTATTTTTCGTAAATTTTTTCTGCTACTTCATTTAAGTCATCAAAGTTTAATCTTTTGACCTGATACTGATCCATTTCTAGCATCATTTTGTAAAGATATTTGAGATTTGTTTCGTGTTCTGGATCGTAAAATAAATAAGCGCCATCTGTATTTTCTAACAAAAATGTATTGTATTCTTTAAATTGGCCTGGCTGGCTATAAGAGGGATAGGCATACTTGACAAAATCAACCTGCTTAAAGCGACTAAGGAGTTCTTGGTTGGCCTCATTCCAGTTCTCTCCTTGGTTTTCAAACATAAAAATCGTGGCCAACTGTATCTCGTATTCTTTTCTTAATTCCTGGGCAACCTCCAAGGCCCAGGCTTCAAAACCTAGATTACCCGTAAAAATCAGCCACTTGACCCCCTCTTCCAAAAAACGGACTAAATCCCTGCGAATCGCCTCTTTAATAATGGGAAGTCTAGGGTCCTTTGTTGTCAGAATTCCCAATTCAAATGCCTTGTATCCTGTAATCAGTAAACTATTCATTATTTCCCCTCCCTTCTTCATTTTGTGATATAATAGAGTGATGTAATTGTACCAATAAGGAGAATTATGGTCAACTATCCTCACAAACTTAGCAAGAAATCTTCTTCGCCCATCCAGAGGAAGCAAAGTGTAAACTTTGCCAATCGGGGGATGACATTTGAAAAAATGATTAATGAGAGCAATCAGTACTACCTTTCTAGAGGGCTAGCGGTGATTCATAAAAAGCCGACACCCATCCAGATTGTAAAGGTGGACTATCCTCATCGCAGTCGGGCAAAGATTGTGGAAGCTTATTTTCGCCAGGCGTCTACCACAGACTATTCTGGTATTTATAAAGGACACTACATTGATTTTGAAGCAAAAGAGACCCAGCAGAAACAATCCATGCCGATGAAGAACTTTCATCAGCACCAGATTGATCACATGGCTGCGGTCGTCCAACAGGGAGGAATTTGTTTTGTGCTCTTGCATTTTGCAAAGCTCAATGAGACTTATCTACTGCCCGCTCCTTCCTTAATAGACTTTTACAACATCGATCACGGCAGTAAATCTATGCCATTGACCTATATACAGGAAAATGGTTATCGTATCGAGACAGATTGCCTTCCAAGCGTCCCTTATCTCGATATTATCGAACAGAATCTACTAGGCGGTAATTAAATGAACAAACAAACAGTTATCCAGTGGTTAAAATATGCAGCGATTGCGGCTATTTCCTTATTTTTCCTTTTACTTATTCTGGGTGGATTGATATTTGGATACTATGCCTCAAAAGCACCGACTCTTTCTGAGAAAGACCTCATCGCAACGACTTCCAGTAAAATCTATGACAATCAAAACAATCTGATTGCCGACTTGGGTGCTGAAAAACGAATCAACGTAAAAACAAATGAAATCCCAACCGACTTGGTCAATGCGATTGTGGCGATTGAAGACCACCGCTTTTTCAACCACAGAGGGGTCGACTTTATTCGTATTGGAGGAGCCTTCTTCAGTAACCTCCGAGGAGGTCGCCAAGGGGGATCTACTCTTACACAGCAATTGATCAAGCTCACTTACTTCTCTACTTCTTCGTCCGACCAAACCCTATCTCGGAAAATCCAAGAAGCTTGGCTTGCGACACAATTAGAACAAAAAGCCACTAAACAAGAGATTTTGACCTACTACATCAACAAAGTCTACATGTCTAACGGAAACTACGGAATGCAAACAGCTGCTCGTAGCTACTATGCAAAAGACTTGAAGGACCTTTCTCTGCCACAAGTGGCCCTATTGGCCGGAATGCCTCAGGCACCCAACCAATACGACCCTTATACCAATCCGGAAGCTGCACTCCAACGCCGTAATCTGGTTCTTAAAGAAATGTTGGACATGAAGTCCATTACAAACGAACAGTACGAAAGTGCCGTCAATACACCTGTTACAGATGGTTTACAAAGTCTGACAGGCTCAAGCAACTATCCTGCTTATATGGATAACTACCTTAAAGAAGTCATCCAACAAGTCGAAGAAGAGACAGGCTACAATGTCTTGACAACTGGTATGGATGTCTACACCAACGTCGATACCGCAGCTCAAAAACGTCTATGGGATATTTACAACTCTGACGAATATGTCAATTATCCAGATAATGAATTGCAAGTTGCTTCTACTATCATCGACGTGACAAACGGAAAAGTCATTGCTCAGTTGGGATCCCGTCATCAATCATCTAATGTATCCTTCGGTACCAACCAAGCTGTCGAAACGAACCGAGATTGGGGTTCTACAATGAAACCTATCTCAGATTATGCTCCCGCGATTGAACATGAAGAATATAGCTCCACTGGAGTAACCATTCCTGATACACCTTACAACTTCCCTGGTACAAATACGCAAATTTATAACTGGGATAGACAATACTATGGTAATATCAGCATGGTCTATGCTCTCCAACAATCCCGTAACGTTACTGCGGTCCGGGCCCTTGAAAAAGTTGGTTTGAAGAAGGCTAAGAAATTCTTGAGCAGCATCGGAATCGATTATCCAGAAATGGTATATGCAAATGCCATCTCAAGTAATACCAGCGACTCTAGCAACAAATACGGGGCTAGCAGTGAGAAAATGGCCGCTGCTTATGCAACCTTCGCAAATGGCGGTACCTATTACAAGCCACAATATGTGAATCGGGTTGTCTTTAGCGATGGTACAACGAAGAACTTTGAAACCTCTGGAACACGAGTGATGAAAGAAGCCACAGCTTACATGATGACAGATATGTTGAAATCAGTTATCACAGCTGGTTTAGGATACAATGCAAATATCTCTGGTCTTTATCACGCTGGTAAAACAGGTACCTCTAACTATGCCGACAACGAATTAAAAAAACTGACCAAAGACTACAATTACTCAAGTATTGTGACACCTGATGAATCGTTTGTGGGTTACACCACGCAATATTCTATGGCTGTATGGACAGGATATACCAATCGCTTGACTCCAGTCCTAGATGATGGAATCAAAGTCGCGACGGATGTCTACAAACAAATGATGCTGTATTTGTATGAGCAATACGGATCAGGTAGCGAAGACTGGACCCAACCAAGTGGCGTATACCGTAGCGGTTCCTACCTCTATCTTAATAATGGTAAGAACAACTACAATTACTACTATTATGAGCCAAGCTATACAGCTGAAGAAACGAGCGAATCAACAGAAGACAGCTCAAGTTCATCTAGCTCAGAAGAGAATTCTCAACACACAGAATCATCTTCTAAAGAGAATGAGCAAAATCACTAATTAGACCACACTATATTAATAAAACACGATTGTTCTTAAACAATCGTGTTTTTTATGTATATTATTTAGAAGCCAAAGCCCCCATTGGATCCCAAGGAGCTAGGACAATCGGTTCTGCCTCATAAGCAGCCAATTCTTCCGCCGTCAACAGTTCCTTGCGGACGACGATTTGGTAGGTGTATTCGTCCATCCAAGCGTCAGAAGCTACAAAGTAGCCATCTGTTCCGACTTTCTCTCCCCAAGAATTTTCAACCTTCCATTTAAGAGGACGTCCAGCTTCGTCCAAATCTACACCAGTCAAGACCATGGCATGGGTCATGAGACTTTCCGCATAATCCAAACGCCCTGCCTTATCTTGAGTCAGCTGGATATCCATTCCCGCTTCAAAATCGTAGACATCTATCGCAAGGATTCCAGCTTTCCGGTTGCTGACTTGGCCGACATCTGATCCAAACCAAACAGTTTCCCCAGCTTTCATTTGGGCAATGGCCAATTCTTTCAAGCGCTCCATCGGAACGTTGAGGTAGCGAACTTCCCGGCTACCGACCACATTCCCCAGCATCTCAACCGTATAGGACTGGCCATAAGGCTTGTCTGCCGTTGGCGCATTGATAACAGAAACGTAGTCCTCCAACTGAAGATCCACATATTTTTTGTAAAAACTTTGAGGTGTCAAGCCAGACTCTGTGTGGAAGTTATTGTCCTTATCGCGATAAGAGAAACTAAATGTACGAGGGGGCAAGCCCAGTGACATAGCTAAGAAATTAAAGATTTCTTGGAGGAGCTCTTCTTTCTTGCTTTGAACCGTTACTTGATCTGCTCCACTCGCAAGCAATTCGCGTAGGATCTGCGCATCTTGACGCAACAATTTGTTTAAGTAGGTATTGAGCTCCCGGCTATTGCTAGATGAGATAGATTCTGGATAGACAGACTTGGGTACAACCCCATATTTTTCAAAAAGGGAAACGACCATATCCCATTGACCACCATCTTGTTGAGGGGTTTGAAGGAGGAAGGCCACCTTGCGGCTGGTCAAATCCTGGTCCGCTGTCGCAATGATTTGTTCCAAGAACCAGTTGGATTTTTCGTACTTGTCCCAGAAGAAGGTATGAGCTTGAGACAACTCAAAATCCTCTAATTGGAAGCTGGCAATCATTTTATGACGGAAGGTATTCAGAGCCGCAAACATCCAGCAACGACCTGAAGCTTTCTGGTCCGTCACCTTGTCCTTGGTTAAATCAAGAGAAAAGACGGGTGTATTTTCAACTGCACTTTTGCGTGTCTCTAAAGCTGCATGAATCCCATTGTGGGTGATGGCATTTTCAAGAGCCACAAATTTCACATTTGCTTGGTAATTCGCATAGAGTTGATCTGTAAATTCTTGTGTTAATTCTGACATAAGATTCTCCTTTGTAAAGCTACTTACCATTATAGACCATTGGCTAAAATCTTCAAGTAAAAATTGTTTTAAAGGTCAGAAGAATGGATAGTGTAGATTATTTGATCTCCGACATAGCCTTTTCTGGCAACAGCATTTGGGAGAGTAGCTAGATATTGCATCCCAGCTTTTTCCATAACCCTTCCCGAAGCAGGGTTCAAACTGACATACTTGGCCTGAATTTCCTTGAATCCCACCTCTACCAACAAAAAGTGTAAAACAGTCTGGAGGGCTTCTGTCATCAGACCTTGACCCCAGAAGTTCTTCCCTAGAATATAGCCGACTTCACACAGTTCTTTTTGTGGATTCTGAGAAACGACACTGATATCACCTATCACTTGTGTGGGATCATCTTTCTTGCAAATCGCCCATTTGTATGTGTTTTCCTCTTGGTAATGAAGGAGCCATCTCTCAATTGAAGCTTGAGTCACTTGAGGATTTGTATGGGGATCCCAAGTCACATATTTAAGATTATCTCTATCAGACGCCCAATTTTCAAACATTGCCTTTGCATCCTCTACAACAAAGCGTCTTAATAATAAACGCTTGGTCTCCAATTCAATAGAACCTAATTTCCTCATCCTCTTTCCTCCTTTCCTGTTTTAAAAAAGTCGGCTCAACCGACTTTTCTTTCCTATCAACGCCAAAAGGTGTCAAATACCGTAATCGGTAGATGACGTTTGTGTTGGCCTTTGTGCCACCAGTTTTCAATGGTTGCTTGGGCTTCCGGGCTAACTGATTTCCCTTCTAGGTAGTCATCAATTTCTGCATAGGTCACCCCAAGAGCTACTTCGTCAGCGATACCTGGCTTCTCCTCTTCCAAATCCGCAATCGGTACCTTCTCATACAAGGCTGGATCAGCTCCCAGTGCCTGAAGCAACTGCTTGCCTTGGCGCTTGTTAAGGCGGTAGAGAGGCAGAATATCGGCTCCGCCATCTCCAAACTTGGTAAAGAATCCAGTGATGTTTTCGGCTGCATGGTCTGTCCCAATGACGGCTCCACTATAGGCACCTGCCAAGGCATACTGAGCAATCATCCGGCTCCGTGCCTTGATATTGCCCTTGTTAAAGTCTGAGACATCCGTTCCTGTCGCTTCGACAGCACGCTCCATGGCATCGACCGATTCCTTGATGTTCACGACCAGGCTGACGTCTGGCTGGATGAAGGCCAAGGCCTTTTGGGCATCTGCTTCATCCGCTTGGACACCGTAGGGCAAGCGGACTGCAACAAACTGATAACTGGCATCTCCAGTCTCTGCCCGCATTTCCTCCATGGCTAATTGAGCCAGGCGACCCGCTAGGGTCGAGTCCTGACCTCCTGAAATTCCTAAGACAAAGGTCTTTAGAAAAGGATGTTTTTGCAGGTAATCCTTCAAAAAATCAATCGACCGGCGAATCTCTTCTTGAGGATCAATGACTGGTTTGACCCCTAATTGGGCAATAATGTCTTCTTGTAGGCTCATTCTTCTTCACCTCCCAAGGCTTTCTGACGCATCTGATCAATGAGGTCCATCTTATCTTGCCAAACATCCTTGGCCAAGTCCACTGGATAATGTTGTGGATTGAGGACACGTTTGTACTCATCCCAGAGCTTGTCAAATTCCTTCCGAGCATAGGCTTGGATATCCATCAAAGCTGGCAATTCGTAGACTTGTTCCCCATCTTTGAAAATATCGACCAAGAGCGGGATGGCGTCAAAATCACGAACCGTCTTCTTGATATAGGTATAGGTCGGATGGAACATTTTGATTTCTGTCAGTTCATTGACATCCACTCCATCGTAAGTAATGTAATCCCCTTCAGATTTGCCTTTTTCCCGACTGGTAATACGCCAAACTTGCTTCTTCCCTGGGGTTGAAACTTTTTCAGCATTGTTAGACAGCTTGATGGTATTTCGCATTTGACCATTTTCGTCTTCGATAGCAACAATCTTATAGACTGCTCCGAGGGCTGGTTGATCATAGGCCGTAATCAACTTGGTTCCGACACCCCAAACATCAATTTTAGCCTTTTGCATCTTCAAGTTGAGGATGGTGTTCTCATCCAAATCATTTGAAGCATAGATCTTCGCTTCTGTGAAACCAGCTTCATCCAACTGCTGGCGAACCTTTTTCGAGATGTAGGCAATATCTCCTGAGTCAATCCGGACACCTAGGAAATTAATGCGATCGCCCATCTCACGCGCTACCTGAATCGCAGCTGGAACTCCGATGCGTAACGTATCATAGGTATCCACTAGGAAGACACAGTTGCGATGGGTCTCAGCATAGGCCTTGAAGGCTTTATAATCATCGCCATAGACCTGCACCAAGGCATGGGCATGTGTCCCAAGGACAGGGATGTCAAAGAGTTTTCCTGCACGTACGTTACTGGTCCCGCTAGCGCCTCCAATAACGGCTGCACGGGTTCCCCAAATAGCCGCATCCATTTCGTGCGCTCTACGAGTTCCGAACTCCATCAAAGGTTCGTCTTCGATCACAGCCTTGATCCGAGCGGCTTTTGTAGCAATCAAGGTTTGGAAATTGACAATATTGAGGAGGGCCGTTTCGACCAATTGACACTGGGCTAGCGGTCCTTCTACTTGAACAATCGGCTCATTGGCAAAGACCAGGTCCCCTTCTTTAGCAGAACGAACGGTCAATTCCATTTTGAAATTTTTCAAGTAATCCAGGAAGGCTCCTTCGTAGCCTAAGGATTCTAAGTAGGCAATATCCGACTCTGAAAAATGTAGATTCTTCAAATAGTTGACAATGCGCTCAAGACCTGCAAAGACGGCATAGCCATTTTTAAAAGGTTGCTGGCGGAAATAGGCTTCGAAGACCGCCTTTTTATTGTGGATGCCTTGTTCAAAGTAAACCTGCATCATATTGATTTGATACAAATCAGTATGGAGAGTTAAACTATCATCTGGGTACATGTTTGATCCCTCTTCTTTTTTCTTACGTCATGGCACCAGTCACGCTCTGTCAACTGGCACAGTCCAAAATAATTTTAAACACATTATAGCACATTTTAAGCAGGACCACATGAGTTTAATCCGGGCTAAGCCTCATTTTTTATCGTAAAAAAAAGGGATCTTCGCCTCTTTCCATCAGACGAACATCCCTTTCTTCTCTCTTATTCTTCGTGTTCAGTAATATATTTATAAGCTTCTTGACCGGCGACAGCGCCATCTCCAACAGCTGTGGTGACCTGACGAAGATCTTTTTGGCGGACATCTCCAACCGCAAAGACACCCGGCACGGAGGTCTTCATATGATCATCAGTGATCACCCAACCTTGATCGTCTAGAATACCGAGGTCTTTGGCAAAGTCACTGACAGGATCCAAGCCCACATAGATAAAGACACCACCAGCTGCTTGCTCGCGAACCTCACCAGTTTGAACATCTTTTAAGACCAGACTGGTCACACGGTTGTCCCCTTTGATCTCTTCGACCACTGTATTCCAAGCAAAGTGAATCTTTTCATTGGCAAAAGCTCGGTCTTGAAGAACTTTTTGGGCACGTAGGGCATCGCGTCGATGAACAATGGTAACAGACTTAGCAAACTGAGTCAGGAAGATTGCCTCTTCAACCGCAGAATCTCCTCCACCAACAACCATGAGGTCTTCATCTCGGAAGAAGGCGCCATCACAGACAGCGCAATAAGAAACCCCACGACTATTTAATTCTTCTTCACCTGGAACTCCCAACAAGCGATGGTTAGAACCAGTCGCAATAATAACGGTCTTGGCTTGAAGGAGACCATCATCTGTCGTAATCTCCTTGTAGTTTCCTTGATCCACAATGTTTTCAGCTCTGCCGAACAAGTGTTCCACTCCTAAAGCTTCTAGAGGTTCGAACATCTTTTCAGCCAATTCAGGACCACTGATGTTGGCATAGCCTGGATAATTTTCAATGTCAGACGTGTTGTTCATCTGTCCGCCAGGAATTCCTGCTTCTAACAAGGCAACCTTGAGATTGCTGCGGGCTGCATACAAGGCTGCGGTCATTCCCGCAGGTCCTGCGCCGATAATCAGTGTATCATACATAAGCTTCTCCTTTTGTTGTAACTATCTTGATTCTAACTCCAATTCAATCATTTTGCAATTATCTTGCTCGAAGAATAAACAGAACTCCAATGACTGCAAAGGTAAGAACTGGAATTGTCATAATATCAATCAATAAAATATCATAGAGGTGTAACTGGCGTTCCTTAGCTGTTTTATCCGTCTTACGAGCCGCTCGCAAGCCTATCCAAATAGCTGAAGCAACCAACACCCCAATTGAAGTGATGATTAGGCTCTCGATATAGAGAGATAGCAATTGGTTTAACATAAGATCTCCTTAGTATCCAAGATTGGAATGAGGGGACGAGGTGCCGATTCGTTTCGTTCACTATTGGATCAAGTTGAAACTTCTATCTTCGCGGAAAAATGAACTACTACTATTCATCTTTTCCTGAGGCACCTACTCAAAGAAAAATCCGAGTCTGAAACATCGCGTTCCAGACTCGAGCTCTTATATATTATATCAAACAAATGTTCGTTTGTAACTAGCAAAGAATTCTTTTGTCCGCTCTTCTTTAGGAGCTTTCATGATCTCTTCTGGAGTCCCAGATTCAATAATTTTCCCCTTGTCTAGGAACAAGACCTTGTCTGCCACTTGGGAAACAAAGCTCATATCATGGCTAACCAGAATCATGGTTTGACCTGCCTGAGCTGCTGCTGCGATGGCTTTTTCTACCTCTCCGACCAATTCCGGATCGAGGGCTGAAGTTGGCTCATCCAATAAGAGGACTTCTGGCTTCATGGCTAGGGCACGTGCCAAGGCCACCCGCTGTTTCTGCCCTCCTGACAAATGACGAGGGTAATGGGTTTCGCGGTCCGACAGACCGACTTTTGCGAGTTCTTCTTTGGCAATCTTGGTCGCTTCCTGGTCGGATAAGCCTTTGACGACGATCAGTCCTTCCTTGACATTGTCCAAAGCAGTCTTGCGACTGAAAAGATTAAACTGTTGAAAGACCATAGCTAGCTTTCTTCGAAGGGTCAGGATCTCGTCCTTACTGATGGTTTCAAAGTCTACCTTTTCCCCATTGATCTCAATACTGCCACTATCCGGAGCTTCCAGATAGTTCAAGCTTCTCAAGAAGGTTGATTTCCCAGCTCCAGAAGAACCGATCAAGGCAACGACTTCCCCTTTTTGAACTTCCAGATCGAGATGGTCTAGGACCATTTGACCGGAAAAAGATTTTGATAATTGTGAAATCCGAATCATGCTGCTCGTTCCTCCTCTTGCAAGGTTTGGGTAACAACTTTTGGATCTTTGATAGAGAGTACCTGTTCGATCCAACGTCCCAATTGTTCAATCAAAATATTAATGGCCCAGTAGATCAATGAAACAGAGATAAAGCGCTCGAAGTAGCGACTGTCATTCCCCGACATAATCTTGGCTTGGGCAAAAATTTCCAAAACACCTGCATAAAAGGCCAGGGAAGTCCCCTTGGTCAAACCAATCAAAGAGTTGATCAAGGTCGGAGTCGCAACCACGGCTGCATTTGGAATAATAATCCGACGATAAACTTGAGCATTGGTCATGCCGAGACTCTTCGCTGCTTCGATTTCACCCGCATCAACAGATAAAATTGCTGCCCGAATGGTCTCACTGGCATAGGCTGCCTCATTGAAGGCAAAGGCTACAATGACAAATAAATGGGCTGGCACATCGTTGATATTAAAGGCTGTCCCATATTGTTGGTTAATGGCCTTCAATAGGAGCGGGATTCCATAGTAGGTCAGCATCAACTGGACCAAAATTGGTGTCCCTCTTAAAAAACTCACAAACAAGGCTTGGATCGGGTAGAGGATTTTTACCCGATTGATCTTGACAATGGCAAACAATAGAGCTAGCAATAAACCAAAAAAGGCTCCTGCCAAGGTTAACAAAATCGTATTTGGAAGCTCTTTTAAAATTCCGGGAATAGCTTCAAAAACGACGCGTAGGTTAAAGATTTCTCCTTCTGGTATCCATTTTAAAAACTCTTCGTACCAGCCAGATGCCAGATAAGTAGTTGTAAACATCTTCGTTACTTCCTCCCTCGATAATGAATCATTCTATCATATTTACAGTTAAAATGCTGAGTTTTGCTACTGATCGTTCGTAAATCATGCTTCAGGTCTGATGTGATAACAAGCAAGCATCTCCCCTAAGAGCAAAAAAATAGACTATCTATAGATAGTCTGTCACAAAATAAATCAGCGACCAAATAGTTAATTTTTATGGAAATCTTTAAATTTCTTTATCACTAAAAGGTTTGGCGTTTCGCCTTTCTTTCTGCTCGACCTCGAGCACGATTCTCAGCTCGCTTGGCTTTGCGACGTTTCTCGTCCACAGCCCATTTGATTTTTTTCTTGTAGCCTGGTTTGATTTTTTTCTTTTTCTTCTTGACCAAGCCGATCATCTCAATGTCAAGTTTTTCTTGGCGTTTTTCACGATTAGCCCGGCGATCCCGGTCATAGGTATCTTCGATAGCTCCAGCCTTCAAGACCTTAGGGACAAACTGGATGCCCAATTTTTCAAGCTCCCGAATGTCTGAGTCATCACTCGGTTGATAGAGGGTGATGGCTGTACCAGGAAGACCATTCCGACCAGTCCGGCCAACGCGGTGAACAAAGAAGGATAAGTCCTGTGGAATGGCATCGTTAATGACATGACTGACCCCTTCAATATCAATCCCACGCGCTGCCAAGTCCGTCGCCACGATATATTCAAAATCCAGATTTTTGACTTGGTTCATGATTCGCTTGCGCTCCCGTGGAGGAACCCCCCCATGGATTTTAGCGACCTTGAGCCCCTTCTCTACTAGAAAAGCATGCAAATCGTCCGCTCTGTCCTTGGTATTCACAAAAATCATTGCCAAATAAGGTTGAAGAGCCTGGGTTAGTTGATAGACTTGCTCATTCTTATCTCGCCCTTTTGTCGATACCAACCAGTTATCAATGGTGTCCGAGATCACCGTTTTGGTTTTGATCTGCTCCATGACAGGGTTAGACAAATATTTCTTCAAGAAGGGTTGTAACTTTTGCGGAATCGTAGCAGAGAAGACCAAAAACTGAAGCTTCTTTGGAAGACTGGATGCAATCTTGTCTACAGTCGTCAAAAAGCCCATATCGAGAGTCATATCAGCCTCATCGACCACAAAGGTATGGGCCTTATGAATGGCTAAATCTCCAGAGGCAACCAAATCATAGATGCGTCCTGGTGTCCCAATCACGATATGCGGTTGAGCCACTTGGAGCTTATCAATCTGACGAGCCTTATCAGTTCCGCCAACATAGTTGGCAATCCGAATTTCCTTTTCACAGTGGCTAGCAATCTGACGAGCCGCGTGGTAAATCTGTGTGGCCAATTCCCGACTAGGTGCTGTGATGACCACTTCGACATTACTACTATCCTCATTTAAGGTTTGAAAAATTGGTAAGAGGAAAGTATGGGTCTTCCCTGATCCTGTTTTGGATTCACCGACCAAATCTCGACCTGCTAAAACAATCGGGATGAGTTTTTCTTGAACTTCTGTCGCTTCGATAAAATTAATCTCTTTTAAGGCCTCTTGGATATAGTCCTTAAACTTAAAATCTGTAAATTTCATTCTCTTATCCTTTCATCATCTCTATTATTATATCAGAAAAGTTCTCTTACCGCTCTTCTTTTGAACAGCAATTCCCAGCTAGCAAAAAAGGCTGAGATAGCATCCCAACCTATTATTTTCAATGATTTATGAATTGATCAAAAAGTAGATCAAGAGGGTCAAGGCACTCATCCCAGCACCGAGACTCCAAAGAAAGGCATCGACCTTCCACTCAGACCATTTAGGTCCATTACCAGACAGACCACCCAATTCTAAATGGTGATGGAAAGGCGTCATGCGGAAAATCCGACGTCCTTCCCCTGTCCGTTTCTTGGTCCATTTGAAATAGGACACCTGGAGCATGACAGAGCTAGTCTCAAAGACGTAGACAATCCCAATCAAGAGCAAGGTCCACTCTACGTGGAGAGCCATGGATAGAGTCGCAAGCATCCCACCTAGGGCTAGGCTTCCAACATCTCCCATGAAAATCTTGGCCGGCTTGTGGTTGTATACGAAGAAACCTAATAGAGCTCCAATCATACTAATCGTTACAAAAAGGATATCGATTCGTCTTTGCCAAACAGCGATGATGGAATAAGCGATCAAGCTGATGGTTACCGAAATACTTGCCAAGCCATCAATCCCGTCCGTTAAGTTGACTGCATTTGAAAAACCAACCAACCAGAACAAGGCAAAGACAATATAGAAATGTCCCAAATAGACATCCCAACCAAAGACATTGAGAAGACTACCAGCTCCATGGCGTTCAGAGAAGAGATAGAAAATGATTCCACCCACCAATTGCAGGGCTAATTTTTGCTTGGGATTCAAGCCTTCATTGATCTTACGAAAGACCTTCAAGAAGTCATCCAAGAAACCGACGATTCCATACAAGACCAAAATAAAGAGGATCAATTGAACAGGACGCGTAAAGTTCCCAGTTAGGAAGCTAAAGACAAGGGTGACAAAGACTGAAGTGATCAAGAAGACCACTCCCCCCATAGTAGGAGTACCTGCTTTGGCTTTGTGTTGCTTCACATCTTCGTGCATTTGTTGGCCCGAAATATGGGCCCGTTGATAGAAACGGATAAAGGCAGGAATGCCAATAACCGTTAGAATAAATGATACTACTAGGGTAGCAAGTAACATATCAATCTCCTAATGTAATTGTTATTTTCTTCGTCTTCTTTAAAGCAGTTTCTACTTTGACGTTTTGTTTGCTCACACGAGAACCGTCCCCTTTATAGGTGATCTCAATGCCCGTCCATTCCGCAAATTTATCAACATTTTCCTTGGTCCAGCCATACATATCCGGAACTGAATCCAAGTCATCTGTTAATAATAACACTTGCTCATTTGCCTTTAATTTCGTTCCTGCTGATACAGACATCTTTTTAATATTCTTTCCAGTTCCTAGGACGACAGGCTGGATCAGATTGCGACGCAGTTCATCTGCGAAGCCACCTGGGCTGATGGTCTGCTTCAACTTCAATTCTTTCGACAAGGATTCTGCCGACGGCATCTTATAGGTGTCCTCTTTCGTGACCCCATCCAAGGCTTTGGTTTCAGTTACTAGATTCAACTCATCCTTCAAAGCAACCGCATCTTCCAAGACTGGATTGACCAGTTCTTGCCAGCTCTTTGGACTAAAGCTGACTTCAGGCTGTTGAACTGTCACATACATAATAAAATCTGGGTCTTCAGCAGGTGTCATGACAACAATCGAGTAGATATTATCATTTTCGCCTTCCAAGTAGCCATTAGCTGTCGCAATTTGGGCTGTCCCTGATTTAACAGCAACATTTTGTCCAGCTACTTGGATAATGGGACCATCCGATGAATAGAGGGTACCAAATTGAGGATCAGTCCCTACCGTAATCATGTAATTACGGGTCTGTTGGGCAACTGAAGCGGGTACTGGATTGCCGACAATCTCTCTTTGTGATTTACGAGCAGTTTCATGCTTGCCGTCGTAGATCGCACTGATAAATTTAGGCTCCAACATTTCCCCATCATTTGCAATGGCAGAAAATGCACGTAACATCTGCGTTTGGGTCACCGAAATCCCTTGACCGAAGGAAGACATGGCTTGAGTGACATAGTTATCACCTGGTAGGCCTCCAAAACCTTCGTCCCCCATTCCAAAACGTGTAGGAAGTCCGAACTTAAAGAGTTTGAGGTAATTCATCCAGACATTATTGCCCATCTTCTGTTCAAGCTTGGTCATCCCAATGTTACTTGAATAGGCAAAACCTTGGGCAATATTCATATAGCGACCTTCAGACAGCCCCATATTGACATCCCAGTCTTTGATGGTCGCGTCTTTTACTTGCAACTCGTTATTGTAATATACCTCGTTATAGGCTGGGAAAGTCCCATGATCAATCGCCGCAGCCAAGGTCATGACCTTCATAGTCGAACCTGGTTCATATTGATCCTGGTAAAGAATCGTGTTCCAGGTTCTCAGATTCTTAATATCCAAGCCTTCTTTGGTATCTGCATTATAGGTTGGACGTTGTGTCGTTGCAAGGATTTCCCCTGTTTTGGCACTGACCAACGTCGCACTGACATATTTACCTTTTACCTTTTCTTGGAAAACATCCATTCGCGTTTCGAGATAGGTTTGAAGTTCCGCAGAAAGGGTTGTGTATACATCCTTCCCATCTTCTGTCTTCACGGCAACCTTATCTGATCCTGGCACAATATTTCCGTTGCGATCCTTTTCATAGGTCACCACTCCATCCTGACCACCCAGGATCCGATCCAAGGATTTTTCTATTCCCGTTGTTCCCTGCAGGGTTTTATTGCCTTCTTTATCTTCTATCAATTGAGCTTGACCGATAAATTGAGAGGCAAAGGTCCCATTTTTATAACTCCGGTTTGGACTCGTCGTAAAATCAACACCTTTAATGTTGGCAGCTTCTAGTTCACTCCGGATAGCATCCATATTGCTATAGCTGATATCATTCCCCGCTGCACCAAAAGAAACTTGGTTGAGCTTCTTCTGAGACAGTTGTTGGACGACATAGTCTTTTTCCATGCCCAAATAACGATTAAAAACGTCCGCTACTTGGTTGTATTGACTTTCTTCAACGTATAAAACTTCACCTTTTGCCGATTTATAGGTTTTGTCGATGATCGCATAAACATTATAAGTCGTCGCATCCTCAGCAATAACAGCTCCATTTCGGTCATAAATTGTTCCTCGTTTGGCTGGAACAATCTCTGTTTTCTGATGGACTTGATGGGATAACTCAGATAAATTTTTTCCGAATTTGCTATCTGTGCCTATGATAACTGCAAAATTAATGAGAAATATGAAGAAAACAAGAATGGAAAGCAAACTTAAATTCTTAGCTACTTGCCGACGATTTTGGTCTGGAAGTTTCCTTTTTTTAAGGGAATAACGAATGATTTTCTTTTTTAATTTACTCATCGCTACTTGAACTCACCACTTTTCGATTTTCTTTTTGGAGGGTCATCCCCTGAGAACTAGCTAACTTAGACAAGCGTTCATATCGAGTCAACTCATTGACTTCTTGCCGGATATCTTCTAGTTCAGTCTCTTTTGTTTTTAGTTCCGTATTGAGGTTTGTCAAATCGCTTTGCACTTGTAGAATCCGCGTCTGAATAAAAATAATACTGACAGCGAGAATAATCCCTGTTAGGACAATCGAGCCATAAAAAGCTTTTTCTACTCTGGTAAAGCGACGAATACGATCTTGCAACTGACTGCCCCGAGATCGTAATGGTTGATCTGCCATGTTTATTTCCTCTTACTTATGAATTTTTCGAGCAACCCGCAATTTTGCAGAATGAGCTCGGTTGTTCTTCTCTAACTCTTCTTGGCTTGGAAGAATCGGTTTTCGAGAGACTAATTCCATTTTTGGTTTTAAGTCCTCTGGGATGAAAGGCAAGCCCTTCGGTACTTCTACTGTAGAAGCTTCTTTAAACAATTGTTTGGTCAAACGATCTTCCAAGGAATGAAAGGTAATGACTGAAATACGACCACCAACTGCCAACAAATCCATGGCCTGCTGGATTGATTCATCCGCCGCTCCCAATTCATCGTTGACTTCAATTCGAATCGCCTGGAAAATTTGTTTGGCTGGATGCCCCTTTTTCTTTAGTTCCTTAGCCGGTTTTGCCGATTTGATGATTTCAGCCAATTCTGTCGTCGTTTCAATCGGTTTTACCGCACGCGCTTGTTCGATCTTTCTAGCAATTTGCTTGGAAAACTTATCTTCCCCATACTTGAAAAAGATTCGGACTAGATCGTGGTAATCATAGTTGTTGACCACGTCATAAGCCGTCAAAGAGGCTTCTTGATTCATCCGCATGTCCAAGGGAGCATCTTTTTTATAAGAAAAACCGCGAGACCGCTCATCTAACTGGGGACTAGAAACTCCTAAATCATAACAGATTCCATCAATCTCATTGACTCCCAATTCTTGGAGACGCGCTTGAAGATTCCGGAAATTGTCTTTGATGAAGGTTACCATGCCCTTTTCAACATAAGGAGCTAATCGTTTCTCCGCATTATCAATCGCATGCTGATCCTGGTCAAAAGCATATAAATGCCCTTTTTCACTTAATTGACTTAATAAATATTCGCTATGGCCAGCTCCACCTAGAGTGGCATCCACATAGATTCCATCTGGCTTTACATCCAGCATATCAATCGTTTCATGGAGCAAGACCGTTACATGATGAAATTCTTTACTCATATCCTATCTATTTTACCACAAATCTGACCAGGATGCACTTGAGATTCTCTTCTCTATCTGCTCATCATTTTCGGATAAAAAGTTCCCATTCTTCAAAAGCTCATCCTATCAACCAATAGACCGAGAGAAGCAAATTGTGATACAATAACTCTATGAAAGATAAGAAATACCTCCTCCTTGGCCTGCTAGTGGCCGATCTAATTGCAGTCTACTTTTTCCTACGCACCCCTGTCCCTTGGATTTTTTGGACAGCAGCCTTCGTTCTTGCCATCTCTATTTGGATATTTAAAAATCAATGGAAAAACTACAAAAATAGAGATAAGGATTCAGAGTAGCCCATATAGAACAAGAAAACTCGATCAGTTCAACTTCTGATCGAGTTTTCTATTATCTATTTATGAATTGGGATCATCCAAACTGCGGCCGTGCAAACCTTTCTCTCGTTGTACTTGGCGTAGTTTCTCAGGTGTCACATCGTTACCTTCTTCGTCCACCACTTTAATTCCTTCGATATGGTGACGAACCGAACGACGATAACCTTCAATGTATTCTTCACGAAGTTTTGCTTGCTCCACTTCTTCTTCTGGAGTCAACCCTTCTGTTTTTTTCTTTTTAGCAAGCTCATTGATTCGAGCGATTTTTTCAGGTGTCATAATAAGACCTACTTTCTACCTTTTACCAGGTACTTATTTTGTGTTCAATTGGTTGAAGGCTGCAACAGCGTTAGCTTTCGCTACAAGACCTGCAAGAAGGGCCAAACGGTTGTTTTTAACAGCCTCATCTTCTGCCATCACCATAGTATTGTCAAAGAAGGCATCAATGACTGGGCTAAGAGCAAAGAGTTGAGTCAATTTGTCACTAGCTGCACCAGTCAATTCAAGCTCTTCAATTGCTTTAGCAAGAGCTTTTTCTTGATCATTTTCAAAGAGACTGGCATCGACCGCTACTGAAGCATCTGCTTTTTCTGCCAAGTTGAAAGCACGTGAGAGGGATTCAACAGCTGCCTTGTAACCATCGGTCTTCGTAGCTTCTGAGAGAGCGTCAGCTACTTCCAACATATCTGCCACGACAAAGTTTGAACCAGCAAGAACAGCGTCTTTGATATCTTTTGCTGTGCGTCCCATCATCTTGTCCACACGCGCCTTGATGAAGTTGAGCACTTCTGCTTGATTATCATAAGAAAGGCTATCAAATGAAAGAGCGTAAAGGCTGTCAATCAACTCATCCATAGGGATATGCCAGCCAAAGGCATCCAAGATACGGACAATCCCTTGTGTTGCACGACGAAGCGCATAAGGGTCATTGGAACCTGATGGAATCAAGCCTACTGAGAAGAAGGAAAGGAGGGTATCCAATTTATCTGCAAGGGCAAGGATGGCACCAACCTTAGTCTCTGGAAGGGCTCCGTCTGCTGAATCAGGAAGGTAGTGCTCACGGATAGCTGTCGCTACCGCAGCATCTTCACCAGCAAGGAGGGCGTATTTTTCACCCATGATTCCTTGCAATTCATCGAACTCTCCGACCATACCCGTCAAGAGGTCAAATTTGTAGATTTCAGCTGCACGAGCGACGGCTGCCGTTTCTTCAGCTGTCAAACCAGCTTGCTCAGCTAGTGACGCTGCAATGACACCAGCACGCGCCATGTGTTCTGAAAGAGAACCAATTTTTTCATGGAAGGTCACGTGTGCCAATTTAGCAACCAGGTCTTCAATCTTAAGTTTTTGGTCTTCACGCCAGAAGAATTCACCATCTTCGAGACGTGCCACCAAGACTTTTTCATTTCCTCGAACGACATTTTCCAAGTGCTCAGCGTTACCATTACGGACGGAGATGAAGTTTGGTTTCAGCTGACCATCAAGGTCACGTACAACAAAGTAACGTTGGTGTGTTTCCATTGATGTCACCAAAACCTCTTCTGGAACGTCCAAATATTTAGTGTCAAAACTTCCCATAAAGGCAGTTGGGTATTCGACCAAGTTCAAGACTTCATTCAAAAGGCCTTCTTCGATTTGAACTTGAACACCTTGTTCTGCTTCGATAGCCTTGATTTGCTCACGAATCATGTTTTCACGTTCTTTGCTATCCGCAATCACGTAAACGGTACGAAGGTCTTCTTCATAAGAATCCGCATTGGCAATTTCCACTTCATGTCCAAGGAAACGGTGTCCACGACTCACACGTCCTGACTGGATATCCAAGAAATCAAGGTCAAGCGCTTCATCACCCAAAAGAACGATCAAGGTGTGAACTGGGCGAATGTATTCAAAGGTGTTGTTAGCCCAGTGCATGCTAACAGGGAAGGTCATTGAAGCAAGCACTTCTGGAAGGCCAGCCAAGACTTCTTTGGCAGGTTTTCCAGCTTCGTGCTTCGTAACATAAACGTACTCTTCCCCTTTGACTTCACGGAATTCGATATCGTCAACCGTCAAACCTTTCCCACGGACGAATCCTTGAGCCGCTTTTGAGAAGTTTCCATCTGCATCCAAGGCGATTTTCTTAGAAGGTCCTTTAAAATCTTCAGTCAAATCCGTTTGTTGATCCGCCAAACCAATGACACGGACAGCCAAACGGCGTGGCGTTGAGAAGGTTTGAATGCTTTCGTATGAAAGACGGTTGTCATCCAAGAAGGCTGCCATTTTCTCACCAAGTTGTTTTTCACTTGGTGTGACAACGTAGGCTGGTAACTCTTCAAGTCCAAGTTCTACTAATAAGTTTTTTGTCATGTTTTTTCTCCGAAAAATATCTTTTTTTCCAGTTTGCCTTATGTGATTGGCACGCAAGCAACCGACTTCGTCGTTTCATTGCTAAAATTGGAGCCTAAAGTCTCCAATTTTGCCTGGTATCGTTAGAGAAACTAACGATACCTTTATCACTGCGACAACTGGTCCTGTAGGATTGCTCTATCAGTCAATCCCATCTAATACGCTCTCTTTATTCTTCCTCTTCTGCTAGGAGTTTTGCGCGTGTGGCTTCGTCAAGAAGTGGGTAACCAAGTTTTTTACGTTCTGCGACGAAGGTTTTGGCTACAACACGGGCCAAGTTACGGATACGGGCAATGTATCCGGCACGTTCTGTAACGGATACTGCTCCACGAGCATCAAGCAAGTTGAAGGTATGTGAACATTTCAAAACGTAGTCATAGGCTGGGTGAACAAGGCCCAATTCCAAAGCACGCCCTGCTTCTTTTTCAAATTTTTCGAAGTTTTCAAGAAGCATATCTTGATCAGAAACTTCAAAGCTGTATTTTGAGTGCTCGTATTCTGGTTGAAGGAAGATTTCTCCGTATTTAACACCTGGAGCCCACTCGATATCATAGACTGAGTCTACTTCTTGGATGTAAGAAGCTAAACGCTCCAACCCATAAGTGACCTCAGCGGTAACAGGACCAGTTGCCAAACCACCAACTTGTTGGAAATAAGTGAACTGAGTGATTTCCATACCGTCAAGCCAAACTTCCCAACCAAGACCAGCCGAACCAGTTGATGGGTTTTCCCAGTTATCTTCAACGAAACGAATATCGTGTTCCAATGGGTTGATGCCCAATTTTTCCAAAGACTCGAGGTAGAGTTCTTGGATATTTGAAGGCGATGGTTTCATGACCACTTGGAATTGGTGGTGTTGGTAAAGACGGTTTGGGTTTTCCCCGTAACGTCCATCAGCTGGACGACGTGATGGCTCCACATAAGCCGCGTTCCATGGCTCAGGACCGATGGCACGGAGGAAGGTATAAGGACTCATGGTTCCCGCACCCTTCTCGTTATCATAAGCCTGCATCAGCATACAACCCTGGTCATTCCAGTATTGTTGCAAAGTAAGGATGATTTCCTGGAAAGTCAATTTTTTAGACATGTTTTACTCCTTTTTTCTATAATTTCTTGCGACACGAGTCTGCCTCGTCGATTATACGAGGCAAGACGAGTTAGTACTGCGTCTAGCTCAGGCGCCCTAGTGCTGAGCGTGGGGCAGTCCGACTGTAAGGAGGTCTCTGCCACTAACGCAGTGGAAGGTTAGTTTTTTAGACATCTTCTTCTCCTTTTTATAATTTCTTGCGACTTTGGATACAAAAAAACCGTGTCTTTGCTCCTAAGTCAAGTGACCTAGGGGCGTCAAAAACGCGGTTCCACCCTAATTTATTACTTCATTTTATTCTACTGTACTCAGCTATCTACTGAGAGAAAGCGCCACTTGCTTATCTTGTTCTGCTTGGCTTTCACTATCCCAAGCTCGCTAAAAAAACGCCATAAGCCTTTCTTTCTTGACTAGTATTATAGCAGATTTCTACTCTAGTGTAAACCAAAAACAAGTCCGAAACAGGTGTTTCAGACTTGTTGCAAATCCTTTCAAAGAAAGGTGACTGTTATGGGCGTTTTACAACCTTTGGTTTTTTCCCATTTAATTTTTTCTTAGCAGCTTTAACCTCAGCTAATACCGCCTTGACTTCCTGTTGACTGGCACCAGGATTAGCCAGTACAGCTTGAGCGCGGATAAAGGCTTGTAGGTAGTTTACCTTCACCTTATCTGCTGCATAGATAAACTTCGCATTCTTAGCTTGGAACTGGAGTTCTGCCGCAATCAATTTCTTCAGACTTGAAAAATCAGTTGTTTTTCCATTTAACTGTTGATCAGCCGCCTGGTAGTTCGCAAGTGCTTGGTTGATTTGCTCTTGTGTCACACCTTCACGGACGAGCAAGAGAGCCAATGCCTTAAAGCTTTGGTCAAAGGCACGTCGAGCGGAATCCTTAGCGTTGGCATAGCGACCTGTTTTTGAGGTTACATCATAGGCAGCAATGGCTGATTTTAGCGCTGTAAAATCAGACTCTTTTCCATCTAATTGACTCGTAACCAATCCAAGATTTGAAAAGATTTGGTTAACTTCTGCTTGTGATAACTTAGCCGCAAGAGCTTTCTGAGCTTCTTGATAAGCTGCATCATAGGCTAAACGTTTTTCACTCGTTGCA
Source organism: Streptococcus sp. 1001283B150225_161107_H12 (assembly GCF_015552665.1). Taxonomy (NCBI): domain Bacteria; kingdom Bacillati; phylum Bacillota; class Bacilli; order Lactobacillales; family Streptococcaceae; genus Streptococcus; species Streptococcus sp. 1001283B150225_161107_H12. Next base: position 47,019 of record NZ_JADNFC010000007.1, on the reverse strand, counting down.
TTAAAGTACTGAGGAGTGCTGGTCAAGTTAGCTTGTTGAGCCAACAATTGCAACAATTGGGTCTTAATGACTACAGAAAGTTTTGCGAGATTGTTTTGGTCTGCTAGAACGGTCACAGTCGGTGCATCCTCAAACAACTCATAACCTGTTGGTAGACTGACTGAAATCGTGTATGTTCCAACTGGGACATCTTTTCCAAAAGCATTCTTGCCATAGCGTTGAACTGGAAGAACAAAGGTTTCACCAGCTTGATTTTTCAAGACAACTGGTGTTGTTCTTGGTACTGCTTGATCAAAGACCAGGCTCAAAGGTGCAGTGACAATCTCTTTGGCCAAGAATTCGATGGTCTTAAAGCTGTCCTCTGCAGTGATTTCAAATTTCTGAGTTCGTTGGCTGACAAGTTTCAGATCTGATTTGTCATAGGCAAAGAGTTCTGCCACATAGCTACCAAACTTAAGGAAATTGATTTCTTTCCCTTTGTCTAAGTTGACATACTGTCCTTGATCATCCTTGATACGGTAGACAAAATCGGTATCTAATTCTTTATGTGTATCGGCATCTAGGACTGACACCTTAATCCGGCCACTATCTTCACTACCAGCAAAATCAGCAAGAGAAGCAAAATCGCGGTTTCCAGCGTAGTCTTCTACCACATAGTAAAGTAAGTCTTTACTGATTCCTTCTGGAAGAGTATAGCCACCATCTTCATTTGCCGTTAAATAGACACGGTTTTCAAAGCGACTAGTCTTCCCTAGGGCATCTTTCCCCTCCTTAACCAGGGTTCCTTCTTCATCAAAGGCCTTGACATAGAAGACTTGCTCTCGTAAGATTCCACCATTGCCAACATCTTTTGTTTTACGAGCATAGAAGGTTTCTACCCCATCCTTCTTGGTCGTATAACCTGAAGTCAAGATTGGTTTTTGGGTGTCAATTTGGAGATTAAAGCGAACAACTTGCTCCTCTGCTCCTGGAACGGCTGGCGTATAGCGAACTTCATAGACATAGTGGCCATCCGCTACCTTTTCACCCTTGGCATCCGTTCCTTCCCAAGCCGTATTGTCGACTAGATAAGATCGTTTCCCACGTCCGTCAAAATAATTCTTACGAGCAGAGAAAGATCCTGTACTTGACCAAATTGGATTAGCAAATGCTTGATCATCTGCCTTGTAGACAGCTGCTTTCATATTTTTTAGGTTTCGCAAGACGACTGCACGATACTGCACGTAATCTTTGTTCCCATCTCCATCTGGAGAAATAGCCAGACGGACATTTCCATCGGCATCCAAATGGAGGACGTTCAAACCTTCTGGTGTTTCCACTGTTCCAAGAACGATTGGGCTTCGTTCTGCTGTTTCCTTCTTAGCAGTCGTATAGAGCACATCATTCGCGTTTGAAACTAAAGAGGTGACGTTCGCATTGGATGGCACGTGTTTGGTTTCTGGAACATCATAGTAGAATCCTGATTTCCCTTCTCTTACCAAGTTGTAGATTGGTTTTTCAACCGCAGGGATATCTTGGAAAGAACCACGGAAGCCCATAAATGGAATGCTAACCACATCGCCATCATCTGCTGGATCCACAAAGCGAACAAATCCTTCTAGGAAGTAACCGTTCGGCATCAATTTAGTCAATTCTTCTGCAAACTTAGATGCATCGACAGTCACCGTCACTGTCTGACTACTATGGGCTTTTACAGTGACATTTGGCCATACAGTCTCTGTTAATTTCCGTGGCTTCAAGGTAAAGTGATCGTCTTTTACATCGTCGGTAGTGGTATTCACAATCATCTTCAACTCTCTATCAGTATCAGAAATATTATGAACAGTCACATCAAAACTGAATCGATCTTCCACATTACCAAGAGTTACGCTTGGGTAAGCATCTTCATTCGTTACATATAAATCTGTTGAGACGGCTGCAGCAGTATCTACAATCCCTGCCCCTTGTTGACGTACCGAAGTGTAGGCGCCCGTTTCTTTGTTGAAGTGCGGTTTTGCAGTTGACATGATCAAGGCCTTAACCGTTGCAGATAGCTCCTCTGGTGAAAGTTCTGGATGATGAGCTTGGAGGTATTCCTTCACCAAAGCTGATACCCCAGCCACATGAGGAGAGGCCATACTGGTTCCGCTGATACTGCCATAGCTATTATCATTTAGTGAAGAGAAGATCGATCCACCAGGTGCTGTGACATCCGGTTTTAATTGTCCATCCGTTGAGACTCCCCAACTAGAGAATTCAGACATCTTCCCAGCATCAGGGTTTGGACGGTTATCCAGACTACCATCAAAGACTATCTTGTAGTCTTTGTCTTTGATCGCTTCTCCATACCGCTTAGAAATAAATACCGCAGGAATCTTTCTCGCATCGCCTTCGAGACCCATTTTGACATTTGCACCTTCGACACTGTTATAAATGAGGGCGCCAATCGCTCCTTTTTTATAGACATTAGCGACCTTATCTGAGAAGGTGATTTCGCCACGTTTGATGAGGGCAACTTTACCAGTCAAATCGAGACCTTCTAAATCACTCTCACGCCCCAAACCAGCATCCACATAGTCATATTCTTTCCCATTTTCGAAATTGGCATCTGTTTCAGCTGCTGTATAGGTAAATTTCCCTTTATCCAAGTCGGCATTGTCTTCCAAACCACGCACTGTAAAGACTTCTTCTGTTACGAATGAATCATTTACTGAGGCAACTGAAATAGACTCTTCTACGGTTGAAGGACTACCCACGACTCCATAATCAGGGTTTTCAGCACTTGGGTTGTTATAACCGTATCCATAAGTATTGCTATTACCTGCCGCGATGACGACACTAACCCCTTTGGCGCGTGCTCGTTGAATCGCTTCTCTGACAGCAGGACTAGCATTCACTGTAGATCCTGTCCCAGATCCTAAACTCATATTAATGACATCGGCTCCCAATGCCACTGCGTCATCAATCGCTTTTACATAGACAACATCGCTGGTGGATCCACTACGATCAGAGAAAACCCGCATAAACATCACTTGGGCTTCTGGAGCAACTCCATATACGTAGTTGCCATCCCCAGCTTTTTTGTCAGGGTTCCCAGTCGCAATCCCTGTTACGTGCATACCGTGTGAATCATGGTCTTTTTCTTTGATATTGTCATCTCCATCCATATAATCATAGGCAAAGACGACCTTATCGTTGTACCATTTTCCGTAGTCAATTCCCGCTGCTTTTTTGGCAGCTTCTAATTCTGTTTGATTTTTGAATTTCCCTTTTGTAGGGTCTGAAATCCGCAATACTTCGTGGTAGACATCTAAACCAGAGTCAATGACCGCAACAACAGTCCCTTCACCCTTGTACCCTTTTTCCCAAGTTTGGGGCACATTAATAATCGTATTGCTGCTAATACTTAATGGTTTATCTTCAGCTTTCTTTTCGGTTCTTGCTTCCGTTACAGGTTTAGCCTCACTCTTCTCCTCTGTTGAAGAAGGTTTTGCTTCTGTTTTTTCCTGTCCTTCGGATGTTTTTTCTGCAGTTTTTTCTTCGGTTTTAGTTACGACTTCCGCTTGCTTTTCAGTAGCTTGAGCCTCTGTTTTTGCTTCCTGCGCAAGGACTTGGCTGTCTGATTCGACAGATGGAGTTGTTGCCCCTTTGTCTGAGGAAGCTAGCTCGTCAACAACTTTACCATTTTCAACTACTGAGCCTGTAGTCTGCTCACTTGCCTGATTCGTTACAGGAGACGCAGACTCACTTGGCGATATTGGATTTGCTTCTGCAGATGCAACGACTGCAGTCTCAGGCTGTTTCGCTTCATCAGCACTTACATTCCCTGCTCCAAAGACAAGAACAGATCCTAACAGCACCGATGCAACACCAAACTTATATTTTCTCAATGAGAAACGCTGTTTACTCATAAAATTCCCCCTATATACTAAATTATTCTTATTATACTCCTAATTTTTCAGAAAATTCACTCAACATTAACTTTGTTATCAAATTGTAATATTCCCGTACAATATCTTTAATTAGTTGTTTTTTGTTTGCTTTTTAATGGTTTTGATATCCAAATATTTAGATATTTAAAACAAATCATTCGTTTTTCATCTCGTTACACAAAAAAAGACAGTAAGAGCAAATTCTCACTGTCTATTAAAAACAAACAATCCTAAAAGTCTTTGGTATCTGGATTCGGTGCTCCTGCCTCTACTGGGATCTTCCGAAGAAGGTCACAATCTTCTGGGGATAATGCAATCGCAGAGCATTGTAGGTTACTTGCAATGCGTTCAGGAGTCACTGACTTGGGCAGAGGTAAAAATCCTTCTGCTAGACTCCAGGCCAACAGAAGCTGGGCTGGTGTCACGTCATACTGTTTAGCCAATGTAAGGACTGTCTCATTTTGAAACAACTCTCCTTGGCCAAATGGCCCCCAAGCTTCCAATAAAATTCCTTTATCACGACAATAACGGACTACTTCCTCTTGATAGACTCCAGGGGCCAAGCGAATCTGATTGACTGCCGGAAGAACTTTTGCACTCTCCAACAAAGCATCCAGGTGATGGGGCAGGAAGTTACTCACACCAATAGAGCGAATCTTTCCTTTTGCCTGCATATCTTCCATGGCTCTCCAAACCTCACGATTCCGTTCTTTCCAGGCCTCATTTTCTCGGTGAGTCACAGGATTCGGCCAGTGGATGAGGTACAAATCGATATAATCTAGTCCCAATTTGTGCAAAGATTCTTCTAGACCATTGACAGCATCCTCATAGGTGTGACGATTATTCCACAACTTGGTCGTTACAAAAAGCTCATCTCTTGGAATACCACTATCTTTGATAGCCTTTCCGATGCTTTCTTCATTTTGATAGATGGCTGCCGTATCAATATGGCGATAGCCCGCTTCTAAGGCTGCTTTTACTGCTTGATAAGCTTCCTCGCCATCTTTCGCCTTCCAAGTACCAAAACCAAGTACAGGAATGTGGCGTCCGTCATTTAGTTTGTAACTCTTCATCTTATTTCCCGTCACTTTCCTTTGTTTTTTCACCAGACTTAGAAGTCTTCGCATTCAAGCGCAACTTTGGCTTAAAGATATTTTCCTTCGGTTGCACCATCGATTTACTAAAAAAGGCATAGAGTAAAAAGGCACTACCTGCCACTAAAATGACGGGACTACGGCGCAACATACCGTAGATAAAGAAAAACAAGCCCATCAATAAAAAACGTACGTTTATCTTATTCATAAAACTACCTCGCGATTCAATTACTTTCATTATACCATGTATCAGAGCAAAGAGACAAATGGCTAGATCAAGGAATCCTATTCAAATAAGCTGAGACTTTCATCTCAGCTTATGGGATACATTCAATTTTTAGTTTGGCGAAAGCAAGCGATTCGTAGTTGAACCTCTTTTTCACCATTAAGCTTCAAATCGTTTTTGACCGTCTAAGAAGGTTGCTACCAACTCTAAATCTTTATCCAATACAATAAAGTCAGCGTCATACCCTTCACGGATTTGGCCACAGACATCATCAATATGGACAGATTTAGCAGGGTTGAGACTCGCCATCATGACCGCTTCATGAGGATTGGCAATGCCCCACTCAACAACATTCTTCAATCCATCTTTAAGCTTCAAGATCGAACCAGCCAGATTCCCTGTCGATTTCAAACGGGCTGTTCCATTTTCTACGACAACAGGGAATTCACCCAACATGTAGTCGCCATCTTCCAAGCCACCAGCTGTCATACAGTCGGTGATCAAGGCGATATTTTCCACTCCTTTTTGTTTGAGAAGGATGTCGCAGGCTTTTGGATCAACGTGATGGCCATCACAGATTAACTCTGCATAAGTATGAGGAAGTTGGTACATAGCCCCAACCATTCCCAACTCACGGTGCGTCAAACCGCGCATTCCGTTATAGGCATGCACCCAGACACTAGCCCCAGCATCCACTGCTTTTTTAGCTTCGTCAAAGGTTGCATTGGAGTGACCAAGCGCAACCGTTACCCCTTCTCCTGTCACTGTGCGGACAAAGTCTTCGACACCATCTCGCTCAGGAGCAAGGGCAATTTTATTGAGCAAGCCGTTGGCTACTTTTTGCCATGCACGGAATTCATCCATTCGAGGATCTTTCATGTAGGCTGGATTTTGTGCCCCTTTGTACTTCTCTGTAAAGTAAGGTCCTTCAAAGTAAATGCCACGAATCTTAGCACCAGATGCTTCTTGGTAGCGTGCTCCAATGTTTTCAGTTACTGCCAATAATTGCTCATAAGAAGAGGTCAAGGTTGTTGGCAAAAAGCTAGTGACCCCTGTGCTCAAGAGACCCTCACTCATAGTATGAAGAGTTCCCTCGATGTTGTTGTCCATAACATCAACTCCACCAAATCCATGGATGTGCGTATCGACCAAACCAGGAGCAATACTATAGCCTGTATAGTCCAAAACAGTAGCTCCCTCTGGTAGCTGATCTACATGTTTCCCAAATTTGCCATCAACTATTTCTAGATATCCTCCCTTACGAATACCATGGGGATAAAAGAATTGATCTGCTTGTATATAAGTTGTCATGGTGATTTCCTTTCTTTTTCTACCGATATATTCATACACATTATAATCCTTTGTACTGTATTTGTAAATGGTCTAGACCTATTTTATTTAAATATATTAATATTTCCTATAAATACGATAAAAAATCCAGTTTTTTTGAGCTGGATTTTAGATTGCATATAAAGTCTTCTTTAAAACTTTCCTTAGGTGAGTACGGACGTTAGGTGAAATTATCCAGTGGATGATTTCAGCAATCCAGGAAGTTCCATGACTTAGTTTTGAACCTACAGTTTCAAAACTCCCGAGTGGCTGAAACTTTAGCGTTTCAGCCACTTTTCTCACAGCGGAAAGTTATAAATTTGCTTAATTAATTAAAAATACAAATTATTTTTTTGAAAAAATTTTCTAGCTATTTTATGAAAAAAGTTTGTCTACATTCTAAAATCCAGTCCTAAAGAACTGGATTTTTCGTTTTTTTAGATCTGCTCTAATTGTACCTTCTCTGCTAAATTCATGGCATGGTCTGCGACACGTGTATAGTGAGAGATGATATCAATAAAGTTGACACCTGCTTGAGGTGTACACTCGCCCTTGTTCAGACGAGAAATATGTGTCTTCCGCAATTTCTTTTCGAGCTTTTCAATCGCCTGATGGCGCTGTTCCAACTCTGCGGCCAACTCTTGACTATCTTCTTCTACACTTCTAAGAGCATCTTTGACAAACGTCGCAGTTTGTTGGTAGATATCTTCTAATTCAGCCAAGGCATTGTCAGAAAAGACAACTTTCTTCCGAATGAGATAATCCGTCAAGTTGATCAAGGCTTCTGCGTGATCTCCAATCCGCTCCAAATCTCGAGAGGAATCCAAAATATTGGTCAAGGATTCGCTTTCTTTTGGACTCAAAGCTTCACTGGACAAGCGGATCAAGTATTTGGTCAACTGATCATCGATGGTATTAATCGCTTCTTCTGTTTTATGACCTTTTTCAGCCAACTTTTCTTCTTGATTCAAAATATAGCGATAAGATAAATCAAAAATCTTTTCAGCATAAGCTCCTAAGTGCAAGAGTTCTTTTTTGGCATTTCCCAAGGCAATCGAAGGAGCTTGAGTAATCAGATTTTCATCCAAGTAAAGTGGCTCGTATTTGACCACTTCATCCTCACCAGGAATCAATTTCGTCACAAAGTAAGCCAACGCCCCAATGAATGGGAATTGAACGATGGTGTTGGTCACATTAAAAGCACCATGTGAAAAGGCAATCGTCATCTCAGGTGAGAGATGCAACTGAGCTTGGAAGAACTCAACCATACTTGTAAATGGTCCCAACAAGATAATACAAAGAATGGTCCCGATGACATTAAATAAGACGTGGGTCGCTGCAACCCGTTTGGCAGAAACATTGGCTCCCATGGCAGCGATGATAACAGTGAGGGTTGTTCCGATATTATCTCCAAATAAGACCGGTAGGGCTCCCTTCAGATCTAAAAATCCTCCTGAGTAGAGACCTTGCAGAATTCCAATGGTTGCTGACGAAGCCTGGATCAAAACAGTAATAATGGCTCCAGCCAGCACTCCGAGGATTGGATTCTTTCCAAGGGTTACCATATATTGGCTAAATTCTGGTAACTCCTTCAAAGGACTCATCCCTGCACTGATGAGGTTTAAGGCATAAAAGATCCCCCCAACCCCAAATAAGATTCGACCGATGTTATTCGCCATCCGATTCTTGGTAAAGAAGAGACAGACTGTACCGACAAACATAATCGGTAAGGCATAAGTTCCCAACTTGAAACCAATGATGAAGGAAGTGACCGTCGTCCCGATATTGGCCCCCATGATGATCCCAATTGCTTGGCGTAGGGTTAAGAGGCCGGCACTTACTAATCCAACCGTAATAACAGTTACCCCTGTACTAGACTGGATAAGGGCAGTCACGACAATCCCTACGAGCACTCCTAGAAATGGATTACTGGTATATTTGTCGATATAGTAACGAAGGCGATCCCCTGCAGCCTGCTGCAAGCCATCACCCATGGTTTTGATACTATATAAAAATAGTCCCAAACCACCTAAGAAGTTAAATAAAATGTTCTGCCAATCAATGGACATTCCTTTTCCTCCATCATCATTCGATAAAAGTTTACTCACTCTATTTTAAAACATCCACCCCTTCGGCACAAGGTTTTTTTGAAATTTCTTCTGAATTTCGCCATAAAAAAACGATAGACTCTACAGAATCTATCGTTTTGTTCATTATTTTTTATCAAGATCGCGTAACATTTGATCAATTTTGTTTCCATATTCAATGGATTCATCTTTGACAAAGGTTAAATCTGGAATTTTGTACAATTTTAAATTCCGACCTAATTCGCGCTTGATGGTTCCTGTTGCTTTTTCCAGCCCTGTCTGAGCCTTTTGATTATCTGAAGCCAGATCACTCATAATCGAATAGTAAACCTTGGCCATCGACAAATCGCCTAGCATTTGAACATCCGTAATGGTGACGCCTTGGACACGCGGATCACGAACTTTCTTTTGCAAAATTTCGTTAACTTCCCGCTTGATTTCCATACCGACTCGGTCTGTCCGAAAATGACTTGCCATAGGAACTCCTTTCTGCTCTGTCTTTAAAAACTAGGAAACAGGAGATTTCTTACCTTCCTTCCTAGTTAACAGTTTATTTTTTAATTTCTTCCATGATGTAAGCTTCGATGGTATCATCAGTCTTGATATCATTGTAGCCTTCGATCATCAATCCACCTTCGCGACCGTTGGTCACTTCTTTGACATCATCTTTATAATGTTTCAAGCTAGCAAGAGCTCCATCATAAATGACGACACCGTCACGAATGACACGAACTTTGGAGTCACGAGTGACCTTACCACTGAGGACCATAAATCCACCGATAGTACCCACTTTAGAGACCTTAAAGGTTTCACGGATAACTGCTTCCCCGATGACTTTCTCTTCGAATTCAGGATCCAACATTCCCTTCATGGCATCTTCCATTTCTTCAATCACTTTGTAGATGATTGAGTGAAGACGGATTTCTACCTCATCAGCTTCTGCTTGCTGACGTGCTTGAGGCGTAGGGCGGACGTTAAATCCAATGATGAAGGCATTTGAAGCTTCTGCAAGGGTGACGTCTGATTCGTTGATGGCACCAACTGCTGAGTGAACGATGGTCACTTTCACACCTTCCACCTCAATCTTTTGAAGGGAAGCAGCAAGGGCTTCAACCGATCCTTGAACATCGGCCTTGATGATGACATTAACGGATTTCACTTCGCCAGCCTTCAAGGTATCAAAGAGATTTTCAAGGCTGACACGGTTGGTTGCTTGACGTTGTTTCATCAGCGCACGTTTCGCACGTTCTTCACCGGCTGCACGCGCAGATTTTTCATCTTCATAAACCGCAAAATGGTCACCCGCCATTGGTGCTTCATTCAAACCAGTGATAGAAACTGGAGTAGATGGTCCAGCTGCTTTCACACGACGGCCAAGGTCATTGGTCATGGCACGGACACGTCCGAAAGTATTACCAACAACGATTGGGTCTTGGACATTCAAGGTACCTTGTTGAACCAGAAGGGTTGCAACCGCACCTTTACCTTTATCCAAACGCGCTTCGATAACCGTACCGATGGCACGAACAGTTGGATCTGCCTTGAGTTCTTGGATTTCAGCCACAAGAAGGACCGTTTCCAAAAGTTCATCGATATTTTGGTTGAACTTGGCAGAAATTTCTACAAACTCAGAATCTCCACCCCAAGCTGTTGACATAACTCCATGCTCTGCCAATTCACCAATCACACGTTCTGGGTTGGCACCTGGTTTATCAATCTTGTTAATAGCTACGATGATTGGAACGTTCGCTGCTTTTGAATGGTTGATGGCTTCGATGGTCTGTGGCATCACCCCGTCATCTGCTGCTACAACCAAGATGGTAATATCCGTAACAGAGGCACCACGCGCCCGCATAGAAGTAAAGGCCGCGTGTCCAGGTGTATCCAAGAAGGTAATCTTCTTGCCATTTTCCACGATTTGGTAAGCACCGATATGCTGGGTGATTCCTCCCGCTTCACCTGTTGCTACACGTGAATTACGAAGGGTATCCAAAAGGGTTGTTTTACCATGGTCAACGTGTCCCATGATAGTGACAACTGGTGGGCGTTCTACCAACTCATCTGGGTTCAAATAACCATCTTCAACGAAGAAGCGTTCGATATCCGCATTGTCCACTTCAACCTTTTTCTTGGCTTCAATTCCATAATCTACTAACAGAAGTTCAATGGTATCACCATCCAAGGATTGGTTTTGTGTCGCCATCACTCCCATCATGAAGAGTTTCTTAACGATTTCCGCAGGCTCACGCTTAATCCGTTTTGCGATTTCCGCAACCGTCATTCCATCTGTGTACTCAAGCTCACTTGGCAACTCATGGAATTTACGCTCTGTTACTGGTTTTGGAGCTTCATTGCGGTTATTCTTTCCTTTTTTATTCTTTTTGTTGTTGTTCCAGTTACTATTTCTTTGATTTCTCACTTGGTTTTGACTACTTCGATTCTTTTGTTGTTTTCTTGGACCATCTTCTTCGCGATCAAAATCTTCACGTTTTTTGTCTGGTCTAGCTTGCTTTTTCCGACGTGTATCAACTGCTGCAGGACTTGGAGCCGCTACCGGAGTTGCCTTCACTGCTTCTGCCTTTGGTTGTGGAGCAACAACTTCAGTCGTAACTGCCTCTTCGCGCTTACGACGTTGTTGACGGTCTTGCTCTACCTTGGCTGCCTGGTTTTGCTTGTAGCGTTCTTCACTACCACGTGCATATTCTGCATTTTGCTCTGCCTTTAATGCTGCCGCACGGGCTTTGAAGTCAATCTTCGGTGCGCCATTTACAGGATTTGGACGTCCTTGACCGTTTCCAGCTTGGTCACGGCGACGATCATTCCCTTGGTTCCGGCGGTCATTTCCTTGATTTTTTCGCTCATTACGATTTTGGAAACGTTCCCCATCCCGACGGTCGTTTTGTTGTTTCTTAGGTCGATTTCCTTGTTGTTGACGACGTTCCGCCTGCTCTTTTGCACGGGCTTCGCGTTCCGCCTTGAAATTACGACTCTTTGGCTTCACAACAGGTGCTGCCGCTGTTTCCGTTGTCTTTTCTGGTTGGTTTGCAACAGGTTCTTTTGCAACCGATGCAGCTTTTACTTGTTTTTCTTCCGTCACTTTAGGAGTTTGGGGCGCCTTTGATGCAAAACTATTGACCAAACGCTCAACCGCTTCACCTTCGATACTAGAAGCGTGACTCTTTACCTCCAACCCTAATTCTTTGGCCCGTGTGACGACTTCTTTACTTTCCTTGCCTAGTTCTTTGGCAATCTCATACAATCTTTTCTTAGACAATTGCTGTCCTCCTCTTCTATTCCATAAGAGACCTCATTTTCTTTGAAAATCCAGCATCTGTCACGGCCGCTACCTTTCGTGAGCGACCAATGGCAGTACTTAATTCTAGTGTTGAAAACACGGTTAATACCGGAATGCCATAATAGTGGCATTTATCTGTGATTTTTTTGGTAAGATTGGGAGCTGCATCATCTGCTAGAAAGACCAAACGAGCCTTTCCTTCTTGAATAGACTTGATGACCAACTCTTCTCCGGAGATGATTTTCCCTGCTCGCTGAGCCAATCCCAATAAATTACTGACTTTTTGCTTATTCAAGGCCTAACTCTCTTCTTTTCACCTTATGATCCACATAAGCAATCAATTCGTCGTAGAAAGCTTCATCCACTTCCATGCTAAAGCTGCGATTGAAGACTTTCTTCTTCTTGGCTTGAAGTGCTTCCTCGTTATCGAGCTTGATATAAGCACCACGACCATTTGCTTTCCCAGTTGGATCGATAAAAACTTGACCTTCTTTATTTTTTACGATTCGCAAGAGATCTCGTTTATCGATGACCTCATTTGAAACGACAGACTTGCGTAAAGGGATTTTTCTTGTTTTTACCATGATTCCCTCCCTATTCGTCTACAGAATTCAAATCACTTTCTACTTCTTCAAAAGCAGGTTCTTGACTTGCTTCCATTTCTTCGTACTCACTAGCTGATTTGATATCAATCCGGTAGCCAGTTAAGTGAGCCGCCAAGCGCACGTTTTGACCACGACGACCGATTGCAAGAGATAGCTTGCTATCTGGTACTACCACAAGGGCATGCTTGCTGTCTTCTTCATCAAAGATGACTTGATCGACCTCAGCAGGCGCGATGGCATTGTAGATAAATTCTGCTGGATCTGGTACCCACTCAATGACATCAATGTTTTCTTCTGTTGGGACCATACGATCCAATTTCTGATCATAACGAGCTGGGTGGAACTTGCTAGTAATCTTTTTGATATTCGATCCACCACGACCAACGATGGTTCCAATCGCATCTACGTTTGGATTATGGCTACGAACAGCCACCTTGGTCCGGTCTCCAGCTTCACGCGCCACGCTCATGATTTCAACGGTTCCATCATAGACTTCAGGGATTTCTTGTTCCATCAAACGTTTGATCATTTCTGGATGGCTACGACTTACGAAAACGTTGACCCCACGAGGATTGTCTTCTACTTTGTAGACAAATACTTCGATGCGATCATGAGATTGGAAGACTTCACCCGGGATTTGGTCTTGTTTAGACAATTGAGCTTCGATAGACCCTAAATTTACATAGATAAAGCGATTATCAAAACGCTCAACCGTTCCACTCATAATTTCATTTTCATGTTCTTTATAAGTGTTGTAGGTAATCGCACGAGTTTGCTTGCGCATTTTTTCCATGATGGTTTGTTTGGCAGACTGGGCTGCGACACGACCAAACTCAGCAGGTGCTTCTTCAAATTTGATTTTGTCTCCCAATTCATAGGCAGAGCTAATCGCAAGAGCATCTTTCAAGCTAATTTCTAACCGGCTATCAAATACTTCATCCACTACTTCACGAACAGTATAAACGCGGAAGTCACCAGTCTTTTCATTAAATTCGATAGCCGCACTTTCTGCTTGACCATACCGTCTCCGATAAGCCGAACGCAATGATTCTGTGACAGCTTCAATGATATCTTCTTTTTTGATTCCTTTGTCTTCTTCCAAGATGCGAAAAGCATCTAGCATTTCTTTACTCATTCTTTTCTTGCTCTTAGGCTACTAAGAGCCTTCCTTTCTTTTCTGCTATAGTTTGACAGCTAGTCTTGCTTTTGAGACAAGACTATAGGGGATTTCAATGGTTTTCTTTCTGGTTTTGTCCATGTATTCCATGGTCAATTGGTCATCTTCGAACTTAAGGAGTGTTCCTTCAATGACCTTTTGTTTGTCAACTGCCTTGTACAAGCTGACATGGATATATTTACCCAGAGCTTTTTCCACTGCATCTTTGGTTTTTAAGGGACGCTCCAAACCAGGACTCGTCACTTCTAGGAAGTACTGTTCTGGGAATGGATCTGGTTGAATCTGATCCAACAGAGGACTAATCACTTCTGTTAAATCTGCTGTATCATTCAGGGTAATACCACCTGGCTTATCAACAAAGATACTTAGAACATAATCTCCTCCCATCTTTCCATATTCCACATCCACCAATTCAAATGGAGCTTGGATGGCTGGTTGAAGAATTTCTGTTACTAATTCAACAATTGTTGCGATAGGACAACACCTCCTCACAGACAAGAGGCGAAGATATGTCTTCGCCTCTCCTTTTCTATTCGTTTTAAACATTCTAGCACAAGTTCCGTCAAAATGCAAGAATTTCGCCTTCCTCATTCATCCAGCTTTTATCCAAAAGAAAAACGCCTCCTTTTCAGGAGACGTCAATCCTTAACTAGACTTTAAAATTGTGCTTCAACCCGATAAATGACCTGACCCTTACTTGAGAATTTCTTTTCATATTCGGTCATGACATTTCCCTCAAAATCACTAGCATGAAGATCTAGCCAGACACCCTTCAAGGTCATTCCATACTGAGAAAAACTCACCAAACTGTATTCAAAGAGTCCTCGATTGTCCGTCTTGAAATGAATCTCACCATGCTTTGGCAAAATCTGTTTGAAGGTATCTAAGAAACTCTTGTAGGTTAGACGACGTTTTTCATGGCGTTTCTTCGGCCAAGGATCTGAAAAATTGAGATACAATTGATCAATCTCACCGTCTTCAAAGTAATTGGTCAAGCTATCCCCGTCTACCCAAAGCAACTTGATATTGGGAACGTTAGCTTCTAACACCTTATCCAAAGCATAACTTAATACTGATTTTTGAATATCAATCCCGATATAGTTAATGTCTGGATTTTGTTTTGCCATTCCAGTGATAAAAGCTCCTTTACCACTTCCCACTTCAATATGAATAGGATGGTCATTTCCAAAAATCTCATGCCACTTCCCTTTGGCTTCTTCTGGCTTCAAAATGACATATTGCGGATTGGCTTCTAATAATTCGGTTGCACCTTTACGGTTTCTAACTCTCATGCTTCCTTCCCATATTTTGACCGGAAATTACGCAAGGCATAAATTTCCCGGTTCACATTCTCTAAATCATTGTTTTCATAGTATTTTACAATCTGACAAAGGAAAGAGTATTGACCAAACCAGTACAATTTACCAAATACAGTTTCATTGTACTTATAGCCGTAATAGACCAACCAATCCTGCCACTGGGAATCTGGAATGTAGTGACTTAAAACATGAGCCACATCCATCATCCGATCTGTTAAGCGGACAGAATCCCAATCAACCAAGTAGATAAATCCACTGTCCGTCTCAATCCAGTTACTGTGGCGTACATCTCCATGAACAATGGTCGCATAATCCTCTCGAAAAGCTGGAACAGTCTGTCGTAAACTCTTTAATACAGATTGCAAATAATTGTTTTGACGCAAAGCAATTGGCAACTGACTGCTCAAAGAATTCAATAAATCCAATGGCGATTCAGCTGTGTAGCCCAACTTTCTCAATTGCGTCATCAAGGGGCGTGAACGGTGCAAACGAGTCAGGATATGAACCACTTGCTTTTTCCCCATCCCATTTGGAGTTAAAATTTCTCCATTTAACCATTCTTGTGCGCTCATCACATTTCCGTCAGGTAAGCGTCGGCTCCATAAGAGTTGTGGAGCAATTTGTTCTTTAGCTAACCCTGCTAATATTGGAGTCGTATTCATTTTGACAAATACTTTCCCCCCATCCGGATAAGTCCCCATAAAGGCTTTTCCGCTTTTACCAGCAATTGGGGTTAACGTTAGCTCTTTTTCGTTCGAGTCCATCTCTTCCTCCGTAAAAAGTTTCCCATCTATTTTACTAATTTTAAAGCGTTTCGTCAACTAATCGTCTCACCTTGAAAGGTGCATAACCATAGGCTAAAAAGGCTGTGAAAGCTAGCAAGGCTAGGACGAGAATTTTCTCTTCAAAGACCAGTAATCCCAGTCCTCCCTCGACAAGAACCACAAACAAAGTCACCGATTGAACTGTTTGAAGAAGCCCTCGTGTTTTAGCACTGATTTCCAAGGGGAAGAGTCGCGTTAAATATTGATAGTCAAAGGCCTTGTAGAGTCCGAGCAATTGAAAAACAAGTAAATAATTCAAGAGCCCCGCGACGGCTACTGCTACTAGCGTTTGCGGGATGAAGACAAAGACAGCGATTGCTATTCCTAATAGACGCAGACTCATGGAAAACAGATCTC
The DNA here is from genome assembly GCF_015552665.1 of Streptococcus sp. 1001283B150225_161107_H12. Taxonomy (NCBI): domain Bacteria; kingdom Bacillati; phylum Bacillota; class Bacilli; order Lactobacillales; family Streptococcaceae; genus Streptococcus; species Streptococcus sp. 1001283B150225_161107_H12. Next base: position 30,795 of record NZ_JADNFC010000007.1, on the reverse strand, counting down.
CATTTCTGAGATAAGAACGGAGATACAGGTTGTTCCAAGTCTTGAAACTGACTTTCGGAACCATGCTTGTTAGTCTGTCTAAGTAGGCCCGCCGTTTCACGCTATTCGTCATTCCTTTTACTGTGGTAAAAAGGGCGAAAAATCTTAGAATCCTTTGCTTTCTCTGGTTTTCTAGCTCTACGATTCGCTTCCAATCAAGACCCGCCTGGTTATAGAATCTTTTCCCCTTCCCTTGAAAAACAAGAACCTTCAACAAGAAGAGAATAGCCAAATAAACCACTACAATGGTCAAAGACAGTCCTAAAGCCAAAGCCAAAGGGACAAATAGAACAAGCACAAGGGTTTGTACAATTCCCCAGAAAATAGTCGCTCGTAAGATCTGTTGGTTCAAATAGCCTTTCAATTGCTCTTCTTTTGCCAGAAGGAAAATCATGTCTGGCTTCTCAAAATAGGTTGCGATGGAACCAATTGGAAGCAGGAGCAAAGGAGCAAGGGCAAGTACAAGGAGGAGAAGGCTCTTATCTTCTGGTAGGGAGCGCAAAAATTGACTGTACTGAACCGCTAAAAAGCCCAGAAAGATCAGGAGAAAGAGGACAAAGTGATCATTAAACACATAGCGAGAATATTTTAAGCACTGATTGCGAAAGGTCGTCTTCCTCTTTTGTAAAACTTCAATCATCGGTCAGCCTCTTTTGTTAGTGCAAGGTAAATTTCATTCAAATCGGCATCTGCCATTCCAAATTCTGTCCGCAAATCCTCTAAAGTCCCCTGAGCACGGACCTGTCCCTTATGGAGGATGACAAAGGCATCACACATTTTTTCAGCAGAATCCAGAACATGGGTACTCATTAAAATAGATTTCCCCTTCTCTTTTTCCACCTTCAATAATTGAATTAAATCTGAGATCGCAACTGGATCCAAGCCTAAGAAAGGCTCATCGACAATAAACAAACTTGGATCAACAGCAAAGGCACAAATAATCATGACCTTTTGTTTCATCCCCTTAGAAAAATGGACAGGAAACCAATCCAATTTTTCCTCTAGTCGAAATTGCTTCAAGAGAGGAGTCACACGCGCAAAAACCGCTTCCTGATCTAAGTCATAGGCCATCGCCACTGTCTCAATATGCTCACGCAGGGTTAACTCTTCATAAAGGCTCGGTGTTTCAGGAATATAACCAATTTTTTGGCGATAAGCACTTGGAGAAGTAGCTAAAGTCAAACCATCAATCCGGATTTCGCCAGCATAGGGACGTAATAGACCTATAATTTCATTAATGGTCGTTGATTTCCCTGCTCCATTCAAGCCAATCAATCCAATCAATTGACCATCGCCAACCTCAAAACTAACATCTTTTAAGACAGGGATATTGACATAGCCTCCTGTCAGGTTTTTTATTTCTAACATATTTTCTGAGCTTTCTGGTATAATGTTCTTATATTATAACAAAATCTAGCGAAATTGAGGTACATTTATGGTTTCGGATTGTATTTTTTGTAAGATTGTTGCCGGAGAAATTCCTGCTTCTAAGGTCTACGAAGATGACCATTTTCTTGCTTTTTTAGATATCTCACAGGTCACTCCAGGCCATACCCTTGTGATTCCAAAAAAACACGCCCGTAATCTATTGGAGATGACACCAGATGAAACGGCTGCCCTTTTTAACATCGTTTCAAGAGTCACCAAAAAAGTGGAAAGTGCTACACAGCCTCAAGGAATGAATATCATTAGTAACATGGAAGAAATTGCGGGTCAGTCTGTCTTCCACACCCACGTGCATATTCTTCCACGCTACTCTCAAGAGGACGACCTAAAGATTGATTTCATTGCCCACGAACCTGATTTTGACCGCCTTGCCCAATTAGCCAAGGATATCTCAAACCATTAAAAGGAGCTTACTATGAAATTAAGAGATCTATTTTGGTTTGCGACTGGAGCAACCATCAGCTATCAACTTGTTAAACATCGCGAACCACTGAAAAATGAATTCAACGAAACCAAACAACTCACGGATGGAATTCAATCAAACTTTTCTAAAATCAAAAAAAACATTGAAATCATTCAGGAGCAAAGAGTCCTTTTAAATCAATTACTGGAAGACTTCTCCTATAAAGCAAGGATCTTCTCTCAGCAAGCCAATGCTTCTGTAGAACAAATCCAAACTATTTGGTCTGAGAAATCCAATGATCATGAATAAGCAAAAAAGGTTTTGAGATAGTCGTCTCAAAACCTTTTTATTTTTAAAAGTATTTGACTTTAGTTTCCTCCAGCACCAGCTACCGTTGTATCCGTATAAGCTGGCACTGTCGGTTGGTTTGGCGTAACTGCTTCTGAGCTTACAGAAGTTTCTGGAACATAGGAAGGATCATAATATCCTCCACCAGTATCCTGGCTCGCCTCTACTGGACTTTCACCACTTTCTGATGAAACGCTTCCCCCAGTTTCGTCGCCATCCAATAGAACGGCACTTGTTTTGAGCTTGCTTACAGGTGATAAGCCCAGACTTTTACGCAGGATATTCTGCATCTTCAACAGGTGTTCTGAAGTAACGATTTGGTAACTTCCACCATCCGCTAGGGTGGCATCTTCCCCTTTCAACTGTTCCATACGGATGTTCTTCAAGGCATCTCGATACCCCATCAACTGCATCAAGCTATTCGTATCCAAGGAGATATTGGTCTGCATATTATCACTAACTGCTTCAATAATTCCTTGATAGTTGCTCAGACCATCCAAAGTCAATACTTTCTTGATGATCTTTTCGATGACTTCCCGTTGGCGTTTTTGACGGCCATAGTCTCCTTCTGGATCTTGGTAACGCATCCGTGAGTATACCAAGGCTTGCTCTCCATCAATCTCTTGACGACCTGGTGGAATTTTCGCTGTGTATTCCGGTTCATTTTCTTCAATCGAAATATCAAAATCAAATGGATTGTTTACCGTGATACCGCCGACCTTATCAACCAGTTGGACCAGGCCTTTCATATTGATCATCGCATAACGGTCGATATGAATATTCATCAAATCTTGGATGGTTTTAATGGCCAATTCTGCTCCACCTTGAGCATAAGCCGCATTTAGCTTAGCTTGTACAGTTTCTCCATCTTGCGTAATATTGGTCAAGATATCCCGTTCCAAACTCATAATCGTTGTTTCACGCGTCTGTGGATTCACTGTCACGAGAATCATGGTATCACTATTCCCTACCCACTGATCCTCTCTTGAGCCTGATCCAGTATCGACCCCCATGAGCAAGATGGTCATTGGTTTGTTTTCTGCGATGACATTGTTTTCATCGCCAATCCCTTTATAAGTCTTACTCAACGAATTTGTCGACTGATTGAGGATGGTTAGCCCATAGGCTCCAAGCCCGATTGTCGTTACGGCCAACAAACTAAAAAACATTAATAGAATTTTTTTAATCATAGATTCTGTCCATCTATCAGTTTGCCCATTAGGTAAACATCCAGATATTCCCCTTCCTTGTATACGCCCCTCTTGCGGAGACCTTCAATTTCAAATCCTAGCGTTTGGTAGAGATGGATGGCCCGTTCATTTCGAACTTGGACACTGAGGTCTAATTTCCGAAGGAGGTTAGTACCTTCTGCCCATACGATTCCTTCTTCTAGGAGAATACGACCCAAGCCTTTATTCCAATAAGCCTTTCGAACAACGATAAAGAGATCTCCAATATGACGCAAGGCCCTATTTTGATCCGCCGCAATATTTAAGACGCCTACCAAATCCTCACCCAAGTATAACAAAAGACATAATTGGTTGTCTGTTTGTGCTTGTGTTTCAGCAAAGATTTCTAACTCTTGCTTGGTCATCCCAAGCCCTTCTGGAGCCAAGGTCATAAAATCCGATTCAGTCGCCACATCTTTAAAAAAGTCAAGTAAGTGTTGCGCATCCGAAGCCTCAGCCTCTTTTAAAAAGAGATCCAATACCTGTTCCATCTTCAAGCTCCTACAGAAGTTAGAAATGAGTCCTTTAATTGTTCTGCACGTTCACCGACAGCTGACAAGCGTATCTCACGTCCGTCGCCGTCCTTGAGCAGTTCAACCTTTAAATATCCAGCAGGAAGACTGGTCTCTAGCAGTTCGCCCCACTCAATAACGGTCACCCCTTCACCAAATAAAAAGTCATCCAAATCAATCGAATCTGGATCGTCTCCAATACGATAGACATCCAGGTGATACAAGGGCAAGCGACCTTCATATTCTCTCACAATGGTATAAGTGGGACTTTTAATCATCTGACGAATATCCAACCCTTGAGCTAGGCCTTTTGTAAAGGTTGTTTTCCCAGCCCCCAGATCCCCTGTCAGAATCACGACATCCTGTTTTTCTAACCGTTGACCCAACTGTTTTCCAAGGGCCATCAACTCTTGTTCATTTTGACTTTTCATTGCTCCATTATACCAAAAATAATTGATTCTTGCCCACTATTTTTAGTCGATTACCTTCAGCCTCACCTGAGACAATCAAAAAAGCTTGGACGATTTGTCCAAGCTTTCTTCTATGTTCATTCTAGTGCAAGGCCATACTGATAAAGTTCAGAATAAACAAGGCATCTAGAATCCAAATCATACTGTGAACCTCTTTGGCTTCACCTTTGACAAGTTTAGTTACTGTATAAGTAATAAAACCTGCTGCAATCCCATTTGTGATGGAATAACTGAATCCCATAAAGATAGAGGTAAAGAAGGCTGGTACAGCTTCTGCCATATCATCCCAATGGATGTTTTTCAAGCTACTCAACATCATGATCCCAACGATGATCAAAATCGGTGCTGTCGCTGCTGTCGGTACAATAGCAAGAAGGGGACTAAAAATACTTGACACTGCAAAACAGAGGGCTACGACAAGGGCTGTCAAACCAGTCCGTCCACCAGCTCCGATACCCGCAGCTGACTCAACATAAGTCGTTACATTCGAAGTACCTGCAATAGCACCAACAGATGTCGCTACGAGGTCTGAATAAAGGGCTTTATCCAATTTAGCGGATTGATGATTTTCACCATTTGTGGCAACAATACCAACTTTTTCACCAGTTCCAATCAAGGTACCAATCGTATCAAAGATATCTGTCAAGGAGAATGCCAAGATGGCCATCAAGGTTTCAGGAAGACGAGAAGTATTGGTAATCAAAGAACCTAATCCTTCTGAACCAAGTGCAGCTCCAAAAATTTTGCCAAGATCATTGACAGCTGCTCCAAGATGGGTACTACCAAAGTCAATCGTTGAAAGATCAACAATTCCAAACACAATACCGAGGATTGTTGTCGTAAGGATAGAAAGGATAATTCCTCCTTTAATGCCCTTGATGACAAAGAAAACAGTAATGGCTAAGCCAGCCAAGGCAAGGAGGACTGTCGGACTATTGAAACTAACAAGTCCTGGGACCGCTGCAGAATTTGCTGTAATCGCTGCATTCGCTTTGTCAGCCCCTTCTCCTGCCACCGTATAGGTATGCGGATCAATCGAAAACTTCAACAAGCCAGCATTTTTAATTCCGACATAGGCCAAGAAAATTCCGATACCAGCTGAGATAGCTGAACGCAAAGCATTTGGAATGGACTCAATAATCATTTTCCGAACATTGGTTAATGTGATAATCAATGAAATTAGTCCGCAAATAAAGACCATTCCCAAGGCTTCTTTCCAAGAATAGCCCATCCCAAATACCACTGTAAAGGTAAAGAAGGCGTTCAAGCCCATCCCTGGTGCTTGGGCATAAGGCAGATTCGCATAGAAAGCCATCATGAGAGTCCCAACGACTGAACCAATAATGGTTGCTAGAAATACTCCTTGAGCAGGCATTCCTGTTTGGGAAAGCATTTGAGGGTTTACAAACAAGATATAAGACATGGCAAAGAAGGTCGTTAAACCAGCTAATACCTCTGTACGAACCGTCGTTCCGTGTTCAGATAGTTTGAAAAACTTATCCATTTTTCCAATAAACTCCTTAAAAAAAAATAAATCTGCTCGCGACTCAATCACGAACAATACCAATATTTTATCAAATATTATTCACTTTTACAAGAGATTCATCTGGACAATCTTTCGTGTCATATCATCTTCTATCCGAAAGACTGAAATTTTCCTGTTTATCTGGTATAATGGTAGCATTCTTCTTAAAATATGGCACTTCTATACTCCTCATTTAGAGTAAGATAAACCATACAAATGAAAGGAATCTTCCTATGAATAAAAAACTAATCGCTGTCGATTTAGATGGCACCTTATTAAATTCTGAAAGCAAATTATCGCCTTATACGATTGACACCATCCAGAAAGTCAGTGAACAAGGTCACCGGGTCATTATTACAACTGGGCGTCCCTATCGAATGGCAGATCACATCTATAAGGAATTGGGATTGGAAAGTCCCATGATTAACTTTAACGGCGCTCTCACTCATATTCCAAATAAAAAATGGTCGAAAGAACTATCCATGACCCTTGATAAAAAATACCTCCTAGATATGGTCGAGAGAGAAAATGACATCCAGGCAGACTTTATTGCAGGAGAGTATCGCAATAAGTTCTATGTCACCCACACCTACCACCATACGATTGATCCCGCCTTATTTGGGGTTTCTAAAATCTCCTCCAAAACAAAATTCGAAGCTCGTAAAGTTACCGAAAACCCAAACGCCATCCTCTTTCAAACACGCGCTGAAGACAAGTATGCTTTAGCCGAAGAAATGCGTGACTACTACCATCATGAGTTGGAAATCAATAGTTGGGGCGGTCCCCTCAACATTCTGGAATGTGCTCCAAAAGGCGTCAATAAGGCCTTTGCCCTCAACTATCTCCTCGAGACTTACGGACTTGATCAGAAAGATCTGATTGCCTTTGGAGACGAACAAAACGATACAGACATGTTGGCTTTCGCAGGAACTGGTTATGCAATGAAAAACGCCAATCCTGTCCTCCTCCCCTATGCCGATAAACAAACAGAGTATACAAACGATCAGGACGGCGTTGCTCGTCAACTAGAAAAACTCTTCCTATAAATAGAGAATCGCTTGAATCACCTTTTACAAGAAAGGATTCAAGCTTTTTGTTTTCTCAAACATACGGAACCTTATTGGGGCCTTTCCTGAAAACAATTTAACTGGTTAAGTTTATTTTCAGAAAATTTTCTATGTAAACGCTTGCTGACTGATAAAGTTTGTGATAAAATTAACATAACAAAAATAAAAAAGGAGCCTAGCTCATTTCATACGATAATGATTCAAGTGATGTTACTTCTCGTTTTATTACCGTCTCTAATCCAACTAAGCTCTTGAGGAGGAAAACTATGAAAGCTGTTGTTGTAAATCCAGAAGGTACTGGTGTTGAAATCGTTGCAAACAAGGAGATGCGCCCATTGGAAACAGGGGAAGCACTTGTTCAAATCGAATACTGTGGTGTCTGCCACACGGACTTGCACGTTGCTCACGGAGACTTCGGTAAAGTTCCAGGCCGTGTTCTTGGACATGAAGGAATCGGAATTGTTAAAGAACTTGCTCCAGATGTCAAGAGCCTCAAAGTTGGTGACCGCGTCAGTGTTGCTTGGTTCTTCGAAGGATGTGGCACTTGTGAATACTGTACAACTGGTCGCGAAACCCTTTGCCGTACTGTAAAAAATGCTGGTTACTCTGTTGATGGAGGAATGGCTGAACAATGTATCGTTACTGCAGACTACGCAGTGAAAGTGCCAGAAGGATTAGATCCAGCCCAAGCTTCTTCTATTACCTGTGCCGGTGTTACAACCTACAAAGCTATCAAAGAAGCCAAAGCTGAACCAGGCCAATGGATCGTTATCTATGGAGCTGGTGGCTTGGGTAACTTGGCTGTTCAATATGCCAAGAAAGTCTTCAACGCTCATGTCATCGCTGTTGATATCAACAATGATAAACTCGAATTGGCCAAAGAAGTTGGGGCAGACTTTGTCATTAATGGTCGTGAAGTCGAAGATGTTCCAGGATTGATCAAAGAAAAAACAAATGGTGGAGCTCACTCTGCTGTCGTAACAGCCGTTTCTAAAGTAGCTTTCAACCAAGCAGTAGATTCTGTTCGTGCAGGTGGCCGCGTGATCGCAGTTGGTCTTCCTTCTGAAATGATGGACCTCAGCATTGTAAAAACAGTATTAGATGGTATCCAAGTCATCGGTTCTCTTGTAGGAACTCGTAAAGACTTGGAAGAAGCCTTCCAATTTGGAGCAGAAGGCTTGGTCGTTCCAGTCGTTCAAAAACGTCCAGTAGAAGATGCTGTCAAAGTCTTTGACGAAATGGAAGCCGGAACCATTCAAGGACGTATGGTACTTGACTTCACCAACTAATCAACTCAACCTATTAGACCAGCCCAAATGGGCTGGTCTTTTTTAGTTTCTCACAAACAGGACCTGCAAGGGGTTGCTATATTTTTATTTTACCTATTAGAACCTACTACTACTCTTTTCAGAAAACATAGAATCCCCTTCATTCCCCTCTTGTCAAGGAATTCCAAAGGATTTTCGAATTTAACAGCTAGATATAGATGTTAACAATTTAATATATCAAGACCTCTCTTTTTCCTTTAATTTAGTACTGAAAAATTGACTTTATCATGAAAACGTTTTATAATAGATAAGCTTAAAGTTTTCTTAAACTGAAAGTCAAACAAATTTTATAAGGAGGAATGTCAATAATGAGTATTGGTATCATTATTGCTAGCCACGGTGAATTTGCAGCTGGAATCCACCAATCCGGCTCGATGATCTTTGGGGATCAAGAGAAAGTTCAAGTGGTTACGTTCATGCCAAGTGAAGGCCCAGATGATCTCTATGCTAAATTCAATGCTGCTGTTGCCGCATTTGATGCAGAAGATGAAGTCTTGGTTTTGGCTGACCTTTGGAGTGGTTCTCCATTTAACCAAGCGAGTCGCGTTATGGGAGAAAATCCAGATCGTAAATTTGCGATCATCACTGGATTGAACCTGCCGATGTTGATTCAAGCTTATACAGAGCGTTTAATGGATGCAACTGCTGGCGTTGATCAAGTTGCTGCAAACATCATCAAAGAATCTAAAGATGGAATCAAAGCTCTTCCAGAAGAATTGAATCCAGTCGAAGAAGCAAGCACTGCTTCAGTTGCTCCTGTTGCCCAAGCCGCTATTCCAGAAGGAACAGTGATCGGTGACGGAAAACTCAAAATTAACCTTGCCCGCTTAGATACTCGTCTACTTCACGGACAAGTCGCAACTGCTTGGACACCTGATTCAAAAGCGGATCGAATTATCGTAGCTTCAGACTCAGTTGCCAAAGATGAGCTCCGTAAAGAGTTGATCAAGCAAGCAGCACCGAATGGTGTGAAAGCAAACGTTGTCCCAATTCAAAAATTGATCGACGTTGCAAAAGATCCACGCTTTGGTGAAACACATGCTTTGATCTTGTTTGAAACACCTCAAGATGCCCTTCGTGCCATCGAGGGTGGTGTTCCGATTAAAACCTTGAACGTTGGTTCAATGGCCCACTCAACTGGTAAAACCATGGTTAACAATGTCTTGTCAATGGACAAAGAGGATGTGGCTACATTTGAAAAAATGCGTGATCTTGGAGTGGAATTTGATGTCCGTAAAGTACCAAATGACTCTAAGAAAGATTTGTTTGACTTAATTAACAAAGCTAACGTTCAATAACCGATTACTTACGAAAGGATTTTAAACATGTCTATTATTTCTATGGTATTAGTGGTCGTTGTTGCCTTCTTAGCAGGTCTTGAAGGTATCCTTGACCAATTCCAATTCCACCAACCACTTGTTGCTTGTACCTTAATCGGTTTGGTAACAGGTAACTTGACTGCCGGTGTTATGCTTGGTGGTTCCCTTCAATTACTTGCACTTGGCTGGGCCAACATTGGTGCCGCAGTTGCACCCGACGCTGCTCTTGCATCAGTCGCTGCTGCCATCATCATGGTACTTGGGGGAGACTTCAGTGCAAAAGGAATCGCTGTGGCTCAAGGTGTAGCTATTCCACTTGCAGTTGCTGGTCTTTTCTTGACCATGATCGTCCGTACTCTCTCCGTTGGTTTGGTCCACACTGCCGATGCTGCTGCTAAAAAAGGTGATATCAAAGGCGTAGAACGCGCTCACTTTGTAGCCCTTCTCCTTCAAGGTCTTCGTATCGCCATTCCTGCAGCCCTTCTTTTGATGATCCCTGCTGACACTGTTAAAGGTGCTCTTGAAGCGATGCCTGCTTGGTTGTCAGACGGTATGCAAATCGGTGGTGGTATGGTCGTAGCCGTTGGTTACGCCATGGTTATCAACATGATGGCAAGCCGTGAAGTTTGGCCATTCTTTGCTATTGGTTTTGCTCTTGCTGCCGTTAGCCAATTGACCTTGATTGCTCTTGGTGCAATTGGTGTTGCACTTGCCTTGATCTACCTTTCTCTCTCTAAGAAAGGTGGCAATGGAGGTGGCGGAGTTGCTACTTCTAATGACCCAATCGGCGATATCCTTGAAGACTATTAAGAAAGGTGTGACACTATCATGACTGAAAAATTACAATTATCTAAATCAGATCGTCAAAAAGTTTGGTGGCGTTCAACCTTCTTGCAAGGTTCTTGGAACTATGAACGGATGCAAAACTTGGGTTGGGCTTACTCATTGATCCCAGCTATCAAAAAACTTTACACGAAGAAAGAAGACCAAGCGGCTGCTCTTGAGCGTCACATGGAGTTCTTCAACACTCACCCATACGTAGCTGCTCCAATCATCGGGGTAACTCTTGCCCTTGAAGAAGAAAAAGCAAATGGCGCTGCGATTGATGATGCCGCTATCCAAGGGGTTAAGATTGGTATGATGGGACCTTTGGCGGGTATCGGAGATCCTGTCTTCTGGTTTACAGTTCGTCCAATCCTTGGAGCACTTGGTGCATCTCTTGCCTTGACTGGTAATATCCTTGGTCCACTTATCTTCTTCTTTGCTTGGAATGCGATTCGTATGTCCTTCTTGTGGTACACCCAAGAACTTGGATACAAAGCAGGTTCTGAAATTACCAAAGATATGTCTGGTGGGATCTTGCAAGACATCACTAAAGGAGCTTCTATCCTCGGGATGTTCATCCTTGCTGTCTTGGTAGAACGTTGGGTATCTATTAAATTCATCTTTAATGTTTCTTCTGTCAAATTAGACGACAAAGCTTATATCCACTGGGATAAACTTCCTGAAGGATACAAGGGTATCCAAGAAGCCTTCGCTCAAGTTGGTTCAGGTCTATCTCAAACACCTGAAAAAGTTACGACTTTCCAACAAAACTTGGATTCATTGATTCCTGGTTTGATGGGATTGCTTCTTACTTTCGCTTGTATGTGGTTGCTTAAGAAGAAAGTATCTCCAATCACTATCATCATCGCCCTCTTTGTAATCGGTGTCTTGGCACACGTTGCTGGCTTGATGTAAGCAAAGATCAACAAAAAAGAAGGTTTCGACCTTCTTTTTATTATGGTATAATGAAATGAACATTGTTACAGGAGGATCACATGGCGCAATCACAGAATAAAACCGTGGAATTCCATACCACTGGTGTCTCTTATCTAGGTGTTGGTGGAAAGGTTGGAAAAATGTTAGTTGGAGATGTGGCTTTTGAATTTTACGCAGATGCTAATGTAGAAGACTACGTCCAAATTCCCTGGAAAGAAATCGAACAGATTGGAGCCAACGTATCCGGGCGTAAAATTAGCCGCCATTTTGAAATTTACACCAAGGAAAGTAAGTTCCTCTTTGCTTCTAAAGACTCGGGTAAAATCTTAAAAATTGCCCGTCAACACCTTGGAAATGATAAAATTGTCAAGCTACCGACCTTGATCCAAACCATCGCAGCTAAAATTAAAAATCTATTTGCAAAATAGCTCCTTTTCTTGTATAATAAACGAAAACGGATAAGTAAATTAAAGAAATCTTTCAGAAAGTCTGCGGTTGCTGCGAGCAGATAGAAATCTTAATTGAAATTCTACCGTTTAGTTAAAATACAATATCGAATCAAGTGCACACCTGTGAAGTTGGATGGAACCGTGGCTCTGCCACTCCAACACTCTGACAGGTGTGTTTTTTGTTAAAGGAGAAGCTATGTTAGATATTAAACGGATTCGTACAGACTTTGATGCAGTTGCTGAAAAATTAGCGACACGCGGTGTAGATGCTGCCATCTTGAACGAAATGAAAGAAATCGATGCCAAGCGTCGTGACATCTTGGTCAAAGTAGAAGGCCTCAAGGCTGAGCGTAACACAGTATCTGCTGAAATTGCCCAAGCCAAACGCAACAAAGAAAATGCAGATGATAAGATTGCTGCCATGCAAACTCTTTCTGCAGAAGTCAAAGCACTCGATGCAGAATTGGCAGAAATCGATGCGAAATTGACAGAATTTACTACAACCCTTCCAAACATTCCTGCTGATAGTGTACCTGTTGGAGCAGATGAGGATGACAACGTAGAAGTTCGCCGTTGGGGAACTCCTCGCGAGTTTGACTTCGAACCAAAAGCTCACTGGGACCTTGGAGAAGACTTAGACATCCTTGACTGGGAACGTGGTGGTAAAGTCACTGGCGCTCGTTTCCTCTTCTACAAGGGGCTTGGAGCTCGCTTAGAACGTGCTATCTACAATTTTATGTTGGATGAGCATGGCAAGGAAGGATACACAGAAGTCATCACACCTTACATGGTCAACCACGATTCTATGTTTGGTACTGGTCAATATCCAAAGTTCAAGGAAGATACTTTTGAACTCAGCGACACCAACTATGTCTTGATTCCAACTGCCGAAGTGCCTCTGACCAACTACTACCGTGACGAAATCATCGATGGCAAGGATCTCCCAATCTACTTTACTGCCATGAGCCCTTCTTTCCGTTCAGAAGCAGGTTCTGCTGGTCGTGACACTCGTGGTTTGATCCGTTTACACCAATTCCATAAGGTAGAAATGGTCAAATTTGCCAAACCGGAAGAATCATATGAAGAATTGGAAAAGATGACAGCCAACGCTGAAAACATCCTTCAAAAACTCAACCTTCCATATCGCGTAGTTGCTCTTTCTACAGGAGACATGGGCTTCTCAGCTGCTAAGACTTACGACTTGGAAGTATGGATCCCAGCACAAAATACCTATCGTGAAATCTCAAGCTGTTCAAATACGGAAGATTTCCAAGCACGTCGTGCCCAAATCCGCTATCGTGATGAAGCTGACGGTAAGGTTAAACTTCTTCACACCTTGAATGGTTCTGGATTGGCTGTTGGACGTACAGTGGCAGCTATTCTTGAAAACTATCAAAACGAAGATGGTTCTGTAACTATTCCTGAAGTCCTTCGTCCATACATAGGTGGCGCTGAAGTCATCGCACCAAAATAAAGTTTTAAAAAACTGAGTCTTGCAAATTGCAAGCTCAGTTTTTTAATATTTACGAAAACGTTGGTAACGTTGCTCTAGAAGTTCTTCGAGAGGCAAGGCTTGTAGCTCCTTCAATTCTGCTTGGATTTCCTTCTTCACTTGAGCTAGTAATTCGCCATTGGAAAAACCATGCTCCGGAATCACCTTGTCCACAATGTCCATATTCAACAACTCATGCGAAGTAATCTTCATCAATTCAGCTGCTTCCATGGCACGGCTTCCGTCTTTCCAAAGAATAGAAGCAAACCCTTCTGGACTCAAGACTGCATAGATGGAGTTCTCCAGCATCCAGACCTTATCTGCTACACCAAGAGCTAGGGCACCACCTGAGCCACCTTCTCCGATGATAATCGCGATAATCGGAACTTTTAAATCACTCATTTCCATGAGGTTGCGGGCAATAGCCTCACCCTGTCCCCGCTCTTCAGCACCAACACCCGGATATGCACCCGCAGTGTTGATGAAGGTTACTACTGGACGACCAAATTTCTCCGCCTGTTTCATCAAACGCAAGGCTTTTCGATAGCCTTCTGGGTGGGGTTGGCCAAAGTTTCGACTGAGGTTGTCCTGAAGATTCTTTCCTTTTTGAATCCCGACAACCGTTACCGCTTGATCCCCTAACCAGCCAATTCCACCAATCACTGCACCATCATCTCGGAAATTTCGATCTCCATGCAATTCGATAAAGTTATCAAAAATTCCATGAGCATAATCGAGAGCAGTCAAACGTCCTTGGTCACGAGCTTCTTTAATAATTTGTGTTATTCTTGTCATTACTTCCCTCCATGAAAGGCTAACAAGTCTGCGATTGTTGAACGCATCTCACTACGCTGGACAATCACATCCACAAAGCCATGCTCCTGCAAAAATTCAGCCTTTTGGAAATTATCCGGCAACTGTTCCCGTACAGTAGACTCGATCACTCGTCGACCTGCAAATCCCACAAGGGCCTGGCTCTCTGCAATGATAATATCCCCTTCCATTGCAAATGACGCCGTTACCCCACCTGTTGTTGGGTCTGTTAGAACTGTCAGATAAAATAAGCCTGCTTTTGAGTGTCTTTGAACAGCTGCAGAGATTTTAGCCATCTGCATCAAACTGACGATTCCTTCTTGCATCCGAGCGCCACCAGAAGCGGTAAAGAGCACAACTGGGAGCTTTTCTTCTGTCGCCAATTCAAATAGACGCGTAATCTTTTCACCGACCACAGAGCCCATAGAAGCCATGATGAAATTAGAATCCATAATACCAAGAGCCACTTGATGGCCACCGATCTTTGCAGTTCCTGTTAGCACAGCTTCATCAAGTCCTGTCAATTCACGAACAGCCGCCAATTTCTTCTTGTAGTTTGGAAACTTAAGCGGGTCCTTGGTCTCAATACCCGTAAACAATTCAATAAAGCTTCCTGGATCAATCGTCAATTGAAGTCGCTCAACCGCAGTGATGCGGAAGGTATAACCACACTTAGGACACAGACGTTCACTTCCAAGATCCTTTTGGTAAATCGTATGTTTACAGCCCGGACACTGAGAAAACAACTCATCTGGAACCTCTGGTTTTGGCTGAGGTGCTTCAATGGCCGACCGATTGGGATTAATTCGAATGTACTTATCTTTTTTAGAAAATAAAGCCATCAACTTCTCCTTACTTGGTAAAAGAACTTTGTAATTGTGCGCGTTCATTCCTTGTGAAAATGAATCTCACATTTACAAAGTTCAATGCTTATTGATTTTTCTGATAATTTGGTAAAAATGTCTCCATCAGAAAGGCGGTATCGTAGTCACCAGCAATCACGTTCGAATCTGAAATCAAATCCAATTGGAAATCACTGTTAGTCATTACACCGTCAATTTCCAACTCATAGAGGGCGCGTTGCATCTTCATCAAGGCATCAAAACGATTCTCTCCATGGACAATGATTTTGGCAATCATACTATCGTAGTAAGGTGGAATCGTATAGCCAGGATAGACAGCTGAATCCACGCGCAAGCCGACTCCTCCACTTGGAAGATAGAGATTGGTGATTTTTCCTGGGCTAGGTGCAAAGTTAAAGGCAGGATTTTCTGCATTGATCCGGCATTCAATGGCATGACCAGAAATTTGAATATCTTCTTGGCTTACAGACAATTCTTGCCCAGTAGCAATTTTAATTTGCTCTTTTACGATATCAATTCCTGTGACGAATTCTGTCACGGGATGCTCTACTTGAACCCGAGTGTTCATCTCCATGAAGTAAAATTCGCCTTTACCTTCATCGTAAAGAAACTCGATGGTCCCAGCATTTTCATAGCCAACAGATTCTGCTGCGCGGACGGCTGCAGATCCGATTTGGTCTCGAATTGTCTTACCGATTGCTACGGATGGAGATTCTTCGAGGACTTTTTGGTTGTTTCTTTGAAGGGAACAATCCCGTTCACCCAAATGAACCACATGTCCAAATTGGTCAGCCAGGATTTGAACCTCAATATGACGAGCTGGGTAGATGACGCGTTCAAGGTACATAGCTCCATTGCCAAAGGCCGCCTTAGCTTCTGTCGAAGCAGATTCAAAAGCTGGAACTAGGTCTTCTGCCCGTTCTACTTTACGGATCCCTTTACCGCCACCTCCAGCTGATGCCTTCAGCATGACAGGATAACCAATCCGTTCGGCAACTTCCAAGGCTTCTTCAGCTGTATGAACTTCACCATCTGATCCTGGAATCACAGGTACGCCTGCTTTGATCATTTGTGCTCGGGCATTAATTTTATCACCCATCATATCCATAACAGACCCTGATGGTCCAATAAACTTAATCCCTACTTCTTCACACATGGTGGCAAACTTCGAATTTTCACTCAAAAATCCAAATCCTGGGTGAATCGCTTCTGATCCAGTCAAGACAGCTGCAGATAAAACAGCATTCATGTTCAAATAAGATTCGGTTGACTTGGCAGGCCCAATACAAACTGCTTCATCCGCTAGTAAGGTATGCAAGGCTTCTTTATCAGCCGTTGAATAGACAGCGACTGTTTCAATTCCTAATTCACGAGCAGCTCGAATAATCCGGACCGCAATTTCACCACGATTCGCGATTAAAATTTTTCGGAACATAGAAACCTCCCTAGTTACCAATTGCAAATGTTAGGGTCCCGCTAGCAGCTAATTTCCCATCGACTTCCGCTTTTGCTTCCACGACCGCAATCGAACCACGACGCTTGACAAAGGTAGCCGTCATCACGAGCTGATCTCCCGGAACGACTTGTTTTTTAAATTTAACCTTATCCATTCCAGCGTAAAAGACTAATTTCCCTTTATTTTCTGGTTTGGATAATTCTAAGACACCGGCAGTTTGTGCCAAGGCTTCCATAATGAGGACACCTGGCATTACTGGGTAGCTTGGAAAGTGCCCATTAAAGAAGGGCTCATTGATCGTCACATTCTTAATGGCTACAATCGTATCCTCACTTGTTTCAAGGACGCGATCCACCAACAACATCGGATAGCGATGCGGAAGAGCCTCTTTAATAGCTTGAATATCGATCATTTAATCCGTACCAATCCTTTCCCAAACTCAACCATTTCTTCATTTGAAACAAGGATTTCAGTGACAATTCCATCCCTTGGTGCAGGAACTTCGTTCATAACTTTCATCGCTTCAATAATCAATAGGGTTTGGCCTTTTGAAACGCTATCTCCAACCTGAACAAAAGCTGGTTTATCTGGACCTGAAGCTAAATAAGCTACACCAACAAGAGGACTTTCAACCACTTCCCCTTCTGCTGCTACTGCTGGACTTGCTTCAGGAGCTGGTGCTGAAGGAGCAACTGGTTCTTCTGCAAGAACAACAGGGCTCTCAACAGCAGGTGCCACTTCCTGAACTACAGGAGCTGGCGTAGCAGGTTGTGGGCTAGCTACACTGCCAGTATTTTTACTAAATGATAGCACATCAGTTGCATTTTGATAGCTAAATTCACGAAGACTAGATTGGTCAAATTGACTCATTAGGTCTTTAATCTCTTGAATATTCACTTTATCCCTCCCAACGTTTAAAGGCTAAGACAGCATTGTGTCCTCCAAATCCAAATGTATTGGAAATAGCATAGGAAATCGGACGTTCTTGCCCTTCACCAAAGATGACATTGGCTTCAATATAATCTGATAACTCTTGTGTTCCAGCAGTTTTTGGAACATATTGATGGCGAATTGCTTCAATCGTCGCAATAGCTTCAACTGCCCCTGCTGCCCCCAAGAGGTGACCTGTAAATGATTTTGTAGAAGATACTGGAACTTCTGTACCAAATACAGAAACGATTGCACCACTTTCTCCTTTTTCATTTGCTGGAGTAGAGGTACCATGAGCGTTGACATAATCAACTTGAGCTGGTTCAATTTCTGCCTCATCCAAAGCCAACTTCATTGCTTTAATAGCACCTTGACCTTCTGGATGTGGAGAAGTCATATGGTAAGCATCACAAGTATTTCCGTAGCCCACGACTTCAGCAAGAATGGTTGCACCACGTTTTTCAGCGTGTTCCAAACTTTCAAGTACCAACATTCCTGATCCTTCACCCATTACAAATCCATTCCGATCTTTATCAAATGGAATAGAAGCACGAGTTGGATCTTCTGTTGTTGAAAGAGCTGTCAAGGCTTGGAAACCGGCGATTGCAAATGGCGTAATAGAAGCTTCTGAACCACCAACCAACATCAAATCTTGGAAACCAAACTTAATAGCGCGGAAAGCATCCCCAATCGCATCATTGGAAGAGGCACAAGCAGTATTGATCGATTTACAAATTCCATTAGCTCCAAAACGCATGGCAACATTACCAGATGCCATATTTGGCAAAGCTTTTGGAAGGGTCATTGGTTTGACACGTTTTGGTCCTTTTTCATGCAAACGAATCACTTGATCTTCGATTTCTTTGATACCACCAATACCAGAAGCAACAATGACACCAAAACGATCTTTATCAATAGCTTCTACATCTAAACCTGCATGATTCACAGCTTCTTGAGCGGCATACAAGGCATACAAAGAGTAGTTGTCAAAGCGGTTTGTATCTTTCTTGATAAAGTACTTATCAAATGGGAAATCATGGATTTCAGCTGCATTATGAACAGCAAAGTCACTGTGGTCAAATTTTGTAATCGGACCAATCCCAATCTTTCCTTCTTTTAAACTATTCCAAAATTCTTCTGGAGTGTTTCCGATTGGAGATGTCAAGCCATAGCCTGTTACAACAACACGATTTAATTTCATTTCAAAACCTACCTCTTTTTATTGCATGGTTAAGCCACCATCAATTGCGATGACTTGCCCTGTTAGATATTCTTGAGTCGCAAGAAAGACTGCAACATCTGCCACTTCTTCTGTATTTCCAAATCGTTTCATTGGAATTTGAGCGAGAGACATTTCTTTAATTTTTTCAGGAAGTCCTTCTGTCATATCAGACTCAATGAAGCCCGGCGCAATGACATTGACACGGACATTTCTACCAGCTACTTCACGTGCTACAGATTTAGAAAAACCAATCAAACCAGCTTTTGAGGCTGCATAGTTGGCTTGTCCAACATTTCCTGTCAGACCGACAACACTCGACATGTTAATGATAGCACCTTCACGTGCTTTGGTCATCGGCTTTAAGACTGATTGTGTCATATTAAAAGCACCAGTCAAATTCACCTTCAAGACTTGCTCAAAATCTTCTTCCGTCAATTTTAACATGAGCTTATCATTGGTAATCCCAGCATTGTTAACAAGGATGTCTACTGAGCCAAGTGCTTCAATCGCTTCCGCGACCATTCGTTTCGCTTCCGTAGCTTGGGATACATCCCCAGTAACGCCAACTACCTTCACACCGTATGAGGCAAATTCATCCACTAGACCTGCAGGGAGCTCTCCACGACTATTTAAGACAATGTTGGCACCTTTTGACGCAAATTTATGTGCAATAGCCAATCCAATGCCTCGACTTGAGCCAGTAACAAATACATTTTTATTCTTCAGTTCCATAGTCACCTCATCTTATTCGTTCAGTAAGGCATCAAGGCTTGCTTGATCCTCAACATTTTTCGTTGGAAGAGTTTTATCAATTTTTTTCAAGAAACCAGTCAAGACCTTACCTGGACCAATTTCAATCACTTCATCTACTCCAAACTCTTGAATCGTTGCAATCGAATCATAGAAACGAACAGGCTCCATCACCTGGCGAGCTAATAAAGCTTTGATTTCGTCTGATTTCATGATCTTTGCTTCTGTATTCCCAACCAAAGGCAAGCTAAAGTCCTTAAAAGTAACTTTTTCAAGTTCAGTCGCTAGTTTTTCACTAGCAGAAGCAAGTAAGGCCGTATGGAAAGGACCAGAGACATTTAGAGGAATCAACCGTTTTGCCCCTGCTTCTTGTAAGAGTTCAACTGCATAATCCACAGCTTCAACCTCTCCACCAATCACAATTTGGGCAGGAGTATTGTAGTTAGCTGGTGTTACAACTCCCTTTTCAGAAGCCTGTTGACAGATTTCTTCAATCAAGGCAGGATCAGTATTCATGACAGCTACCATCTTCCCGCTTCCAGCAGGCGCAGCTGTTTCCATAAATTCACCCCGCTTGGCTACCAAAGCGACTGCTTCTTCAAAAGAAAGAGCACCTGCAGCAACCAAAGCAGAATATTCTCCTAGAGAAAGACCGGCAACAATATCCGGTGTCATGCCCTTTTCTGCTAATAGACGATAAATAGCTACTGAAGTTGTCAAAATAGCCGGTTGGGTAAAGCGTGTTTGATTGAGCTTGTCTTCATCAGAATCAATCAATTCTCGTAAATCATAGCCCAAAATCTGACTTGCAGTATCAAATGTCTCCTTAACAATCGGATAAGTTGCATACAAGTCACTAGCCATCCCCAATTTTTGGGCACCTTGACCAGCAAATAAGAAAGCACGTTTTGTCACTGTCCTCTTCCTTTCCTTTACTTGTTAGAATTTGACATCTGCCCAGCGAGCTGCTTCTTTCTGAATGACTTTAGCAGCTCCAAAATAGATATCTTCCAAGATTTCAGCACAGGTTTCTTCTTTACCTACGAGACCTGCAATTTGTCCTGCCATCACAGATCCGTTATCAACGTCTCCGTCCACAACAGCATTGCGAAGAGCACCTGCTCCTAATTCTTCAATTTCTTCTTGAGTCTTCTTACCTGCCAAGAAATCTTTTTCCGCTTGGTTATAGGCAGAAGCCAATTTATTCTTAATCGCACGAACTGGATGGCCAACAACTGACGCAGACACTACTGTATCAATGTCTTTAGCTTTCAAGATTTTATTCTTAAAGTTTTGGTGAGCATTTGATTCTTTAGCTACGACAAATCGTGTTCCCACTTGAACAGCAGCTGCTCCAAGCATGAAGACTGCAGCTGCTCCAGCACCATCAGCCACACCACCAGCACCAATAACGGGAATAGAAACAGCTTCGACCACTTGACGAACCAGGGTCATGGTAGTCAATTTACCAATATGCCCACCTGCTTCCATTCCTTCAGCAATCACAGCATCCGCACCTAGTTTTTCCATCCGTTTTGCTAAAGCTACTGAAGGTACAACTGGAATAACGGTAATGCCAGCTTCGTGGAAACGATCCATATATTTCCCAGGATTCCCTGCACCAGTGGTAACAACTTTAACCCCTTCTTCGATAACCAAGTCAACAATGTCATCTGCAAAAGGAGAGAGGAGCATGATATTCACTCCAAAAGGTTTGTCAGTAATGGATTTGACACGATCAATATTCGCTTTGACAACTTCTTTAGGTGCATTTCCTCCACCGATGATCCCAAGACCACCTGCATTGGATACAGCTCCAGCAAGATCTCCATCTGCTACCCAAGCCATACCACCTTGGAAAATTGGATATTTAATGTTTAATAATTCTGTAATTCGTGTTTGCATAGTACCTTCCTCATTTTCGCTTAAGTAATAGTTTGAAAGCGGTTCTTTGCTTTGAGCGTCAAACTATTACCTAAACAAGAGAGAATATCTTTCGATACTCTCATCCATTATTATTTAGTTTTTTCTTCTACGTAAGTAACAAGGTCACCTACAGTAGACAATCCTTCTTCAGTTTCAATTTGAATGTCGAATGCATCTTCAATTTCTGAAATCACTTGGAACAAATCCAATGAATCAGCTTCAAGATCTTCAAAAGTAGACTCAAGTGTTACTTCTGATGGTTCTTTACCAAGTTCTTCAACGATAATTTCTTGTACTTTTTCAAATACTGCCATGATTGGCCTCCTTAAAATAATAAAAAATTTTTAAAATGTGTTACCACATGTTTAACTAGATTGTAACAAGAAGTGAGCCCCATGTCAAACCTCCACCAAATCCAGACAGAAGAATTGTTTGACTTCCATCCAATTTGATCAGTCCTTGGTCGACACACTCCGATAATAAAATTGGAATACTTGCGGCACTCGTGTTACCATATTCCATCATGTTTGCAGGAAGTTTTTCCCGATCAACCCCGATTTTCTTAGCCATTTTATCTAAGATACGGTCATTTGCTTGGTGCAGAAGAAAAAAATCAATCTCTTCAACAGGCACTGGAGCATCTGCTAACGTATTTTTAATACTCTTAGCCACATCCCGAATGGCAAAATCAAAGACTGCTCTCCCATCCATTGACAAATATTTTTTATCTTCTTCCTTATCAGAATATGGTGAAGATAAACCAACAGATGATGATTGAAGAACTTCTCCACGGGAACCGTCTGAAAACAGACTTTCTGCTAAAAAAGTTTGTTGCTCGGAAGCTTCCAATAAAACACCGCCAGCACCATCCCCAAACAAGACTGCTGTTGTCCGATCTTCCCAATCGATCACTTTCGATAAGGTTTCACTTCCGATAACGATTCCTCGTTTGTACTGGCCAGAGCGAATATACTTTTCAGCAGTCGCAAGCGCAAATACAAATCCACTACAAGCAGCGGTCAAATCAAAAACAAAGGCTTTAGAGGCACCAATTTTAGCTTGAACACGAGCAGCTGTAGATGGCATCATGGAATCCGGTGAAATCGTAGCAACAAAGATAAAATCCAACTGATCCGCTTGTAAACCACTTTTTTCAAGCAAGCGACGAGCCACTTCCGTAGCTAAATCGCTGGTTGATTCTGATTGAGAAATATGACGCTTCCGAATTCCTGTCCGACTAGCAATCCACTCATCACTGGTATCCATCCGTTCAGAAAGATCCTGATTGGAAATCACTTGGATTGGCGCATAATGGGCTGCCTGACTAATTTTTGCAAAAGTCATTATTTCAACTCCTCCAAGAAACGATAAAGGTTCTGCAACCCTTTTTGCATCACTTTCCGTTCATCTGGAGACATTCCATCGATAATTTGATTGACCATCCGCTTGTGAAATTGTTGGTGAAGCCGATACAAGAGCTTGCCTCTTTTGGTTAAACTCAAATGGACAACCCGACGATCGACTTCAGATCTGGTTCGTTCAATATAACCTTTTCGTTCAAGATTATTTAAACTGGTAGTGACTGTACCTAACGTTACCATTAACGAACGCGAAATATCACTTGGAGTTGCGTTTGGTGTTGAGCCGATGACATCTATTGTGTGCATTTCCTTGATGGAAACATCATTAAATCGACTGCTACGTAAACTAGTTTCTTCGATGACTAATACGTTGTTAAAAATGGATGTAAGGTAATCATTGACTAGTTGAAAATTCAAAAACCACACCCCCTATTCATTACTTTGATAATCGAATTTTATCAAAAATCAAACCAAATAGCAAGCCTCAGTAACAAAAACATAAAAATTTTACGTTTTTATTTTCCTTGGAATTTTGGGCGCCGACGCTCTGAATAGGCAATAACTCCCTCTTTAAAGTCTTCCTTTAGAGAAAGATTTCTCTGCAATCTCAACTCAATTTCAGCATAACGATCCCAGTCAGTCAGCATGCTAGACCAAGCCAACTCTTTAATCGCAGCAAATGAATTGTCTGAGCTACGCCTTAACTTCATGAGTAGTTGGTTGACAGTCTTGTCTAATTTTTCTACTTCAGAAACCTTGTACACAACACCATATTCCAGAGCCTTTTCAGCACCTAATGGTTCACCAGTCATTGCTAACTGAGTTGCTCTAGTCAAACCAATGGCTCTTCCTAAAAGGAATAGACCACCGGCATCAGGAGCCAAACCGACTCCAACAAAGGCTTGAATAAACTTCGCTTTATCAGATGCAATACAAAAGTCAGCCGCTACTGCCATATTAGCAGTTGCTCCTGCAACTGCACCATCTGCAACCATAATCACAGGTTTTGGAATTTGCTTCATTTTTTTAGAGATTTGATTGACCAATTCCGCAATTTGCGTTAACGAATCGATATCATCAGCATCAACAGCCCGTTTCATCTCAGCTAAATCACCACCAACTGAAAAAACCTTACCGACTGCTTTAAATAAAATAAAACGAACATCTGGATTATTCTCAGCTAATTCTAATGCTTCAAGGATTTCCTGACACATTGGAATGTTAAAACCATTTGAAACCTCTGGTCTATTTAAAATAATAGATGCGAGATCCTCTTCTACAGAATAAATAATCGTTTCGAACACCATAAGCCACCTCTTTACTAATTCGCTATTCAAATTGTTTGATAGTTGAACTTATTTATTTTTATATTATTTTAGCACAACTACTTTGATAAGTAAATTACATTTTCATAACAAAGTGTCTCACCCGAAAGACTCGCTTGATAACAGTGCTTTTTTAGATTGTAACCAAGCTCTATCTTTGGTATAATTTAAAGAAAGTTGTGTAAAGGAGTCCACATGAAAGTAGTTAAATTTGGTGGTAGTTCATTAGCTTCTGCTACCCAGTTAGAAAAAGTATTCAATATCGTTAAAGAAGATGAAGCCCGTCAATACGTGGTCGTTTCTGCTCCAGGGAAACGCAATGCGGAGGACACAAAAGTCACAGATGCCCTCATCAAGTATTTTAAAGAATATACCAACGGAAAAGATACGAACCAAA
Organism: Streptococcus sp. 1001283B150225_161107_H12; assembly: GCF_015552665.1. NCBI lineage: Bacteria > Bacillati > Bacillota > Bacilli > Lactobacillales > Streptococcaceae > Streptococcus > Streptococcus sp. 1001283B150225_161107_H12. The sequence goes on along the minus strand of NZ_JADNFC010000007.1, from coordinate 6,364 downwards.
GTCAAGAATGGATTATCAATCGCTATCGATCTATTACAGAGGAGTTAGACTTAGACGAGGAAATTATCGAAGAGATTGCTAGAGATATCAAATCCCTTGCAACACTTCCCAAGTCTGACAACACTTTCTTATATGATACCTTCTTAGCAGCAGGAGAAAACAACAATGCGAAACTCATCGCAGCTTACTTTGTAAAAAAAGGTTTAGAAGCAAAATATATCCATCCAAAAGATGCAGGTATCTTTGTAACAAGTGAACCTTGCAATGCTCGCATTCTTCCTTCTAGTTACGATAAGATTGAAGAACTGAGAAACCATAATGAAATTTTAGTGATCCCTGGATTCTTTGGAATTACTAAAGAAGGCCAAGTCTGTACTTTTTCAAGAGGTGGTTCTGATATTACAGGATCAATTATCGCAGCGGGAGTTAAAGCAGATCTCTACGAGAACTTTACAGACGTCGATGGTATTTTTGCAGCTCACCCAGGCATTATCAAACAGCCACATTCTATTCCTGAATTAACCTATAAGGAGATGCGGGAATTAGCCTATGCTGGCTTTAGTGTCCTCCATGATGAAGCACTGGTACCAGCCTATCGTGGAAAAATTCCAATGGTGATCAAGAACACAAACAATCCAAAACATCCAGGTACGAAGATTGTGCTGAACCATACCGATGAAAATGTTAAAGTTGTTGGAATTGCTGGAGATTCGGGATTTGTCAGCATTAATACCACCAAATATCTAATGAATAGAGAAGTCGGTTTTGGTAGAAAATTATTGCAAATTTTAGAAGATTTGAATATTAGTTGGGATCATATGCCAACAGGTATTGACGACTTATCAGTAATTCTTCGGTCAAAAGAATTGACTCCAATTAAAGAACAAGAAATCTTAAAACATCTAATCCAAGATTTACAAGTGGATTATGCCGAAATTGAACATGATCTTTCCATTATTATGATTGTCGGAGAGAATATGAAAAATCAAATTGGTGTAACAGCTACAGCCACAAAGGCTTTATCAAAAAATAACATTAATATCCAAATGATTTCGCAAGGATCCAGCGAAGTTTCCATCATGTTTGTCGTCAATCAAGAACAAGAAAAACAGGCTATTAAAGCTCTATACGATGTTTTCTTTAAATAAGAAAAAAGGTTCGAAAGAACCTTTTTTAATTTATTAATAAAAGAGAAATAAAAAAACCCTTTCGGGTACTGACTCCGCCAGTAGGACTCGAACCTACGACATCATGATTAACAGTCATGCGCTACTACCAACTGAGCTATGGCGGAAAAAAGCTAAGCGACTACCATATCTCACAGGGGGCAACCCCCAACTACTTCCGGCGTTCTAGGGCTTAACTTCTGTGTTCGGCATGGGTACAGGTGTATCTCCTAGGCTATCGTCACTTAACTCTGAATGATGAACATTCAAAATTGAATACCTATATTCTAACAAAAATCTAACCAGCTGTAAATATTCTCAGTTACTTTTTGGATAAGTCCTCGAGCTATTAGTATTAGTCCGCTCCATTGCTCACACAACTTCCACTCCTAACCTATCTACCTGATCTTCTCTCAGGGCTCTTACTAACATATAGTTATGGGAAATCTCATCTTGAGGTGGGTTTCACACTTAGATGCTTTCAGCGTTTATCCCTTCCCTACATAGCTACCCAGCGATGCCTCTGGCGAGACAACTGGTACACCAGCGGTAAGTCCACTCTGGTCCTCTCGTACTAGGAGCAGATCCTCTCAAATTTCCTACGCCCGCGACGGATAGGGACCGAACTGTCTCACGACGTTCTGAACCCAGCTCGCGTGCCGCTTTAATGGGCGAACAGCCCAACCCTTGGGACCGACTACAGCCCCAGGATGCGACGAGCCGACATCGAGGTGCCAAACCTCCCCGTCGATGTGAACTCTTGGGGGAGATAAGCCTGTTATCCCCAGGGTAGCTTTTATCCGTTGAGCGATGGCCCTTCCATACGGAACCACCGGATCACTAAGCCCGACTTTCGTCCCTGCTCGAGTTGTAGCTCTCGCAGTCAAGCTCCCTTATACCTTTACACTCTGCGAATGATTTCCAACCATTCTGAGGGAACCTTTGGGCGCCTCCGTTACCTTTTAGGAGGCGACCGCCCCAGTCAAACTGCCCGTCAGACACTGTCTCCGATAGGGATCACCTATCCGGGTTAGAGTGGCCATAACACAAGGGTAGTATCCCAACATCGCCTCCATCGAAACTGGCGTCCCGATCTCTATGGCTCCTACCTATCCTGTACATGTGGCACAGACACTCAATATCAAACTGCAGTAAAGCTCCATGGGGTCTTTCCGTCCTGTCGCGGGTAACCTGCATCTTCACAGGTACTAAAATTTCACCGAGTCTCTCGTTGAGACAGTGCCCAAATCATTACGCCTTTCGTGCGGGTCGGAACTTACCCGACAAGGAATTTCGCTACCTTAGGACCGTTATAGTTACGGCCGCCGTTTACTGGGGCTTCAATTCATACCTTCGCTTACGCTAAGCACTCCTCTTAACCTTCCAGCACCGGGCAGGCGTCACCCCCTATACATCATCTTACGATTTAGCAGAGAGCTGTGTTTTTGATAAACAGTTGCTTGGGCCTATTCACTGCGGCTGACCTAAGTCAGCACCCCTTCTCCCGAAGTTACGGGGTCATTTTGCCGAGTTCCTTAACGAGAGTTCTCTCGCTCACCTGAGGCTACTCGCCTCGACTACCTGTGTCGGTTTGCGGTACGGGTAGAGTATGTTTAACGCTAGAAGCTTTTCTTGGCAGTGTGACATCACTAACTTCGCTACTAAACTTCGCTCCCCATCACAGCTCAATGTTATAGAACTAAGCATTTAACTCAATTCACACCTCACTGCTTAGACGTGCACTTCCAATCGCACGCTTTAGTTAGCCTACTGCGTCCCTCCATCACTACATACTCTAGTACAGGAATATCAACCTGTTGTCCATCGGATACACCTTTCGGTCTCTCCTTAGGTCCCGACTAACCCAGGGCGGACGAGCCTTCCCCTGGAAACCTTAGTCTTACGGTGGACAGGATTCTCACCTGTCTTTCGCTACTCATACCGGCATTCTCACTTCTATGCGTTCCAGCACTCCTCACGGTATACCTTCTTCACACATAGAACGCTCTCCTACCATACCTATAAAGGTATCCACAGCTTCGGTAAATTGTTTTAGCCCCGGTACATTTTCGGCGCAGGGTCACTCGACTAGTGAGCTATTACGCACTCTTTGAATGAATAGCTGCTTCTAAGCTAACATCCTAGTTGTCTGTGCAACCCCACATCCTTTTCCACTTAACAATTATTTTGGGACCTTAGCTGGTGGTCTGGGCTGTTTCCCTTTCGACTACGGATCTTAGCACTCGCAGTCTGACTGCCGACCATAATTCATTGGCATTCGGAGTTTATCTGAGATTGGTAATCCGGGATGGACCCCTCACCCAAACAGTGCTCTACCTCCAAGAATCTTAATGTCGACGCTAGCCCTAAAGCTATTTCGGAGAGAACCAGCTATCTCCAAGTTCGTTTGGAATTTCTCCGCTACCCACAAGTCATCCAAGCACTTTTCAACGTGCCCTGGTTCGGTCCTCCAGTGCGTTTTACCGCACCTTCAACCTGCTCATGGGTAGGTCACATGGTTTCGGGTCTACGACATAATACTAAGACGCCCTATTCAGACTCGGTTTCCCTACGGCTCCGTCTCTTCAACTTAACCTCGCATCATATCGTAACTCGCCGGTTCATTCTACAAAAGGCACGCTCTCACCCATTAACGGGCTCGAACTTGTTGTAGGCACACGGTTTCAGGTTCTATTTCACTCCCCTCCCGGGGTGCTTTTCACCTTTCCCTCACGGTACTGGTTCACTATCGGTCACTAGGGAGTATTTAGGGTTGGGAGATGGTCCTCCCAGATTCCGACGAGATTCCACGTGTCTCGCCGTACTCAGGATACTGCTAGGTATAAAGACTATTTAAAATACGAGGCTATTACTCTCTTTGGCCTACCTTCCCAGGTAGTTCTTCTATAATCTTTAAGTCCACATTGCAGTCCTACAACCCCGAAGAGTAAACTCTTCGGTTTGCCCTCCTGCCGTTTCGCTCGCCGCTACTAAGGCAATCGCTTTTGCTTTCTCTTCCTGCAGCTACTTAGATGTTTCAGTTCACTGCGTCTTCCTCCTCATATCCTTAACAGATATGGGTAACAGGTATTACCTGCTGGGTTCCCCCATTCGGACATCCCCGGATCTAAGCTTACTTACAGCTCCCCGAGGCATTTCGTCGTTTGTCACGTCCTTCTTCGGCTCCTAGTGCCAAGGCATCCACCGTGCGCCCTTATTAACTTAACCTTATTAACCTAATTTCTTAAAAAATTAGAAAACTCATTAAATATTCACAGCGTTTTCGGTTTATTTTCTTGTTACTATTTGATATAGATATTCAATTTTCAATGTTCATCCTTGGTGATCTCTCACCAATGGAGCCTAGCGGGATCGAACCGCTGACCTCCTGCGTGCAAAGCAGGCGCTCTCCCAGCTGAGCTAAGGCCCCACAAGACCTCTCAAAACTAAACAAGACGAACGTGCAGGTTTCCTTATCCTTAGAAAGGAGGTGATCCAGCCGCACCTTCCGATACGGCTACCTTGTTACGACTTCACCCCAATCATCTATCCCACCTTAGGCGGCTGGCTCCTAAAAGGTTACCTCACCGACTTCGGGTGTTACAAACTCTCGTGGTGTGACGGGCGGTGTGTACAAGGCCCGGGAACGTATTCACCGCGGCGTGCTGATCCGCGATTACTAGCGATTCCGACTTCATGTAGGCGAGTTGCAGCCTACAATCCGAACTGAGACTGGCTTTAAGAGATTAGCTTGCCGTCACCGACTTGCGACTCGTTGTACCAGCCATTGTAGCACGTGTGTAGCCCAGGTCATAAGGGGCATGATGATTTGACGTCATCCCCACCTTCCTCCGGTTTATTACCGGCAGTCTCGCTAGAGTGCCCAACTGAATGATGGCAACTAACAATAGGGGTTGCGCTCGTTGCGGGACTTAACCCAACATCTCACGACACGAGCTGACGACAACCATGCACCACCTGTCACCTCTGTCCCGAAGGAAAGCTCTATCTCTAGAGCGGTCAGAGGGATGTCAAGACCTGGTAAGGTTCTTCGCGTTGCTTCGAATTAAACCACATGCTCCACCGCTTGTGCGGGCCCCCGTCAATTCCTTTGAGTTTCAACCTTGCGGTCGTACTCCCCAGGCGGAGTGCTTAATGCGTTAGCTGCGGCACTGAGTCCCGGAAAGGACCCAACACCTAGCACTCATCGTTTACGGCGTGGACTACCAGGGTATCTAATCCTGTTTGCTCCCCACGCTTTCGAGCCTCAGCGTCAGTTACAAGCCAGAGAGCCGCTTTCGCCACCGGTGTTCCTCCATATATCTACGCATTTCACCGCTACACATGGAATTCCACTCTCCCCTCTTGCACTCAAGTTAAACAGTTTCCAAAGCGTACTATGGTTAAGCCACAGCCTTTAACTTCAGACTTATCTAACCGCCTGCGCTCGCTTTACGCCCAATAAATCCGGATAACGCTCGGGACCTACGTATTACCGCGGCTGCTGGCACGTAGTTAGCCGTCCCTTTCTGGTAAGATACCGTCACAGTGTGAACTTTCCACTCTCACACTCGTTCTTCTCTTACAACAGAGCTTTACGATCCGAAAACCTTCTTCACTCACGCGGCGTTGCTCGGTCAGACTTCCGTCCATTGCCGAAGATTCCCTACTGCTGCCTCCCGTAGGAGTCTGGGCCGTGTCTCAGTCCCAGTGTGGCCGATCACCCTCTCAGGTCGGCTATGTATCGTCGCCTTGGTGAGCCGTTACCTCACCAACTAGCTAATACAACGCAGGTCCATCTGGTAGTGGAGCAATTGCCCCTTTCAAGCAGATATCATGCAATATCTACTGTTATGCGGTATTAGCTATCGTTTCCAATAGTTATCCCCCGCTACCAGGCAGGTTACCTACGCGTTACTCACCCGTTCGCAACTCATCCGGAAAGAGCAAGCTCCTTCCTTCAGCGTTCTACTTGCATGTATTAGGCACGCCGCCAGCGTTCATCCTGAGCCAGGATCAAACTCTCATTAAAATAATTGTTTGTCTTAAACTCATTCTGTCACTGACAGATTTATTGTTTTTTCATTGTTCAGTACTATAACCTTAGTTATAGCGCCCTGCACATTGGTTCGTCTTGTTCAGTTTTCAAAGGTCTTTGTCGCTCTCGCGCGACAACTATATTAGTATATCACGACCAT
>NZ_JADNFC010000006.1:0-110662 GCF_015552665.1 Streptococcus sp. 1001283B150225_161107_H12 | reverse complement strand
ACATTGGTTCGTCTTGTTCAGTTTTCAAAGGTCTTTGTCGCTCTCGCGCGACAACTATATTAGTATATCACGACCATGAAAACTTGTCAATATCTTTTTTCTATTTTTTTAAATTTTTTGTTGTTTTTTTGATTTTAAAAAAGGAAATGCTGTTAAATCAGCATTTCCCAAGCTCTTTTATGATTTCTTCGATATAAACCTCTTCTTGGTTTCCACGATCCATCAATCCTCTTTTTGATATTTTTAACAGATCTAACGAATATTGTTTAATTTTCACCAATTCACTTTCAGTTAACTGTTTTTTCGAATATTGCCTTCTTAATTCTTTCGGATTTTCTTTACTAAAATCAAAAACTATATTTTGAGCTAAATACTCGTCTAATTCTTTGATATTATGATGCAATCCGACATGAAATGCAATTGGTGCAAATGTTTTATTTAATGGTTGAGTACAAACACTTCTATATTCGATGGTTCCTCTTGTTGTTAAATCTTGAAAATGGTAGCTTCTATGATTCTTTAGGTCCTCTTCTTGCGGTTTTATTTCTTGTCTAGATCTATCTAAGCGATAGGCTACTATTTTTTCTTTTGCGAGATAATCCTCTACTCTAATAGGTTCGAAATATAAGATTTCATTCTCACGATAAACATAAAACAAGGCTGTCTTCGCTAAATATTCTAGAAAGTCCTTTTCATTTATAAACTCTTTAGGATTTACACCAACATTTTCCTGATAATAGCCATGCATGGAATCTTCCCAGAAAATATCTCTTGAGATCTTCGTATCCCAGTCTTCTCCATCGAAAATGGAATTAGCAAACAGATATGCTTTTGCTGGCTCTACCTTATTCATCGCATTAATTATTTCCAAGTAATTCGTTCTTGAAACATCTAATTGTACTTGATTGCCACAAATAAAGGTTCCATAGTCTGGATAATCATGAAATCGATGGTTAGGATCTTGTCCAGACAGTTGTAAGAATTGAATCAGCATTTTATAACGATCAATTTTTACAGGTTGATTTTCATTTATTCTCCAATAAGGATGGATGCCTTTTCCTTCTATTTGATGCTGCCTCTCTCTTAAGAATGGTTGAATGATTCCTAAATAGTGTTGCAACCGTCTTTCGACTTCTTGGATGGTTTTAGTCTTTTTAAAAGCAAATTCAATGGTATTGTAAGATAACTCAAATACAATTTGATCTTTGTTTATTTTATGTTGTAACTGGACTGGATTCCCATCTTCATCTTGTTTAATCGCAATAAACTCTTCAACTTCTTGTAGATACCTAAAAAGAGCCTTTGTAACCAGTACATCCGTTTTATTCCCCATTGTATTTACGATTGGAAATTCGAGTTCAACCCCAATGTACTGCTCTGGATTATTTTTCAGCGAGGCAAGGTAACGCTTTGCCAATAATTGCTGGGCGAGTGCTTTTGATTTTTCTTTTACTGTCATAACTCTTCTATTATATCAAAAAAACGCCTGCTTACGAAATTGTTTTAAATTAAAGCAATTTCGTAAACAAGCGTCTACCATTTACCTCAATATGATGAGTGTTACCGCTAGGATAAATCCTAGCGGCAGACCAGAGCTAGACTAAGAAGAACCATTCAGTTCTTCCAACATCATAACACTCAACAAAATTGATGATTTTATACTAATTCGATAATTGCCATTGGCGCAGCATCCCCACGGCGTGGTTCAGTTTTAAGGATACGAGTATATCCACCATTGCGCTCAGCATAACGTGGTGCAAGTTCAGAGAACAATTTTTGAAGTGCAGTTGTTTCTGAATATTTACCAGTTTCTTCATCAAAGTTTTGTGATGCAACTTCGTTACGTACGTAAGCAGCTGCTTGACGACGTGCATGCAAGTCACCACGTTTACCTAAAGTAATCATTTTTTCAACTGATTTACGGATTTCTTTTGCACGTGCTTCAGTTGTTACGATTGCTTCATTGATGATAAGATCTGTAGTCAAATCACGAAGCATTGCTTTACGTTGTGAGCTAGTGCGTCCTAGTTTACGGTAAGCCATGTATTCCTCCTCTATTTATCGTTTTTTAGCCCAAGGCCTAAATCGGCAAGCTTAACTTTAACTTCTTCGAGACTCTTACGTCCAAGGTTACGAACCTTCATCATTTCTGGTTCAGATTTTTCTGTCAAATCATACACAGTATTGATACCGGCACGTTTCAAACAGTTATATGAACGAACAGAAAGATCCAATTCTTCGATGGTACGTTCTAGTACTCGATCATCTGATGCTGTATCTACTTCCTTCATAACATCTGTCGCAATCGCGATTTCTGTTAAGTTCGTAAAGAGGTTAAGGTGTTCTGTCAAAATACGAGCAGATAAACCTAAAGCATCTTCTGGAATAATTGTTCCATTTGTTAAGATTTCAAGGGTTAGTTTGTCAAAACCATCGTTGCTACCAACGCGAGCTGGTTCAACTTGGTAATTAACTTTTGTCACTGGCGTATAGATTGAATCTACAGCAAGTGTTCCTACTGGTGCATCATCTTTTTTATTTTGATCAGCTGGAACATAACCACGACCGCTGTTTACAGTCAAAGTCGCTTTGAAGCTTGATCCTTCACCGATTGTGAAAAGATAATGATCAGGGTTTACAATTTCAATATCACTATCTGTAAGAATATCTCCAGCAGTCACTTCTGCAGGACCTTCTACATCAAGTTCAATAATCTTTTCGTCTTGGACGTAAGATTTTACAGCGATCCCTTTAACGTTAAGAATGATTTGCATAACGTCTTCACGGACACCTGGAACTGTATCAAATTCGTGCAATACACCTTCAATGTTAATTGAAGTAACAGCAGCACCTGGAAGTGAAGCTAATAATACGCGACGAAGAGAGTTCCCTAGTGTTGTACCATAACCACGTTCAAGTGGTTCTACTACAAATACACCGTAATCTTTATTTTCATCAATTTTTGTTATATTTGGTTTTTCAAACTCAATCATTTGCTATACTCCCTCTGAAACGAAAAGCTGTGTAATTGTTGATGATTATACACGGCGACGTTTTGGAGGACGAGCACCATTGTGTGGCACAGGAGTCACATCGCGGATTGCAGTAACTTCAAGACCAGCAGCAGCAAGAGCACGAATAGCAGACTCACGACCAGAACCAGGACCTTTAACAGTAACTTCTACTGATTTAAGACCATGTTCTTGAGCTGATTTTGCAGCAGCTTCTGATGCCATTTGTGCAGCAAATGGTGTAGATTTACGAGAACCTTTGAAACCAAGAGCACCTGCAGATGACCATGCAATTGCGTTACCATGCACATCAGTAATCATAACAATTGTGTTATTAAATGTTGCGTGAATATGAGCAATACCTGATTCGATATTCTTTTTCACACGACGTTTACGTGTTGGTTTAGCCAAGATTTTTACCTCCTTATTTTATTTTCTTATTTTTTCTTACCAGCAATCGCAACAGCTTTACCTTTACGAGTGCGAGCATTGTTTTTAGTGTTTTGTCCACGAACAGGAAGTCCACGACGGTGACGGATACCACGGTATGAACCGATTTCCATCAAACGTTTAATGTTCAAGTTCACTTCACGACGAAGGTCACCTTCTACTTTAATTGCGTCAACTTCACGACGGATAGCATCTTCTTGATCTGGTGTAAGGTCGCGAACACGAATATCTTCAGAAACGCCTGCAGCAGCAAGAATTTTCTTAGATGTTGGAAGTCCGATACCGTATACATAAGTCAATGAAATTACTACACGTTTGTCATTTGGAATGTCAACTCCAGCAATACGAGCCATGTTTTCTCCTTTCTATCTTATCCTTGACGTTGTTTGTGTTTTGGATTTGCTGGGCAAATTACCATAACACGACCATTACGACGAATTACTTTACAGTATTCGCAAATTGGTTTGACCGATGGTCTTACTTTCATTTTTATCCCTCCAAGTTTTTCGATTATTTAAAGCGGTATGTGATACGTCCACGTGTCAAATCGTACGGACTCATCTCCACTGTAACACGATCTCCCGCTAAAATACGAATATAGTTTTTACGAATTTTACCAGAAACTGTTGCTAAAATCTGATGTCCATTTTCAAGTTCAACCGTAAACATAGCATTCGGCATCGTATCGACTACTTTGCCTTCTACTTCAATCACATCGTCTTTTGCCACGCAAAAGTACCTCCATAAATTTCGATTCATTCCTCTGAGCACAGAGGTAACAATTATAAGTCAGACTAATTCATTGTATCACTTGTTGTCAATTATTGCAAGTGACTAAAACGTTTTTATTTCAAATTCTCCAAGACTTTTTGGATATCTTTAAAGACGTCGTTAATGTCTTGATTTCCTTCGATATCATGGACTAACCCTTTTGCACGATAATGAGCAAGAATTGGCTCACCTTGAGCAATATTCACATCCAAGCGACGTTTAACCGTTTCTGGTTTATCGTCCTCACGTTGGTAATAGTCTTCTTCCTTGTAATCAGCTGGTGGATTGAATACCTTATGGTAGGTTTCACCTGTTTCACGGTGAATAATACGTCCACTCAAGCGTTCAAGAAGGCAAGATGGATCTACTTCGATGTTGATCACTCCCTCAAGTTCAAGACCAAGGTCGACCAAGATTTGATCCAAAGCATGTGCTTGTTCAATTGTACGAGGGAAACCATCTAAGAGGAATCCTTTTTCCTTAATATCGTCTTGAGCCAAACGTTCTTTTACAATCCCGTTTGTCACATCATCCGGCACCAATTCACCTTTATCGATGAATGATTTTGCCAACACACCCATTTCGGTTTGATTGGCCATTGCAGCACGGAACATATCCCCAGTTGAGATATGTGCAACTTGAAATTGTTCGACAATCTTAGCCGCTTGTGTCCCCTTACCTGCTCCAGGCAATCCCATGATTAATAGATTCATAATCATTTGCTCCTTATTTTGTTTTTAAATAAGTCTGTTACGATCTAACAAACTTATTCAAAAACAAAATAGAAGGTTGACAATGTCAACCTAATTCTATTCTGTTGTATCCATGAAACCAATGTATTTGCGTTTCAATAAGTAACCTTCTAATTGTTTCATTCCTTCAATACCAGTTGAGATGATGATCAAGAGACTAGTTCCTCCGAGAGCAACTGTATCTGTTAAACCAAAGACATCCCGGGCAAGAATTGGAATAATGGTGATGAATCCAAGGAAGAGAGAACCAACCGTAGCCAACCGTCTAAGAAGACGTGACATGTAGTCTTCTGTTCCCTTACCAGGACGTACACCTGGAATGTAGGCACCACTCTTTTGTAGATTTTCCGCAGTTTTTTCTGGGTTAATCTGTACAAATGTGTAGAAGAAAGTAAACAAAATGATTAGCAAAGCATACATTGCTACACCTGTTGGTGTATTGGTTGCTAACATAGATTGTGCTGTTCGAACCCATCCAGCATTGTAACCCATGGCACTAATGACCTGGAAAATTGCTGCCGGCGCAGCTGTGATCGAACTAGCAAAGATGACAGGAATAACTCCAGCTGGGTTTACCTTCAATGGAAGATATGAACTAGATGGTGCTCCTTGTGCAATCTTTGTGTATTGAATTGGAATTTTATACTGTGCTTGTTCCACAAAGGTTGTGAAGTAGATAATCACTAAAATCGCTAAGATTAACACACCTACGAAAATTAGTGAATTGTTCAATTGTCCAGAACGGACGTTGACAAATGAATCTTCATAAACACCTTTGATCATTTCTGGGATGGAAGAAACAATCCCCGCAAAGATGATCATAGAAACACCGTTTCCGTATCCTTTGTCTGAAATCTGTTCTCCCAACCAGGTCACAATCATCGAACCTGTCGTTAAAATTGCACCAATTAAGATGTAGGTTTCAACGTTCGGTGTCGATACTAATTTAGCTTGTGACAAAGTATGGAAAGTAGCTGTAATTCCAATGGATTGAACGAAAGCTAGAACCAAAGCAATATAGCGCGTTGCCTGATTTAACTTTCTCCGCCCAACTTCTCCTTGTTTCCCCCACTCAACAAACTTTGGAAGCAAATCCATTTGAAGGAGCTGAACTACGATGGAAGCCGTGATGTAAGGACTCACCCCGAGGGCGAAGACAGAGAAGTTTCTCATAGCATTCCCTGACACCAAGCTCATCATATTCAAGAAGGAAACATCTTGTAAGTTGTTAAGGATCTTCGCATTCACACCAGGAACCGTAATCGTGGTCCCAATTCGGAAGACAAGTATGATAAAAATAGTAAATAAAATTTTTGATCGTACTTGTTTAACCTTAAATGCATCTTTTAATAATTTAAAGAACATAGGTCACCCCTCTTAGATGACTTCTACTGAACCACCTTTAGCAGTGATAGCTTCTTCAGCTGATTTAGAGAATTTAGCTGCCTTAACAGACAATTTCTTAGTCAATTCTCCGTTACCAAGAATTTTAATTCCTGATTTTTCAGCTTTTACAATACCTGCTTCAACAAGTACAACTGGTGTTACTTCAGCACCATCTTCGAAGACGTTCAACTGATCAAGGTTTACAATCGCATATTCTTTAGCGTTGATGTTTGTAAATCCACGTTTTGGAAGACGACGGAACAATGGAGTTTGTCCACCTTCAAAACCAAGACGTACACCGCCACCGCTACGAGCTTTTTGACCTTTTTGACCACGGCCAGAAGTTTTACCATTACCAGATGAAGTACCACGACCAACACGGTTGCGGACTTTACGTGAACCTGCAGCAGGTTGTAATTCATGAAGTTTCATTATTATTTTCTCCTCTTTTGTAAATTGCTAACGCATGTAATCAGGAAAAGGTGTCCCGACTACAAACTCGCCTATACTTATATTTAGTTTTAGGGGATGAGAAATTTCTCATACCCCTGAAAACCTTGTTCTATTTCAAAATAGATTATTTTACTTCTTCAACTGTTACCAAGTGAGATACTGCAGTAATCATACCACGTACTGCTGGGTTATCTTCTTTAATAACAGAGCTGTTCAATTTGCCAAGTCCAAGTGCTACAACAGTTTTACGTTGTGACGGGATGCGTCCGATTGGAGACTTAGTCAAAGTAATTTTAATTTGAGCCATTTGAATCTCCTTTCTTAAGCCAAGTCAGAAACTGAAATACCACGAAGGGCAGCAACTTCTTCAGCGCGTTTCAATTGAGCTAAACCTTCCACTGTTGCACGAACAATGTTGATTGGAGTGTTTGATCCAAGTGATTTAGATGTTACATCTGCAATACCTGCCAATTCAACAACGGCACGAACTGCACCACCTGCAGCAACCCCAGCCCCTTCGATAGCTGGTTTCAACAATACACGAGCTCCACCAAACACTGATGTTACTTCGTGAGGAATTGTTGTTCCAACCATAGGAACTTCAATCAAGTTTTTCTTAGCATCTTCTACTGCTTTACGGATTGCTTCTGGTACTTCTTGAGCTTTACCTGTACCAAAACCAACACGTCCGTTACGGTCACCAACAACTACAAGAGCTGCAAAGCGAAGACGACGTCCACCTTTAACAACTTTTGTAACACGGTTGATGGCAACTACGCGTTCTTCAAGTTCAACTGCATTGTCTTTAAATGCCATTTTCTAGTGTCCTCCTATTAGAATTTCAATCCGTTTTCACGAGCTGCATCAGCCAAAGCTTTAACACGTCCGTGATATAGATATCCACCGCGGTCGAACACCACTTCAGAAATACCTTTAGCAACTGCACGTTCAGCAACAAGTTTGCCGACAACAACGGCTTGTTCAGTTTTAGTTCCTTTTGAAACTTCTTTGTCAAGAGTTGAAGCGCTTGCGAGCGTTACACCCGCTACGTCATCAATTACTTGAGCGTAGATGCCTGTATTAGAACGGAATACGTTCAAACGTGGGCGATCAGCAGTTCCAGAGAGTTTTCCGCGAACGCGACGGTGGCGTTTTTGACGGATTTTATTTTTATCTGGTTTCGAAATCACAATTTTCACCTCTTAATTTTAAAATCATGTGCTAAGCACTGAGTTGGTAAGATGAAGATTGGTTGAAAAACAACCAAACTACATTATTTACCTGTTTTACCTTCTTTACGGCGAACGAATTCACCAACATAACGGATCCCTTTACCTTTGTAAGGTTCTGGTGAACGAAGGCTACGTACGTAAGCAGCTGTTTGACCAACTACTTCTTTTGAAATTCCGCTGATAACGATAGTCGTTGGGTTTGGAAGTTCAAAAGTAATTCCTTCTGGAGCTTCAACTTCGTCTGGATGAGATTTACCTACAGCCAAGACAAGTTTGTTTCCTTGAAGTTGTGCACGGTAACCAACCCCGCGCATTTCAAGTTCTTTCTTGAATCCTTCTGAAACACCAATTACCATGTTGTTCAAAAGGGCACGAGTAGTTCCGTGGATAGTTTTCATTTCTTTTGAATCGTTTGGACGGTGAAGAGTTACTTCAGTACCTTCCACACGGATTTCAATATCTTTTGAGAACTCACGAGTAAGTTCTCCTTTAGGTCCTTTTACAGTTACAACGTTGTCATTGTTAGTGAGTTCAACACCAGCAGGCAACACGATAACTTTATTACCAATACGTGACATGTTTTTATTCTCCTGTTAAATTGTCAGGCCTTTGAAGGCCAGTTTTCACGGGGTTTAAATCATTTTGATTTAAAAGTTAATGTTTAGGTCTTAATTTCTAGGTGAATCGAGGCATTGTCTCGCAGACATAACTTTGTGTTAGGCAAGAGACAATAAGGAAGAGCCACAACGAAATTAGGAGCTAAATATTACCAAACGTAAGCGATAACTTCTCCACCAACATTCTTTTGGCGTGCTTCTTTATCAGTAAGCAAACCTTCAGAAGTTGAAAGGATAGCAATTCCAAGTCCATTAAGAACTTTTGGAAGATCTTCACGTTTTTTGTAAACACGCAAACCTGGTTTAGAAACACGTTTCAAGTTTGTGATAACTTTTTCACCGTTTGCTCCGTATTTCAAGAACACGCGGATGATACCTTGTTTGTCATCTTCGATTACTTCAACGTTTTTTACAAAACCTTCGCGTTTAAGGATTTCAGCAATCCCTTTTTTGATGTTTGATGCAGGTACTTCAAGTACTTCGTGTTTTGCTTGGTTAGCGTTACGAATACGAGTTAGGAAGTCTGCGATTGGGTCAGTCATAACCATTTTATATTTCTCCTCTTACTAGTAGTTTGAATGTTTCACTTGCTAGTTAATACATGATACAAAGAGCGTAACAGCACGAGCAAAAATAGGCAATTTAGTGTAGGAGCTCTGCTCAGAAATAAATTGGTCTTTTTTGCCAAAGCTGTAGCTCGTGTTCAAATTGGCAAGCCCAACTGAACCCGGGCTAAACTCTGTGTGAAAAAGATAAACTTTCCTAGAAACTAAAGTTTCTTCGTCAAGTTTCCTATTTTCACTTGGAGTTTTAACGCCCTTGATATCTTAAATTACCAAGATGCTTTAGTGACACCAGGGATTTGTCCTTTGTATGCCAATTCACGGAAGCAAACACGGCAAAGTTTAAACTTGCGGTAAACTGAGTGTGGACGTCCACAACGTTCACAGCGAGTGTATGCTTGAGTAGAGAACTTCGCTGGGCGTTTGTTCTTAGCAATCATAGATTTTTTAGCCATTAGTTTTACCTCCTATATTATTTTGCAAACGGCATACCAAGGCCAGTAAGCAATGCACGTGATTCTTCGTCTGTGTTCGCAGTAGTTACGATTACGATATCCAAACCACGAGTTTTATCAACATCATCAAAGTTGATTTCTGGGAAGATCAATTGTTCTTTCACACCAAGTGTGTAGTTTCCGCGTCCGTCAAATGATTTTGTTGGAACACCATGGAAGTCACGAACACGTGGAAGTGAAACTGAAACCAATTTGTCCAAGAATTCGTACATACGTTCGCCACGAAGAGTTACTTTCGCACCGATCGCTACACCTTCACGAAGACGGAAGCCGGCGATTGATTTTTTAGCTTTTGTGATAAGTGGTTTTTGACCTGAGATCAATGCCAATTCTTCAGCAGCTTTCTCAAGGTTTTTAGCGTTAGAAACAGCATCTCCAACACCCATGTTCAAAACGATCTTATCAACTTTTGGCACTGCCATAACTGATGAGTAGTTAAATTGTTCAGTCAAAGCTGGAACTACTTCATTAAGGTATTTTTCTTTTAAACGATTAGCCATTATACTTCTCCTTTCCTTCGTGATTAGTCAAGCACTTCGCCTGATTTTTTGTTATAACGAACTTTTTTGCCGTCTACGAATTTGTAGCCAACTCGTCCAGCAACACCGTTCTTGTCCAAGACTTGAACGTTTGATACATGGATTGGAGCTTCTTTTTCGATGATAGCACCTTGAGGGTTTTCGTTATTTGGACGTTGGTGTTTTTTAACAAGGTTTACACCTTCAACAACAACTTTATTTACTTTTGGAAGAGCAGCAACGACTTTAGCTTCAACACCTTTGTCTTTACCAGCAATTACACGAACTTTGTCGCCAGTTTTTACAAACATTTTATTCTCCTTTTATTCTTACGCCCGATGGGCACCCTGGCCAATGAGCCAGGGGACTGTGTTTGTGATTTTTAAAATTAAAGTACTTCTGGAGCAAGTGATACGATCTTCATGAAACCACCGTCACGCAATTCACGAGCGACTGGGCCAAAGATACGAGTTCCGCGAGGAGTTTTGTCTTCACGGATGATCACTGCAGCATTTTCATCGAATTTGATGTATGAACCATCTTTACGACGAGCACCTGATTTAGTACGAACGATAACAGCTTTTACAACGTCACCTTTTTTAACCGCACCACCAGGAGTAGCTTGTTTTACAGATGCCACAATAACATCACCGATGTTTGCAAATTTACGTCCTGAACCACCAAGAACTTTGATAGTCAAGATTTCGCGAGCACCGCTGTTGTCTGCGACTTTCAAACGAGTTTCTGTTTGAATCATTTCAGTTTTCTCCTTTCAGGTTTGATTAGATGATAACCGCTTCTTCAACAACTTCTACAAGACGGAAGCGTTTTGTAGCTGAAAGCGGACGAGTTTCCATGATACGAACGATATCGCCTTCTTTGGCAACGTTGTTTTCATCATGTGCTTTGTATTTTTTAGAATAGTTGATACGTTTACCATAGACTGGGTGGTTACGTTTAGTTTCAACTACAACTGTGATTGTTTTGTCCATTTTGTCAGACACAACGCGTCCAACAAGAACTTTACGATTATTGCGTTCCATTGAAATTCTCCTTCCCTAGTCTATTATTTAGCTTCTGATTGAACAGTTTTGATACGAGCGATTTGTTTTTTCACTTCTTTCAAACGTCCAGTTTGCTCCAATTGACCTGCAGCAGCTTGGAAACGAAGCTCAAACAATTCTTTTTTCAATTCATTTTCACGCTTCGCGAGTTCTTCTTGAGAAAGACCACGAAGTTCTTTAACAAATTCTTTTACTTCTGTAAGTTTCATGACCTCTCCTTATTTTGCTTCACGTTTTACGAATTTACATTTAACTGGTAATTTGTGGCTTGCAAGACGAAGCGCTTCGCGAGCGATCTCTTCAGATACACCAGCAACTTCAAACATTACTTTACCACGTTTAACTGGTGCTACCCAACCTTCAGGTGCCCCTTTACCAGATCCCATACGTACCCCGATAGCTTTAGCGGTGTATGATTTGTGTGGGAAGATCTTGATCCAAACCTTACCACCACGTTTCATGTAACGAGTCATGGCAATACGAGCAGCTTCGATTTGGCGGTTAGTGATCCAGTGGCTAGTTGTAGCCTGAAGACCGTATTCACCGAATGATACTTCTTTTCCACCTTTTGCTTCACCGCGCATTTTACCACGGAATTCGCGACGGTGTTTTACACGTTTAGGTACTAACATTGGTTATTTACCTCCTTTAGCGTCTTTACGAGCTGGAAGAACTTCACCACGGTAGATCCATACTTTAACACCAAGTTTACCGTAAGTTGTATCTGCTTCTTCCCAAGCGTAATCGATGTCTGCGCGAAGTGTGTGGAGTGGAACTGTACCTTCAGAGTATCCTTCAGCACGGGCGATATCTGCACCGTTCAAACGACCTGATACTTGAGTTTTGATTCCTTTAGCTCCAGCGCGCATAGTACGTTGAATCGCTTGTTTTTGAGCACGACGGAAAGCCACACGTTGCTCCAATTGACGAGCAATTCCTTCACCAACAAGGTGAGCATCCAAGTCAGGACGTTTGATCTCGATGATGTTGATGTGAACTTGTTTACCTGTCAATTTATTAAGAGCTGCACGAAGTGCATCGACGTTTGCTCCACCTTTACCGATAACCATACCTGGTTTAGCAGTGTGAAGTGAAACGTTAACTTTGTTTACTGCGCGTTCGATTTCGATAGTAGAAACCGCTGCGTCAGCTAATTCTTTTTGAATAAATTTGCGGATTGCAAGATCTTCATGAAGGTAATCCGCGTATTCTTTTTCAGCATACCATTTGGCATCCCAATCACGGATGATGCCGACACGCATTCCAATTGGATGTACTTTTTGACCCACGATGTTACCTCCTTATTTTTCTGTCACAACCACTGTGATGTGGCTTGTGCGTTTGTTGATTGGTGAAGCTGAACCTTTCGCACGTGGACGGAAACGTTTCATCGTTGGTCCTTCGTTTGCGAATGCTTCAGATACTACCAAGTTTGCTTTTTCCAAACCAAAGTTGTTTTCAGCGTTTGCTACTGCTGAGTTCAACACTTTCAAGATGATTTCAGCTGCTTTGTTTGGAGTGAATTTCAAGATTGCTACTGCATCGGCTACGCTTTTACCACGGATGTTGTCAAGAACAAGACGTGATTTACGAGGTGAAACACGCACTGTACGAGCCATTGCTTTAGCTGAAGTAATTTCTGCCATTTATGTTCTCCTTATTTTCTACGTGTCTTCTTGTCATCTGCAGCGTGACCTTTGTAAGTACGAGTTGGTGCAAATTCACCAAGCTTGTGACCTACCATGTCTTCTTGGATGTAAACAGGTACGTGTTTACGTCCATCATAAACTGCGATAGTGTAACCAATGAAACTTGGGAAGATCGTTGAACGACGTGACCAAGTTTTGATAACTTTTTTCTTTTCGTCGTTAGCTTGAGCTTCAACTTTTTTCATCAAATGCTCATCGACGAAAGGTCCTTTTTTAAGACTGCGTCCCATTTTATTATTTTCTCCTTTAAATATAGTACCACAGCGGCTTGCGCTCACAAGGAGCGCTACCGAGCTGGCGGATCATCTAGCGCTTAAGCGACTAGTTCTAAATTATTTCTCGTTGCGACGACGAACGATAAGTTTGTCTGATTTCGCTTTCTTGTTACGAGTTTTAAGACCAAGAGCAGGTTTGCCCCATGGAGTAGATGGCGCTTTACGACCAACTGGTGCTTTACCTTCACCACCACCGTGTGGGTGATCATTCGGGTTCATTACAGAACCACGAACTGTTGGACGGATACCTTTCCAACGGCTACGACCAGCTTTACCAAGGTTTACAAGCCCATGTTGTTCGTTTCCGACAACACCAACTGTAGCACGACAAGTACCAAGGATCATACGAACTTCGCCTGATTGAAGACGAACAAGAACATATTTACCTTCAGAACCCAATACTTGAGCAGAAGCTCCAGCAGCACGTACCAATTCTCCACCACGACCTGGTTTCAATTCGATGTTGTGGATCAAAGTACCAACCGGGGTGTTAGCAAGTGGAAGAGCGTTTCCGACTTTGATATCTGCTTCTGGACCTGAAACGATACGTTGACCAACTTCAAGGCCTTTTGGAGCGATGATGTATGCTTTCACACCATCAGTGTAGTGTACCAAAGCGATGTTTGCAGAACGGTTTGGATCGTACTCAATTGTTTTTACAACGGCTTCAACGTTATCTTTGTTACGTTTGAAGTCAATCAAACGGTAATGACGTTTGTGTCCACCACCTTGGTGACGAACTGTGATACGTCCGTTGTTGTTACGACCTGCTTTGCTCTTCAATGAAACGAGCAAAGATTTCTCTGGTGTGCTTGTTGTGATTTCAGCGAAATCCAAAGAAGTCATATTACGGCGACCGTTTGTTGTTGGTTTATAAACACGAATTCCCACGATATTTCCTCCTTAGATTATTCAGCTTCAGTAGCGAACAACTCGATTGCTTTTGAATCAGCTGTAAGCGTGATGATAGCTTTTTTAGTTTTTGAAGTAAAACCAGTGTAACGTCCAACACGTTTAGCTTTTGGTTTTACGTTTACAGTGTTCACATTCGCAACTTTTACACCTTCAAAGGCAGCTTCAACAGCTTGTTTGATCAAAAGTTTGTGAGCGCGAGTGTCAACTTCGAATACATATTTGCCTGCTTCAAGTTGAGCCATTGACTTTTCAGTGATAACAGGTTTTTTGATAACATCATACAAATTCATTATGCAAGAACCTCCTCGATTTTAGAGATAGCTGCTTGAGTAACAAGAAGTTTGTCACTATTTGCGATGTCAAGAACACTTGCAGTTGTAGCAGTCGCAACTTTCACGTTTGGAAGGTTACGAGCTGAAAGAGCTGCGAATTCGTTTCCTTCTTCAAGAATAACAAGGACTTTAGAATCGATGCTCAAAGCTGCAAGAACTTTTGCAAATTCAGCAGTTTTTGGAGCTGTAAATTCAAGAGAATCAACGGCTACAAATTTGTTTTCAGCAACTTTTTCTGAGTAAACAGATTTAAGTGCAAGGCGACGAACTTTTTGAGGAAGTTTGTACGCATAGCTACGTGGAGTTGGTCCGAAGACGATTCCACCACCACGCCATTGTGGAGAGCGGATAGAACCTTGACGAGCACGTCCAGTTCCTTTTTGACGCCATGGTTTGCGTCCGCCACCTGAAACAGCTGAGCGGTTTTTAACTGCGTGAGTTCCTTGACGAAGGCTAGCACGTTGGCTGATGATCACATCAAATACAACTGCTTGGTTTGGTTCGATACCAAAGATCGCATCGTTAAGAACAACTTCGCCCGCTTGTTTACCAGTTTGGTCGAATAATGTTACATTTGCCATTTTGACTGTATTCCCCTTTCCTTATTATTTACCAGCTTTAACTGCTGACTTGATAGTGATAAGAGATTTCTTAGCACCTGGTACGTTACCTTTGATAAGGATAACGTTCTTTTCTGGAACAACTTGTACAACTTCAAGGTTTTGAATAGTTACACGATCGCCACCCATGCGTCCTGCAAGGTTTTTACCTTTGAATACGCGGTTAGGTGCAACAGGTCCCATAGAACCTGGACGACGGTGGTAACGAGAACCGTGAGCCATAGGTCCACGTGATTGTCCGTGGCGTTTGATAACACCTTGGAAACCTTTACCTTTAGAAGTACCAGTTACATCAACAATGTCTCCAGCTTCGAAAGTATCAACTGTGATTTCAGCACCAACTTCCAAGCCTTCAACGTTTTTGAATTCACGAATGAAGCGCTTAGGAGCCGTGTTAGCTTTTGCTACATGTCCTTTAGCAGGTTTGTTGCTCAATACTTCGCGTTTGTCATCGAAACCAACTTGGATAGCGTTGTAACCATCTGTTTCAACAGTTTTCACTTGAAGAACAACGTTTGGAGTTGCTTCGATAACTGTTACAGGGATCAATTCGCCAGCTTCAGTGAAGATTTGAGTCATTCCCACTTTTTTCCCTAAGATTCCTTTTGTCATGAGAAAATAGTTCCTTTTCTATAGTTTTTTATTCAAAAAGTTTTTAACGAGCGTTTTTTATGCTCAAGGTATCAAGCTTTAGATTAAAGTTTGATTTCTACGTTTACACCACTTGGAAGATCCAATTTCATCAAAGCGTCAACTGTTTTTTGAGTTGGGTTGATGATATCGATCAAACGTTTGTGTGTACGCATTTCGAATTGTTCGCGAGAATCTTTATATTTGTGAGTCGCACGAATGATTGTGTAGAGGCTACGCTCAGTTGGAAGTGGGATTGGACCCGCAACTTGTGCACCTGTACGAGTAGCTGATTCTACGATTTTTGCAGCCGCTGTGTCAAGTGTACGGTGTTCGTACGCTTTCAAACGGATGCGGATTTTTTTGTTTGCCATCTTTTTCTCCTTTTCGTCTATTTAAGATAATAGGCTAGCTCCACAAGAAAACCGACGCGCGTTACGTGGCAATGCAACCGAGCGTGTCGCAACCTCTTGCATCAAAGCTAATAGCTGTTTTTCACAGCACCATAGTAGTTTAACACAATGAAAGCCCCAATGCAAGGAATTTGAGCAGATTTTTTTCGTTTTTTTGATGAAAGTGTTTTCGAAAGAAAAAGCGTGCTAAAAAAGTTGCTAATATATAGAAAAAAGGGAGCGAGACAGAACAAATTTATTTCCAAATTTGTTCATCGTCTCGCCCCCGCACAGTTGATTAGGTTATCTTTGGAGCTTAACAAGCGAACAAAGATACCAATCAACCACTGCGTCTATCAGTTATTCCTATTATTCTCAGATGGCTGTAGTCTTTTTTCTTTCTATTTAGCTTTTCCTAGAAATTCCGCCCTGATTTGTTATAGCCATATTTTTCGACGAAATGCTCACGGAATTCTAAAAGATTGTCATCCATGATGGCTTGACGGACCTGCTTCATGAGGTTGATCAAGAAGTAGAGGTTGTGGTAGCTGGTCAAGCGAATGCCGAAGGTCTCATCTGCCTTGAGGAGGTGGCGAAGATAAGCACGGGTGTAATTCTTACAAGTGTAGCAATCACACTCGTGGTCTAGCGGTGTAAAGTCTTCTGCAAATTGCGCATTTTTCACCACCAGACGTCCTTGACTAGTCATACAGGTGCCATTTCGCGCAATCCGCGTCGGTAAGACACAGTCAAACATGTCCACTCCACGAATAACGCCATCGATCAGACTGTCTGGTGCTCCTACTCCCATGAGATAGCGAGGCTTGTTCTCTGGTAAGAGCGGAGTTGTGAAATCCAGCACGGCATTCATCTCTTCATGGCTTTCTCCAACAGCTAACCCACCTATAGAATAGCCTGGGAAGTCCATGCTAACAAGATCACGCGCAGACTGACGGCGCAAGTCTTCAAATCCAGCCCCTTGAACAATCCCGAAAAGACCTTGATTATGAGGGCGACGATGAGCCTTAAGGCCACGTTCTGCCCAACGACTGGTCCGTTCGATTGATTTCTTCACATAATCATAGGGTTGATAGAACTGAGGACATTCGTCAAAGGACATCATGATGTCGCTCCCTAGATTATTTTGGATCGAGATGGCCTTTTCTGGGGAGAGGAACATCTTCGAACCATTGAGGTGGTTTTTAAAGGTTACCCCTTCTTCGGTGATATTTCGGGTATCCGCTAGTGAATAGACCTGGAAGCCTCCACTATCTGTCAAAATGGGCTGGTCCCAGTTCATGAACTGGTGCAGTCCTCCTGCTTTTGCGACTAGATCATCCCCCGGACGAAGCCAGAGATGGTAGGTGTTGGCCAAAATAATTCCGGACCCCATTTCCTTGAGTTCTTCTGGTGATTGGGTCTTAACGGTTGCCTGAGTCCCTACAGGCATAAACATTGGAGTTGGGAAAGTCCCGTGGGGGGTGATAATTTCTCCCAGACGAGCTCCTGTATGCTTTTCTTTTTTGATTAATCGATATTGAATCGGTGAATCTGTCATGGTTACCTCCGTACTGGGAAAAACAGTCCCAGCCTTCTTATTCCTGTCACAGGATCTCCTGTGAGCACCTGTACGATTGTACCAAATTTTACCAGCTCTGTCACGGACTTGTGTTATAATAAAGGGTACTACTACCATGAAAGAGGACATTATGAATATAAAATTGGTTCGTGCTCAAGCTCGTCAGCTGCAATTGCAACATCCCAAAGTCTTCTCCTACTTTGCCTTACCAACTTTCCTGACAATCCTTGCAAGTTACATGCTGACAGGGACAGACATCACTGAAACACTTGCTCACATGGAACTTAGAGAAGGGATACTCTTTCTTCTAAGTCGGCAGATTTTTCCTGCGATTGTTGGTTTTATCCTGTCTTTTCTCTATTTAGGGGCAACTTTTCGCTTTTTGATTTCTGCCTCTAGCAAGGGAGAAAAGAACTTTGGTATCTTCACCATCTTTCAGAGCCAGTATTTTACACCTGCGTTTTTGACGCTATTCATTAAGCAAGTGATCCTGTCTTTGTGGGGGAGTCTCCTCTATGTGAGTCAACTCCTCTTAACGGTGGTCAGCTATCACGTTCTCGCTATCAATGAATCCTCCTCCACTACGTCTACCCTTAGAGCGGATACTCCAGAAGTTCAAGCAATTCTAAAGTTAGCTCCAACGATGACGACCGGCCTCTTAATGGCTCTGGTTGGGCTCCTGCTCTTCCTCCCTTTTTATTACCAGTATAGTTTGGTCGAGTTGATCCTATATAGTCGACTGATGACAGGAACCTATGATGGGCCTATGTCTATCCTCCGCCAAAGTAAGGAAGAGATGAAAGGCTTTAAGAGCCACCGCCTTGTTCTTGATTTGAGCCTGCTTGGTTGGCAAATTCTATCTTTTTTCACTTTAGGAATGGCGAATTTTTATGTCAAACCTTATGCAACCAGTTGCCAAATCATCTTCTACCATACCCTCCTTCAAAAACGGATGCAGGCGGACAGTCGCTTCCAGCAAAAGGCGCCGGATCTACCAAAGTCTAATCCACTTGATTAACAAAGAAAACAAGAAAACCCACCTTCGATTGGAGCCATTCTCCAAAGCACTAGGTGGGTTCTTTTATCTCTGTTAGGGAAATCCGTCTGTATTTATTTCATCTCCCGTATCAGTTTAATCACCGGATGAAAGACGCGAGGTTCTGGGATAAATCAAAGGCTATCCTTCTCCTAAGACCAAACGAGTGTGCTCGCGTTTGATACAGCGGTTCATGACGATATCTTCTCGTCCAGCTCCACGAAGGATTTCTTCTGCTTCTTGATTTTCCAGCTCCAATTGTGCCCAGAAAATCTTCGCATCCGACTCGATAAAGTCACGCGCTACATCTGGCAAAAACTCACTGCGACGGTAAACATCGACGATATCTACTGGGAAAGGAATTTCCTGCAGGCTAGCGTACACCCTTTCTCCAAGGATTTGGCCACCGGCTGCACGAGGGTTGACAGGAATAATCCGATAGCCCCGCTCTTGCATCTCCTTGCTAACACGATGACTGGTCGTATCTTCACGGTCAGATAATCCAACCACAGCGATGATCTTGCTGGTTTCTAGGTAATGTTTGATAATGCCATCACTAGGATTGCGAAATGAATAAGCCATAAGAATCTCCTTTTGTATGCGTTTCCTTTATTTAAATAGTATAACAATACGGAAGGCATTGCAAGTGTTTGTCGTTAAAAGCGGTAGGAAACTGAAAAGTTTCCTACCGCTTTCTGTTTTGAACAAACTTAATCTTATTTGGCTTCATACCATGTTTTGCCTTCATTCTCATCGGCTTCCAGTGGTACCGCAAGTTCGATAGCGGATTCCATGGTCTCTTTGACGAGCTCTTTGATCGCTGCCAGTTCATCACTTGGTACTTGCAGAACGATTTCATCGTGCACCTGAAGGAGCATCTTGGTCTTGTATGCTCCTGCTTCTAGCGCTTGGTCCAAGTGGATCATAGCAATTTTCAAGATATCGGCTGCCGATCCTTGGATTGGTGAGTTGATAGCTGTTCGCTCCGCAAAGCCTCGAACATTGAAGTTGCGAGAATTGATATCTGGAATCTCCCGACGACGCTTGAAGAGAGTCTCCACATAGCCTTTATCACGCGCTTCCCGCACCACTCTCTCCATATAGTCCTTGATGCCAGGGTAGCGTTCGAAGTAAGTCTCAATGTAGGCCTTGGCTTCTTTTCGACTGATCCCTAGGTTGTTAGACAGTCCAAAGTCGGAAATTCCATAAACCACACCGAAGTTTACCGCTTTTGCATTCCGCCGGTCATTCGGCGTTACATATTCTGGTTTTTCAATGTTGAAGACGCGCATAGCAGTCGATGTATGGATATCTGCCCCATGCTGAAAGGCATCAATCAAATGCTCATCTCCCGAAATATGGGCCAAGACGCGCAATTCAATCTGTGAATAGTCCGAACTGAGCAAGACACTATTTTCCTCTTCTGGGACAAAGGCCTTACGAATGAGACGGCCTTGTTCCAAACGGACAGGAATGTTTTGCAAGTTGGGATCCACGCTGGACAAACGGCCTGTCTGCGTCAAATCCTGCACATAGCGGGTATGGATTTTTCCATCCTCTAGGATAGCCTCTTGCAAGCCCACCACATAGGTAGACTGGATTTTTGCGATTTGGCGGTATTCAAGAATCTTAGATACAATCGGTGCAATTGGAGCTAGGCGTTCCAAGACATCGACGGCTGTTGAATAGCCGGTTTTGGTCTTCTTCGTATATTCAAGAGGGAGTTCCAATTTTTCAAAGAGAATGACCCCCAATTGTTTTGGAGAATTGATGTTAAACTCTTCTCCTGCAAGCTCATAGATTTCTTGAGTTAAGCGTTCCAAGACCACCTCGTTTTCCACCTGCATATCTTCTAGGGTCTGGCGCTCTACCTTGATCCCCGCGATTTCCATCTTGGCCAAAACAGCTGCTAGTGGTTGCTCCATATCATAGAGCAAATCTAATTGGTCATGGGCTTGCAACTGCTCCACCATGGGCCCTTCGGTATCCAGTAGAACAGCGACTTTTCGTGCCAAATGCTCTAATAGGACCGCCTTTTCTGGGATAGCTTTTTTGGCTCCCTTGCCATAAACGACTTCGTCCAACGGTAGCGCAATCTGACTATAGAGACTCGCAATGGTTGAAATTTCATTGTCCTCTACGGTCGACAAGAGATACTTAGCCAATCGACTATCAAAAGCCGGCTTTTGCAAGGTAATGCCCAAGTGGCTGAGCAAGACCTTGGCCCGCTTAAAGTCATAGACCTTGAGGGGCGTTTTTTCGAGAAATTCTTTGAAAATCGGTGTTTGTAAAAGACCAGTATCTGTACTCGCGTAGAGCTGACCTTTGGTCCCCCATGCAAAGCCGATGATGGGTTCCGTATGGTAGTTGTCCCCAAAAATCTCGAAATGGAAGAAACTATCTTCCGCAAGCATATCTGAAGTGACTTGCTCGACTTCTGTATAGTCAATGGCTACAGGAGCTACTTCTTCTCCACTGAGATCCAAGGCTTGGCGAAGTTGCTTAAAGCCCATCTCCTCATAAAACTTGGCGAGATTTTCTAGATGAGGGCCTGTATAGATGATATCATCCAGGCCAAGCTCAATGGGCGCATTGGTATCAATGGTCGCGAGAGTCTTGGATAGGTAGGCCTGCTCCTTGTCGTTGATGAGGTTTTCCTTCATCTTAGAGGCCTTCATCTCATCGATATGCTCGTAAATGCCATCGAGAGAGCCATACTCTAGGAGTAGTTTGATCCCTGTCTTTTCTCCGATTTTGGTGACACCCGGGATATTATCCGACTTATCTCCCATCAAGGCCTTGAGGTCAATAAACTGCTCTGGTGTCAGTCCCATCTTTTCTTTCAGATAGGCTGGAGTGAATTCTTCAAACTCTGCCACCCCTTTTTTGGAGATTTCAACCACCGTATTATCATCTGTCAGCTGGATCAAATCCTTATCCCCAGAGACAATGGTGACATCAAAGGGCACCGAGCTAGCTTCGGCCATCTTATCTATCGTTCCAATGATGTCATCTGCCTCATACTGGGCTAGCTCATAATAGCGGATCCCCAAATGATCCAGTTGTTCACGAATGAAAGGAAACTGCTCACGGAACTCATCTGGAGTTTTTGCCCGGCCTCCTTTGTAGTCGGCATACATCTCCGTCCGAAAAGTCGTCTTGCCTGCATCGAAAGCAACGAGGACATGGGTTGGTTGGATGCGCTCCAAGAGATGGCTCAACATGAGGTTAAAACCATAGACCGCATTGGTATGCAACCCATTGGCATTTTTGAAGCGATCGATTTGATTATAAAGTGCAAAAAAGGCACGAAAAGCGACGGAAGACCCGTCGATGAGTAGTAATTTGTTCTTTTTTTCCATAGGCTTATTATACCACGAATCACAAGGTCTCTGGTACATAAAAACTCTACCCTTTCGGGTAGAGCCTTCTTTAGGAATTTCTTATGAAAAATGAAGAGAAGTGTTTATTCGCCGTAACAAGAACCTTGTTGTGGCAATTTCTTAAAGCGTTTTGGATAATTAACTGAGATTTTCATTTTCTGTACCTCATTTCTTATTGGATGAGTTTAGTATACAGCTCAAACCTAAACCATTCCTTATAGAAAGCTTTAAGAAAACTAAAAGCTGAGGCGCAAAGCATGCAGTTGTTTTTTGCTGCAGACCGGTAACTGAAGATGGAGCCCTTGCCATCGTAGCCCTAAGAAAAGCAAAGTAAAAGACCACCGGATTTGGTGGCCTTTTAGGGAGATTATTATGAAAAAGAAAAGTTTTAGGATTTCATAAACAAAGTTAGGAGGTCTTTGTTTATGGTTTTATTATATCGGATTTATCTTAAAGATTTCTTAAGGAATTATTTCATTTCCAAAACAAATTGTTTACGGATTCTTTTCATAGCGCCATTCCAGCAACAAAGAAGCCTAGCTTTGTTAAATAAGTTAACTTTTTTCTTCTTCAAAATAGAGGCGAATGTCATCCAAATGACGAATCGCATGATTGACATCCGGCTTGTAATCCAAAAAATTAATACTCCCGATTCTTGCATTGTCTGCCAGATCAACATCCAATGTTCGATCTCCAATATAATAGGTCTCACTCCGATCCAGTTGATACTTATCCACTAGATAATCGACTCCTTCTGGATCTGGTTTTCTTCGAAAGCCATTGTCCGTTGTGACAACCTCTTGGAAATAGGATAAGATCCCTAGATCTTCCAGAATTGGATAAGCATTTTTCCCCTTGTGGGTATAGACGAATTGGACAATCCCTTCCTCTTTGGCCCAAGCTAGAATGTCTCTAGCTCCTGACATCAGATGCACTTGGGCATTTTTCTCACGCAGGCTAGACGCGCGATAACGATTCATTTCTTCCGCATCCAAACCATGTTCTCTAGCCACTTCTTCAAGAAGTGCCTGGACGGATTGTTGAAGGATAAAGGCATGGACCGCTTCTCGATCAAAGTCCAAAGAGTAATGCGCATAAGTCTCAGCAATCCCATCTAAAATAGCTTCATAAGAATCCAAAAGAGTTCCATCCAAATCCCAAATAAAAGCTCGTGTCATACATTTTATTCCTTCCATGTCCGATGATAGAGTGTTTTTAAGAAAATCCAGCGAAATCCATTGTCCAAAAGGGTACCAGCCCAAATCCCTGGCAAGCCCCAACCGAGGCTAACCCCCATCAGATAACCTGAGCCAATCCGAATCACCCACATGCCGATAGTGGTCGCATAGAAGGGAAGACGCGCGTTGCCTAACCCTTGCCAGACCGCGGTATAGATGACGGTCCCAGCTGTCAGAGGCGTTCCAAGTAAAGAGAACAAAATGACGGATAAGGAGGCAGCAAGGGCTCCTGGATCCTTAGTGTAAAGGGCTGTCAAAGGACTTCCAAACAAGAAGATGGTAAGGGCGAGGGGAAGCATGGTGAGAAAGGAAATCCAAAAACTCCTACTGATGATTTGCTTGATCCCTTGTAAATCATTCTGTCCCAAACTTTTGGCGACCAACATGACTGTCGCTGTCGCAATCCCAAAGACCGGCATATAGTTGAACTGGGTCAAGACTTCCCCAATAGCATTCCCAGCTACCGCTCTAGTACCAAAAACGGCCACCATAGCAATGATGACAATATCCCCTGCTCGCATCATGAGGCGCTCACCAGCAGCAGGCAAAGCAAGGGAGAGCAAGTCTCGATCCAAGCCCCAACGAAAAGGAGCAAAGGGAAGTTGAACCTGACGCCAGAGCAAGAAAGCCCCTAATAAGCGAGAGAGAACCGTTCCTAAGGCAGCCCCGGCGATGCCCAGCCCAAAAACAAAGATCAAGATGCTCGATAATAGAGCATTCAAAACATTGGTCAACAAACTGACATACATGGGTAGTCGCGGGTTATGGGCCACACGGACTAGGGCTCCCAAGGTCGTCATCAGACCTAAAAGCAAAATACTTCCTCCGACAAGGGATAAATAAATTCCTCCGGCTTCTGCAACCGCTGCTTCAACCCCCAAGAGGGCAATCAATTCCTTGCCAAAGCAGAGGGATAAGACCCCCAAGATACAACTTAATAAAACCGTGACTTTAATAGATTCAGTCGCCTGACGAGCTATGGCTTTCTGATCTTTTTGTCCCATACTTTTAGATAAGAGACTCACGACCGCTGCTCCAAGAGCGATAAAAATAGCTTGGTAAATCGTAATGATATTGCCTGCAACGGATACACCCGATACAGCTACTAAACCCAACTGAGCAACCAAGTAGCTATCTACCATCCCCATGAGCATTTGGAGAAAGTTTTCTCCGATGGCTGGAAGGGCAATTCTTAAAATTTGTCGATCTACTTGTTGTTGACGTGACACACTTTCCTCCTGATGAAAAGAAACTCAGCTAGTTGCCTAACTGAGTTCTGCTTGTAGAACTATTGTGAGATTTATTCAGTCAAGTCCTAGAGACTTCTGCTTTCTAATTTTGGGACTCCCACTTACAATCCCAAATAGGCTTCAACTGCAGCCTGCATATCTGTTGCTGCAACAGTTGTCTTGTGACGAACTGGAGCAGTTTCGAGACCATCCACTGCTGGTGGCAAGGCTACACCTGAGATTTCATGTAATTGAGCCAAGGCTTCAAAGTCGCTCAAACCTGATTTCCCTGTTACAGCTTCCACCGCAACCACTGGGAATTTGTAAGGACTAGCTGTTGATGCAATTACGGTCTTGGCCGCATCGCCTGTCGCTGCTTGGTATTTTTTATAAACTGCTGAAGCAACCGCTGTATGAGGGTCCTCAATATAAGAATCTGACTCATAAACACGCTTAATTTCTGCTGCTGTTTCCGCTTCCGTCGCATACTCAGCTGCAAAGAGGTCAAGGATTTCTTCATCAAAATCTGTCAATTCATACTGACCTTGCGTATTCAAGGCAGTCATGAGTTCAGCCGTCTTAACCGCATCATTTCCCAAAAGATGGAAAATCAAACGCTCCAAGTTTGAAGATACTAAGATATCCATAGATGGACTAGTGGTTACCTTGAATTCACGCTTCTTGTCATAGACACGAGTTTTAAAGAAGTCTGTCAAGACATTGTTGTCATTTGAAGCACAGATCAACTTGCCGACTGGTAGGCCGATTTGTTTTGCGTAAAAGGCAGCTAAGATATTTCCAAAGTTTCCTGTTGGAACAGTAAAGTTAACCTTGTCACCAGCATTAATTTCGCCAGTTTTAACAAGCTGAGCGTAGGCATAAACATAATAGACAATCTGTGGGACCAAACGACCGATATTCATAGAGTTAGCTGATGAGAACTGAAGCTTGTTGGCTGCCAATTTCTCACGAAGAGCCACATCATTGAACATATGTTTCACATTGGTTTGGGCATCGTCAAAGTTTCCATCAATGGCGATGACATGGGTATTTTCACCCGTTTGAGTGGTCATTTGCAACTCTTGGACCTTGCTGACACCATCTTTTGGATAAAAGACGATAATTTCCGTACCTGGAACATCCGCAAAACCTGCCATAGCAGCTTTCCCAGTATCTCCAGACGTCGCTGTCAAGATGACAATCTTGTTTTCCAAGCCGTGTTTCTTAGCTGCCGTTGTCATAAAGTAAGGCAAGATAGACAAGGCCATATCCTTGAAGGCAATGGTTGAACCGTGGAACAATTCCAAGTTGTATTGGCCATCTAGTTTCACAAGAGGAGCAATGGCTGGCGTATCAAACTTGCTGTCATAGGCGTTGGTGATACAGTAGTCCAACTCTTCTGCTGTAAAGTCATCCAAGAAAGCTGACAAGACAAGCTTAGCTACTTCTTGGTAAGAAGCGTCTTTCAATGTGTCAAAATCCAAATCTACCTTTGGATAGCTAACTGGAGTAAATAAGCCTCCATCTGTTGCCAAACCTTGCAAAATCGCTTGGCTGGCTGTTACGGTATTTTTCGCATCACGCGTTGATTGATAAACTAATGTCATGTCAATTTCCTCATTCTGTTCCTTAAATGTACGAGTTGGATCACTCTAACTTTCGTACAATCCATTCCATTATACCATGAATCCTTCTGAATTTTATCAGTGAGAATGAAATTGTCTGAAAAAAGAGCCCCCTTCTTGCAAACTGAAAAACCACGAAAACCTCTCTTCATCAATTTATTTGCCCTCCGACTCTTGCTACTCTCTTTTCACTTGTTCATAGGATTCCTTGCCATCATTGAGCTTGTCCCAGATGACGACTTTTCCTTCTTTGAGGGACTGTTGGACATCGATGATCCGCTGGTTGGAAGAGCCACGAAACTGCAACATGAGGTTGCGTTTGCTCTTATCATAGCGACCATCCACCAGAATATCAATCAGCGAAAGCAGCTCCAGTTTGTCCGGTGTTTCCAGCATCATTTCTTCCCAGGTGTAGCCGGTCCAAGACCAGATATCTTTGTCAGGCAACTCTCTTTTCACCCGCTTGACCAAGGGCAGCAGGATGCCAGTGTTGAGAAAAGGTTCACCCCCAAGCAGGGTCATGCCCTGAACATAGGGTTGGGCCAGATCAGCCATGATCTGTTCTTCTAACTCTTTGGTATAGGGAATGCCAGCGTTGAAAGACCAAGTTGCTTCATTATAGCAGCCTTCACAGTGAAACATACAGCCACTGACATAGAGGGAGTTGCGGACGCCTTCGCCATCCACAAAGTTAAAGGCCTTATAGTCAATGATTCGCCCCTTACTCAGCTCCTCGCTTTTCCATTCTTGAGGTTTGGGATTGTTCATGACACCTCCCCATCTAACTCTATCCAGTAGCGCTGACTTCTGTCGATTGTATTTTCGTAAACACCGCCAGCAGATAGAATCGTGCGACGGCTAGCTTCGTTGTCTTCATCACAGGTAATCAGCACTCGTTCTAGTCCTTGTTTTCGAGCCTCTGCTAGTCCTAGCTCTAGCTGCAACTTAGCCAAGCCCTTTCTGCGTTGACTGGGCCGGATGGAATAGCCAATGTGACCACCCTCTACAAATAATTTGTCATTCAAGGACAAGCGCAGGGCTAAAAAGCCCAGAGGGTAGCCAGTCTCATCAAAGGATAAAAATTGAATGGTAGGAACCCAGCCTTCTGGCAGATTCTCAGTATCCTCCTGCTGCTCTACGATTCGCAACCAATCCGCAAAATCCTTTGCTCGCTTCCAAGTGGAGCCCATGCCACCGTGCATATAGGATTTTGCAGCATCGAACTCAGCAATCATCTCTAAAATCGCGTCTTTATCTTCTAAAGTTGGTCGTTGTAACTTCATAAACTTTCCTCAATCTAAATCAATCCAATAGCGCTCTTTCCCGCCTCGAACATCCTCTAAAGCTCCGCCATTAGTCAGAATCACTGCTCGACTGGCAGCATTGTCACTATCACAAGTCACTAAAGCACGTTTGATATTTTTACTTTTGGCTACTTGCAATCCTTGCCGCAGCTGCTCTTTTGCCAATCCTTGCCCACGCGCAGAGGGACGGATACTATAGCCAATATGACCACCTACCTCCAGCAAATAGTCACTAAGACGCAATCTCAGATTGAGAAACCCTACGGCTTGTCCATCTCTCGAAAAAGCAACTAACTGAATATCAGGCACCCACCCTTCAGGCAAATTAATCCCCATTTCATGATTCTGATTACTTTCCAACCACTCTTCATAAACAAAATTCTCAGCATCCCAAAATCCGCCATCGTGAGCTGATTGATTCGCTTCAAACTCTGCCATCATGTCTAATACAGTTTCTTTATCTGCTAGAGTCGGTCTGCGTAGTTCCATCTTTACCTCCCCCCATACGAGAAAAGCGAGAGCGGACTCTCACTTTTATTTTTTCTTAGCCTTTTTTAAAAATTTCTCTCTTAGGCTGGCCACGCGGTCTTTTTTATTGACTCCACCTGTCGAATGCTTTTCGTGGAATCGTTGAACCTGGGCCTTGCCTTTATCGTCTAATTGGTATTTTCCCATAATCTTCCTTTTCTAATCTGTCACTTGCTGTCCAGCTGATTTGATCGTGGAGCCATTCATGTGTTTCACCCGTGCAGCTATTTCCTTATGGCGGCCATTGACCATGGGGCGAGCTTGAGGATTTCCGAGATAGCCGCAGGTCCGTTTGACCACATCTACTGTCTTGGGATCACTATTGCCACAGTTTGGGCAAGTAAAACCACGCTCGGTTGGTGTGAAGTCCCCTTCGAAGTCACACTTGTAGCAACGGTCAATCGGTGTATTGGTTCCGAGATAACCGACCCGGTCATAGGCATAATCCCAAACCGCCTCTAGGGCTTTTGGATTTTGTTGGAGCACTGGATACTCGCAATAGTGGATAAAGCCACCGGAGGCCCCTGCTTCTGGATAGACTTTTTCAAAATCCAGTTTCTCAAATGGAGTTGGGTTCTTGCGAACATCGTAGTGGAAACTATTGGTGTAATATTCCTTGTCTGTGATATCCGGAACCTGACCAAATTTCTCCGTATCCAGGCGACAGAAGCGATCTGTCAAGCTTTCTGACGGCGTCGAATAAATCGAGAAGTGGTAGCCATACTGGTCGGACCATTCTTCGACCCGCTTCTTCATATCCTTGATGATGGCGATTGTAAATTGTTTGGCTTCTGGATTTGCTTCCCAATTTGGACCATAAAAGACGGTTGCAACTTCATAGAGTCCGATATAGCCAAGAGAAACAGTTGCTCTGCGATGACGGAAGAGCTGATCTACCTGATCGTACTTGCCCAAGCGTTTCCCGAAAGTCCCATATTGGTAGAGAATCGGCGCATTAGCTGGTGTCGCTTCTTTGGTGCGTTCCACCCGGTAAACCAAGGCATCTTCAGCGATGTTCATCCGTTCATTAAAAATTTCCCAGAACTTTTCTTTATTCCCTTCTGACTCCAAGGCAATCCGAGGGAGATTGACTGTCACAACCCCTAGGTTCATCCGACCAGAATTGACTTCAACGCCATTTTCGTCCTTCCACCCTTGGAGGAAAGAGCGACAACCCATGGGCACCTTGAAGGAACCCGTCAACTCGACAATCTTGTCATAAGACAAAACGTCTGGGTACATGCGCTTGGTCGCACATTCCAAGGCCAACTGCTTGATGTCGTAGTTGGGACTACCTGGTTCTAAGTTGAGGCCTCTTTTTAAACTGAAAATCAACTTAGGGAAAATAGCGGTCCTGTGTTCTGAACCAAGTCCCTTGATTCGAATTTCCAGAATGGCCTTTTGAATTTCCCGTTCGAAGCGATTGGTTCCAAGACCAAAGCCAAGCGAAGTAAAGGGCGTTTGCCCATTTGAGGTAAAGAGGGTATTGATCTCGTACTCCAAGGACTGCATGGCATCATAGATGTCCTTTTTCGTTTTCTGCCAAGCATAGTCCTCGCGTTTTTCAGGGAGAACCCACTCCTCTGCATCTTTCAAGTGCTTCTGATAATTCTTTTCTGCATAAGGAGCCAAGACCTCGTCGATCCGGTCTGCTGAGCAACCCCCATACTGGCTAGAGGCTACATTGGCAATGATTTGCGAGATCTGAGCCGTTGCAGTTTGGATGGACTTAGGACTTTCTACTTCTGCATTCCCAATCTTAAAACCATTGCGTAGCATGCCTTCAAAATCGATCAAACAACAGTTGGTCATCGGAGTGTAAGGACTATAATCCAAATCATGGTAGTGGATATCCCCTTTTTGGTGGGCATTGGCTACGTGTTTGGGCAACATTTTAAGACCAATAGACTTGCCGACAATTCCTGCTGTCAAATCGCGCTGGGTATTAAAAACGTCGCTGTCCTTATTGGCATTTTCATTAACGACAGCTTGGTCCTTGTTGAGTAGCTTGCCGATGGTAAAGTTGATATCCGTTGCCTTTGAGCGCTCAAAATCACGCTGCGTGCGATAGGTAATATAGCTCTCGGCAATCGCATATTCATTGGCTTGCAGCAACTCGTGTTCAACGACATTTTGAATCTCGTAGATTTTTACGCCACGAGGGAAGCGTTCCAAAATTTCAGCCACAATCCGGTCTGTTACGGTTTCTAATTTCGCTTCCAAGGCTGGAGTGAGACCGGCCACTTCTTCTGTCGCTTTGACCAAAGCACGGTAAATTTTATCGACATCAAACTTGACCTTCCGCCCATCTCTCTTTTCCACAAAGAGTTGGGGGAGACTTTGGATATGCTCTTCTCGTAACGTTATCATACGCTCGCCCACTTTCTTTTTTATACAAATAGAATTCACTCCATATTATATCACTCAAAAATAAAAAATCAATATCTTGTGGCACAAAATGTTATTTCATTTCAAAACCACAAGATATTGATAGTCTATTTATATTGGTACAAGGTATACTGGGAACCTTTCTGGTTCACTTTTTCATAATTTTTAGTTAAAACTTTTTGCAGAGCAGACGTTACATCTAGGTCCTTATTGACCACAATAAACTTCGGCTTGTCTTGCTTAATCTGATTAATCAGATTGGTTCGATTTTCCCTCGGACCTAGATAGGCCGTCGGAGTTAGGAGGGACGAAGATGCCAGGCGACCACTTTCCTGATAGAGATGGGCCGTCTGATCCCAAGCATAGATGGTATCCTTGGAATCACTATGACTCTTGATATAGTGGGCAATGGTGCTTCGTTCACTCGCTAGGTTGTTTTGGAGAACAAATTGATTCACAACTGGATAGCCAACTAGATAAGCCATTGCCAAAAACGGTAAGAAGGCTTGACTGGAGAAATAAAGGTCCCAGATAGAATTGTTCTTCATCTTCCGGCGCTGATAAGTGGACTCTTCTCCCGCAAACCAAAGAGCGAACAAAGGGAAACCAAAAGGCAAGAAGCTAAGGAACTGATAGGCCCCTTGCTCTGGTGTCCCAACCACAACAGTGGCAACCAGCAGAAGACCAAACCAACTCATAAACCGAATCACACGTTGACCGCTTGTCGATACTTTTCGGAAAGACATGACGAAAGCTGAAGCGAAACCAAGGGTCAACAGCAATAAACAGTAATAAACCAGGTTGGCAAATAGGTGCCCCGCATCAAACTGGAGGGAGCGGAGACTATATAAGGTCTGATGAATTGCATACCCAAAGGAGCCGTTCCACACAGTGATGTAGCCTAAGGGATAGAAAAGAAGAGAGAATCCCAAGAGGGCAGCAAGGAATTGATAGAAGCCGTGGGAAAATTTCTTTTGCTTCACATGATAGGCTGTCAATCCAAGGAAGGCAAGCAGATAAAAAATCACACTCAGCCATGGCACCATCATAAATGCCAAACAGGCTCCTGCGCCATAAGCGACAAAGGATTCATCTGTTTTCTCACCCTCTAGATAAGCGAGAATGAAATTCATAGAGCCAAATAGGAAGGGTAGGGCATAAAAGACAGCGTAATTGCCGCCAAATCCAAGCACTCCAGCAAGTAGGTAGAAGAGCAGCTGGACTTGTCCTGCAATTTTTTCACTTGCAACTAAGCTTCTGACCATCCGATACAGGCTCGTCCCAGCAAAAAAGTAGGCTAAAATCTGGAAGACCACCAGGAGAACTTGACCTCCTACCAAACTTCCTAAACCGCTGATCCCGTAGTAGAGCAAGCCATTGACCCCAAAGAAATGACCATAGGGAACTTGACCTTGAGACATTGCCCAACCGGCATATAAGTCCTGGGTTTGCTGATTGGTCGCCAGTAAGTTGATAAAAGGAAGGGCTACATGGACCAGCCCAAGTAGGACACTAAGAGCAATTGGTAGTGACAAGGGAACTGGTCGCTTAATGGCATAGCGCCCCAACGACTTTTCATCTTCTTGCTCTTCTAATGTCTCTTCTACATCCTCTTGGTCTTTCGATCTCGCTTCAACCTTCTCTTTGCGACGATGACCAGATTGTGATAGGCGACTTAGAGTTCCGGTCGAAGCTTCTGTTTCCACCGCTTCTCCAGCAACCTGGCTCTCTTCCTGGTTCTGCTCTGATTCCACCGGTTGACTAGCCGTCAAAACTTCTTCTTCCCGGCTAATTGATTGTTCCAATACCTTTCGTAGCTCTTGAGTATCTTGAAAATTGGACCCGACACTCAAGCCAAGTTTATGCGATTCTTTTTCTTTTTCACTCATACCGTGTTTTTTCCTTTACTAGAATTGCAAGTGCTAAAGGGCACATGCATACCCTACTAGTATATCAAAAATGGGCCCAGCTGTCAGCTTTCTCCACAAGGAGAAAGTAGAGGACATGCAAAAAGACTGACACCTTCTCGGCATCCGTCTTTTCTTTTTATAGTTGATTCAAAATAGTCTGAAAATCTTTTTTTACTTCTTCGATGGACGTGGTCATTTCCTGGCGAGTCTGGTTGTTTTTGACGGTGATTTGCCCACTTTCAACCTCGCTACCACCTAAGGCAATGATAGTTTTGGCCCCAAAGACGTCAGCTGACTTGAACTGAGCCTTCAACTTACGGCCTAGGTAATCACGTTCTGCGATGAAGCCTTGACGACGAAGGGCCTGAACCAATTCCAAGGCAGCTACTTCTGCTTCTGAACCCAACACAGCAATGTAGACATCCAATGACGTCTCAACAGGAAGCTCAACTCCTTGTTTATCGAGGATCAACAAGAGACGCTCAAGTCCCATCCCAAAACCAAAACCTGGTGTTGCTGGTCCACCAAAATATTCTACCAAGCCATCGTAACGACCTCCCGCACAAACGGTCAACTCATTCCCATCTACTTCTGTCACGAACTCAAAAATAGTGTGATTGTAGTAGTCTAGGCCACGTACCATATTGGTATCGATGACATAGTCAATTCCGAGACCGTCTAGCATAGCCCGTACGGCATCAAAGTGTGCCTGGCTTTCTTCGTCCAAGTAGTCTAGGATAGATGGAGCATTCTCAACCGCTTGCTTGTCTTCTTTTTCTTTTGAGTCCAAGACGCGGAGCGGATTTTCTTCTAGACGACGTTGACTATCTTTTGAAAGTTGGTCCTTCATTGGAAGGAGATAGTCGATCAAAGCTTGGCGATAAGCTGCCCGACTGGCTGTGCTACCTAGGGTATTCAAGTGGAGGACGACATTTTCAATGCCAATCTCTTTGAAGAATTGGTCAGCCATGGCAATCGTCTCGACGTCTGTGGCTGGATTGCTAGATCCAAAACACTCTACACCAATCTGGTGGAATTGACGCAAACGGCCAGCCTGAGGACGCTCATAACGGAACATGGGCCCAATATAATAGACCTTGCTTGGTTTTTGAACCTCTGGTGCAAAGAGTTTATTTTCAACATAGGAGCGGACCACTGGTGCTGTCCCTTCCGGACGCAAAGTGATATGACGATCACCCTTATCATAGAAGTCGTACATCTCCTTGGTCACGATATCCGTTGTATCCCCTACCGAACGACTAATCACCTCGTAATGTTCAAAAATAGGTGTGCGGATCTCTGCGTAATTGTATTTTTTAAAGGTTTCGCGAGCAAATCCTTCTACATATTGCCACTTAGCGGATTCCTGTGGCAGGATATCTTGGGTTCCTTTTGGTTTTTGTAATTTCATAGACACCACTCCTTTGCTTGCTTTGTACTATTTATTTTATCATAATTTCTAGTTCGTGACAGCGCTCAAGCGATAAAATCAGCCTACAAGCCCATCAGGAATAGAAAAAGGGAACTTCTCCAGCCCCATAAAAATCGAGCCCGCATCACATGCAAGGCTCGATTTCTTTCGTTTCTTTCTTTCAACTATCTTATAAGATATTTTCATATTGTTCGCGAACTTCCTGCGGCCAGACGCTGGTTTGGACTTCTCCGATATGTTTCTTACGAAGCAAGAACATAGCCATCCGCGATTGACCAATCCCACCTCCGATAGTTAGTGGAAAGAGTCCATTCAAGAGCGCGCGGTGCCATTCCAATTCTAAACGATCTTGATCTCCTGTAATAGCAACCTGGCGCTTGAGGGTGTCTTCATCAACCCGAATCCCCATAGAAGATAATTCGAATGCCGCCCCTAAGTTATCGTTCCAAACAAGGATATCCCCGTTTAAGCCCTTGTAGCCATTTTCAGTTTCTGTTGTCCAGTCGTCATAGTCTGGTGCCCGTCCATCGTGCGGTTTACCATCTGATAAGACGCCACCAATCCCAATCAAAAAGACAGCTCCATATTCTTTGGTGATGGCATTTTCCCGCTCTTTCGGCGTCAAGTCAGGATAACGCTCTACCAACTCTTCTGTGTGGATAAAGGTGATTTGCTTCGGCAGGATCGATTCAATATCATAGCGAGCTTCAACTGCCAACTCTGTTAGACGAATGGCCTTGTAGATTTTTTCAACTGTTTCCTTCAAGTAGGCTAGGTTACGGCTCCCATTTGGAATGACCTTTTCCCAGTCCCATTGGTCGACATAAACTGAGTGGGTCGCATCCAGCGAATCTTCATCTGGACGAAGGGCCTTCATATGGACGAAGAGACCTTCCCCTTCCCCAAAGCCAAATCGCGCCAAGGTATGACGCTTCCATTTTGCAAGGGAATGAACCACTTCATAGGTCTCATTGGGAATTTGTAAGACCTTTACAGAGACAGGGTTTTCCACACCGGATAGGTTGTCCTGCATCCCATCTCCTACCTTGCTCAAGATTGGACCTTGAACCTCAACGACTTCTAGTTTGTCTTTCAAATATTGAGTAAATGTTGTTTTTACAAATGAAATTTCTTCTTGCTGATGAATAAAACTCTTCTTCATAGAGACTCCCTTTAAATAGTATGAATTTGATTATACGCTTTTTTAGAGAAAAAGCAATACCTACTGCTTCAAAAAGGGGTTTTGAAAGCTGTTTCAAGACCCTCTCCTTTCAGCTATTTAACCTATCTATTTTATACTCATTTTTATTTTAACAATCAAAGTTATACTGTTGAAATAAGGTGCTTTTTGTGCTACAATCTATCTAAGAAAACAATTTTATGATTGTTTGAACAAAGGGAGGATTTTATTCTTAACAACACCATAACTAACAACCGAGTAACCTGTCGCAATACCGTGTCGTTTAATAGCGATTCCATCTTTTGGAAGCCTACTGTTCGTCTTAGTTGAACTAAGAGTAGGATTGTTTATTAAACACCCATCTTATGAAAAAGGAAGAAAATTATGGATAAAAAGAAATTTTGGATTTTCCCATTTGTTCTTTGTTTGCTAGCCACCCTATTCACTTTAGGGTTGAATAGATTATCTGCTGAAACATCGACTGTTTCGGTAACAGGAAAATTTGCGGACACGATTACCAGTGTCAACGTCACCAATAACGAAGGTGGAGATCTCACTTGGGAGTTGGAGCAATGGGCTACTTTCCGAATTAATGCCACTTACGATTTAGCTGGAAAAAATGTCAAGGCAGGAGACACCACCGTCGTGACTGTGCCAGATGCCCTCATCATTTCTTCAGACAGCTTCGAGATTCGAGATATTAACACCAACGAGGTCATCGCTCATGCAACCGTAGATGCTGCAAAAAAATCGATTTCCCTCACCTATACAGACTATGTTGAAAAACACTCTGACACAAATGGCTCCTTCTTCTTCTATGCACGGATTGATTTCCAAAAGCACCCTGAAAAAGGAGAAATCCCAATTGAAATTACCATTAACAACGAGGTAAAGGTCGGCGGAAAAGTAACCTTCAAGGGAGTTGGAGACGGCAATCCCAAAGTCTTGACAAAGACGAGCTGGGTGAATTCAGACAATCACAAGAAGGTATCCTATACCATTTCTGTCAACCGAACCAGAGAAAATATCAATAGCGTGACCATTGAAGATCACATGAAATTTACCAACGCTTCTTATGTGCCTGGCAGCATCAAAATCTTAAAAGGTACCTTTGCCTTTGTAGCAGGTGAATGGCAATTTAGCGATCGAACAGATGTCACTGACCAACACAAGGTGACGATTAGTGAAGACGGTCAATCCTTTGTAGTTGACTTAGGCGATATCACTGAAAAAGACCAGTATCGTATTGCTTACGACGTTGAGCTCAACTACGAGCCTGTAGATGGCGAACTCCTAAAAAATGATGCCATCTTGAAAGGAAAAAATACAGTAGTGAAAGAAGTAACCAATGCTGCCGCTGTACAAATCGCTGGTGGCTCTGGTGTTGGCTATGTATTTACTATCAATATCCACAAAGTAGATGATGCCAACCAACCTCTTCAAGGTGCCAAATTCAAGGTCGTACGTCAAGCGAACAACCAAGTCATCGGTGAGTATGTAACCGACGAAAACGGGAACATTACTGTCAGTGCTTTGCTAAAAGATAAGTATATCTTAACTGAAACAGAAGCACCCGCAGGCTACACCATCAAATCTGCAGATACAGAAGTCAATACTGAAGATTTCGGAGCCGATCACTCAGTAACTAAGACGATCGTCAATCCGAAGGAAGAAACGACCACGACTACGACTACGACCACGACTACAACGACTACTACAACAACTTCGACTACGACAACAACCGAAGAGCCAACTACTACTTCAACCACTACAGGTGAAACAACG
Organism: Streptococcus sp. 1001283B150225_161107_H12; assembly: GCF_015552665.1. Classification (NCBI taxonomy): domain Bacteria; kingdom Bacillati; phylum Bacillota; class Bacilli; order Lactobacillales; family Streptococcaceae; genus Streptococcus; species Streptococcus sp. 1001283B150225_161107_H12. The sequence continues at coordinate 73,840 of NZ_JADNFC010000006.1, read as the reverse complement.
ACTACTACGACTACAACTGAAGAACCGACTACATCTTCAACTACTACAACAACCAAAGAAGATACAACCACTTCAACCACTACAGGTGAAACAACTACAACTACAACTACTACAAGTGAAGAACCGACTACAACTTCAACGACTACTCCAACACCAACTCCGTCATCTTCAACAACTGAAGGTACCGGCGACGGCAAAGGTAAAGGTCGTAAGAAAGTTCTCCCAAGTACAGGTGAAGTCGCAGCTACTGGATTCATTGTCCTAGGAGCAATTGTTCTATCAGGTGCTATCTTATTGAAACGTAAACTTTCAAATCAATAAACCTGACTAAATCGCAACCTCTAGCTAATGGCTAGAGGTTTTTTGTCTTCTAAAACAACATTCCTACTGGCAACAGCATCTTCCTAGCAGGTCGTAAGGAGATTCAAGATGGACCTATTTAGATATTTTTCTAAATAGAGTTGACAAAATAATAGTGGAGTTGTACAATCTATTTAGAAAGATATCTAAATAGATTAGAGGAGATAGAGAATGAATTTTGCGCAAACATTTAAAGCTTTATCAAATCCGATAAGAAGAAGTATCTTAGAACTGCTAAAGGCGGGGAAATTATCTGCTGGTGATATCGTTGGCCACTTTGATGTAGCAGGACCGACCATTTCCCATCATTTAAGTATTCTCAAGCAGGCGGATTTAATTCGAGAGGAAAAAGAAAAGAATTTTATCTACTATGAACTCAATACTTCTGTCTTAGAGGATTTAATGGTCTGGCTCGTTGATTTGAAAGGAGACTCTACTGATGAAAACAAATAAAACCCTATTGACTGTAACTTCTACCGTAACACTCTTCCCCATACTTTGGGGCTTGTTGATTTGGTCGCAATTGCCTAACCAAATCTCGATTCACTTTAACGCTGCTGGTCAGGCCAATAACTTCCAATCGAAAGCACTAGCTGTGTTTGGTCTTCCTGTTTTCCTTCTCTTGGTGCATCTGTTTGTGATCTTTATAATCGGACGTGATCCTAAGAATCGCACGATGAATGAGAAAATGGTCAAAGTGATCTACTGGTTGATTCCAATAGTCTCCTTAATCGTCTCCTATCTCATCTATAGCAAAGCGCTAGGTTCTACTACCAATCCATCTATTTTTGTTTCGGTTTTGCTAGGCCTTATCTTTGTCATCATGGGCAACTACATGCCTAAGCTAAAAGTGAACCATACGGTTGGAATCCGCCTACCTTGGACTTTACAGAGTGAAGATAACTGGCACAAAACCCATCGCTTGGCTGGGAAACTGTGGGTCCTCGGAGGCTTGATCCTCCTACTGGAAGCAGGCCTTCAGTTCGCGCTTTCTTATGTACTGGTGCTGGTCATCCTCGCCATTGTATTTATCCCTGTGATGTACTCTTATCAATTAAGTCGAAAAAATCGTTAGTATAACAAACGTAAAAACCAGTGGAAATCCGTGTTAGGGTAACTTCTACTGGTTTTTATAGTGTTTGATTTCATCGTTTTCTTAGCCAAAACAAATTGAAAAAAGAGCGCACTTATCGCATATTGAATCGAACTAAGTGGTGTCTAGTTTTGAGTTGATGGAGCATAGCAGGTTAGCCTAGATTTCGAAGAATTTCGATATATATGCCATTCTTACTACTACTCCGATAGAGAAGAAGTTATCTTATTAGCAGAAGAGTCTGGGACAAAGATCCTAGCCTCTCAATTGTCTTTGGATTGTCGAGCAAGACGCAGTGGTTGAGTGGGCTCTACTACGCTGATTTCATCAGCTTTTACAGCCCTACTCAACTGTGCAGAGGTGGGACGACGAAATCGAATTCTAACGAATGACCGATTTCTGTCCCACTCTCATAATTTTGAGAAACATTCGTAAAATCCATTTGTTTCGGTAGTCCATTTCGTCTTAATAAGCCATTAGAATGTTCATTGAGACCTCGTTGCCCAGGACATCCTGGATCCGCAAAGAAAATATCAATGTCATGTGCATTGGAAATAGATTTCCAATTATAAAATTCTTTTCCACAATCAAAAGTAATCGACTTAAAGAGATGACTGGGAACTTGAGACAACCATTGATTGATGGAGGCCTCAATATCGCTTGCTTTCCGTCCATTGGTTTTCAGTGTGATGATGGCTTTTGAGTAGCGTTCTACTAAGGTAATGACTGCACTTTTGTGTTTTTCTCCCACAATTGTATCCCCTTCTAGATGACCGAATTCCGTCTTAAAATTAGGATAACTGTCTGCTCTCTCACATAAATCTCTGCGCAACGCTTGTTTTCCTCGTTTTTCGCTATGACCATTTGGTTTTCTTTTGCCTTTCCAAGGGAGATCCTCTTTCTTTAAAATACCCCGGTCTGCTAGTCGATAGAGAGTTCTCATAGAACAAGAAACCCTATCTGGATAAGTTCCGGATTATTTTAATAACAAAAATGTTTAGCCCAAAACAAAAAGGGATTAAGCAACAATTAGTTGCTTAATCCCTTCTCAAATTTCTTCACCAACACTATTTGACAAAGAGCCCTTTTTTAGTGCTCAAAATAGCACTCAATTTTAAATGGATTTGGTGTTCAAAAAATATAATCAAATGCAACAAACTAATTTCATTTTTAAATAGGTACAATTGATTTTAGAAGATAGTACGAAAAAATATTGACTGTTTTTTTTAGAATGTGTAAAATTTAGATAGATTATTTAAAGTGAGGTTTTTTTATCTTGTCTATATTAAAGAAGAAAGTTAATAAGTTTAGTATTCTGTTGAATGTGGTATTAATAGCTATTATAGCTATTGGAGTGCTATTTTTCTTACCTAAGGAACAAAAATCAGAAGTCAAATCGTCAATTAATATCGAAAGTATTGAAAAAGTGAATGAAGTTGTATTTTTGAATGCGGGAATTAATGAAATTATTACTAAAACAAATACAACTCAAGTTTTTGGGCATGATGTGCCATTCTCTAAAAAAACAGCATTAGTAATTTTAGATTATAACGCTAAATTTGGGATTAAAAGTAGTGTAAAGGTTGAACAAGTAGGTGAAAAAGAATATAAGGTTATTGTTCCAAAATTTGAAGTAATTGGTGTGGAACTTTCAAAAGATAATCCTTACAATTTGTATGATAATCATGGAGAGTTGTTAAGTGGGACTACAGAAGATGTTGATACTGGGAAATTGGTCACAAACCAACTTTCTAGTGATAAACAAGCAGAGTATTTAGATAAATTTAAAAGTGAAATTAAAGAATCTGCAATCAATTATTATAAAACAATATTTTCTTCAATGGATTCTGAAGTAAAAGTAACTATAGAATTTACAGAATAATTTTTAGGGTTGATGGAATTTTTCCACCAACCCTATTTTAGTGTATACAAAAAGGCCAACATCCATTATATTAAAAGCGCTTAAACCTAAAACAAAAGGATGATGACCATATGAACAATATACTAGAAGCTACGCTACAAATCGAAGATAAAAACATGATTTGGGATAATAATGTTCAAGAGAAGATATTTAAAAATAGAAAATCTTTATTTTATTCAGCTACATATACGCATAAACCAGAATTTTGTGCCGTTTGTGGGTGCGTTAGCCAAAATAACAATATTGTTAAAAAGGGACGAAAACTTCTCGTATCACTCTCTGTTCTATTTCAGTCCTTCCGGCCTACTTAAATCTACGAAAGCAGAGGTTTCTCTGTAGAGAATGTGGTTCTTCATTTACTGCAGATACTAGTCGAATTGTTGAAAAATACTGTCATATCTCGAAACGATTAAACCATTACATAATTTACCTGAGCATTTGTGTTTTGATGAATTTAAATCTGTTAAATCTTCCGATAGCAACATGAGTTTCATTATTTGTGATAGCACTACATACAAGTTGGTCGATGTTGTACGAGATAGAAAATCTTACAGTTTGAAACAATATTTTTATCGTTTTGAGCCTAAGCTAGATTAAAGGTGAAAACTATCTCCATCGATATGTACTTGCCATACATTCAATTAATAAAAGAAATGTTTCCTAACGCAAAAATTATCATTGATCCTTTTCACATTGTACAAGCCTTGAATAGAGAATTAAATCGAACTCGGGTACGTATCATGAATCAGCATCGTTATAAAATCCTAAAATATATCGAAAGTTAAAACATTATTGGAAGTTAATTTTAAAGAACCCTAATGAACTTCAGAACTATAAATATAATCGTTATGAAGCTTTTCGAAAGCTTCATAACAAGTAAAGGAATCGTAGATTATATCTTAGAAAACAATCCATCTCTAAAAAATGATTATGAGGTTGTACATTCACTTCGTGAACGTATACAGGATAGAGATTATATAGAATTCAAGGAAACGATTGAAGCAGCTACGCAATTAGACCTATCTCCTGGTTTAAAAAGAGTATTAAAGAGTATTAAAAACTCTTATGACTTACTTGCCATATATTCAAAATACTTGTGAGTATCCAACTAGAACAAATGGCCCTATTGAAGGAATAAACAATAAAATAAAAGTGCTTAAAAGAAATGCCTACGGCTTTAGAAACAGGATTATTTTAATAACGAAAATGTTTGGCCCAAAACAAAAAGGAATTAAGCAACAATTAGTTGCTTAATCCCTTCCCAAATTTCTTCATCAACACTATTTGACAAAGAGCCGAATATTAAGGAGACCGTGGCAAAATTTAAGTTACCTATCTAATCAATAATATTCTATTTAATGTACTTTTTAAATATTTTTCTCATTTTTATAACTTGATCAAGTACTTCATTCATTAATTCTGGATAATTTTCTTGGTTTTCAAAGTCCAATCCATCCATTAAATAACGAATTCTTGAGGCTTTTTTACCGTCTAATCTTTGCCAATCGAATATTAACCCTGTCTCGTCTTCTATTTTTTCTCGCAAAGCAAATAATTGATCAAATAAAGTTTTATCATTCTGAATATAAACCTCAATACCTACTGCTTTTTCTTTTGTGTTTAGAGTTATTGATAACTTAGCTTTAGAACTTCCTAAGCTAACATTATACCAATGATTCGTTGTAGCTTTACATATGTTAATAGATTTATCTCTTTCTTTAATAACCTCATTAAACTGTGTCCAGAAGTTCAAGCGTTCAGATTCTACAAATGTTAGTTCTCCACTTCTTGAATTTCCTTTTGTTATTTTGACAAAATCGTTAGGTTTTTCAACAACTTCAAATTTAGGAGCAGGCAATGAATCGCCAATTTTATAAGCATGGATTTCAATTAGGAAAAATGACACATCTTCTGTTGTTTTACTGTTTAACCACTCGATTGCACTGCGATGTTCTTCGCGAGCTTCCTTAACAATCCAAATAACAACTGTTGCCTCTAAACCTGAAGCATAAGTAATAATTTTCCCTAAATGATCGTGATTTGTCACTTCTAACTGATTCTCAATAATAATCTTTGCTCCACTAGTTTCATCCTGTGCAACTAAATCACATCTGTACGAACCAACAAAAACTTCTTTTTTAATTTCAGCAAAAGTTACTCCAACCTCATCTCCAAGCATTTCTATGTTTTCTTCTTTTGCTAACCATTCAGAGAAATTATATTGTTCATGTTTCCATAATTCTCTCACATCTACTTCTTTCAACTTTCCAAACTCCAAAGCAATCCCCCTCAAATTGATATAAATTTATAAACTTAATAATTAAACCCTTCACACTGAAGTATACCACTTTAAATCAGTTTATACACCCTTTTCTAAAAAAATTCTATTTTTTCTAGATTCAACTTGGAGGTGTTTTTATTTAATTCTCATTTACGGGGGTCAGTGCCCACTAAAGTTCCTCTTTTTTTAAATATCCGAATCATTATTCTTATTTCTAAAAAGGTAGAGAAAAAGGTAGAGTTTGAACTGAAATATAGTGCAATATATCGCATTTAGCAAAAAGAAAAAACGCTTGAAATCAGCGTTTTTCTTATGTATTGATTCGTATTGAACCTCTACTTAACCTCTGTAAACACAACGTGTTTGCGAAGTTTTGGTGAGTATTTCTTCAATTGAAGACGGTCTGGAGTGTTACGTTTGTTTTTAGAAGTAAGGTACAAGCGTTCACCAGATTCTTTGTGTTCAAGTGTAATATTTACGCGCATGGTATCTCCCTTCTATTATTCAGCTGATGCAGCTTTAGCGATCTTACGTCCTTTGTAGTATCCTTTAAGTGATACACGGTGTGAACGTGAGTAATCTCCAGTTGCTTCGTCAAAGTTTACAGATGGAGCTGTTACTTTGTAGTGCGTACGACGTTTGTTTTTCTTCGCTTTTGATGTGCGACGTGCAGGTACTGCCATTTCGTTTTTCTCCTTTTAAGATATAAATTCAATTAGGTTTGATTTTCATCAACTGTAACAGTATAACAAAACTTTTTTGTAAAGTAAAGTTACTTGACAACTTTTTTCAAATAATTTCTTTCATCCTGCTGTTCTCCATCCTCGTTCTGTTAAATTGTCTGAAAATTCAAGAATTTTCTTCTATCGTTGGGCTGTAAATTGTGCTATAATAATAAAAAAATACGTGAGAGGGAATCAGATGACAGAATTAGATACACGCCATCGCAGTAGTGTCTACGACAGCATGGTCAAATCCCCTAACCGGGCTATGCTTCGGGCAACTGGGATGACAGATGAAAACTTTGAAAAACCAATCGTAGGGGTAATCTCTACTTGGGCTGAAAACACGCCTTGTAACATGCACTTGCATGATTTTGGGAAACTAGCCAAAGAAGGCGTCAAAGATGCGGGAGCTTGGCCAGTCCAATTCGGAACCATTACGGTTGCCGATGGGATTGCTATGGGAACGCCTGGGATGCGCTTCTCCTTGACTTCTCGTGATATCATTGCGGACTCTATCGAAGCGGCCATGGGTGGTCACAACGTCGATGCCTTTGTAGCCATCGGCGGTTGTGATAAGAACATGCCTGGTTCGATGATTGCCATTGCCAATATGGATATCCCTGCGATTTTTGCCTATGGTGGTACCATTGCACCGGGTAATCTGAATGGCAAGGATATCGACTTGGTTTCTGTTTTCGAAGGGATCGGGAAATGGAACCATGGTGATATGACTGCTGAAGAAGTGAAGCAACTGGAATGTAATGCCTGCCCTGGCCCTGGTGGCTGTGGGGGTATGTATACGGCCAACACCATGGCGACAGCGATCGAGGTTCTTGGAATGAGCTTGCCAGGTTCCTCTTCTCACCCTGCTGAATCAGCTGATAAAAAAGCCGATATCGAAGAAGCAGGTCGTGCAGTTGTGAAAATGCTTGAAATGGGACTAAAACCATCTGACATCTTGACCCGTGAAGCCTTTGAAGATGCGATTACAGTGACCATGGCACTGGGTGGCTCCACCAATGCGACCCTTCACTTGCTTGCGATCGCTCATGCGGCCAATGTGGATTTGACCCTTGAAGACTTCAACGATTTCCAAGAGCGCGTGCCTCACTTGGCTGACTTAAAACCATCAGGTCAATACGTCTTCCAAGACCTTTACAATGTCGGTGGTGTGCCAGCCGTCATGAAATACCTTCTTAAGAATGGTTTCCTTCATGGGGATCGCATCACATGTACTGGTAAAACAGTAGCTGAGAACTTGGAAGCCTTTGCTGATTTGACACCAGGTCAAAAAGTTATCATGCCACTTGAAAATCCAAAACGTGCGGATGGTCCATTGATCATCTTGAAAGGGAACTTGGCTCCAGAAGGGGCGGTTGCCAAAGTATCAGGTGTGAAGGTCCGTAACATCACGGGCCCTGCTAAGGTCTTTGACTCAGAAGAGGCTGCCATTGAAGCGGTTCTTTCGGATGAAATCGTGGATGGCGACGTTGTTGTTGTTCGTTTCGTAGGTCCGAAGGGTGGTCCTGGTATGCCAGAAATGCTGTCCTTGTCATCCATGATCGTTGGGAAAGGCCAAGGAGATAAGGTGGCCCTCTTGACAGACGGACGCTTCTCTGGTGGTACGTATGGTCTCGTTGTTGGACACATCGCGCCTGAAGCTCAGGTCGGCGGTCCAATCGCCTACCTCCACACAGGGGACCTGGTGACAGTTGACCAAGATACCAAAGAAATCACCATGCATGTCTCAGACGAAGAGTTAGCCAAACGGAAGGCTGAAACAACTCTACCACCACTGTATAGTCGTGGGGTTCTGGGTAAGTATGCCCACACGGTATCCTCTGCTTCACGCGGTGCCGTGACCGACTTCTGGAATATGGAACAGTCTGGTAAACAATAAGATATGAAAAAACTCACTTTACGAATTTGTAAAGTGAGTTTTATTGATTTATCGCGGAGGAAGGCCAAGTGCAATACGCCCATAACGGCTGATCCGTGTAATTTTCCAGGCGGGCGACCAGGTTACTTCTACTTTGACGTCTTCAATACCGTCAATTTCTTTTAGGCGAGCGACGATTTCAACAGGCAAACTTTCCGCACAGTCACAAGCGGTATCGGTAAAGGTCATGACTACCTTGCAAGTCCCTTCCTCATCCAGATCCAACTCATAAATCAAACCAAGGTTGTAGACGTCCAATTCAACATCGGTATCAAACACAAGCTCTAACTTTTCAATCAATTGTTTCTCCAGTGCTAGGGCACGGTCGTTAATCTTGATATCCTCTCTCATCTCACTATCCTTTCCCTCCTTTAATGAAGACTATTTTCTCACAATTCTGACAATAATGCAAGTTCACCTAGAATGAGATCGAATGACAGCTACAAATCAAACCATCCGTCTTAAGACTGATTTAAAATTACAGGAACTTATCTTAAGTTTTCTTTAAGTTTTCCGATTTATACTAGTACCATCAAATGAAGACCTCCTAACTTTGTTTGATAGAAAATCCTAAACTTTTTCATAATAATCTCCCATAAAGGCCACCAAATCAGGTGGCTTTTTTCTATGTACCTTGGCGAACGTTAGTGAGCTTAGGTACATAGATGCAGTTCGAACGCTAGTGAGATTTTTTTACGAGCATCAGCGAGTTTAGGTACGTTGACGCAGTTTGAGCGGAGATAACTAGACTCCTATAAAAAGGATGTGTGAAGAAAGTTTTAAAACCTTCAAAAATTTTTTTCAGCTCTATCTTTCTATTATTTCCTATATTTGTAGGCGAAATAGCTATTTTACGGGCTTTGTCCCCCGATAATTCCTTTTGCCTCCTCCAAGTTCTTGTGCTATAATGATACGGATACTGTTCATTTTAACAAGGAGGCACATTATGAAACAAAACCATTCACGTTTTCTCATTCCAGGGATCCTTTTACTAGGAGTGGTCTTGCGGGCCCCATTTACGACCCTCTCCACTGTCTTATCAGATATTGCTGCTAGCTTTGGTGTCGAGGTGAGTTCTCTTGGCCTCTTGACGAGTCTACCCCTCCTAACATTCGCTATTTTCTCTCCTTTTGCTACTAGCTGGGCGAGACGCTTTGGGATTGAGCGACTCTTTCTCGGGGTCTTGATCCTGATGACGATTGGATCTGCTCTACGCACCATCAATCTGCCTCTCCTCTATGTGGGAACTCTTTTGATTGGTACTGCTATTGCCTTTATCAATGTCCTTCTACCAAGCTTGATTCAAGCTAATGAACCAAAACGTCTTGGCTTCTTAACAACCCTTTATATCACTGCAATGGGCTTGTCTACTGCGGTAGCTTCTTCTGTCGCTGTTCCTATCACTCAAGCCACCTCTTGGCAAGGTCTGGTTTGGGTGCTGACAGTTGTCTGTACGCTTGCACTTGTGATCTGGCTCCCCAATACTCGTCATAATCATTATTTGAAAAAAAGCTCTTCTTCTAATGAAAATAAGACTAGTTGGTATAAGAATGGCAAGGTTTGGGCCATCATGCTTTTCTGTGGTCTCCAGTCTCTCTTATTCTATACCACGATGACCTGGCTTCCTACTATGGCAACCCAAGCCGGCATCAGTCAAGCCAATGCAGGAATTTTAGCATCTGTATTCACCCTGATGAGTCTTCCTTTCTCTATGACCATTCCAAGTCTCACTACCAGCCTTTCTAAACGAAACCGTTGCATCATGCTGATAACGACTGTTTTAGCTGGTTTTACTGGAATTGCCATGCTGTTACTGAAAACAGACAACTTCATTTACTGGTTGATCCTGAATATCTTAATCGGAAGTTTTACGAGTATCTTATTCCCTTACCTCATGGTCACCTTCTCCATGAAGTCTAGCTCTCCCGAGAAAACTGCTCAGCTCTCAGGACTAGCTCAAACAGGAGGATACGTCTTTGCTGCACTTGGGCCTATCTTATTTGGTTCAAGCCAACAAATCTTCCACTCTTGGACACCCGGGATTCTTATTCTTCTTGTTGTTGCTTTGTTTATGAGTATGGCTCTCTATCAAGTTGAAAAATCTGATATCATCCTTTAATCCGCTAGGTCCCATTGAGCAATGGGATCTATTTTTATACAAAAAAAGAATCAGGAATATCCTGATTCTTTGCTATGTCTTAATTATTCGTAAAATGATACGTGTACGTGGTCGTAATGATTTTCTGTCACGCTACCACGGTCTGGCATTTCATTCCAAGTGTTTGCTGGTCCATAAATATTATTTACTGGAGCATAGAAACGTTGTTTCCAGATGATGTAAGAAATTCCATTTTCTTGCATGTGATCGATTGCATATTGAGCTACTCGATCACCAATCTCTGAACTTTCTGGAACCATAACGTCGACCGCAAGACCTTTACCGTGATCTTCTGGGTCACCAGGACGGTAACCACCGATATCAGTCAAGCCAAGTTCATTAATCACTTGTTCTTTGAATTTAATTGTTTGAGGTCGAAGACCTTCATTTGAAGTTGGAGTTGCTGTTGAAGGAGTTGCAACTGTCGTATCAACAACTGGTGCTGGTGCACCATATTGTGGTGTTGAAGCAACCGCAGTAACTTCTGGTTCTGCTGGAACTTCTACGACTGGAGCTGGTTCAGCTACTGGAGTCGCTGGGGCTTCCTCAACAACTGGTGCTTCTACAGGAGCCGCTACTTCAGCTGGCGCTGCAGCAGGTTGCGCAGGTGCTTCTTCAACAACTGGTGCTGGCGCTTCCTCTGCTACTGGAGCTGCTGGTGCAGGTGTTTCAGCTGGCGCTTCTGGAGTTGACAAGCTTTCTGATACTTGCTCTGCCACTGCTGCTACAACTGCAGGTGCTTGAGGGAGTTCTACAGCTTGGTTGCTTTCATCTGCTACTGGTTTTGTCAAATCACCCACTGCAACAGTTTGGTTGTCTACTTTGATTTGGTTGTTTGTCAAATCAGCAGAAGTTGTCACAGTTGCATCAGCATTGCCTGCTGTAGGAGTTTGGATTTCTACACCTGTCACTTGGTTCTGATCATTGACAGTTGTTGTCAAGACAGTTCCTGGGAAAATCAAATCAATGTTGCTGATTTGGTTCAAGTTTGCCAAAACAGTTACGTCAACATTCAAAGCTTCCGCAATCGTGCTTAGGGTATCTCCATACTTGATTGTGTAGGTTTGTTTGTTTTCTGAAGTTGAAATATCTGCACGAATTTCATCTACAGAACGGGCAACCCAGTCCCCATTTGATTCTGCTTTACCAGTTGTAAATGGCAAAACCGCCATAGCAACAGTAGAAGCGATCAAAGCTTTTTTATTTACTTTCTTCATACGTTCTTTCCTCGTTTTCTTATTATCGGAGATTTATCTCCAGACAGATACATTTAATATTCTACCACATTTTTTGTCTTTAAAATGGCTCTTCTTTTCTTTTAATCTAACTGACCCTAATTTGTAACATTAGTCCTTTCTTGTTACAATCTCTTAATAATTAACGACAGTTAGTACTATTTGGATAATCAAACAAATTCATTGTATCAGAAGCCTTTGAGAGTCCTGAACGAAGGGATTTTAGAAGATTTTTCAGTTGAATAGAGGCTAAAAAACACCCCAAGTTCGTGTCCTGTAGACATCACTTGAGGTGCTGTTTTAACGGCTTTGTGTCTTATTAATTGAACACGCCCTAAATTCTGTGTGTAAAACGCAAACTGTAATAGTACTAACTTCAAAGGCACAGTAGCTGATTGGATTTTTCTCTCGCTTTAAGAGCTCGGAAAAATCCTAATCAGCCTTGTGGGGGCAGGACAACGAAGCATTCTATACAACAGTGCTTCTGTCCTGCTCCCTATTTTCCTTTGAGTTGCTTAACGGCTTTGTATCTTATTTGACCTTCATCATTCGGACCAGGTTGGCGCGTTCGGCTTCTTCGAGTTTCATTTCGATATAGTAGATGGTTTCCTTGAGATCTGGGATGGTCGCATATTCCAATCCATTGACCCGACGGCGCGTTTTTTCAATTTCATCGGCCATGAGCTGACAAGTTTTTTCAATCTCTGCTAAGCGCAACAGGTCTGGAAGGAGTTCTTCCATTTCTTGAATGGTATTGTCCATCTGGCTATTGGAAGCCACATAGCTGTAGACCACGTCTCCCTCATCGTCTCCATATGGATTGTCAATATGGGCATGCATCTTGGGCACACGCACACTCATGATGTTCTCCGTCTCTATATGCAGGCTGACTTCCCGCGTCGGAACTGCAAAGATTTCCTGGACCATGAGGTCGTTTTCCAGACATTTGGCCAGGACAAACTCTTGCATATTGCCAATGAGAGCAGCTTCAATCTTCTGACGGAGGCGGTCATTTTCACGGACCGATTCGATGAAGCGTCGCATGAGCTCATCTCGTTTGTCCTTGAGAAGTTTATGCCCTCTGGTTGCTGTTTTCAGACGCTCTTTGAGGGTGTTTAACTCCATCCGGGTGGGTTTGACATTTAATCGTGCCATCTGACTTCCTCCTTTCTACTCCTAGGCTTGTGCTTCCTGAGAAGTTTTTGGGAGGTATTCGTCAATCATGTCATCCTTGATCCGCTTGAGCTCTGTCCGTGGCAAGATAGCCAGCAATTCCCAACCTAGATCCAGACTTTCTTGAATGGTCCGATTGGTGGTAAAGCCTTGGTTGATGTACTCCTTCTCAAAGCGATCGGTAAACTTAACATAGAGCTTGTCTGTATCGGACAAGGCGGATTCTCCAAGCACCACGGCTAACTCTTTGGCTTGTTTCCCTTGGGCGTAAGCCGCAAAGAGCTGGTTCATAGTCGCCGCATGGTCTTTCCGAGTCTTGCCTTCACCAGAACCCTTGTCCTTCAAACGAGAAAGGGAGGGAAGAACATTGATCGGTGGACGGTAACCACTATTGTAGAGATCGCGAGACAAGATAATCTGACCTTCTGTGATGTAGCCTGTCAAGTCAGGGATGGGGTGGGTGATGTCATCTTCTGGCATGGAGAGGATTGGAATTTGGGTCACAGATCCTTTCTTTCCAACCAAGCGTCCTGCACGTTCGTAGAGGGTTGAGAGGTTGGTATAAAGGTAACCTGGATAGCCCCGACGTCCTGGAACCTCACGGCGGGCAGCAGATACTTCCCGAAGGGCCTCACAGTAGTTGGTCATGTCGGTCATAATGACCAAGACGTGCATGTCTTTTTCATAGGCCAAATACTCGGCAGCTGTCAAGGCGATCCGAGGAGTGGCAATCCGCTCGATAGCTGGGTCATTAGCTAGGTTGATGAAGAGGACAGAGCGATCAATCGCACCTGTTTCCCGCAGGTCGTTCATAAAGAATTCGGCTTCTTCGAAGGTAATCCCCATGGCCGCAAAGACCACGGCGAAGTTTTCTTCCGAATTAAGCACAGTAGCTTGACGAGCAATTTGAGCGGCCAATTCTTTATGAGGAAGCCCTGATCCAGAGAATACTGGGAGTTTTTGGCCCCGAACCAAGGTATTCAAATGGTCAATGGCTGAGATCCCTGTCTGGATAAATTCATCTGGATAGTCCCGTGATACTGGGTTGATGGCTTGACCGTCAATGTCCAAGTACTTCTCTGGGATAATCTCTGGACCACCATCAATCGGTTTGCCCATCCCGTTAAAGATGCGTCCGACCATGTCTTCAGACACAGGAAGTTCTAGGGGACGTCCGGTAAAGCGAACCTTGGCTTTTTCCAAATTAATCCCGCTAGATCCTTCAAAGAGTTGGACCATGGCCTTGTCTTCTTGGACTTCGAGGACTTGTCCCTGACGGGTTGTTCCGTCATGGAGCTTGATTTCTACGAGTTCATTGTAGTGAACCCCCTCGACCTGATCGACAATCATCAAGGGGCCAACAACTTCGCTGACAGTACGGTATTCTTTAATCACGCTCATTGTCTACTCCTCCTTTTGCGACGATTTGGTGTAGGGATTCTACGATTTCTTCTTTTAAAGCTTGGATGGTGGCCAACTGATCCTCATGGATGAACTTGCTCCGGGCAATGCGGTCCCGAAGGTCTACAGTTCCTTCCATGATTTCTGTGAAGTAAGCTCCCAATTCTAGTGCTTTTTGACTTTCTTGGTCAAAGGTCAAAATGTTGGTCAACAAGGCCACCTGCTTGCTGAAAGAGGTATAGGTATCGACCTCATCAAAGGCATTTTGTTGCAGGTAGTCTTCGCGGATCATCTTGGCCGCATTCATGGTCAAGCGGTCTTTTTCAGACAAGGAATCCAGACCAACCAAACGCACGATCTCTTGCAATTCACTCTCTTTTTGCAACAGGTTCATGGCGCGGGTCACTTTTTCTGCCCAGCTAATCTGCTCATGTTGATCGATATATTGGCCTACCTCATCCTGGTAAAGGGAATAAGAACTCAACCAGTTGATGGCTGGGAAGTGGCGGCGTTGCGCCAACTGAGCATCTAGTCCCCAGAAGACCTTAACAATTCGCAAGGTATTTTGCGTTACCGGCTCTGAAATATCTCCACCCGGAGGAGAGACGGCACCGATGGCGGTAATCGAGCCTTCACGCGCAGTAGTTCCAAGTGTCTTGACCCGACCTGCACGCTCGTAGTATTCGGCGATCCGGCTACCAAGGTAGGCTGGGTAGCCTTCATCCCCTGGCATTTCTTCTAGACGACCAGACATTTCACGGAGAGCTTCTGCCCAGCGCGATGTCGAATCCGCCATGATGGCAACGGAATAGCCCATATCACGGAAATATTCTGCAATAGTGATCCCTGTGTAGATGGAAGCTTCCCGCGCCGCTACTGGCATGTTCGAAGTGTTAGCGATCAGAACGGTCCGTTGCATGATGGATTGACCAGTCGTTGGATCGATCAATTCTGGAAATTCATTCAGAACGTCCGTCATTTCATTTCCACGTTCCCCACAACCCACGTAAATTACGATGTCTACATTGGCAAACTTGGCCACCTGGTGTTGCACAACCGTCTTTCCAGCTCCGAAAGGACCAGGAACAGCTGCAGCTCCACCCTTAGTCACAGGGAAGAAGGTATCGATGACCCGTTGACCTGTAACCAAAGGCTCTACTGGAATCAGTTTTTGTGCAAAGGGACGGCCTCGACGAACCGGCCATTTTTGCATCAAAGTACCAGTAAAGAGACTGCCATCTGCCTGCTCGATCTCATAAACCGGCTCTTCTACTGTGTAAGAACCTGCTACGATCTTGGTCACACGTCCACTGACTCCAAATGGCACCATGATGCGGTGTTCCACCATATTGGTCTCCTGAACGGTACCAACGATGTCTCCTGCGACTACCTCAGTTCCTTCTGCTACACTTGGTTCGAAGGTCCATTTGGTGTCACGATCGAGATTAGGAACTTGCACCCCACGAACCAAAAAATCGCTGGCGGTGACTTCTTGGAAACGTTCCAAGGGGCGTTGGATTCCGTCAAACATCTGAGAGATCAAGCCTGGTCCCAACTCGACAGAAAGGGGAGCTCCAGTTGTTACCACTGGTTCTCCTGGACCGACTCCAGACGTTTCTTCATATACTTGGATAGATGCTTCGTCCCGACGCATCTCAATAATTTCGCCAATCAAACCAAGATCGCCGACCCGGCAAATGTCTTGGATATTGGCCTCCTGCATCCCTGATGCGACCACCAAGGGGCCGGAAACTTTAATAATTTTTCCTTGAGTCATGTATTCCTCCTGGGAATCCTTTGTTTCTTTGTTTTACTTTTGTACTATCTCTCTTAGAGATTGCTTTTGTTGACCATTGGCCTCGAAATTAGTTGGATCCAACCAAGCTTCGAAACGCTCTTTGATAGCTGGCCATTCTTGGTCAATGATAGATAACCAATCTGTGTCTCGAGTCCGACCTTTATAGACAACAGCCTGACGGAAACACCCTTCATAGGTGAACCCCAAGCGCTCAGCTGCTTTGCGAGAAGCTTGGTTTAAGGCATCGCATTTCCACTCATAGCGGCGGTAGCCTAAATCCTCAAACACGTAGCGCGCTAACAGATACTGGGCTTCCGTAGCCATGCGAGTCTTCTGGAGCGCTGGTGAGTAGGTCACTGCTCCGACTTCGATCACCCGGTTGGCTGGATCGATCCGCATGAGAGAGAAAGTCCCCAGAGCCTTGCCGGATTCTTTGTCTACAATCGCATAGTAAAAGCGACCTTGATCTGTCATGAGATCATCCAATAAGTGGTCCCACTCCTCTTCATTGTGGGCAGGGCCTTTGAACAGATAGGTCCACATCGCTGCTGGGGAGGCTGGCCCGTAGACCTGATAAAGATCCGCCCCGTGTTTTTCTTTTGACAGGCGCTCAATTATGGTATAGCGACCCTCAATCCGCTCAATAGCTGGCAAGCGCCCCGGTGTAAAATCCGGCAGTGCATCTCCAATCGCTTGACCAAATTCATTTGTTCTCATAAAATATCCTGTCCTACTGCTTTTTCGACATTATCGCGAATGCGTTGCCGTCCCAGTCCAGTCGAGCCCTTATGAGTAGGAATCAAGATGACGGCTGGGGTTACTTGCCGATCGTAGTGGGCAATGGTATCTGGGATTTCCTGAGCCATATCCTCCGTCAGATAGATGATGCCAAAATCTTCTTGGCTCAAGTGACGTAAGGTATTGATGGTTTCCTGAGCCTCTGCTACGGGAAAGGTCTGAAAGCCAATCATCTGAAAAGGAAGGATGGCATCTCGGTTTCCTACAACGGCAATTTTTTGCGTTTTACTGGCCATAGATCGGTCTCATCCTTTCTTTTATTTTGTCAATCGGAAGCTGATTATCTAGCCCCGTTAAGACCAAACGAAGATTCTTCACCTCCAGCTCTTTTCCGAAGAGATAGCGAGCTAAAGGCAAGGGGCCATCTGTCTCAAAGGAAGCTTGTTCCAAAATTCGGTACTTGATCACATGCTCCAAGTATTCCACTGTCTCGGCAGTTACTCTACCAGCTCGCATCTGCTCTTCGTACTGTGTCAATTCCACATCATAAGGCAAGGGATTGACTTGTTGGAACCAACTGATGAGGTTGCCCTGCTCCACACACTGGATGACTTCTCTTGCTGAGAGGGTCCCTGCATCGGACAAGAGTTGCTTCATAAAGCTGTTCGGCTTTTTCAAACTGAGGGCTCGTTCAACTGTGATGACATTGTAACAATCAATGGTCAAGGTGACCAAGGATTTTAAAAGTGGATGGTCCAGGTCTTTCGCCAAGCGTTTGAGATGATCAAAGTAAGCCAGATCCATGCCGATCTCCAGAACCCGAATATCCTGATAGTCGACATATTCCTGCCAGGTCGATGCTACTTCTTGAGCCATAAATTCTGGGCAGTTCTCTGAAGAAAAGGTCTTAGCTACTTGTTCAAGAACTGCTAAGGAATAGGGACCTGCATCCAATAATAGGAAGTTCAAATCCCGCCCCGTTGCTCGCTCTTTCAAAAAGACCTTGAGATTGTGATAGGTGTACTTGAGGGCAAAGAGGTCGACTACCGCAGGGTTCGGAGCTACCTGATAAACCCAATCGTACTCTGCTAGAAGGTGCTTCATCAAGGCTTGCTCGACCACTTGGACTTGACGCAGTTGATCTGCCTCCAAGGCATAGGCCGTCCCTTGCAAGAGATTAGCACGCGCTTCTGCATCGGAGCTATTCAGAAGGGCATCAAACTGAGCCGGGCTCAAAAAACTAGCTTCACGTACACTAATCCCGGTATTTACTTGAGAATACGTCCGTTCACTCATAGCCCCTCCTAGTTTTTCTCTTCTTTAAAAATGCTGGCTGCCATATGGAAGCTTTGCTCCTCCCGCACAGCATCAACCAAATCACGGTAGAGGTAGCTGGCATCCACTTTGCCAAAGGAAAGGACAAAACCAGCCTCTTGGGCAAGTGTTTCTTTTGCTAATTGAAGCTGTGGATAGGCCTCTATCAAATCCTGAAGATCTTGATCTGTCAATTTTTCTGCCGTCACAGCACCAAACGTTAAGACCATTGCTTGATCTGCATAGCGAGAAAGAACGCGATGCAGAAATGCGAGCTCTTCTTGGCGTGACCAAGTCGCCATTTTCTGGTAGGCATCCGCAAACAACTCTTTTAAAACCCGTTGCTTAGTGACCAGTGTCGATTGGCGCTTTTGATTTTCAATTTGTTGGCTTTCACGTTGCAAGTGGCGCTCAATCGTCTGCAATTGAACCGCCCGTTGGTGTAACTTTTCTTCTACCAAACGAGCTTCCTGCAACTGGGACTCTTCTTGAACCTTGACCGTCGCTTCCGCTACTAATTTCCGGCCTTTTTCATGGGCCTGTTCAAGGATGGAATCCTTTAATTGGGAATAATCCGTCATTGTTTTTATTTCCTCCTTTGGAGTTCTTCACCACCGATAATAGACGAAGAGAAGCCTCCTCATCTTTGACTTAGGTGTGTCTAGATTAGCCGACGCGAAGAGTCAAAAGGAAGGACACAACGAAGGCCAAGATAGCATAGGTTTCAACCATGGCCGCAAGGATAACCCCTTTCATCATGTCTTCTGGGCGTTTTGCCAAGATTTGCATCCCAGCCGTTGCGACATTCCCTTGGTGTTTCGCTGAGAAATAGCCGACAATCGCTACTGGAAGGGCTGTGAAGAAGTAAGCGACTCCAGTTTCGAGAGCCATATCTGGCTTAATTTGTAACCAGATCAAGATCCCGATAACGAAACCATACAAACCTTGTGTACCTGGCAACAATTGCAAAATCAAGGCTTGGGCAAATTTTTCGGGTTGTTCTTTCAAGAGTGCGGCAGCAGCCTGACCGGTCTTACCAACACCGAGGGCTGAACCCATTCCACTAAGAGCCACTGCAATGGCTACACCAAGTGCTGCAAAGAAGGCCCCCCCATGAGTTGAGAAATATGAAGCTAAAGATTCCATGAATATACTCCTATAATATTTTTTATGATTGATTTACTAAATTATTTTTTTGTTTTGACATAGCGTTCCGAAGGTTTTAGAGGTTGGAAGGGCTTGCCACCACCCTCGTAGAACTTGCCAAAGAACTCGACAAAGATCAAACGCGCTCCATGCACATAGCCTGATAAGAAGGACAGGAACATATTGATGGCATGGAGGAGGACAAAGAGGACAAGGCCGACTGTGAACCGTCCCAGGGTTGGGAAGAGATTGACAATCAAGTTAAAGGCTGAACCGATACTGGCCCCGGACAAGCCAAGCGCCATCAAACGGGTAAAGCTCACCAAGTCTCCGACATACCCACTAACATTGTAGAGATTAAAGAGACCTGCTGCTAGTCCTGATAATTTCTTAGCACTGACAATGGACACCACCAGAATCCCAATCGCATTGAGAATGGCTAGCCACTGACCAATGGGGACTAGGTAGGATAAGCCTGGTAGGATATTTCCGACTGCTAAGAGCATCAAGCCCAATAAAATCAAGACCCAGGCAAAGCCTGCATTGTAGGCTTCGGTGTAGTCTTTCAGGCGAACTTTTTTCATCCCTCCTAGGAAAAGGCCGACCAAAACGGTGATGAAACCAAAGACAACCGATAAGATCAAGATGGTCATGGCATTGGTCGTCGTACTGATCAAAGCAAAGGGCATCTCAAAGCCGAAGAAGGAACCGTAGACGACTCCCCAAAGGGCTACCGAGATTCCTAAGAGGCAGAAGAAACGAAGGTTTTTTGCTGCGCTCGGCTGTAGCTGGAAAGCTTTTAAAGCAAAGCCAGTTGCCAGCGTTAACAAGAGGCCATAGCCGATATCTGCTACCATCATGCCGAAGAAGACAAAGTAGAAGAGAGAGACGATTGGCGTCGGATCTTTCTCATAATACTTGGGCAGGGCGTACATTTCGGTCACCAACTCGAAAGGCTCCACCAAGGCATTGTTTTTCAGTTTGATGGGTACCTGATCCCATTCATCTTGAGTGACTTCACGTGTCTGCAAGACGACTTGGTCCCCAAATTCCTTTTGAAGTTTAGCCTTTAAAGCTTCTAGTTGAGCTGTTTCGATCCATCCCTCTAGGGCAATCAGGTGGGCTGTGCTAGCAAGAGAGCCTTTGGCCTCTTCCCGCGCTCCTAGACTCAAGACATAATCGAGTTGGTACTTGAGTTGGTTGAGGTCTTCCTTGGCTTGACTGAGCGTTTCCAAAGTAGCTGTTTCGACAGCACCTTGTTCTTTGATCTCTCTCTTGAGTTGCTCCAAACGTTCTTTTGGTAGCGTCTCTCCTTGGTAGTCAAACTCTTTGAAATGCGAACTGGTCAGCGTATCTTGAAGGTCTGTTAAATCCCCAGACTTATACAAGACTACCACCCCATGCTCCGTTTCCGAGCTAAAGACCACATCGACCTCTACATCTGGATGAGCCAGCAAGGCTTGACGCGCCTGATCCTGTTCACTATTGGGAATGGTACCGATTAAGCCACGAACATAACGGAAACGCTTGAGCCGATCAGGTGTTGTCGTCAAGGCAGCCCATTTTTCTATAGAGGAGATTTCCTCTTGGGCTTGCTGGATGCGATCCCGAGCCTTTGCTAGAACAGCCAATTGTTTTTGTACTGATTGTAAAAGACGTTGCTCATCACGGATAACCCCATGAGACTCTAAATCGTGAAAAGACAAGGACAAGGGAGCTTCTTTTAGTTTTTCTAATCCCTTCTTCTGAGGAATAAAAGGCTCCAGAGCCTGTATGGCCTTTTCTAACTGCTCTTCCCGACGTCTTAGTTCATCCATCCTTAGAGATGATCCTTTGGACCCATCACTCGTCTGAAAGGCAACTTGCCAATCCTCTTGATCGCTCAAATCATAAATTTGGACCGACTCCTCTGACTGGAGCGACAAGAGAAGCTCGTCCATTAGATTTGTGGGCAAGACCAGAGAAAGGTGTTGCATTGGACTAATTGCCATAGGTTGCTACCACCTTTTCTACAATTTCGTCTACCAAAGCTGCGCGCTTATCTGTCATAGCTTGCTGCACCTTTTCGTCATTGCGTTGACTGGTCACTGCAAGGTCTGCTTCCAGGCTAGCAATCGTCGTTTTCGAATACTCTTCCCGCTCTGCGACTAGCTTAGCAGTCTCTTTGTCATAGGATGCTGCCACCTCCTGTAGGTGATCACCTAGCTGTTGGCGCAAATCTTGGACCTGATCCTCGTAACTTGCGACAACCGCTTCTGCCGCCATTTCAATCTCTTGCATCATTTCGAGAGTTGCGTTGGCCATCACTCCACCTCCTTACCTCTTCCTTTACAAGAAGGAACAAATTCTTGTGTAAATTATATCATATTTTATCAACTTTTTTCAGCGTCTTTCCTTTGTTTCCAGAGCTTATTTTTTTAACAAAGGCGATTCAAAAAAGATGTTGATTCTGTTCCTTCTTTCAGTCATTCGTCGGTCGTATTCCTTGTATATCACAGTTTTTTATGTTATACTATGAAATATATTATAGGATTTTCTCCAGGTGTAACCTCAGTTGAAAGGAGGACCGCTGTGAAACAAGATCGTGATCTCCGAAGCATTATTAAGAGCCATCAAGAAGAAATGACGGAGCTAGAGTTAGACATTGCTCACTATTTTTTATCTCCTGAAGCACAGCAACACTCTCTTTCCTCGTCTAGAGTGACGGAACTGTTGCATGTATCAAAAGCTGCTTTGACCCGTTTTTCCCAAAAGTGTGGCTTCACAGGCTACCGTGAATTTATTTATCACTTTAACGAAGAAACCAAATCTCAAAAGCAACAATCCCCGCATGACGAATTAACCCAGGATGTCTTGCGTCGCTACCAGCAGGTCCTTCAGGCTACAGAAAATCTAGCCAAAGATGACCAAATCAAAGAAGTCGCCAACTTAATCACTCAAGCAGATCGGGTTTACTTCTTTGGAAAAGGAAGCTCAGGATTGGTCGCTTCTGAGATGAAACTTCGTTTCCTCCGACTGGGCGTTGTTTGTGAGGCCTTAACCGATCAAGACGGCTTTGCATGGACGACCAGTATCTTGGATAAGTCCTGTCTGGTCATTGCCTTCTCTCTGTCGGGAACTACACGCTCGATTATCCACAGCCTCTTAGATGCTCAAGAAATGGGAGCAAAAACCGTTCTTCTTACTGCTCAACCAGACGCTATCAAGGATGACTTTACGGAAATTTTACCAGTTGCTCCCCTACCTGGAAGCACCTATATCGACCGTATTACGGCAACCCTTCCCTTCTTAACCACGATTGATTTAATCTACGCTCACTTTCTTGAAATGGATCGGGAGCGCAAAGAGAAAATTTTCAATAGCTATTGGGAAAACAAAAAACTCAATGGCTACGATTCACGTAGACGCTAATTTTCCGATTTATCACCAGGAGCTGAGGATCCTTTCCTCTGCATTCTGGTTTTTCTTTTCCACAAAAAAATGAGAGTGGGACAGAAATCGGTAATTCGTTAGAATTCGATTTCGTCGTCCCACCTCCGCACAGTTGAGTAGGGCTGTAAAAGCTGATGAAATCAGCGTAGTAGAGCCCACTCAACCACTGCGTCTTGCTCGATAATCCAAAGACAATTGAGAGGCTAGGACTTCTGTCCCAGCCTCGTTTTTTGATTTAATTGCGTCTGGCTTGCTGTTGTTTGAAATGGTAGTAAGCTCCTATCATCCCTGCTGTATTTTGATGATGCGCAAACTCCAATTGCGTCTTGTCCGCTAGACTCGGAACAAGAGAAGCCTTGAGAGCTGCTGAAATTTTTGGTTTCAAAATGGCTTCCTGTCCCATGACTCCACCACCAAGAATAACCACTTGAGGATTGACGACATAACAGATATTGGCAAGCCCCTTGCCTAGGTAGTCGACCATGCGATCGATTCCTGCCATACAGATGGTATTTCCTTGGGTTGCCTCCTTAAAAATGCGACGACCACTCCATTGTTCAACAGGATCCCCATACTGCTTGGCAACATATTCGACCAAAGCTGTCGTCGAGGCCAAATCTTGGAAGGCGCCATCTTGAAGATGAAGATAACCTACCTCGCAAGCAGAATTGCTAAAGCCATGGAAAATCTCCCCGTTGATCAAGAGACAGCCACCAATGCCAGTACCGACCGTTAAACAGACGGCAACTTGAGCACCCTGGCCATTCCCTGACATGACTTCTGCTAAACCAGCACAGTTGACGTCATTTTCAATTTCGCAGGGGATTTGATAGGTCTCTTCAATTTCTTTTTTGAACTGAGTTCCTGCATAATTAGGAATCTGAGGGCCTGCATAAAAGATTTCCCCCTTATCGGGGTCAACCATCCCAGCTGACGAAATACAGACTCCAAGGATGGTATTTTCTTCGAGGTAAGATTCTACTAAAGCTTTGGTTTTCCCTAGAATCCCCGGTCCCCCTTTTTCAGCTTCTGTCGGCATTTCATGCGACTCAATCAAATTCTCTGCTTCATCAATCAGACCATATTTGATATTGGTCCCACCGATATCAATCGCTAGGTAATAGGCCATACACCTCTCCTTTCCGATTTACACTCTTTTTTAAAGGAAACGTTCCTTGACTTCACGGATTAAGCTAGCTGCTTTTTGAACCACTTCCTGGTCTGCTTCAGTTACTGGGGTTAATGGACTCCGAACAGATCCCAGTTCTAGACCTTCATTGATACGCAAGACTTCTTTAATGACGCCATACATGTTTCCGTGAGCAGACGTCAAGACTCCGATAATACCATTGATGGCAAATTGCAAGGCACGCGCAGTTTCCAAGTCTTTCTCAGCAATCAGCTGATTGAGTTTCAAGAAGAGCTCCGGCATCGCACCATAGGTGCCCCCAATACCAGCTCCTGCTCCCATAAGACGGCCACCTAAGAATTGTTCATCTGGACCATTAAAGACGATATGGTCATCTCCTCCCAAAGAAGCAAAGGTCTGGATATCCTGAACAGGCATAGAGGAATTCTTGACCCCAATCACCCGTGGATTTTTCAACATTTCTTTATACAGACTCGGTGTCAAAGCTACCCCTGCCAATTGCGGGATATTGTAGATGACAAAGTCTGTGTTTGGTGCTGCTGCGCTGATTTCATTCCAGTAGTGGGCAACACTGTATTCTGGCAAGCGGAAATAAATTGGCGGAATGGCCGCAATGGCATCTACTCCTAGCTCTTCTGCATGTCGTGCCAATTCCACGCTGTCCTTGGTATTGTTGCAGGCCACGTGAGCGATGATGGTCAATTTTCCTTTAGCCACTGCCATGACTTCTTCTAAGACCAGCTTGCGATCGGCTACGCTCTGGTAGATACATTCTCCGGAAGATCCGTTGACATACAAGCCCTGCACACCTTTCGCGATAAAATATTCTACCAGCGCACGTACCCGCTCCGGGCTAATTTCTCCTTGGTCATCATAGCAGGCATAAAAAGCCGGGATGACTCCTTCATATTTTTTTAAATCTGACATTCTTTTCTCCTTTCACGAATGTTTACCAAATCCTATTTTTCTTTTTTATTCTTTAAAACGAGCAAATATCTTTTCCATCAATCCAACCTGTAGGAAGGTCAGGCTAGAAAAACCAATCAAGAAGAAGACCATGAGTCCTAGTAAAAAGCTTAAGACAGAAGTCACAAACACCATAGCTACTAGCAACAAGAGAGCCCCCATAACGAAGAACCATGGGAAATACAAACCGGATACAATCAGAGCTTTTTGTAGACACTCTGTCCAAGTCAATCGATAACGCGCCGCAATTGGATAGGCCGCTAGCATGACCAGAACTAGGAAGATAAAGAGCCCTAGACAAACAGCTTTTAACACCTGCATTGGCAAGGCTGTCTGGCTCCAAAAGAGGAACAAGTCAAAGAGACAGATCCCTGAAATGAGCAACTCTATCCCTCCGAGCTGAAGGCCCAACTTCCAATTTTCACGAAAGGCGCTGATGTAGGTCCGAATGACTGGTAGGCGACGCTGGTGTTTGATGGCAAAAACCGTTTGATACAAACTAATCTTTGCGATCCCGATGGTGACAATCGGCAGACAGCTCAGCACAAAAAGAAGATTGACTGTGACTAAGTCCGCTATTTTCTCGCTGATTCGCATCACCAGATTGTCAGTATTAAAAACTGTTTTGATCAATCCTGTTTCTCTTTGTGACATACCGTCTCCTTTCTGACTCTCTTAATCGATTAAAATTTTCACTAAATGTTTTCGAACGACTTCTTCTTGATCCGCATAGCCATTGGGCTGATGAGGTTCCCCTGGGAAGAAAATCGCAAAATTATGATACCCCAGATGAAGTGGATAAGACTCCTGGCAATGGACAAAACCGATGTCCGATGCTTCATCAAAGGCGAGCGCCTCACCTGTCACACGAGATCCATAACTCGAAAACTCATGTCCTTCTACCAAAAAATGCAAATCGGCATATTTTTTGTGATGCTCAAAGCGATTGCTTTCTTCTTTATTGAGGGTGTTTTCTTGAACGACGAGAAAGACCTTATCTCCATCAATGTCGTATCTCCCTAATTCAAAAGAATCCTTCCGATGCTCATAGAGAAAATCAATGGCCTGATCTAGATTGGGATGGATCCCTTTGTAAAAGGTGATGTTTTTTAAATCATCAAATATCATACACTTTTCCTTTCGACACTTCTTAGCGACAAGAAAAGAAAACAAGTGATTTCTTCCCTAGCCCCTTCTAGGGCACGATGAGGTGTGGAGCTCGCAAAATCCCACACCTCTCAGCCTAGAAAAAAGTATCTGTACACAACTATCATTTGTCCAAGCAGACGACTTATCCTTTGACCGCTCCCATGGTAATCCCTTGAGTGAAGGATTTTTGGAAAACCAGGAAGACCGTAACGATTGGCACCGCAGCCAAAGCTGCTCCAGCCATGATCAAGCCATAGTTGGTGGCCATTTCAGCCTGCATGGTCGCAACCCCTAGTGAAATAGTCAAGTTTTGACGAGAGGTCAGCATTACCAATTGCATAAAGTAGTCGTTCCAGGTGTTGATGAAGGTAAAGATGGCAAGGGCTGCAAATCCCGGCTTGACAATTGGGAAGGCAACGCTCCAGAAAGTCCGTAACTCTCCACAACCATCGATCTTAGCAGATTCTAAGAGTTCTGTTGGGATGTTTTCACTAAATTGTTTCATCAAGAAGACCCCGAATGGCCATCCGACCAGCGGTAAGATAACCGCTGCAAGGGTGTCGTGGATTCCCATAAAGTTGATAATGCGCACCAATGGAACCAAGACAACTTGTTTTGGAAGGGCCATGGCTGCGATAAAGATAGCAAAGAGAATTCGTTGCCCATAGAAACGTTTCTTAGCCAGGACATAGCCCGCCAAAGAAGACGTCATACATACCAAAAGCATGGTAGCAAGGGAAATAAAGACACTGTTCCACAACCATTGCAGGGCTGGGTTTTGAACCATCAATTGTTGGAAGTTTTCCATAGTTGGTGTCTTTGGCCACCACTGAGGTGGGATCATAATGGTATCTGGTTGAGACTTAAAGGCCCCTGTCAAAATCCAATAGAATGGGAAAATGAACAAAACTGTCAAAAGGAGCAAAACGATGGTAGAAATCACTGTAAAGGCAGTAATTGGTTTCTTTTGTGTTGATTTCATCTGAGACTCCTTTCTTTAGTATTCTACGTCGTTTCCAAGGATCTTGAATTGCGCAAAACTGATAATGGCAATCATCACCGCAAGGAAGACACCCATGGTGTTGGCATAACCGTATTCAGAGAGTTTAAAGGCTTTTTCATAGAGGTAGTACATAAGGGTACTCGTTGAGTAGTTAGGACCACCAGATGTCAACAATTGGATCAAGGCGAAACATTGGAAAGAGTTAATGGTCGTAATGATCGCAATGTACAAAGTTGTTGGCAATAAGCTTGGCCATTTGATCTTCCAGAAAACTTGAAGTTCTGTCGCACCATCCACACGCGCTGCTTCTACGAGAGAGTTATCAATATTTCCCATAGCTGCGATGTAGAGGATGATCGGTTGACCAACAGAGGTTGTCAATAAGATGACAATAATGGCCATCAAAGCCCAGTTCTTATCTCCCAACCAAGAAATATTTTGTTGGATAACATGACCAGATTTAAGGACGAAGTTCAAAATACCAGATAGTGGATCGTAGATCCATTTCCACACAACCGTTACCGCTACACTCCCTGTAACAACTGGAAGGAAGAAGACGAAACGATAGAAGGAACGCGCAATCGCATTTTGATGGTAGGTCTGAGAAGCCACAAACAAGGAGAACAATACTACGATTGGAACGGATCCGATAACGATGATGACAGTATTGATCAAGGACTTGATAAAGACCTTATCCGCAAACATGCGGGAATAATTTTCAAGACCAACAAATTTGAAGGAGGTCATCGAGTAGTTGAAGAAACTAGTGACAAACCCCATAATCATTGGTGCTAATACAAAGACAATAAAGAAGATTAAAATGGGTGCTAAGAATGCGTAGGAAACCAGCGTCTCCCTCATTCGGATTTTGTTTACCTTCACAATAAGGCACCTCCTGATGTTCTTTTTCTATTTTTTCCTTGATTCCTATGTGGAACGGATAGCACTGCCCTTTCCTACATATGATAATTAGGAGAGCGAAAACACGAAGGCCCCCTCTTTCAATCTACACATGGAGATAAGAAATCGAGGGGGCCTATGCTTTCTTATTTCTATGAAAGGATCATTTGAGTTTCATAGATGATCTATTTTTTCTTGATCGTTTCGTTTGCTTTTTCAGTAAAGGTCTTCAAAGCTGGTTCTGCTTTTTCATCCCCGTTTGAAACAGATTGCAACATTGGGAACCAAAGTGTACGCATTTCTGCAAAGCCGTCGATTGTGTTGTAGTATGGTGAGTAGTATTGAGTCCAAGTACTGATGGTTTCCATCCGTTTGTCATCATACAATTTACCAAATGAACTACGAACTGGGAAGGCACCTGTACGAACAACGTTCTTAGGACCCCATTCTTTGTCGTCTGCGATGAATTGAACAAATTTCTTAGCTGCTGCTACTTTCTTTTCATCCTTGTTGTTGAAGACTGCAAAACCATTGACAAGGTATTCCAATTTTGGTTTGCCTGTATCAGATGGGAATGGTACTTCGACTACTTCAACTTTACTTGCATCCAACAATTTAGCTTGGATACCGTTTTGTGAAGGCGCCCACAATATAGTGTAAGAAGTTTGACCGTTAGCGAAGTTTTGGATGTCTGCTCCACCATCAAATTGAGAACCGTTCATCATCAAACCGTCTTCAATCCATTTAGATGCTTTTTCCAAACCTTTGACAAATTTTGGATCATCTGTTGTATACTTGGTTACTTTTTCATCTGTTACAGAACCACCGTAAAGGTTAGCGATAAAGGCACGAGTACCTTGGTCTCCACCTTGACCGTTACTGAAGAGTGATCCTGGTGTGTAACCTTTGTCTTTCAAAGCTTTCAAGACTTTTTCAAAGTCGTCTGTTGTCCAGCCTTCTTTGACAAGGTCAAGAACTCCTGCATCTTCCAACATCTTCTTGTTCATCGCCATGTAGAATGGTGCTGAACTGATTGGGTACATGTAGGCAGTGTCGCCAGCTTTACTAGCTTGGATGATATTGTCGTTGTTGACATCTTTTACAAAATCTTCTGTAAAGAGGTCGTTCAAGTCAGCCAATTTACCATTTTTACCGTATTGAATAATCCGGCCTGGTGCGTCAAAGAGCACGTCTGGAGCAGTTCCAGCTTCGATAGCTGTCGTAATCTTTTCAGGACCAGATTTGAAGTCGATGGTTTCTAGTTTGACTTTGATATCTGGATTGGCTTTTTCAAAGGCTTCGATAATTGATTTTTCGTAGGTTCCTACACCATCATCAGCTTTTTCTTGGGTAAAGACTGGGAAGGCCCACCAAGTGATTTCTGTTTTACCAGAGTTATCGCTTGAAGATTCAGACTTAGATCCTCCTCCAGATCCACAAGCTGCAAGTGCTAGCACCGCTGCACCAGCTACCAACGAGCACAGTACTTTTTTCATTTTCATGTGATTTCTCCTCACGTTTGCGGTAAGATTTCTCTTACTTAGTATATCCTCACTGAGGACGGTGATTATTAAATATTCTCATTTCTACTGGATGATTTCTCTCTTCCTAGCTTCCTCCTTGTCTCTTTTTACTGTTCTTTTTTCTATTTTAAAGCCGCAACGAAGCGTTCTGTAATTTCTTTAGGTCGCGTAATAGCTCCCCCTACCACAAGCCCTCTGACACCCAGGTCATGAATTTCTTTGGCTTGCGCAGGATAGTGGATCTTACCTTCCGCAATTACATCGACACCCGCTTGGCAAAGTTGGCGAATCAAGTCAATGTCCGGTCCGTCTACTTTCGGGCTGTAATCTGTGTAGCCCGATAAGGTTGTTCCGACAAAGTCAACCCCTGCTTCGACAGCTGTTAAGCCTTCTTCAAAGGTGCTGACATCTGCCATCAAGAGTTGATCAGGATATTTCTCCTTCACTTGCTGGATAAAGTCGACAATCGATAGACCGTCATGACGCGGACGTTTGGTACAATCCAGGGCAATCACTGCGATATCTAATTCGGCCAATTCATCTACTTCTTTCATGGTAGCAGTAATGAATGGTTCTTCAGGAGGATAATCTCTCTTGATGATCCCGATAATCGGAAGCTTTGTCACTTCCTTGATCTCTTTGATATCGCGGACACTATTCGCCCGGATTCCAACCGCCCCTCCTTGCTCAGCTGCTTTGACCAAGAGAGGAATCACACCTCCTGCCTCTGTGTAGAGAGGTTCATGAGGAAGCGCCTGACAAGAAACGATAATGCCGTCTTTGATCTGTTGAATTAATTCTTCTTTTGTGATCTTGGACATACATTCCATCTCCTTTGTTTATTACGTCAACTCGAGTACTTGTGAGGTTATTATATAGTATTTTTAAAGCGCTTACAATATTCTGGAGCCATTTTGATAATAGTTTCATATTTTAAACTATTATTCCATTCCTCTGAAACTAGTTTCAGAGATGTAAACAATCTAAAACTTTTTTAGAAATTTTTTCCATTTCCAGATTTTTATACGAATAGTATAAGTGACCAAACAAAAAGAAAGGAGGACCTCAGATGTACTATACTCCCATTATCATCCCATGGTTTTTGTATTACTTCTTCCGTAAATAAATAAGGAAAGGGAATACCAAACATGAAAAAGAATACCAAAGCTTTTGTTTTATTGATCTTGCTTTCATTGATTTTATTTTAAACAAAAACTTGAAACGTAAGCTAAACACTGCATTGGCTATTGACCTTATCCTTGTTGCATCTAATCAGCTTAGCTGACACAAGATGAATAAAAGGCTACCCATACAAGCTAGCTCTATTGGAAAATTACCCTAGCTTTGCTTCTCAACAAAAATTAGGATTATTAAAATATGAGATGGCCTATCCACACTATAATCTTTGCAATCATCATCGCATTAACTGTTTTACATGATGCACACCTGATTGCGTTTCAACCACAGATTAATTTAGCCATTGCGGCTACAATCTATCTAGCAGTTGATGCTAGATGGCGACAAACAAGAAAGAGGAAAATTAAATGACAACAGAATTCACACAAAAATTCACACCCTTAACAGAAGAAGAATTGACACAAGTCGATGGGGGAGCTATCCCATTGATCGCTTGGATCATTGCTCATCCCTATCTATCTGGCTCTATTGCTGGTGGTGTAACAGCTGTCGGAACTGCCATTTGGGGAGCATTTAAATAATTAATTTGAAGGAGAAAAGCAATGATAGACCAAGTACAATTTAAAGATCTTACGCATGAAGAATTAAGTGATATTAATGGTGGAGGACTCCCTTTTCTGTTAGTTTTCGCTTACGGTTTTTCTTCTGCTTATATCGGGACAACAAAACTGATCGATGCATTTCATAGTAATATGACACGGAAATGGTAAAGGAGGAGACCTATGAGTCTGGTATTTATCACCCTCATCCTTTTGACAGGATACTGCATTCTTGATAAAAAAGCACCCAAACAGGTAGAAGGGTACTTTCCTAAATTTGCTATTGCCTTCATGGTCACTTTCACCATTCTGAACGAGGCAATTGATTTACTGTACACGATCTTACATTAAGGAGGACACCTATGGATACAAGCATCCATTATACTTGCCTAACGGAAGCTGAACTGGCGACCATTGATGGAGGAGTCTCCGTCTTTGACTCGGCAAAATTCATCGTTCAAACATGGAATATTTTATACAATTCCGGACGTGATTTTGGCCGTAGTATCATCAATGGCATCATGCACTAGAAAGGAGCAAGCATGAAACTCGAAGAAACACGTTTTAGAAGCTTGTCCGAGCAGGAACTCAGCCATGTAGATGGTGGATCCGTATGGATCACTGTTGGACTAATCGCAACTCCCCTACTCATGGGAACCTTCGCTGGCGCCTTTGACGAATACGCTCGCAAACGAGGCAAATAGTAACACTTCTTTATCATCTCACTTAACAGTACAAACATCCCAGCTATCATTCTATAGCTGGGATTTTCTATTGTTAAACGATCTTTTTAAGCAAAAAAATGAGGCTGGGACAAAAGTCCTAGCCTCTCAATTATTTTTTGATTGTCGAGCAATACGCAGTGGTTGAGTGGGCTCTACTACGCTGATTTGATCAGCTTTTACAGCCCTACTCAACTGTGCGGAGGTGGGACGACGAAATCGAATTCTAACGAATTACCGATTTCTGTCCCACTCTCATTTTTCTATCTTATTTAGGTGATGGATCTATCCAACTTCTTAGCTGAGGTCGTTATCAATAATGACTTTCAAGGCATTGTTTTCGCCAGCATGTTTGAAGATTTCGTATGCCTTTTCTGCTTCTGACAGTTTGAAATGATGGGTCACCAACTTCGTCGCATCAATCTTACCAGATTTCAAGACGTTAAGAAGCATTTCAGTTGTATTGGCATTAACCAAACCAGTATTGAGCGTAATGTTCTTGATCCAAAGGTCATCAAGATTGAAGCTAACTGGTTTACCATGCACTCCAACGTTGGCAATATGACCGCCGACAGAGATAATATTTTGGCAGACATCGAAGGTAGCTGAATAGCCCACACATTCCATCGAGATATCGACACCACGACCATCGGTCACTTCATTGATAAAGGCCTTGATTTCATCAATATTACTTGAACAGATGGTATGAGTGGCCCCAAACTTTTTAGAAGCTTCGAGACGTGATTCTGACAAGTCTACCATGATAATGGTTGCTGGTGAGAAGAATTGCACGGTTAATAGGGCCGCCAAACCGATTGGCCCTGCACCAACGATACAAACGTTGTCTCCAGGTTTCACGTGAGATGGGAGTACTCCAATCTCATAGGAAGTAGGCAGAATATCAGAGAGCATAACCAGGGCTTCATCATCTACAGAAGCAGGTGCATGATAGAGACTCCCGTCTGCGTGAGGGATATGGACATACTCTGCTTGGGTACCGTTGATCAAGTGACCAAGAATCCAGCCCCCATCTTCACAGTGGGAAGGCAAGCCACGTTTACAATAGTAGCAAGTGTTACAAGCTGTTACGCAAGAGATAATAACCTTGTCTCCTACCTTAAAGTTCGTAACCGCATCGCCGACTTCTTCGACAATCCCAATTCCTTCGTGACCCAGGATGGTCCCTTCTTTACAAGCTGGAACATCACCACCCAAAATATGGAGATCTGTTCCACAAATGGTCGTTTTCACTAAACGAACAATCGCATCAGTTGGTTTCTTGATCACTGGTTTTGGTTGATCAATCAACTGAAGATTTCCTGCGGATACATATGTTGCTGCTTTCATAAGCGACTCCTTTTTTGTTGGTTTTATCAAACCATTTTATTACAGTTTTTACTTTGTGAATATTATAACATACAAAGTAAGCGCTTGCAACATATTTATTAGATTTCTTTAAAAGATATTTTTTGATCACAAAAACCAATTTCTAGCGTTAAAATAAAGAAAAATCCCCCGCTCTTTTGAGCGAGGGATAGCTGATAAACATCAGTTGTTCGTTGGCGTCTTATTTACGACGTCCTGGACGTTCTTTGTAACCATAGTATGCATCTTCGATGATTTCTTGCATATGGTCTACCATTGGAAGACGTGGGTTAGCTGGTGAACATTGATCTTCGTAAGCAAGGAAGGCCAATTCACGAGAATGTTTCTTCCATTCTTTTTCATCGATTCCTTGTGCTTTGAAGTTCATTTCGATTCCTACGCGCTCACCGAGTTCGTAAACAGCTTTCGCGTAAGCTTCAACTGCTTCTTCTGGTGTAGAGCATGGAAGGCCAAGCATACGAGCGATGTCTTGATACTTCTCATCTGCACGGTAGTAGTTGTACTTAGGCCATGTTGCTGTCTTAGCTGGGCGTGTACCGTTGTAGCGGATAACGTATGGAAGCAAGATCGCATTGGTCCGTCCGTGAATGGTGTGGAATTGCGCACCAATCTTGTGAGC
Source organism: Streptococcus sp. 1001283B150225_161107_H12 (assembly GCF_015552665.1). Taxonomy (NCBI): domain Bacteria; kingdom Bacillati; phylum Bacillota; class Bacilli; order Lactobacillales; family Streptococcaceae; genus Streptococcus; species Streptococcus sp. 1001283B150225_161107_H12. The sequence continues at coordinate 39,972 of NZ_JADNFC010000006.1, read as the reverse complement.
CATTGAGTGAGAAATACCTAGGAAGGCATTGGCGAAGGCCATACCAGCAATAGTTGAAGCGTTATGCATTTTCTCACGTGAGTGGAAGTCTGCATTCTTCACTGAGCTTTCCAAGTTTTCAAAGACAAGTTTGATGGCTTGAAGAGCAAGACCATCAGTGTAGTCGCTAGCCATTTGTGATACGTAAGCTTCAGTCGCGTGAGTCAATACGTCCATACCAGTATCTGCCGCAACAAATCCAGGAACTGTCAATACCAAGGCAGGGTCTACGATTGCCACAGTTGGTGTCAATGAGTAGTCAGCGATTGGGTATTTACGGTTGTTTGCTTTATCAGAGATAACAGCAAATGGAGTTACTTCAGATCCTGTACCAGATGTAGTTGGGATCGCGATGAATTTAGTTTTCTTACCAAGCAATGGGAATTTGAAGGCACGTTTACGGATATCCATGAATTTTTGTACAAGATCACGGAAGTCCACTTCTGGTTGTTCATAGAAGAGCCACATTACTTTAGCCGCATCCATTGGAGATCCACCACCGAGAGCGACGATAGTATCTGGTTTGAAGGCACGCATGATCTCTGTACCACGTTCAACAGTTGTGATATCTGGATCTGGTTCAACGTCTGCAAAGATTTGGTAAACTACCTTATTGCGACGAAGGTCAAGCTGTTCGATGATACGATCAAGGAAACCAAGCTCTACCATAGCGTGGTCTGTAACGATCATGACACGTTCAACGTCACGACATTTTTGTAGGTATTCAATTGAATCACGTTCAAAGTATGTTTTTGAAGGAAGTTTCATCCATTGCATGTTATTTCTCCGGCGTCCGACTTTTTTGATATTCAAGAGGTTGATTGCACTAACGTTGTCCCCAACAGAGTTACGTCCGTAAGAACCACATCCAAGTGTCAATGATGGCAAGAAGGCATTGTAAACATCCCCGATACCACCGAAAGTCGAAGGAGAGTTGCAGATCACACGAATGGCTTTAACTGCTTTACCAAATTCTTTGGTCAATTCTTCGTCAGCTGTATGGATGGCAGCTGAGTGACCAAGACCGTTGAATTCAACCATTTGGCGAGCTTTGTTAATTCCGTCTTCACGGCTTTCAGATTTCAAGACAGCGATGACTGGTGACAATTTTTCACGAGTCAAAGGCTCTTTTTCACCAACTTCTTTACATTCTGCCGCAAGGATATTGGTTCCTTCTGGAACTGAGAAGCCAGCTTGTTCTGCGATCCATGCTGCTGGTTTCCCAACGATGTCCGCATTCAATTTCGCACCCGCACAGTTTTTGCTGTTAGCTTTCACACCAAAGCAGAACTCTTCAAGAAGGGCTTTTTCTTTTTTGTTAACGAAGTAAGTGTGGTAAGATTTGAATTCTTCAACAAACTCATCGTAGATTTCTTTATCGATGATGACCGCTTGTTCAGACGCACAGACCATACCATTGTCAAATGATTTAGACATGACGATATCGTGTGCAGCTTGGCGGATATTAGCTGATTTTTCAACATAGGCAGGAACGTTTCCGGCACCTACCCCAAGAGCTGGCTTCCCACATGAGTATGCCGCTTTAACCATGGCATTCCCACCTGTTGCAAGGATAGTCGCAACTCCTTCGTGGTTCATAAGGGCACTGGTTGCTTCCATAGATGGTTGCGTGATCCATTGCACACAGTTTTCAGGTGCTCCTGCTTTAATCGCTGCATCACGGACGATTTGTGCTGCATGAGCTGATGATTCTTGAGCGGATGGGTGGAAGGCAAAAACGATAGGGTTCCGTGTCTTCAAGGAGATCAATGCTTTAAAGATTGCTGTTGAAGTTGGGTTGGTTGTAGGTGTGATCCCGCAGACAACTCCGACTGGCTCAGCAATCAAGGTCAAACCAGTGACGTCATCTTCTGAAATGACACCAACTGTTTTCGTGTGACGCATGTTATTTACTACGTGTTCACAGGCAAACAAGTTCTTAGTCGCCTTGTCTTCAAAGACTCCACGACCAGTTTCTTCATAGGCATGAAGAGCGAGCTCACCGTGAGCGTCAAGAGCCGCTACAGATGCTTTCGCCACAATGTAGTCTACTTGCTCCTGATCCAATTTGCGCATTTCTTCAAGCGCAACAAGTGCTTTTTGCACCAACTCGTCTACGTGTTTTTCAGCAGCGAGTTTCTTTTCTTCAGGTGAGAGAGTTTTTTTATCAGCCATTTGATGCTTTCCTCCAATGTTTGAAACCCTTATCCTTTTCCGGAACTTTTTCCTGTTTTCAGAAACTTTCAAGAATAGTGTAAGAAATTTCGATTTGTTAATTTTTTCACAATATTATTGTACTCTATTTTAGAAAATTTGTAAATAGTTTCACAAAGATTTTTTTAACTTTTTTCCATGAACCCTCCTTCTCCTTCTATACAGGAGTATTTTCAAGAAAAAATTGAAGGAATTTTTTGAGAACGCACTTCAATTTCACAAACAAATATTTTCACGCAATTTTTGTAAGCGTTTTCTTAATTTTACTAAAAAAAGCAATTTTCTTCAAGTGAAAATTGCTTAAATCATATAGTAAATTTTACGGTTTAACCGGCCCCTGATTGGCTTGATCAACTGCTTCTTTCACGACGTTGGCATACAGGTTTCCTCCAACATCGATGGAACCATCTGATTCTAAACCAAAATGGACATTATCCGTTCCAGCCCAAATCTCTGGATTATCGACAGCCACTTGGTACCAGTCTGCTACATAGACATAGTCATATTTTTTAGCCAATTCCAGCTGATACTGTCGAGTCTGAACGGTAACGCTATTGCTATCATTGGCTTCACGCCCATCATATGGGGTCACAAAGATTAAGCGATGTCCTTTTGGTAATTCTTGAACAAACTTATCCAACAATTCTTGATAATTATTAGAAGAGTTGGTTCCAAGTGCGATTACCACGTTCTTGAGTAAGACTCTATTGGCAATATCTGTTTCATATACTTTTAAGCCTGAGTCCAGATTGCGGCTCACCAAAGCATCTAATTGGATATCTGGCAGAACTTGTTTCAGATAATCTGATGCCCGGAGGTTTACAGAATCCCCGATCATGGTCACGCCATCTGATACATTGTAGGAAGTCGCTGAAGCATTGTCAACTTGGGCACGCGTGATCTGCATCTTGCTGTCGGATTGACGAAGCCCTTCGGTAATCAGGTTTTCATCAAAGGCTCCGACGCGTGGCGCAAAGAGTGCAATCCCAAACATGAGCAAGGTCAAGGGAATCGCGCTGTAAAAGAGTGGTTTCGTGAAACTTCTGAGATCCATCGAGATCCCAAAAATCTTCGGTTCACGTCCAGCCAAGGTTGGTTCAATAATATAGAAACTCAAGGCAGCAAGACTAAAGGATACAAGCGCTGTTAGTAGAGAAGCCCAGCCATTGGTCATTAATTGAGAAAAGATGATGTAAAATGGCCAGTGGAAGAGATAAACCCCATAACTGGTATCTGCAATAAAGGTAATCATTGCTGGTTCTTTCTGATTCGGTGTCTTTTCATGGAGGACACGCGTCATCACAATCATCACAGATGCAGCAAGAGTTGCTACTAAAAAGCCAAATAAATAGGTCCAAACACTATCAAAGGGAAGGATAAAGGTCAAGACCAACAAAACTAGAAAAGCACCCGCTAAAATCGCTAACGTCTTCTGTAGAGATAGCTTCTTCACTAATTGAGTAAGATTTGGGCTGGTCGTTGTAATCCCTGTCACTGTCGCTAAAGCACTCCCCACAAAGAAAGGAAAGACGTGAGCGATACTAGAAAAGTAGACATTGGACAAATTTTTGGTGACCAGCGCTCCGACAAAGAAGGTCAGGAAAGTCACCAAAAAGAGACCTGTCGAAGATAGGAAGATATAGCCTCTATATTGGCCAACTGATTTAGCTTTTTTACCCAAAAACCAAGCCAAGAGCGCCCAGAGGACATAGTAATGAACTTCAAGAGCCAAACTCCAAGTATGAATGAACAGATGGGGGATGAACTGACTTTCGTAACTTCCGCCACTTAACATCTCATAGAAGTTGGTCACAAATCCAAAGACGGCTGCAATCTGCGTCCCAATCCCAGCAATAAAGTCTCGTCTGACCAAGAAGGTAAAAGGCATGACCAGCAAGACCATAAAGACTAAAGGAGGGACAATCCGGTAGAAGCGTCGTCGAAGGAAGCCCTTGAGATCAATTTTTTGATGACGGGCAAACTCATCAATCAGAAGAGCCGTGATCAAAAATCCTGAGAAAGTAAAGAAGATGTCGACTCCAATAAATCCACCAGGAAAAACTTTTTGAAAGAAATGGTAGAGAAGAACGAGAAGAAGTCCCGTTATCCGTACCAATGAAAACCATTTAATTCGCATTTTGATAAATTCCTTGTTTAAACGTTCCCTTATAAACGACATTTTGTTCTGTCGTCAAGGTTCCCTGGCCTTCTGGTTGGCCATTGACAAATTCACCTTCATATTTCCAGCCAGCCTTGGCTGTAAAGGTTCCATAACCACTAAAGGTCCCATTGACAAAATTGCCCTTGTAGGTGTCCCCGTTCTCAAAAGTCACCGTCCCTTGGCCATTCATCTTGCCTCGGACGACACTTCCGTCGTAGCGAATAGCTCCCTTATCGAGGGTCAACACACCTCCGAAAGGAATGGAGGAAAGAAATACCCACAAAGCAGACAGAACAACGATCCCCAAGGACAAGCGTTCAATATTCTCTCTCGTAACATAGACCTTATAGGTCTCATATAATTCTTTTATTTTTTCCATACTCTGTTCATTCTTTTTATCTTCAGCCGGTTAGTCCTTTAAGGAGCCAGTCCGAAACTAATCTTCTAATCGTTCCAACCACTCTTGACAACCAGCTAGGACACGGCGATAGGTCTCTTCGAAATCTCCTGTGTACCATGGATCTGGAACACTTTCTCCTGCAAAGAGATGAATCTTATGCTCTGTTCCAGGCGGTGCCATTCGTTTGAGGTCAGCCACATTGTTTTCATCCATCCCTAAGATCAGGTCAAAGGTATGAAAATCTTGGTCACTGATTTGAAGGGATGTTTTAGACACATCATAGGGCACGCCATGACTGCGAAAAATCTTTTGAGTCCCTTGGTGAATAGGGTTCCCGTGCTCCCAGTTAGAAGTGGCACGGCTCTCAATCTCATACTGGTTGGTCAAATCCTTCATGACAAACTCTGCCATGGGGCTCCGACAAATATTTCCTAAACACACAAATACAATTTTCTTCATGACAGCACCTCCTTTCTATTATAACAGAATGTGAGAAAAATATAATCTGCTAAAATTATAATTTTGAGGCAAGATGAAAAAAGCCTGTCCACCATTGAGGTGGGCTGACTTTCTTTTTTTATTTAGGCAGGATGATCTGAAGGGCTGGCCATTTTCGTTTCCAATCTTTCTTCCGCATACGCTCTGTATAAACTGCCAAACGCTCGGGACTAGCTAAAAAATGTGGAGTTGGCTGAACGATGAAGTCTTCGATATCCCTTGTCCCATAGGGGAGAAAGAGCTCTAGCTGACCATCATTCCTTAAGCAAACTGCAAGAGCTGTACACTGCTCGGGGTATTTAGAAACCGCATCACAGGCACTATGATAAGGGGCCGTCCCTGGGCTATGTTGGTGCATGTAGACTTGATTTTTGACTTCCCAAGCGTACTGGGGATAGGTCTTCTTTAATTCCTGCTCGATCTGGAGAGTCTCCTCATAGCTAATCGTAGGGTCATAAAAGACCAGATCCAGATCTGTCGACGCGTCAAACCCTGGTCTGCCAGAAAGCTGGTTCCAGATAAAATTGCGCACAGCACCCGCTGCTAACCAGGCATCTGCCAGGTTGAGATCTCGAATAATAGCCAAGACTGTCATCATCTCTTGATCCGCTTGGATTTGCTCTACTATCGCTTCTTCCGTCAGCATTTTCTTCTAGTCTCCATTGTAGGGATAACCCAGGTGTTCATAAGCTTTGCGGGTCGCCACGCGCCCTGTCCGGGTCCGCATGATAAAGCCTTTTTGAATCAAGTAAGGCTCATACATATCTTCTACAGTCTCTCGCTCTTCAGCAATATTGACCGAAAGAGTCCCAAGGCCAACTGGGCCTCCTCCGTACATCTCAATCATGGTCCGCAGAATCTTTTGATCGACATAGTCCAGACCTTCATGGTCCACATCCAGCATAGAGAGGGCCTTGTCTGTAATGGTGTCGTCAATCAAGCCGTCGCCCATAATCTGGGCAAAATCACGCACCCGCTTCAGCAAACGGTTGGCAATCCGAGGAGTCCCCCGACTACGAAGAGAAAGCTCTTCGGCAGCCTCGTGGGTAATCTCCATCTCAAAGATCTCGGCGGTCCGCTCGACAATCTCTGTCAGATCATCTTGCTCATAGTATTCCATGTGCCCCGTAATCCCAAAGCGAGCGCGCAAGGGATTGGACAGCATCCCAGCTCGAGTCGTCGCCCCAATCAGAGTGAAAGGAGGAAGATCCAGGTGGACACTCCGGCTAGTCTCGCCAGCACCAATCATAATGTCGATGTAAAAATCTTCCATGGCGCTGTATAGCACTTCTTCGACTGACATAGGCAGACGGTGGATCTCATCGATAAAGAGGACATCGCCCGGCTCTAAGTCATTAAGGATGGCTACTAAGTCACCAGCCTTTTCAATGACAGGACCGGAAGTCTGCTTGAGATTGACACCCAGTTCATTGGCAATGACAAAAGCCATGGTGGTTTTCCCAAGCCCTGGAGGGCCAAAAAGAAGGACATGATCCAGCGCCTCATCCCGAAGCTTGGCTGCCTCAATAAAGATTTTTAGCTGGTCTTTAACCTTATCTTGACCAATATATTCATGTAAATATTGTGGGCGCAGCGTCCGTTCAACGGCCTCTTCATCGCCCATGATTTCATTGTCTAAAATTCTACTCATACAGTCTATTATAGCAAAAAATGATGCCTCTGATGATTTAAAATCATATTCTATCCAATATATCACTAATTATTGATTGTTGGCTGTTGGGAATCGATTCCCCTCTTAAACTACCTTGTTTCTATTTAAGGAATGTACCTAAACTCGTTGATGCTCGTAAAAAATAAGGAGCGTAGTTCTCACTACCGTTCGAACTGCGTCAATGTTCCTAAGCTCGTCTACGTCCCTATTTGACTGCTTTCACCATTATAATAAGGAACGTAGTTTTCGCTCCGCTCAAACTGCGTCAACGTACCTAAACTCGCTGATGCTCGTAAAGGTACGTAGAAAAAAAAGCCACCGGTTTTGGTGGCTCTTATAGGGAGATTATTATGAAAAAGTTTTAGGAGTTTTATCATTCAAAGTTAGGAGGTCTTTGATGATGGTATTAGTATACGACGGGAAGCTTAAAGTTTCCTTATAGTCATTTTTTAAATTTTTTTCAAAAAAAGAGGAGGTTCCAAGCAAAGATTTCACATCCTTGTTTGGCCACTCCCCTGTCCTCATTATTTCTTAGCAATGGCATGGTAGCTAGTCTTGCTGGTGAAGACTTGACCCGCTCTCAAGATAACCTTTTCAGCTTGGTCGCTATGAATGGCATCTGGTACGGTTTGGAATTCTAAGGCCAAGCCATTATGCTGAACCATTGGTTTTCCTTCCAGATAAACCGTTTCATCCACAAAGTTAGCAGAATACACCACCAAGGCGGGAGCCTCTGACTTGAAGGTCAAGAAACGTCCAGATGGCTGATGGTAAAGAAAGCCTGCATTCTCATGCCCTTCTGGCAGAGCGAAAGGATGGTCCAAGCCTTCTACCAGGCGGATTTGCGGATCCGAATCCTTAAAGAGATCCTCTAAGAGCATAGCTTGGTAGAGATGCTGAACGATCGGACTTTCTTTGTCCACAGTGTGAATAGGGACACCGTCGGGATGGATAGGGTAAAGCCCTTGATGGTTGATCTGAAAGACATGATCATTAATCGGCTGAGTGAAGTTGCCCGATAGGTTGAAATAGCTGTGGTTGGTCGGATTAACTAGAGTATCTTGGTCCGTTTCTACTCGATAGCTGATTTCCAACTCCCCTGATTCCGTCAAGCCATAGGTCACCCAGATCTTGAGATTTCCAGGGAAACCACCGGTACCATCTGCACGCTCTGTGTACAGGGTGATTTCTTGGTCTGTCACGGATTCCACGCTAAACAAGGCGCTGTCCCAGCCAGTCGATCCACTGTGGTTGCAGTTGGCACCATTATTGGCTTCTAAGTGATAGGTTTGACCATTGAGCTCAAAGCTGGCCCCTGCGATCCGACCCGCGACTGGGCCAATACCGGCTCCATACTTGGGGCTATTGCCGACATAGGCATCAAAATTGTCAAAGCCCAATACAATATTAGCGAATTGATCCTGTTTGTCAGGCGTCACATACTCTAAGATCGTCGCCCCATAGGTCATGACAGACAATTGATAACCCAGGTCATTTTCGAGGCGATAAGCTTCTACGTCTTGGCCGTCCAGTTGACCAAATAGATATTTTTGATAGTGTTTCACAAGTTGTCTCCTCCAAGATCATTCATTCTAGTGAAAAGGGTGAATCACCACTCCTTGTACAACACGGTTGACTGTTCCAGTTGGTGATGGCGTGTCTGGGCGGTTTTGAACCTTGAGCGAAGTCAAGAGAGAAATCAATTGACCGTAGATAATGTAAGGGAAGGCACGGTAGATATCTAGTGAGTCTGCAGAAGCTTCTACTAACACTTCTCGTACCTGCTCAATACCTGCAGCTTGGTCCGTCAAGAGGACGACCTGACGGGCAATCTGATCCCCTGCTACTTCTCCAACCAAATCTAGATCATACTGACGCGTATAAGGATCAATGGAGCCAAATACCAAGACGAGAGTTTGGTCATTGATAAGGGATTTCGGTCCGTGACGGAAGCCGACAGGACTCTCGTACATGGTCGCGATTTTACCGGCAGTCAATTCCAAAATCTTGAGCTGAGCTTCGTGAGCTAGCCCAAAGAAAGGTCCTGCCCCCAGATAGATGACACGCTCGAAATCTAAATCTACAACTTCCTTGACCTCACTATCTTTTTCCAAGACTTGCTCTGACAGGTGAATCAGTTCTTCTACTCGTTTTGCCTTGATTTCTTCCTCACTTGGATCAAAGACCAAGAGGGCTGTCAAAAGCATAGAGGTAAAGCTGGAGGTCATAGCAAAGCCGGCATCGTTGGTTTCTTTCGGCTGTAAGAGCCAGAGATTGCGCTCATCTCCGTGGGCTTGCTGGGCCAGTTTTCCTTCTGCTGCACAGGTAATGGTGATCTGATAAAGTTCATCGACTAAGTTTTGGGCCAGTTGCACGGTCGCAACACTTTCAGGCGAGTTGCCACTTCGTGCGAAGGAAACCAAGACAGTCGGCACTTCTTTTTTGAGGTAGGTTTGCGGATGCGCTACGATATCGGTCGTCGCAATGGATTGGAAATTCCAGTGGCGTTCATCGTGCACTTCCTGCAAATACGGAACCAAGGTGTCCCCCACATAGGCTGAAGTCCCTGCCCCTGTCAAGATGACCTTGATGTAGCCATGACGCTTCCCAATAGCCTCCAAAAACTCTTGGATTTCTTTTGCTTTCTCTTGATAGAGACGATAGGTTTCTTTCCAAACTTCTGGTTGCTGGTAAATTTCGCGCGTCGTAATCTCAGCCCCCAGTTCCAGCAGTTCTTCTTTTGTATAATCTAGCATGCTTCTCCTCTTTTCTACTCGCCTTATAAGCGGTAAGAGGCCGAGACAATTGTCCCAGCCCCATTCCGAATGTTCAAGCGGTTTTCGCTATCGTATTTTACTCATCCTCGTCGTCATCAAAGCTGGACAAGAGATCATTAACCTTCACGATGCTTTCTTGTGCACGCGCTGGATAAGCTTCTTCTCCTCCGACCAGGCTGTTATTAATAAATTCAATTACCATTGGCAAGTTCATCCCTGCATAGAGGTCAATGGCACGCCCTTCAAGAATCAGACGGCTAACCGTATTACAAGGAGTCCCTCCCAAAAGGTCCGCAAAGACGATGTAGTCCTCAAAGTCTGAAACACAGGCTTCAAACTTGGCTGTAAACTCCTCAGGACCTTCCTCTGGCAAGAGGGCCACGGCATGAATGTTGTCTTGTGGTCCCATAATCATTTCTGTACTGGCTTTGAGCTCTTCACAGAAGCGACCATGACTGACCAATACTAGGTGTTTTGCCATACCTTACTCCATTATTCCATTCCAAAGAAGAAATGACCAAAGGCAGAGAAGGAAATAGCTGCGACGATAATCAACAAGATAGCCTTGGTTGAGTTCATACCCTTACGTCCGAGCAACCAGTAGATCGCACCTGTGATGATAGCTGGAACCAAACGTGGGAAGATCAAGTTAAGCATGTCTTGGATATCGATAGCTTTGTCCCCGATGTGTGGCATCCATGATACATCGACATTGATCATAGACGCAATCAAGGCACCGACCATGAAGATACCAAGAACAGAAGCCGCTTCGATCAAAGCTGTCAAGGTACTTTGCATGTTGTTGATTAAGTTGGTACCTTCTTTATAAGCAAATTCCAACTGTTTCCAACGGAAGATATCATAGACTACCGCTACCGCAATCCAAAGGAAAATCCCCCATGGTTGACCTTGTGATGCGATTGTTGCTGCAATAGATCCCATAATGGCTGGAACCAAAGACCCAAAGATAGAGTCTCCAAGAGGGGCAAATGGTCCCATGAGACCTGTCTTGATCCCGTTCACCGCATCTTTAGAGTTGACACCATCTTTTTCTTCCAAGGCCAAATCAAAACCAGTGATAATAGTGTGGAAGAATGGTGAAGTATTGAAGAATTGCGTATGCAATTTCATCATTTCTTTCAATTCAGGAGTACCGTCTCCATACATTTTCCGCAATTGTGGAAGAAGCATGTAAAGGTAACCAGAAGCCTGCATCCGTTCGTAGTTCCAACCCAATTGGAAGGTGAAGAGGCTACGTTTGTTGATTTGTTTGAAATCCTCTTTAGTGAGTTTGTAGTTCTTAGAATTCGTCATCTTCAATTTCCCCGCTTTCTACATTGCTTGCTGGAGCAGCTACAACCGTACGTTGGCTGTTTTTAAAGTGTTGCACTGCAAGGAAGATACCAATGATGGCAACCCCGATCATAGATACAGATTTGAAGTTGTTTGTGAAGGCAACCATTTGTTCTTTTGGAAGTTTTGCAAAAGCATCTGTTCCAAGCATTGCTGAAACGGCATTACCAACACTTTGGACATTTCCATAAAGTACTGTCAACATTGCTGTCAAGCCAAAACCAAGAGCAAGATAGTGAAGGTGACGTTTCACAGGTAAGTAGTGAAGCAAGATCGCAAATCCAAGACCTGGAAGCATACGTCCTGCAAGTGTCAAACCATTCGCAATCCATTTATATTGTTCAACAAAGTCTACAATAGATTGAACATAAGCCCCACCGAACTTAAGAGCTAAGAAGACTGGAAGGGCACGAGAAAGAGCCCAAGGAAGAGCACCGAGAAGGTAGTTGCGTTCAATTCCTTTGTAGTCAAAGCGTTCAATCGCCGCATCAATACGGTGTGCAAAGGCAGTTGTACTCATCCGACCAAGGATATCTGCATAAGTCAAGAGACCTGCTACCGGAACTGCAATCGTTGCAATCGCAATTTCTGGTTTGATTCCTCCTGCTACTGAGAAGGCAGTTGCAAGAACGGCACCAGAAGTCGCGTCGATACGAGAAGCTCCACCAAAAGTACCAACACCGAGTACTGTCAATTGAAGAGCTGCTCCAATATAGAGACCTGTTCCTAAATCTCCCATGACAAGTCCTGTAATGAAACCAGCAAAGACTGGTGATCCTGCTGATGAAACGATCGTCAACTCATCACAGATTTGATAAGCTGAGTACAAAGTAAGTAGTAAAATTTGCCACCATTGTATCATGACAATTTCCTCCTAAAATTTTTCTTTTTTATTTATAAACTATTTGAGCAACTTTAAGAAGTCTTCAACTGGATCATTTGGAACCATTTGAGCAGTTAACTTAACTCCTTTTTCAGCTAGCTTGTGGAAAGCTTCCACATCGGCATCCACTACGTTGATCGAACGAGTAATCGGACGAGTCTCATCTGATTGAGACATGTTCCCTACGTTTAAGGTTTCAAGTGGTACACCTGCTTCTACCAAACCAAGGAAGCGGTCTGGCTTGCGGGCTACGATGAAGAGACGTTGGCTGTCATATTTTCCAGCCAAGATATTTTCTGCAGCCTTTGCCACTGGCAAGATACTAAGCTTAACACCAGGTGGTGTCGCTAGTTTCAAGCCACTTTTTTCGATATCATTTTGAGCGACTTCATCATCGATCACCATGATACGTGAAACATTTAGTTTGGTAGTCCAAAGGTTGGCTACCTGCCCGTGGATCAAACGTCCATCGATACGGCATCCTACAATAGTCATAAGTTTTCCCCCTTTACTTCTTTGAATGTAGGTTGTGAAACAAGTTTCAAGGTCTCCTTCCAAGTGCCCTCTGTCTCAAAGACGAGGATCTCATTTTCCCCATCTTTGAGAAAACCATGAGGGATGTAGAGGGAGAGTGTTGGACCGACTTCCCAGAAACGACCGATATGGTGGCCATTTACAAGAACGATCCCTTTTCCAAATCCAGTCAGATCAAGGAAGGTATCCTCAACCTGATCTAGATGAAAAGCAAATTGATAAAAAGCTGGTTGACCTTCTTGCCATTCTTTCGAAAAATCCAAGCGATCCAGCTGGCTAAAATCAAGCGCATATTGTTTCCAATGAAGCTTGAAATGAAGATCGATACAAACCCCTGTTCGGATTCCTTTTCGCTGGGTGTCCGCTAAGAGTTTGTGCCCATAATTGACTCTTCCCATGTTTTCGATCAAGAGTTTTAAGTTTGTAATCGTTTTCTTTTTTCCGTTTAAAAAAAGATCTTGACCGATTTCTTCTTGGTATTGAGTGGCAATCAACTGATCATTGGCATACACCTGTACCCGATCACGCGCATCAATGATACGCAAGCGCTCTTCTTCTGCATCCATTTCCACTTCTGTCTCATAGAGCAGATAGCCTAATGGGTGGTCGATTTCTTCCATGGTTTGTGGGTAAAGACTTTCTGTGACTTGAGCAATCTCGTTTAAATTGCCGAACAAACTAGTCTTTTTGGTCAACTCCAATGTTCGTTCAGATAAACTCGACTTCACAAGCGGATCCATCTGTGGATACTCTGGATAGTAGGTCGCCATCATCTGCTTGACTGCATAGTACTTAGGTGTCGGGTTGCCCTGCTCATCTAAGAGAGCGTCATAGTCGTAGGATGTTACTTGCGGGAGATCCACGGTCCCTCGTGCTGAGCAGCCGTTCATAAATCCAAAGTTGGTCCCACCATGAAACATGTAGAGATTGATAGAGCCTTCTTGTAAGACCTCATGGACTGCTTCTGCCAACTCTTCTGGATCTCGCTTGATGATGGGTTCTTTCCAACGATTGAACCAGCCATCCCAAAATTCCATACACATGAGCGGCCACTCTTTGTCATGCTCCGCAAAGAACTCTTTCATCTGAGAGAAATTATAATTTGCTCGCGAACCAAAATTACCGGTTACAAAGAGTCCATCCTCAATCAAAGTCCCTGCTCGAAGAGTCGCCCTCCAAGGTCCATCAGAAGTAAAGAGTGGACAGGTAATGTCCCGCTCAATCATTAGATCTCTGATCGCCCGAAGATAGGCTTTGTCTTCGCCGTAAGAGCCGTATTCGTTCTCGACCTGCATCATGAGGATATTGCCCCCACGATCCAATTGGTACTTGGCCACACGTGGCAGGAGATCGTCGTAATAGCGAGCCACTTCCTCGAGAAAGGCTGGATCTGATGAACGAATCCGAAGGTCTTCTTCGATTAACCAGGCTGGCAAGCCCCCAAATTCCCACTCCGAACAAATAAACGGTGATGGACGGAGAATCACATACAGATCCAACTCTTGAGCTACTTGGATAAAGTGCTCCAGGTCCAAATTCCCTTCAAAGTGAAAGTGGCCTCTTTGTGGCTCATGAGCATTCCATGGAACATAGGTTTCAACAGTATTAAAACCTAGAGCTTTTAGGTTATATAAGGAATGATACCAATCCTCACGATTGATCCGAAAATAATGAATTGCACCAGATAAAATCTTAAAAGGTTGATCATTTAAATAAAAATCTTCACGGATTTCAAATGCCCCCATACTGAGAACCTCCTTCTAAGAAACCCTTTTCATTTATTAATATAATATATTAATAAAAAAATGTCAACAACTTTTAAAAAAATATGTTAAAATAATATTAACAAGGGATATCCGAAAGAAGAGGTGAAGTACATGGCAATCCCAAAATACCAACACATCAAAGATGATTTGAAGCAACAAATTATCTCAGGCAAATTCGAAAATGGAGATAAATTTTACACAGAAGCCGAGCTGATTAAGATTTATAATGTTAGCTCGATTACTGTTGTTCGTGCTTTGAACGATTTGGCTAGCGATGGATACATCGTCCGCCAACAAGGAAAAGGAACCTTTGTTTCGCGCGCTAGAAAACACAAGCTGGTTGAGTTTTCAGACGTTGAAACCTTCCCTATCCAAAAAGCGACCGTAAAAGTTCTCTCTATTAAGCGTGGCAACGCGCTGAACATCTTGGATAAACTAGGGCTCGCTCCGACTCAATTCTATTATAAGATTGATCGGACCCGTCATATTGGTGAAGATACCTATATCTACCACCAGACCTATGTCCCAGAGCAATATATTAACCCAAATTATCCGAGCTTAGATTACTATAGTTCGATTTATGATCGCTTCAAAGAAGATTATCATATTCATATGAATGATGAACACTTTGAAGAAATCAATGATATTGTATTTCCAACACCAAGCAAAATCGCTTCTGTGTTGAATATCGATGAAAACTTCCCAACTGTCCGTCAAGTGAAGACGACAAAATTGGAAGCGACCGGTCAAATTCTCGAATATAGCGAAACCTATAAACGCGGCGACTACTATAAAATCAAATTTATCTCTTGTGATCGTGATCATTGATCATTCAAAGTCTGGGGTTTGGCCTCAGACTTTTATGATACAAATTATAGCATGAAAAAATAGTTCCTAAAACATGTAAAACGAATAATCTATAATTAGTGATAGACTTCCTATAAATAGTTTAATCAGTCAAAATTTATTATGATAAATTCAGGGTCTAGAGCACCTAATATTGGTAAAGAAAAAGACAAATATCTTCAGATATTTGTCTTTTTTTAATCAAGTCTATAAAGGGCTTTAGTCACCCAAACCGATGCGTTCGAAGATTTCATCCACCCGTTTGGTGTAGTAAGTTGGGTTAAAGATTTCGTCGATTTCTTCTTGAGTGAGGCGTGATGTCACTTCTGGATCTGCTTCAAGAAGTGGCTTGAAGTCTACTTGGTTATCCCATGATTGGGCAGTCTTCGGTTGAACAAGGTCGTAAGCTTGCTCACGCGTCATGCCTTTTTCAATCAAAGTCAGCATAGCACGTTGGCTGAAGATCAAACCAAATGTAGAGTTCATGTTGCGGATCATGTTTTCTGGGAAGACTGTCAAGTTCTTAACGATGTTTCCGAAACGATTGAGCATATAATCAATCAAGATGGTTGTGTCTGGTGCAATGATCCGCTCAGCTGATGAGTGAGAGATATCCCGTTCGTGCCAAAGGGCTACGTTTTCATAAGCTGTTACCATGTGACCACGGATCACACGCGCAAGACCTGTCATGTTTTCAGAACCGATTGGGTTACGTTTGTGAGGCATTGCTGAAGACCCTTTTTGACCTTTGGCAAAGAACTCTTCCACTTCACGTTGTTCTGATTTTTGAAGACCACGAATTTCAGTCGCCATACGCTCGATAGAAGTTGCGATGCTCGCAAGAACTGCAAAGTACTCAGCGTGAAGATCACGAGGAAGCACCTGTGTAGAGATTTCTTGAGCACGGATACCGAGTTTGTCGCAGACATATTTTTCAACGAATGGTGGGATATTGGCAAAGTTACCAACCGCACCAGAAATCTTACCAGCTTCCACACCAGCAGCCGCATGCTCGAAACGCTCGATGTTCCGTTTCATTTCGCTGTACCAAGTGGCCAATTTAAGACCAAAAGTTGTCGGTTCAGCGTGCACACCGTGGGTCCGACCCATCATGATAGTGAACTTGTGTTCTTTCGCTTTGTCAGCGATGATGTTGAGGAAGTTTTCAAGATCCTTGCGAATGATGTCGTTGGCTTGTTTGTAGAGGTAACCATAGGCAGTGTCCACCACGTCAGTAGAAGTCAAACCATAGTGAACCCACTTACGCTCTTCACCAAGAGTCTCAGAAACCGCACGTGTGAAGGCAACCACATCGTGACGAGTTTGCTGCTCGATTTCAAGAATACGGTCGATGTCAAAATCCGCTTTTTCACGAATCAAAGCCACATCTTCCTTAGGAATTTCTCCCAATTCAGCCCATGCTTCGTCAGCCAAGATTTCCACCTCAAGCCAAGCACGGTATTTATTTTCTTCAGTCCAAATGTTCGCCATTTCAGGGCGACTATATCTATCAATCATGTTTTCTTTTCCTTTCTTTTGATGTTTCACTTATGTGGGGCGGACGTCAGCAGCTTCCTGCGGAATCTCATGACTAAATCTTGAGCCTCTAGTCTCAAGATTTCCGTCGCTTACGCTTTCCCCACGGCGTGAAACATCCGTTTAACGAACAAAAGTCGTTTTATTCAAATTCTTCTTTCCCAATCCACACAGATGGATAATGATCCAGTGTGTTCAAATCCGTATCTAACGGTAGATCATAGATGGCTAAATAGTTTTCAGGATATTGTGCAACTAGCTCTTCATACTTAGCTTTCACTTTTTCATGATCACTACTAGCATACAAGACTTCGACGACTGCTCCAGTCTTTTCTTTTTCAACAAATGCGTTGACAATGAGTTGAATCATAAAACCTCCTAAAAAGAAATCCCCTTCATATTTGCTTCCAGAATAGGCATCTTCACACCTAACTCTTGATCGGTCTGATAGACACTCTGACAACAATAGAAGATGTCCTGTTTATCATTGTGCAAGGTCATGATTTTTCGGGTCAGCTCATTTTTAGCAAACATGACTTTCATGGCTTTTCCGGCAATCCAAGCGGGAATTTTATAAGGTAAGAGTTCGGCTTTGTAAAGCTTCAAATTCACCCCACACGCTTCTACGACTTTCAAAGCTTCCCGAATGGCCTTAATGGCTAATGATAATTCCGAAGAACTATTCATCAAGTTCAAAGCCAATTCTTCTGGATTTTCCAGATTCCCTGAACGTGCAGCTGTCGAAGTAACACCCGCATTAATCGCCATGTGAATCCAAATCCACTCGACCATATCATGAGGCACTTCCCACTTCAAATCTGCAGAAGTCAGCAAAGTCGTCAAATCAGAATAGTTAGAAATGTGTGCTTTTTGCTCACCTTCTAGCATTAAATGGTCGAACAAGACACCATCCAAATGGTCCTCCTGCATGTGACCTCCAGCTGTCGGAAAGGCCAGAATATAGTCATAATCTCCTGCCCACTCTTGGACATCTTTTCGTGTATTCCAGAAATTGCAGAAGAAAACGAGGGTGCCTTTGATATTATTTTTTCGCAAGGTTTCCACGGCTTCTTTGACAAAACCATGACGTACACTTAGAAAAATAAAATCATATTCCGAATCAGCTTCCGCCACATGAACCTCATAGGTGTCGTGTTTGTTTTCACCTTTGGAATGATAGCGACCATCTAGTAGATCAACCGACAACTCCTTCGGAGCAGTGCTTTTCTTACTATCTCTCAGTACGTGTTCCACTTGATGGCCTGCTTTTTGAAAGGCGTAGGCATAAGTAGTCCCGATGACTCCAAGTCCTAGAATCGCTATTTTCACTTAAAAATCAATCCCTTTCCCAAACTCAACTACATTGTCTGGTTCACTACTAAACAAGGTCACATGTCCCATTTTGCGGTTGTGCTTTGCTTCTAGTTTACCATATAAGTGGAGGTGAGCGCTTGGATTTTCTGTCACATATGTTTCAGCTGCCTCGACGTGCTGTCCAAGTACATTGAGCATAACTGCAGGCGCATGGAGGTGAATAGCAGGAAGTGGTGCTCCGAGAACGCCCAAGATATGGGTGTCAAACTGTGAGAAGTCGCAGGTTTCGATTGAGTAGTGCCCTGAATTGTGTGGACGTGGCGCGATTTCGTTGACAATGATGTCATCAGCCGTCGCAAACATTTCTACACAAAGTGTACCAGACAAGTTAAGTTGTTCTGCGATTCGCACCGCCATGGCCTTGGCTTTTTCAGCTAGACTTTCAGAAATGCGAGCAGGCACAATGGTCTTTGAAAGAATGTTGTTGCGGTGGATATTTTCCTGAACAGGGAAGACTGTCACGTCCTTACCATTACCAGACACGATGACTGAAATCTCAAGATCAAAGTTGACGAACTCTTCTAAAACGCAGTCTGCTGAATCAGCTAGTACATAGGCTTCTTCCAAATCTGCTTCTGAACGAATAACCTTTTGACCATGGCCGTCGTAACCACCGGTCGCTGTCTTGAGGACATAGTTTTTAGACAGGTCGATATCTGCCAAGTCTTTGCTAGAAGTTACGACCTTATATGGTGCTACAGTAACTTGTGCCTTGTTTGCGAGAAAGTCCTTTTCAAAGATGCGATTTTGAGAGATGCGGAGTAGATCGGTCCCTTGTGGGAGCTGTCCTTCTTTGATAACAGCATCCAAACCATCAGCATCCACATTTTCAAATTCATAAGTGAGAACATCACAGCGATCTGCCAACTGACGAAGAGCATCTACGTCGTCGTAAGGGGACACGATGATTTCCGCCACGCGAGAGGCTGGGCAATCAGCTGCTGGGTCCAGTGCGATAACCTTGTGCCCCATGTAGATAGCTGAGATTGCCATCATCTGACCGAGCTGGCCACCACCGATGACCCCAATGGTTTTAGTTGAGCTCATTTGTAGACTCCTCTGCGATTTTTCCTTGTTCTTCTGCGAAATCTGCCAAAGCTGTCGCGATAGCTTGATCCTCTACTGAAAGAAGACGGAGGGCAAAGAGGGCTGCGTTAGTCGCTCCTGCTTCACCGATCGCCATAGTTGCGACAGGCACGCCACCTGGCATCTGAACGATGGAATAAAGTGAATCCACACCGCTAAGGGCACGTGATTTGACGGGTACCCCGATAACTGGAAGGGTTGTTTTAGCTGCGACCATCCCTGGTAAGTGGGCTGCCCCACCTGCACCCGCGATGATGACCTTGATACCATGGCTACGTGCTTCTTCCGCATGTTTGAACATGAGGTCAGGCGTCCGGTGTGCGGAAACAACTTTCTTTTCGTAAGCGACGCCGAAGTTGTCGAGGACTTCAGCAGCTTTTTGCATGGTTGCCCAGTCGGATTTTGAGCCCATGATAATGGAAATTACTGGTTTCATTTCTTCTCCTTTTTTGATAATCGTCTATTGTAGTGCGGACGTAAGCGACCGCCTGGGGCGTTCCATTACTAAAACTGGAGCCCGAGTCTCCAGTTTCCCGCTCCTAGTAGCAAAGCTACTAGGAGTTCCACTACTGCGACAATTATTCTATACTAGCTCGCTTTCGCTCGCCTTTTACGACCTACGGTCGCTAATTATTTATTCGCCTTGCTACCGATATCCGTACGGTAGAACAAGCCTTCTGTGTTTTGTTTGTTGAGTTCGTTGTAGATAATGTTTTGGCCGTCTTTGACAGTATCTGCTGTTGTGACTAGCATATAAACGCGTCCTCCGTTTGAGAGGAGGTCTTGCCCGTTTTCAGCGAATTTGGCACCAGCATAGTAAGTGATGATGTCACCATCTGTCTTGGCTGGAAGCTTGACACCCTTCTCATAAGCGAGTGGGTAGCCGTTTGAGGCTACAACCACGCCCAATGTCACACCCTTGTCCGTCCAAGTGATGGCCGGCTCTTTGCCATCCAAAATGTCAGTGATGTTTTGTGCAAAGTCAGATGTCAAACGAGGCAAGATGATTTGCGTTTCAGGATCTCCAAAACGAGAGTTGAACTCGATGACTTTCGGGCCATCAGCTGTCAAGATTAGCCCCGCGTAAAGGACACCAAGGTAGGGACGTCCTTCTTTAATCATACCTTCAAGAACTGGCTTGACAATAGTGTCAACCGCTGTGTCAACCACTCTCTGTGGCAAGTGAGGAACTGGCGCATAGGCCCCCATCCCACCAGTGTTAGGACCCTTGTCACCATCGTAGGCACGTTTGTGGTCCTGAGCTGTTGGCATGATGTAGAACTTGTCCCCATTGACAAAGGCAAAGAGAGAGAACTCTTCTCCATCAAGGAATTCCTCGATGACCACACGCGCACCTGAGTCCCCAAATTTATTGTCCAAAAGCATCTCGTGAGTGGCTTCAACTGCTTGCTCAACTGTCTCCGCAACGACCACACCTTTACCAAGGGCCAAACCATCTGCCTTGACGACGATTGGAGCACCTTTCTCCTCGATATAGGCCTTGGCTTCCTCAAAATCTGAAAATGTCCCATAGGCTGCTGTCGGAACTCCGTATTTGACCATGATTTCCTTAGCAAAATCCTTAGACCACTCCAGCTCAGCCGCAGCCTTGGTCGGACCAAATGCCTTGAGTCCAGCCGCATTGAAATCATCCACGATACCAGCCGCAAGGGCATCATCTGGACCGATAAAGGTCCAAGCAATATCGTTGACTTTTACGAAGTCAATCAGCTTAGAATGTTCGGAAATTCCGATATTGATCAAATCCAGACCATCTAATCGCATCCCGTCATTACCAGGAGCCACAAAAACCTGCTCAACGTTTGTAGACTCCAACAACTTCTTGGCAATCGCATGCTCACGACCGCCAGATCCAACAACCAAAAGTTTCATCTCGAACCTCTTTTGCGAATTATTTTATTAAATTATATCATAATCGTTCGCTTTATTCTAATATTTCAAGGAATATCCGATGATTTTCATTAGAAAACAAACTTTTTTCATTATTTTTTAAATTTCTGCTCCTTTTTACGAATATTATAATTGAGACCTCTAATATTTTTTAAAAAAGGAGTTTTATGCAGAGAATAAAGAAACTACTCTTAGCAGCTTGTCTTTTCTGGGCAGGAGCTTCACAAGTTGCAAGAGCAGACCAAAACGTCAATTACATCTACAAAGAAAAGGGACAATTAGTTGTCCACCTCGGGACCATTCCAGACCGCTTCCAAAGCGTTAGCGTCCCCATTTGGTCCGAGCAAAATGGCCAGGACGACCTCATTTGGTATCCTGTCCAACGAGGAGAAAATGGGTTTGACTTGCAAGTACCTCTGACCAATCATTTGGATCAAGCTGGACTTTATCACATCCATGTCTACGGGATCAATTCTTACGGAAATATTGAAGGACTGTTTCCTCTACAGACAATCGTTGAGGAAAAAGACCTGGCTTCTTCCCAACCCAAGATTACCGTCCGACCTAGCACTGCACAGCTATTTGAGATCCAACTCCAGCTTTTTGAAGATGTGGAGGAGGTCTTCTTTCCCATCTGGTCTGAACAAGATGGCCAAGACGACCTGATCTGGTATCCCGCAAAAAGAACGGCACCTGGTCGCTACCAATTATCCTTCAATGCAGAGAAACATACAGGGAAAGGAACCTTTCATCTCCACGTCTACCAAAAAGACAAGGGGCACTTAAAAGGTTTACTTGCCACTGAATTTCAGGTCGAGCGGGCTAAACCTGCTCCACTGGTCACTCAACCGGATAATTACTATCCCGTCGGCGAATGTACCTGGGCAGCCAAAGAGCTGGCTCCTTGGTCACAAAACTGGTGGGGTAACGGTGGTATGTGGGCAGCTAGTGCACGCGTTGCGGGCTTCCGGACAGGAAACACCCCAGAGGTCGGAGCTATCGCCTGTTGGGATAATGGAGGCTATGGCCACGTTGCAGTCGTGACGGAGGTCGAACATGATCAAAAGATCCAAGTGAAGGAAGCTAATTACAATGGAAATCGGACCATCAACAATTTCCGTGGCTGGTTTGACCCCACGAATATTGTCTGGGGAACGGTCAGCTATATCTATCCAAATTAAGGAATTCCTAACCAACAAAAAAGGCGCTCATCCATCGATGAGTGCCTTTTTAGGTTAATGTCTGAAGTGACGAACACCTGTAAAGATCATGGTTAAGCCATATTTGTCAGCAGCCTCGATCGACTCTTGGTCACGGACGGAACCACCTGGTTGGATGATCGCTTTGATACCTGCTTTGGCGATTTCTTCCACGTTATCTGCAAATGGGAAGAAGGCATCTGAAGCAAGGACAGCGCCGTCAAGGCGGTCTTTAGCTTGGTCAATAGCGATGCGGACAGATGCCACACGATTGGTTTGACCTGGGCCAACGCCAAGTGTCATGTGGTCATTGGTCACGATGATCCCATTTGATTTGACGTACTTGATAGCTTTCCAAGCAAACTCAAGAGCTGTCGCTTCTGTCTCCGTTGGTTGGCGTTTGGTCACTACTTGCCAGTCAGCTGGACTTTCTTTGACAACGTCTTGGTTTTGAACGAGGAGACCACCAACAACACCAGTGTATTCTGCTTCTACTTCGCTAGCATCTTGAGCGTCAAATGGCAAGGAAAGGATCCGCAAGTTTTTCTTTTTATTGGTCAAAATGGCTAGCGCTTCATCTGTATAGCTTGGTGCAATGATGATTTCAAGGAAGACACCGTGCATTTTTTGAGCTGTCGCAGCATCCACTTCACGGTTGAGAACGACGATACCACCGAAGATAGATACTGGGTCAGACTCATAAGCGTAGTCCCAAGCCGTTTCGATATCGTCAGCTTGACCAATCCCACATGGATTCATGTGTTTCAGGGCCACAACGGTTGGACGGTCTTTGAAATCACGGATGATCCGAATCGCAGCATCCGCGTCACGGATATTGTTGAAGGACAATTCTTTCCCATTAAGCTGTTTCGCTGATGCAATCGAATAATCCGTTGGCAAGGCTTTTTGGTAGAAATCTGCGTCTTGTTGAGGGTTTTCACCGTAACGCATTGCCTGCTTGAGATCATACGTCAGAGTGAGTTTTTCAGGTTTTTCTTCACCCACTTGAGCTGTGAAGTATTCTGCGATCAAGGCATCATAGGCTGCTGTGTGGCGAAAGACTTTGGCTGCCAGATGTTGGCGAGTTTCGTAACTTGTTTCGCCGTTGGCTACCAATTCGTCAAGCACCACAGCATAATCAGCAGGGTCTACCACAACCGTTACGCTAGCGTGGTTTTTCGCTGCTGAACGAAGCATGGATGGTCCACCGATATCAATGTTCTCCACCGCGTCAGCGTAAGTCACATCTGGTTTAAGGATGGTTTCCTTAAATGGGTAAAGGTTGACCACAACAAGGTCGATGAGCTCAATCTGATTATCCTTAGCAGCCTCTAGGTGACTATCAAGGTCACGACGAGCGAGGAGACCTCCGTGGATATTTGGGTGGAGGGTCTTGACACGACCGTCCATCATTTCTGGGAAACCAGTCACATCATCGATGGCGATAGTGTCCACCCCAGCATTATCAAGGGCAACTTTGGTACCACCTGTTGAGATGATGTCCCAACCGAGTTTTTTTAGTTCTTGGGCAAATTCAACAATACCCGCTTTGTCTGAAACACTAATTAGTGCGCGTTTAGTCATTTTCTTTCTTTTCCTTTTTTAAAAAAGTTCTTCATCTGCTACAGTCAAAAATGTTTTTTCAGCTCTAGGGCTTCCTTATTTTCGTGCAACTCCCAAACTATCCAATACTTCTGGATAGAGCTTGTACTCTGTTTCGTGGATGCGCGTCTCGAAAGTATCAAGGGTATCACATTCAAGCCGTGGCACACGGACTTGTTTGATGACCTTACCAGTGTCCACACCAGAATCCACCCAGTGAATAGTCACGCCAGACTGGTCAACGCCTGCATTCCAAGCATCCTCAATACCATGAGCACCTGGAAATTCTGGAAGATAGGCTGGGTGAATATTGATGATACGACCTTCATAAGCTGCTAGCAAGGTTGGTCCGACGATTTTCATGTAACCAGCTAAACAAACTAGGTCAATCTGGTGTTCATCCAAGAGTTCGACGATGGCTCCTTCGTAGTCTGCCTTGTTTTCAAACTCTTTGAGTTCGAAGGCATAGGTTAAAACCCCAAGCTTTTCGGCACGCTCTAAGACATAGGCATCCCGGTGATCTGAAAAGACAAATTCTACTGGAAATTGTTCCGCAATCACCTGAAAGTTTGAACCATTCCCGGAAGCGAAAACAGCAATCTTTTTAGCCATTATTTAATCACCACACTTGCGCCATCTTTCTTCACAATACGACCAATTTCATAAACAGGTTCGTCAAGAAGTTCTTTGGCACGTTCCACATTTTCTGGTTTAACCGCAAGCATGAGACCAATTCCCATGTTGAAGATTTCAAACATTTCTTCATGTTTGATTTGGCCATATTTTTCAAGGGCTTTGAAAATCGGAAGAACTGGAACTTTGCTTTCGTCAATTTCAGCAGCCAAGTCATCCGCGAACATCCGTGGTACATTTTCGATGAAACCACCACCTGTGATGTGGGCAATCCCGTTGACCAATTCTTCTTTGATGAGTGGCAAAACAGCCTTGACGTAGATACGAGTTGGTTCCAAAAGAACGTCTTTAAGTTTCTTGCCTTCTAACTCAGGCAATACTTCTTCACCTGTGTAATCCGCAAAGACACGACGAACGAGTGAGTAACCATTTGAGTGGATACCGCTTGAGGCAAGTCCAAGAATCACATCACCTGCTGCTACTTTTGAACCGTCGATGATCTGAGATTTTTCTGCAACACCAACAGCAAAACCAGCCAAGTCATAGTCGTCTTCACCATACATACCAGGCATTTCAGCCGTTTCTCCACCGATGAGGGCTGCACCAGCTTGTACACACCCTTCGGCTACTCCTGCAACGACCTGTTCCAATTTAGCTGGTTCATTTTTACCAGTTGCGACGTAGTCCAAGAAGTAGAGGGGCTCCGCACCTGCAGCGATGATATCATTGACACACATAGCCACACAGTCTTGGCCAATCGTATCGTGTTTGTCATACTTGATAGCCAGCATGAGCTTGGTTCCGACACCGTCCGTCCCTGAAATCAAAACTGGCTCTTTGACACCTGTTTTTGAAAGATCAAACATACCACCGAAACCACCAAGAGCTCCCATAACACCCGCACGTTCCGTACGTGCCACGTGTTTTTTGATCCGTTCAACAACTTCATAACCCGCTTCAACGTCCACACCCGATTGAGCGTATGCATTCTTATTTGTCATTTTTTAATCCTTTTCTTTTTTTGAGAAAGAGTGCGACGTATTTTTAGATAAACAATTATTTTATCTAAAAATACTAGTCAGGTCTCTAGCTTTGGTCCCATAGGGCAAAGCGTCTACTGACAAATGCTTTAGCTTTTAGTCAGTAGTGAGACGTGGCGCATAAGCATTTTTGTTTGTCATTTGTTTATTCCTTTTTCTCTTCCTAGATCCTACTGATGATTGATCAGATTCACTTGCAAACATTCCTAATAAAAGGAGGTCTGCTCATTCAAGCTTTCCAAATAGCGTTCTTCGTAGTCATACAAAGGCGTTGGGTATTTCCCATCGAAGTAAGCCACACAAAGACCACCGTTTGGTGCATCAGTATCAATGCCAATAGAATCAATCAAGCCATCAACAGATAAATAAGTCAAGCTATCCGCACCAATAATCTCACAAGTTTCCTCTACTGTGTGGTTGGCTGCGATCAGCTCTTCACGGCTCTGAATATCAATTCCATAGAAACATGGATAAGCCAGAGCTGGACTGGCAATTGCTACATGGACTTCGGTAGCCCCTGCTTCTTTCAACAGTTTCACAATCCGACGAGAGGTTGTCCCACGCACGATGGAATCATCAATCATGACAACCCGTTTGCCTTTCACGACCCCAGATACGGCAGAGAGCTTCATTCGCACTCCTTGTTCCCGCAATTCCTGAGTCGGTTGGATAAAGGTCCGTTGGACATACTGATTCTTGATCAAGCCCATTTCATTTGGCAGACCGGATTCTTCCGCAAAGCCCATGGCCGCACTGAGAGAAGAGTTGGGCACCCCCACCACAATATCTGCCTGGTTCTTAAATTCTCTAGCCAACTGAGCTCCCATCCGCTTGCGAGCTGTATGGACGTTGACCCCTTGGATATTGGAATCAGGACGAGCAAAATAGATATACTCCATAGAACAAATTGCTAGTTGAGTATCATCCGTATAGCGATCATAGGTAATGCCATTTTCATCAAAGATCACGAGCTCACCAGGATGCACATCTCGGATCCATTCTGCCCCAATCACCTCAAAGGCACAGGTTTCCGAAGAAACAACCAAGGCACCATTGGCCATTTTCCCGATGGAAAGAGGACGGAATCCATTTGGGTCTAGAGCTGCGATCAGCTTATCTTCAAACAACATCAGATAAGCAAATCCACCTTTGACCGTATTGAGTGCTTCCTTGATTTTCCCCATAAAGGAAGGGTTGTGGCTCCGACGGATCAAGTGGGCCAGAATTTCTGAGTCAGAGGTCGAGCTAAAGATGGCTCCATTTTTTTCTAATTCCGATTTAAGCGATTGGGCATTGGTCAAATTCCCATTATGGGCCAGACCAAACTGCGTATCTTGAAAGCGGAAGAGGAAGGGTTGGATGTTATCCACAGACGCTTCCCCCGCTGTCGCATAGCGAACATGTCCAATAGCAGAAGATCCTGTCAATTTTTCCAAATTTAAAGGATTCCGAAAGACTTCTGAAAGCAGACCTGTATCCCGATGACGTCTCAAAGTTCCTTGGTCATTGGCCAGGATTCCTGCCCCTTCTTGTCCCCGGTGTTGGAGACTGTGAAGGCCAAAATAGGTGAGTTTTGCTGCGTCTGGATGTCCCCAAATCCCAAAGACTCCACACTCTTCATTAAGAGATTTTACTTCGTATGTCATGTTGTATACCTTTTATTTTTCAGTAAAGTATTGAACTGCTGATGCAAAGAGATGTTGATCTTTATTTCCTGGAATATTTTGGAAGAGACCAGCTTCGAAACGTTCTGAGTGACCCATCTTCCCAATAATTTGACCGTTCTTACTTGTAATACCTTCGATCGCATGGACAGAACCATTTGGATTGTATTTTGAATCCATGCTTGGTTGGCCCTCGAAGTCAACGTATTGGCTAAAGATTTGACCATTGTCACGAAGCTCTGCGAATTCCTCAGCTGTCACGACAAACTTCCCTTCACCGTGTGATACTGGGATGGCATGGATGTCTCCAATTTCTACTCCCGCAAGCCATGGTGAGTTGGTATTGGCAATCCGAGTTTCCACCATCTTAGCCACGTGTTGGTTGGCATCATTGTAGAAGAGGGTTGGACTGGTACTGCTTGCATCTTCAAAGTTACCGTATGGAAGAAGACCTGATTTGACAAGAGCTTGGAATCCATTACAGATACCGATGATCAAGCCTCCGCGTTCGATGAAGCTATCAATAGCCGAACGAACTTTTTCATTGAGCAAGATGTTAACGATAAATTTAGCTGATCCATCTGGTTCATCCGCTGCTGAGAAGCCACCTGCAAAGAAGATAATGTTGGCTTTTTCAATGTTGTCAACCATGGTGTCAACAGACTTGACAATCGCTTCTTCGTTGAGTGTGACAAATGGTACCAAGTTGACTTTCGCACCTTCTTTTTCAAAGGCCTTAGCGGAGTCATATTCTGAGTTGGTACCTGGGAATACTGGAATGTAAACCACTGGTGTCTCAACGGTTTCTTTAGCTTTGATCACAGCATCTGATGCTACAGCAGGTACTTCTTCCAACTCAGTTGCCTGTGCAAATTCCGTTGGGTAAACCTCTTCCAATCTACCTTGGAAGGCACTGTCAAGTTTGTGTCCATCCAGCGTTACACCGTTGACAACTAGTGTAAAGTCTGCTACTGTTTGTCCGATCTTGGCAACACCTACAATTTCTTCAGGCGATGTGAAGACGAATCCACCCAATTGGGCTGTCAAGCTAGTGTCAAGGTCTGCTAATTCGACATTTGCTCCGATATGGTTCCCAAATGTTGCAAGTGCAAGAGCTTCAACCACACCACCATATTTAACAGCTGATGCGGCTGTCACTTTGTGGTCAGCTTGGATAGCTTCAAATTGAACAAAGTTAGACTTGATGAGTTCAAAGTCAATTTCTTGTGCCAAAGCTTGACCAGGAATGTAGTAAATATTTTCACCAGCAGCTTTGAATTCTGGAGAAAGAACCTTACGGCTATCTGCAGTTGTTACCCCAAAAGCAACCAAAGTTGGTGGTACTGTCAATTCTTCAAAGGTACCAGACATAGAGTCTTTCCCACCGATAGATGGCAAACCAAGTTGAATCTGAGCTTCAATGGATCCAAGAAGAGCAGCTACTGGTTGACCAAAACGCTCTGCTTGTTTATCCATACGTTCGAAGTATTCTTGGTAAGAAAAACGTGCCTTAGACCAGTTGGCACCAGCAGCAACCAAACGAGCAGTTGCTTCGATGACCGCATAAGCCGCACCATGATATGGGGACCATTCTGCTACATAAGGGTTGAATCCTTGCGCCATGACAGAAGCAGTTGTTGTCACGCCATGTTGGACTGGCAATTTCTGTACAGAAGCTTCCGTTGGTGTGATTTGGTAGCGACCACCAAGTGGGTGATTGACTGTTGAACGACCAACTGAGCTATCAAAGATGGTTTGTAACCCTTTTTGACTGGCATGGTTCAGGTCAGCCAAGACTTCAAGAGTATCCGCTTCAAGGGTTTCAGCAGATGTTTGACGTTCTTCTGGAAGCTTGACATCCTTGTCAACCACCTTAGCATCTACGACCACACGCACACCGTTTGTATCAAGGAAACGACGTTCCAAATCAACGATGGTTTTACCATTCCAGTGCATGACAAGATTTGGTTTCTCCGTCACTGTCGCAACGACAACAGCATCAATATTTTCTTTATTACATGCTGCAACGAAGGCATCTACATCTTTTGGACGAACCACCACAGCCATCCGTTCTTGAGATTCAGAGATGGCAATTTCTGTACCATTCAAACCTTGGTATTTCAATGGTACTTTGTCTAAATCAATTTCAAGACCATCTGCTAATTCACCGATAGCCACACAGACACCACCAGCACCAAAGTCATTTGATTTCTTAATCAGACGTGTTACTTCCCCATTACGGAAAAGACGTTGAATCTTGCGTTCTTCAATGGCATTTCCTTTTTGAACCTCAGCACCAGCTGTTTCAACAGATTCAACCGTTTGAACTTTAGAAGAACCTGTCGCACCACCGACACCGTCACGTCCAGTCTTACCACCGAGTAAAATGATCACATCACCTGCTTCAGGTTTTTCACGGACCACATTTTCCTTAGGAGCCGCACCGACAACTGCACCTAGCTCCATACGCTTAGCAACGAAACCTGGGTGGAAGTATTCACGAACATAAGTTGTTGCAAGACCAATTTGGTTCCCATATGAAGAATAACCATGAGCTGCTGTTTTAGAAATCACTTGTTGTGGCAATTTACCAACACGAGTTTCAGCAATTGGAGCTGTAATATCACCAGCACCTGAGATACGCATAGCTTGGTAAACGTAGGAACGACCTGACAATGGGTCACGAATGGCACCACCGATACAAGTAGCCGCTCCACCAAATGGTTCGATTTCCGTTGGGTGGTTGTGGGTTTCATTCTTGAACATAAGAAGCCATGGTTCTTTCACACCATTGACATCCACTTCAATTTCAACTGAGCAGGCATTGATTTCATCAGACACTTCCATGTCATCCAAACGACCATTAGCACGCTCATAGCGACCAAAAATAGTTGCCATATCCATCAAAGTTTGAGGTTTTTCTGTACGTCCCAACTCATCACGCATGGCAATATACTTGTCATAAGTCGCTTGCAATTGTTTTTGGAATTTAGAAGCTGAGAAGTCGATGTTTTTCAACTCAGTCTCGAAAGTGGTGTGACGGCAGTGGTCAGACCAGTAAGTATCCAAGACCTTCAACTCAGTCTCAGTTGGCACCCGTCCAATAGACTTAAAGTAATCTTGAATGAAGAGAAGGTCGTCCACTTCCATGGCCAATCCTTGCTCTGCCTTATACTGTGCAAAATCTTCTGCTGTATAAGTTTCAAAGAAAGTTAATTTTGGAATGGTCTTGTCTGACTCAGAGAAATCCTGTTTCGCAATGCCAAGAGTGATATCTTTGAAGCGAGAATCCACTGGGTTCAAGAGGTAGTTTTTGACAGCTTCCAACTCATTCGCATCAATATCCTTGTTAACCAAGTAAAGTTGCGCTGTGTTCACTGTTACATCATTTGAACTACCAAGCAAAAGCAAAGCTTCTTGTGAAGATGCCGCCCGTTGATCAAATTGACCAGGCAAACTTTCGATAGCAAAGAAAGCATACTTCTCAAAATCAGCCTTAATCGCAGCTTCATCCAATACAGTATCGGTCACTTGCTCAGAAAAGATATGTTTTTCCGCACGCGCAAACAAATCCTCTGCCAAATTAAAAACATCGTAAACCTGAACAATCCGAAGATCCTTCAAAGTTTTCAACTGAAGATTCTGCTGTAATTCTTTTACTAAAGAGTCAGATTTCACACGAAAATCAGCTTTTTTCTCAACGAAAATACGTTTATCCATTT
Source organism: Streptococcus sp. 1001283B150225_161107_H12 (assembly GCF_015552665.1). Classification (NCBI taxonomy): domain Bacteria; kingdom Bacillati; phylum Bacillota; class Bacilli; order Lactobacillales; family Streptococcaceae; genus Streptococcus; species Streptococcus sp. 1001283B150225_161107_H12. The sequence continues at coordinate 9,062 of NZ_JADNFC010000006.1, read as the reverse complement.
TATTTCCTTTATTTCTATTCAAACATGCTATTGAAGACGAAGGTTTTTCGTTTCAAGAAGATTACTTCAAGCCCTGTAATTTCTCCAACACAACCTGATAGACATCTGTCAGACTACCCAAATCCCTACGGAGTGAAAAGGTCTAGTAGACCTTTTCAGCCTGAGTCCTTTTACTTGAAAGACGAAGATTTTCTGTTTCAAAAAGATCACTTCAAACCTTGCAATTTTTCCAAGACAACCTTGTAAACATCTGTTAAACTACCCAAATCCCTACGGAAAACATCCTTGTCCATATGGTGCCCTTCCGCATCCCATAGGCGGCAATTATCTGGTGAGAATTCATCTGCCAAGATGATCTTGCCATCCTTATCAAAACCAAATTCCAATTTGAAGTCAATCAAACGAAGACCAATTTGTGCAAACCAATCTTTCAACAATTCATTGATACGACGCGTTTCTTCCTTGATATAAGCAATTTGCTCATCGTTGGCAATATTCAAGAACTTGACATGCTCATCATTGATGAATGGATCATCCAAATCATCGTTCTTGTAGTAAAATTCAACGATTGGAGTCTCCAAGTCCAAACCTTCTTCAACGCCAAACCGTTTAGAAAAAGAACCCGCAGTCACATTTCGAAGAACAACCTCCAAAGGAATGATGGTCACCTTCTTGTTCAATTGTTCGGTATCAGAGATACGTTCGATAAAGTGCGTCGCTACACCCGCAGCATTCAATTTTTCAAAAATAAGAGACGAAATCTGATTGTTCAGCACACCTTTCCCCTCAATGGTCTCTTTGCGAGCTCCATTCAGCATGGTGGCCTGGTCCTTATAAACGGACTTAATCACATGTTCGTCTTCTGTACTATAAATATCTTTTGCTTTCCCCGTATAAATTAATTGATCGGACATCTTCTTGTTCGCCTTTCATCTTTTGTCCCTTTCAGTGTATCACAGAGAGGTTGTTTTTTCAAGTTAAATCCGTATCTTGTTCGCTTGTAACAAAAAAATAATAAGAGATTGAATCAAAAAGATTCAACCTCTTATTTTTAGATGCTTCTTTGTTCGTAAAATCCGAACTTTATTTGCTTGTTTTCTTCAAAACGTAGTCTACCATATCTCCAACAGTTGCCATGGCATCAATGTCTTTATCTGGGATATTAATTTGATAGGCTTCTTCCAAATAAATAATGTATTCCATGAGATCAACGGAATCCACTTCCAAGTCTTTTCGTAAATCCAAATCCAAAGAGACCTCATAGTCAGATCCCTTATGATCTTTAATCAACCCTTCAACTAGTTTAAAAATTTCTTGATGACGACTCATTTCTCTTCCTCCAATTCTGATAATTCAACCACAGATTTACGGATAACATCTGTTTCTAACATGGTCCGGATCTGGCGAATCGTGCTATAGACTGCCTTGGCATCACTAGAACCATGGGTTTTCACGACAGGGGCTTGCAAGCCAAACAAGACCGCACCTCCAACATCTGAATAATCCAAGGTCTTTTTCAAACCTCGTAGATCATTCTTTAAGAGAAAGGCTCCAATCTTAGCTTTCAAGCCACCACCACTAAGGACCGTTTTCAACTGTTTAAAGAGGCCCAGAGCAGTTCCTTCCATAGTCTTAAGGACAGCATTTCCTGTAAATCCATCTGTGACAATGACGTCAGCAACTCCATCCATCAAGTCACGCGCTTCCACATTTCCTACAAAATTAAGAGAAGGATCTGCTGCTAATAATTGATAGGTCTCCTTGCGTAGGGGATCCCCTTTGCTTTCCTCTGTTCCGTTATTTAAGAGACCGATACGAGGTCGCTTAATGCCACGGACATTCTCTGCATAATAGGCGCCCATAATCGCATATTGGTGCAAGTGAGTTGGCGTATTTTCAGCATTTGCCCCCAGATCCAACATATCATAGCCCTTCCCATCAAGGGTAGGAAGAGTCGACATCAAACCTGGACGATCGATGACCTTGATCCGACCGACGATGAAGTAACCAGAGGCAAGAAGAGCTCCTGTATTTCCTGCAGAAAGCATCGCATCCGCTTCCCCATTCTTAACTGCATGCGCTGCTAAGACCATACTGGCTTGCTTTTTCCGACGAATCGCACGAGTTGGCTCATCATCTGAGTTGATTTTCTCATCCGTATGAACGATGGATACCCGTTCAGTTGCCGTCAGGTATTGCTTAATTTTAGCCTCATCCCCATACAAAATGACTTCAATATCCTTAAATTCTTGTATGGCTTGATTAACCCCTTCTACCAGGGCCTGTGGAGCATGATCTCCACCCATTGCATCAACTGCAATTTTTTTCATTTCTTACCTCCAGACTGATCTTTTAAGATCTCTCCCCAGCTTCCCAGGGAATCAATAAATTTCTTAGCTTTTAAATGAATGCCTACATATTCATCATAGAGTTGGTCTAGGCACTTTCTCAACTCTTTCTTCATCGCATCATGGATGGAAATCGTCTCTAACTCACCAAATTTCACAGCTTGAAAACGATCCAGCAAATAGAGGGCGTTTGGATCCCAGTGGGCTCGTCTTTCGTCACGATCATAATGATCTGGGCAAAGGACACCACCCAAGCGGAATGAAAAATCAAAAGGCAACCCCACTCGATGACAGACACAACACTCATGGACGTTTAAGGCAACACCAAATCGGGATAAAATCTGCATTTCAAAAATATTGGTCAAGATTTCATAATCCAAGCCCCGATCCATCAATTGCAAGGTCTGCTCTAAAAAAGCAAATAAAGCTGGATCAGGTTGACGGTCCTGGATACTAGCATCTGCCAAGGCCAGTATATAGCTTGCGTAGGAAAGACGAAAAAGGTCTTGGTTAATCCCTTGGAAACTTTGAACCTCATGAATATCTTCGATATAGCTGAGTCCGTCATCATTGATTTTCAGATACATATCCGCTAAAGTCAAAGGTTGGATCATAGAATTCAACCGAGAACGATTGGCATGTTTCACGAAAAACATCAACTTGCCAGCTTGCTCTGTAAAGATTTTAACCAGCTTATCGTCCTCTCGGTAATCCCTATGGTAGAGGACGATGCCACGACTCTCAATGCTCTCCAGCATGTTCTTTCATAAACTCCTTCAACCGACTCATCGCTTCTTGGATTACTTCCATACTTGCTGCATAAGACAAGCGCACATATCCTTCGCCGTATGGACCAAAAGCCATTCCTGGGATAAAGGCAACAGCTTTTTCTTGGGCTAGGAGCTTCAAAAAATCGAAAGAGTCTTGGTTATATCCTTGTGGGATCTTAGCAAAGATATAGAAGGCACCATCCGGGCGGATAATATCAAAGCCCATGGCAGACATTTCTTTGATGATATAATCTCGACGCTCTATGTATTCCCGTTTCATCGGCTCTGCGTCGTTTTTACCAACCGTTAAGGCTTCAATAGCTGCATACTGGTTCATGGTCCCCGCTGCAGTCACCAAGTACTGATGACTCTTGATTAATTGAGCTGTCAAGGAAGCCGGCGCAAAGATAAAACCGAGTCTCCAGCCTGTCATCGCATGAGACTTTGATAAACCATTGATAATAATAGCTTGGTCCCGTAGATAGGATCCCAAAGAAACGTGAGGCTGTCCTGTATAGGTTAGCTCTGAATAAACTTCGTCACAAACGACAAAGACTTCATATTTCTTCAAGACTCTAGCCAAATCCTGCATCTGCTCCTTAGAGTAGGTGACACCAGTCGGATTAGCTGGGTAGTTGAGAATAACCGCCTTGACGCGATCCCCTTGCTCTTCTAGGGCCTTTTCTAAAGCCTCTGGGCTGAGGATAAAGCGATTATCTGTCGTATCGATTTCGACGACACTAGCCCCCATCAGTTTAATAATGGGTTCGTAACCAGGATAAGCAGGTGCTGGTAAGAGCACCACATCTCCAGGTTCCAATATAGCCGTCAAGGTCGCAGAAAGGGCCTCCGTTGCCCCAATCGTAACCAAAATTTCATCCTCTGGTCGATACTGTAGGTTATATTTTTCAGCTACAAACTGACTAGCAGCTTCTCGCAAAGCTAGCAAGCCACTCATCCCCGTATAATGACTCTGGTTGGCATCAATAGCTGCTTTTGCCGCTTCCTTTACATGATCCGGTGTCGTAAAATCTGGCTCACCCAAGGTCAAGCGTAAAATACCTGGAATAGAAGAAATGGCTTGGTCAAACTGACGAATCAAAGAAATCTCGATTCGATTCAAATTTTGATTAAACCGTTTTGTTAAATCCATAGCCACCTCCAAAAAAAAGTTCTATCACCATTATACTATAAATAGAAAACCATCGCAAAAAAGGGGCTAGTCCCAATCAAAATGATACAAAAATGACCTTTCTCATCAAAAAAAGGACCTAGCACATGCTAAATCCTCTCATTGAATAAATTTTACCAAATCTTTTCTATTCTTGACCACGTGTTGCCACATAATTTAACTGGTCACCATGTTTCGCCAAGAAATCCTTCATTTCCGAATCCGGAATTTGACGAAGGTAGAGATTGGAACGAATAGTATCATCTTCTTCGCGACAAGTAGACAAGACTAGGTACTTATCAGAAGCATTGATTTTAATATTTGGATTTTTTGTACGCGCTGACTCATAGATGTTTTTCAACTGGGTAGTGAAATCTTCATCATCTGAAAAGCTGGTACGATAGAAAGCTGTTGTTTCAGGAACAATGACCAAGCCCATTGCTTCATAATAATACTTGCGCTCAGGTGTTTCAATAACTACGTAAGGGTGCTGATTAAAGTACTCTTGGTTATCATAGAAATTAACATCATTAAACATGCGATGATCTTCAACCTGGCTCCCGCGAGCATGTCCAAACAACCAGGTCAAACGATCACTAAAGTCTTTCTTGTTATCCATATCCATGAAGACCGTTCCCAATAAAGGTTGGTTTCCACCCTCAAACGTCTTATCCAAATAAGTAGCATTGTCCCCTGTTTGAACAACAGGCTCATCTAACTCAGTTCCTGGAGCATAAACATAGGCAATCGCTTCTGGATTGACAGAAGTTAATTGAGCAAAGCGGTTGGCTAAATACTCTTTTTCTTCTTGACTTGGCTCATACTTGACCTCTTTGCTACTTGCACTAGATGATGAGCTCGTGTCCTTTTTAACAGATGAAGTCTGTTTCCCAAATGGATTAAAGAGGACAAAACCACCTACAAGGGCAATAAGAGCAAGCAAAGCAAGAATAAGCGAAATACCCTTTCTCTTAGAACTAGAATGTTTATCTGTACGATTCATAAAAATAAAATCCCCTATATACCGTTTAATCTAAAAAATAACACCGAGCCCGAAGGCTCAGTGATATTTAATTTAAGAGCTAATTAATAAAAATTATTTAACTGCGCTTGTTTTTGGAAGAGCTTTGTCAGCTTGTTTAGATCCAGCTTTACCAGTTGCTGCTGCTTTAGCTGCTTCTTCTGATTTAGCTGCTTCTTCTTTAGCTTTTTCTTGTTCAGCTTTAGCTTGTTCTGGATTGATTCCATGTTCTTTCAAGTAACGAGCATTCTTTTGTTCTGGAGTTTCGTTCAAGATGTAGTAAGAACCTTGATTCTTGTCAGCAGTGTTGTATGTTTTTTGGAATTGTTGTACATATTTGTTACGTACGTTCAAGAATGCAGTGTTGAAAGCTGCATCATAAGCTGCTTTCTTTTCACCGTAAAGGTGTGAACCACCTTCAACAGCATCCAATTCAGCTTTAGCTGCAACTACAGCAGGATCTTGAGCTGCTTCAGCCATGATGTCTTCCATATGACCGTTAAGGTACTCTTCAACTCTACGACCATTTACAAATTCTGTTTGGTTTTCGTATGCTTCACGTGAATCAAAAGCACCTGGAGTGTTAGCTCCACCGTTAATAGGGTTTTCATTCGCAAATGCTGGTGCTGCTGCTGCAAAAAGTGCAAGAGCTGCTACTGATGATAATAAAACTTTTTTCATTGTTTTATCTCCTTTTTTCATTTTAAAAAATAATTCGTTACTTCGTAACTATTACTAGTTTACTACGATATATTTTATTTGTCAATAAAATCTGACCTATTTTTTTAAATTAATTTTATATTTTTTTAGGTAAGAGAAGATTTGACTTTTAAAGTTGAAATCTTTTATTTTGTAAGTGTTTTACTTCTTTTATTTGATTGCACCACTTTTTGGCAAGGTCTTTTTTGGTAGACAAAGATCCATTCTATCCTCATTTTTTTGTGCTTCTTTCAGCAACTCCTCCCTCTGATTTTTTATCTTACTTTCTTTTTTTAGCCAGTTGAAAAACATATCTTTCCTTTCTTAAAAAAGAGGCTCTCTACAACCTCTTTTTTACATTTTTAAGATTTTTTCGCATTTCCAATTTCAAATAGTGGAGACAGAGGACGTTTTTCATGGATGCGGATAATCGCTTCTGCCAATAGTTTTGCGATGGAGATTTGTTCAATTTTATCGATTAAGCGCTCTTCAGGTAGGTAAATGGTATCCAACACCACCAACTTCTTAATCGCTGATTTCTGAATATTGTCCATAGCTGGACCTGACAATACAGGGTGCGTACAACTTGCATAGACTTCTACAGCTCCTGCTTCAGCAAGTGCATCCGCAGCGTGGCAAATTGTTCCCGCAGTATCGATCATATCATCGATCAGGATACAAGTTTTCCCTTCGACATTCCCAATGATGTTCATGACTTCACTGGTGTTCATTTTATCGACACTCCGACGTTTATCAATAATAGCAATTGGTGTTTTCAAAAATTCAGCTAGCTTACGAGCACGCGTCACACCACCGTGGTCCGGACTGACTACCACATAGTCAGAGCCAACCATGCCACGACGTTCAAAGTAGTCTGCAATCAATGGAGCCCCCATCAAATGATCCACTGGAATATCAAAGAACCCTTGAATCTGAGCTGCATGCAAATCAATGGTTAAGAGGCGATCAACACCAGCAATCTCTAACATATTGGCAACCAATTTGGACGTAATTGGCTCACGAGCACGAGCTTTACGGTCTTGACGGGCATAACCATAATAGGGCATCACTACATTAATGGTTTGAGCACTGGCACGTTTTAAAGCATCTACCATGATCAAAATTTCCATTAGATTATCATTTACAGGAGAGCTCGTAGATTGAAGAATATACACCTCTTTACCACGAATAGACTCCTCAATATTAACCTGGATTTCCCCATCTGAAAATTGACGTACGGTCGACTTACCAAGTGGCAATCCCATCTCCTTAGAGACACGTTCAGCCAAATCTTGGTTAGAAGATAAAGCAAACAGCATTAAATCCGAAAACGACATGATTTCCTCCACATAAATTTAACCACAATGTACAAATTGTACAAATCTTCTCTTTACCCATTGTAACGCTTTTTACATGATTTTTCAATCCATAATCCATCAAAAATTAAAATAGTAACTATAGTAAAAAACACCCACTAAAAGTGGGTGTTTTGAATTCTTAGTTTGGATAGATATAAGTAAGTGATCCTTGTGCATTCACTGGGTTAAACCATCCACGGTAGTTCCCAATGCTACGGATACCTAAGTAGTTAGATTCAGATACTTGGATACTTGTAGTAGATTGAACAGCCGTAACAACCGCTACGTGTCCATATCCACCGTCATTCCAACATGCAATAGCTCCAACTTGTGGTTGGCTACCAGTACGGAATCCAGCAGCTGCGGCACTTGCAGCCCACTGTGCTCCATTACCCCAGTAATCGCCAGCCCAAGGAGCCAATACTTTCGCACCCCAAGTACATTCACCTACTGGGTATGAACTTGCAGAAGAGCTGTATGTTGGACGACTAGTTGCTGCTGGTGTAGCAACTGTTTGAGTTAGAACTGCTGGTGCTGCAGCAGGAGTTGCAACAGTTGCTTGAGGTTGTGCACCTTCAGCTGCAGGTGTTTGAGTAGCAGCTTGCACTTGTGCTTGCAAGTTAGTATTAGCAGATGCTTCTACAGCCTTACGCTGTTCTTCTTGTTGAGCACGGTAAGCTGCTTCAGCTGCTGCGGCTTCAGCTGCGGCTTTCTCAGCTGCCGCTTTTTCCGCAAGCAAAGCATTCTTTTCGTTTTCTGCAGTTGATTTTTCAGCTGCCAAATTCAATTGTGCAACCTTCAACTCAGCTTCTTTAGTTGTCAACGCTTGCGCATCTTCATCTAATTTTTGTTGGTTGGCAATAACAGTGTTGATTGCTTCATTGTTTTCTTTTTGCTTGGCATCAATTGCTTCTTTATCGCTTTTTTGCTCTTCAAGCATCTTGTTGTTGGCACTAGCAATTTCATTCATTGCAGAAACACGAGAAATAGCTTCAGTCAAAGAACCAGAACTTACAATGGCGTTAATGTAACTTGTAGCAGTTCCTGTTGTTTGAGCACTACGTGCTTGGTTTGCCAATGATTCTTGACGAGCAACAATATTTTTTGAAAGCTCTTCAATCTCTGCTGAAAGTTTAGCAGACTCTTCGTTCAAACGATCATTTTCAGCTTTAAGAGTTTCTTGTTGTTTTTTGATTTCAGAAACTTGAGATTGAATTTGATCAACTTCTGCTTGTGCGCTTTGTTCTTTTGAACTCAAATCAGCAATCTTACTATCTTGTGCAGCGATTTTATCATCAGTAGAATCAGCTCCTACGGAAATAACTGTACCTACTTGTGATAAAGCAACTGTACTAAGTAAAATAGTCGTTAATAATTTTTTCTTCATAAAATAAAAGACTCCTTCATATAAGACACTAACTAGTATAACAGAAAATGAAAGATTTTATGTTACGCCTTTGTTACATTTTTATTTCTATTGATGTATTAAAGTAACAAAAAAGTTAGCTAGAAAGCTAACTTGATTCTCTACGGAGAATGGGGGATTCGAACCCCCGCGCCAGTTACCCGACCTAACGATTTAGCAAACCGTCCTCTTCAGCCTCTTGAGTAATTCTCCAAAATGGGCACGAGTGGACTCGAACCACCGACCTCACGCTTATCAGGCGTGCGCTCTAACCACCTGAGCTACGCGCC
>NZ_JADNFC010000005.1:0-129478 GCF_015552665.1 Streptococcus sp. 1001283B150225_161107_H12 | reverse complement strand
CACTACTTGGAAACCTTCTGCTTCCAAATATTCTTTGACTACTTCTTTTAAGCGGATACCTGCTGCATCCGCACCAATAATAACTGACATATTATGCTCCTTCTTTTAATTCATTTTTCAATCAAATACAGAAACTTCTATATTCAACAACATTATTTTCTATAAAATTTCGATTTCAAAACTAAGTTCTGCTTCTTGACCTGCTGGCAAAAGTCGAACTTGCTTTTTATATTCCAAATAATCACTCTCTTCAAGGGAAGTGGATAAACCAGACCAAGGCTCTAAAGCGATAAAAGGTCCTTTATTTGGTGTTGTCCAGATAATCAAGTTTGAAAAATCTGGAAAATGAAGGCTTACTCCTTTTTCGTGCTTTTTAGAGCGGAGGATCACCCTTCTTGATTGTAAGCAATCTAAGGTGATGGCATCCTTTTGGAAGAGATCGTAATCGAGATTTAGGATTTTCTCTTGCTGTAAGAAAGGTGTCCGATCAAAGACGTTTAGCAAGCCTGTCTCTGGATAGGATTTAGGAATACTACAGGTCTCTTCTTGTTCGAATTCCAGGTAGTAATCTTCAAATCCTTCATCCGCCAGTAACGGACAATTAAATCCTGGATGGCCACCAACGAAAAAGGGCATGACTCCTTCCTCACCAAGATGGTGAACCCGATAGGTTACTTGAATCTTCTTACCAAGTAATTGATAAGAAATTTCTAATCTGAAATGATAGGGATATTGCTGATACATTTCTTCCGTATCTTCTATCCCAAAAGTCACCCGATCTTCTGTTTGCTCTACCAGCTCAAAGTTTTTCTTGCGAACCAGCCCGTGGCGAGGGATCTTCCCAACACCTTGAGGGCGATACATGGTTGTATCATTTCGAACCGAACCACAGATAGGAAAGAGAACTGGGGCTTGGCCACTCCAATACTGAGCATCACCCTGCCAAAGATATTCGATACCTTCCTGATCCTTGATAGAGGTCAGCTCACCACCTAACTCCTTGAAACAAACTTCCAGATCATTATTTTTTAAAGCTATCCTCATATTTCACTCCTTAGCATGTTATTTTAGAGAAAAAACTAGGCTACCCCTCCATGTCTGGAAAATTGATACCCTAGTTTTATCAAGTTACATATTTAGGAGCGGATTATTTTGCATTTGCTGCGTATTCTTCGTTACGTTTGATCATTTGTTTTCTGTACCATGCAAAGATTCCAACGTAGAATGCTAAGAAGGCAACAACACCAATAATCAATTTAATATCACCAGTTGTTGCATTACCGATTGTCCAACCAAGCAATTTTTCAACAGGTCCTTCAAGAGTTGAGTGAGTGATCAATTGAGCTTTGTCAACTCCTTCTGGAAAGGCTTTTACACTTTTCGCCAATTCAGTAGCGAATGGTGCGATAAGAGTACCTGAAAGAAGGAAGAGTGGCAACAAGAGTGTTCCAAACACGATCATACGGATCAATTTACCACGTGTTACAACCAACAAAGCTGGAGTCACACCCATAGCGATGATCCCTGCAAGTGGCAAGATACCATTTCCGACTTTAGAAAGAAGCACTGCTTCGATCAACATGATTGGTGCAAGTACGTTTGCACAAGCCCAGATTTCTGCACGACCAGCGATAAATGGCCAGTCCAAACCGATATTGAATTTACGTCCTTGAAGACGTTTAGTAGCAACGTTTGTAATACCTTGTGACAATGGTTCTACCGCTGCGATGAACCAAGAACCGATCAATGAGAACAATTCCAAGCAGACACCGGCAGTCAAACCAAGGCTGATCCAACCTTTAATAACCAATTCCCAAGTTTTAGCATCAGCTACATCAGCAACTGGATGTGGAGTACCCATGATACCGATGACGATACCAAGAAGGAAACCGATGAAGAATTTAGATCCCCAGAAACCAATTTTCTTGTTCAATTTAGCTGCGTCAAAGTCGTATTTGTCAAGACCTGGGAAGAATTTGTCAAAGATTTTATCCAAAACCATGATGATTGGGTTCATCATGTAGTTCATGTGAGTTGAAGTCATAGGTGATGAACTTGGTGCATTCAACAAATCGTCAAATGTTGGTTTCATCAAGTCTGAGTTGATGATTTTCATAATCCCTACAAGAACAACTGCAAGAGTGGCAACTAAGAGGGAAACTCCTGCGCTAACTCCATTTTTATCCGCATACCATTTAATCAAAAGACCTGTGATAGACAAGTGCCAGATATCAAAGATATCGACATCAAGTGTATCTGTTTTCTTCATTGCAAGCATGACAATGTTGACAACCAACATAACTAGCAAGAAGTAAAGTGTCCAGGCAGACCCCCAAGTGATGGTCGCAAGTGGTGCCCAACCAACGTCTGTGATATTCAATTGAATACCAGTGTTCTCAACGAATTTTGCAAGAGACGCTGAGAAAGCTCCATTCAACATACCGATGATTGCACCGATACCTGTAAGGGCGATGGCAAGTTTAATACCACCTTCAAGCGCTTTGGAGAATTTCACTCCAAACAAAAGTGCCAATAGAGTTAGGACGATCAACATGATGATCGGTGCACCCATATCTAGAATGGGTTTGAAAAACTTATTGGCAAAATCGATAATGCCATTCATAATAAATCCTCCCGATTTATATTTTTATATTTTACAAAATTAAGAATGTCAGCAATTCCAGGCATAGGAACCGCTTACAAAATACAGATAAACGAATTAGCTTAAACCGTGTTCTTTGATGGCTGCTTCGATATTGTCATATACCGGAGCGCTCATAGCTGGAATACGGAATAAGATTGGACCAGCTTCAACTACTGGAATACCAGGATCAAAGCCTAAATCTGTTGCAGCGATTGGTGTAAAGATATCATAACCTTTAATCAAATCTTCATTCACATCTTTTACCATTACCGCATCACATTGTACATCATATCCACGGTTTGAAAGCTCTTCTTCTAGAGCGCTTTTGATTTGGTGGCTTGAGTTAACCCCTGCACCACAGGCAGCTAAAATTTTAATCATTTGAATGACCTCCATTATAAATATTTTTAATTTTTACTATTAAGCAATCGCTTCTGTGATATAGCGATATAAGTCTTCTTCAGTTTCCAATTTCGACATGTTTTCAAGATTTCCATTTGTCGTAAAGAAATCCATCAAATGCGCCAAAATGTTTGTTTGGCTGGAACTAGAATTGTTAATGATGAAGAATAAAAGAGAAACTTCTACTTCTTTATCAGGTGCGATCATATTGTGGAAGGTTACCGGATTTTTCAATCGAACAACTACAATATTCTCTGTTAGGTTATGGATGATATCCGTATGAGGAATCGCTACATTCGGAAGATCCTTTCCTAGAAATTCCATATCCAAGCCAGTAGGGAACGATTTCTCTCTCTCTTTTAATGCAGCTCGATAAGAATCTGTCACAATCTGACGTTCTTCCAATAAAGTTGCAACCTGGTCAAACAATTCTTCTTGATTCGCAACATCTAGGCAAAAGACTAATTCCCGATTAAACAGTTGATTTAATCCCATCTTTTCACCCCTTCCACTTTTAAAATATCTTTTAATTACATGATAAGTATATCACTATATGAATGCGCTGTCAATTACAATATGTAATTTTTTGTTCTTTTTTGTTTATTTTTTATAGATTTATTTATAACCCCTCCCCTATTAAAGGATATAAAAAAGACCAGAATCTGCTTGAATCCTGGCCGTTTAGCTGTTTCTTTTCTAATTTTTACAAAATTTTTGTATAAGAATTGTATTTTTCTCGCACCTTATTAGAGATAGAATGATCGGTAATCACCGCATCTAAATCATCTAGACGGTAAAAAGCATAGAAAGAATAGCTGTCAAACTTACTGTTATCTGCTACTACATACTTTTCAATGGCATTGTTAAGAATAATTTTATTACCATTTCCTTCTTCTTCGTTTGCAGTCATTGCTGTATGACCGTCGATTCCATTTACCCCGATAAAGGCTTTCGAAACCTTAATTTCCTTTAAGAGCTTATTAGCAAACTGCCCTACAAAGGTCTGTGTCTTGACCCTATATCGACCTCCCACTAGGATAATGTCATAATTGGGTTGATCTTTTAATTTTTCAAAAATAGGTAGGGAATTGGTGACAATACTGACATGTTTCCCTTCAAGATAATCGCCAATAAAATCCGTAGTGGTTCCAGCCCCAATAAAAATTGTATCGCCTTCATCGATTAAAGCCGCACATTTTTGAGCAATCTCCCTTTTCTCTTCCACGTTCAACATGTTCTTTTCTGTATGAGAGACTTCTGTCAGACTATCCTTGATTTTTCGATGGGCCCCTCCATGAACACGAACCAATAGGTCTTGCTCCTCTAAGTCCATCAAATCCCGTCGAATTGTCATATCCGTTACACCCAAGAGATCACTTAGATCCTTAACAGAGACCACTTCATTTTTATCCAACTCTTGTAAGATTGCTACATGTCTACTCTCTTTCATATGACGTCCTACTTTCCTATTTCTGCTTTCATTATACTATAATGGTGAACATTTTCAATAAGAAACAAACATTTTGACGATTTTTTTCTATATTAATCACTTATTTTGTTGATCGTTTTTGTGAATTGATCATTTTTTTGTTCACTTTTTTAAAAAAAGTAGATTTTTTTAGCAAATCTGTTGACAGGACTTATAAAAAGTTGTATTCTTAATATGTTAACAGAATTGATAGCGCTACCACATAGTGATAGCAAACGTTTTGTTTACGAATTTCGGTCTCCTTATAAATATACAAGGGTAAACAACTGTTTACCCTTGTATTTTTTATTTATCTCCTTTGTTCCGAATCACAAAGCCTGTTTTCTTCTCGCTTGAAGTATTACGAGGTTTTTTATGATCCTTACGGTAACGCTTCTCTTTGTCAAAACGATCATTGGAACGACCACCCTTTCGGTAGTCATCACGACGACCATTGCCACGACGATCACGATCTCGACGGTCATCACCACGACGTCCACCGCGACCAGACTTGCCTTTTCCGCCAAATCCACCACCAGATGGTTTAAATGGTAATGGTTTTTCACGCGCAATTTCAACTTCTGGAAGACTATCTGGATCCTGAACCGTCAAGCTAAGGATGTACATGGCCAATTCTTCTGGGCTGAATTCTGCAGCCAATTTACGAGCATCCTTTGCAAATTTGTCGAAGTTACCTCGAATAGCTTCATCCGCAAAGTCACGTTCAATTTTCTTGAGTGCAACCTGTTTCTTAGCTTGGAAGGCTTCTTCTGCTGTCGCAGGTTTCAAGCCCTTCATGCGTTTCTTGGTCAAGTTTTCGATGATTTGGAGGTAACCCATCTCATTTGGTGCTACGAAAGTAATCGATTGACCTGACTTCCCAGCACGACCTGTACGGCCAATACGGTGAACATAGCTCTCAGGGTCTTGTGGGATATCATAGTTGTAGACATGGGTTACACCTGAGATATCCAATCCACGAGCCGCTACGTCTGTTGCTACGAGGACATCCAGATTGCCATTTTTGAAATCACGGAGGACACGAAGACGTTTGTTTTGGTCAAGATCTCCATGAATCCCTTCTGCACGGAAGCCACGGATCTTCAGACCACGAGTCAATTCATCTACACGACGTTTGGTACGACCAAATACGATCGCAAGCTCTGGTTGCTCCACGTCCATGAGACGAGTCATGGTGTCAAATTTTTCTTGTTCCTTAACTCGGATATAGTACTGATCTACTAGTTCAGTTGTCAACTCTTTGGCAGCAATCTTCACATGCTCAGGGTCTTTCATAAATTGAACCCCGATGCGTTTGATAGCTTCAGGCATGGTTGCTGAAAAGAGTAAGGTTTGACGATTTTCTGGGACACGAGAGATGATGGCTTCAATATCCTCAAGGAAGCCCATGTTGAGCATCTCATCTGCTTCGTCCAGGATGAGGGTTTCAATGTCTTGTAATTTCAAGGCCTTGCGTTTGATCAAGTCTAGGAGACGACCAGGAGTTCCAACTACGATATGAGCACCTGATTTAAGCGCCTTGATTTGTTTTTCAATACTTGAGCCACCGTATACTGAACGGACTTTTACACCCTTGCTTCGACCAAAGCGGAAGAGTTCTTCCTGACTTTGCACAGCTAGTTCACGGGTTGGTGCAATGACCAAAGCTTGAATGGTCGCTTCTTCTGTACGAATTTTTTCAAGGGTTGGCAAGCCAAAAGCTGCAGTTTTCCCTGTACCAGTCTGAGCTTGACCGATAACATCTTTTCCTTCAAGAGCCAAAGGAATGGTTTGTTCTTGAATAGGACTTGCTTCTACAAATCCTGCTTTATCAACTTCTGCTAACAATTCAGCAGATAAGTTCAATTCATTAAATTTCATTTTTTTCTTCTTTCTAAAGATGGTGCGAAGCCATCCTATAGCGCTTAGTTTATACTTTTCTTGTCATGACGTACTTTCAGTTTTCATGAAAGACCGTGTTGCTTCTTTTCCACTAAAGAAAAGTACTGCTTTTTTGCAACTTATCTAGTATACCATAGACCAGGGTTAAAAGATAGTAAAACGAAACAGGTTGAAAAGTTTTTATTGGGTAAACCCTTTCAAAGATTCTCTTTCCACCTTCGATTGATTTTTGCGTCCCTTTCCAATTTCTTTTTTAAATTTGCAATAATATAAAAGACTGGAAAGTCTCTTCTTTCATTTGAAGCACCTCATAAAAACAGCGTTACAATAGGCTTTCTAAAAATTTTTACTCACAATAAATCCCCTTTTATTTTGGGATTGTTTCCTTGATTTTTAATATGAAAATATGTATAATGATTCTAGTATCTAGGTTATTTCAGTATCATTAAAATGCTTCATTCATTTGACTGATTCAACGATTCAATCCAATTATAAATTGTTTATAATCCACTCAGTACTTTTAAATCTACTCCTACTATTTCCAAGAAGATTTTGTACAGTCGATCACTTGTATCAAAACTGCCTCTTCTTCTTAGGGGAGGCAGAGTTAAAAATGAAGGTTTTTCTGAAATAGCCAAGATACGAAAGAGGTAAGGAATTTCTTCCCTACCTCTCTTTTTTTATCGTTTATGAGCAATCCAGCGCAAGATTCGTGATAAAATCAACCACAAGACGAAGCTAGCGATCGAAATATAAATCCAGGCATTGGGATCGTTTGTAAATGGCAATGGAACGTTCATTCCAAAGAAACCAGTGACAACTGCTAAGACCGCCAAGAGGGCTTCTAAGATGGTCAAGGTTGTCAAATTATCATTCAGATTGTTATTCAGGATATTATTGTAGGAGCTAGACAATTGTTGCAAGACCTGAGAGTTTAACTCTGTCATGGAGACCAACTGCCGGGCCTCGATCATGGCATCATCAAACTGTTCTTTTTCCACATCATCTAATTGACGATAGATCAGGTGAGCCTTGATATGTTCGAGCAACATGCGATTTTGCTTGGCCGCAGATACCAGATAAACCATACCCGTTTCCAAGTCAGAAAGAGCATAAAGGTTCTTACTGGTCGTGGTTTTTCGCAAGAGACGATTGATTTCGTCCTTATGTTTATCCAGACGCTCAATAATCGGATAATAAGCATTGCTGATCATCTCGAGGCCAGCAAATAAAAGTTTAAAGGTAGATAAGCTTTCATGAGCATCGACATAGCGCTCCATTTTTTCGATAACATAGGCATTATCCCGGTTACTTATGGTGACTAGTCGAGGCCCTTGAATAATAAAGGTCATCGGAATGGTTTCATAATATTCCTTTTCCTTTTCCATATCCAATACATTATAGATAAAGGTCACAGTCCCATTTTCACGATTATAATCCATATGGGCACGTTCATTCTTATCCAGTGCATATTCAATGGTTTCTTGATCAATATCATACTTTTGATACAATAGGGAGGTTTCCGCAATCAAGTCAGAATCAATATTAATCCAACTCCGGCCATCTCCTAACTTTCTTTCAACGAACATTTCGTTTCCTCTTTACTTTATCTGCCAGTGCTCCTACCCGATTATCCAAAATCACTATACGAGAGTTCTGTCCTCATTCATTTATCAACGCAACACAGCTGCTGCCAAAGCCTGCTGGATTTCGATGACACTATTATCACTCTTAAATTGGAGTGTTTCTGATGGTTCTACAGCCGATGAGACCCAAATTTTTAATTCAGCATCCAAATCAAAATGACCAGATGTTTCTACTGAAAAACGCGAAATAGAACGATAAGGAAGAGATTTATAAGATGTTTTCTTCCCTGTCATCCCTTGTTTGTCCACCAAAATGAGACGGTACTCAGTAAAGACAATCAAGTCACGAATCAAGCTAAAAGCCAAGGTTACCTGCTCACCTGGAACTAGGATATCCCCTAAATCTTTTTCAACCTTATCGACGTCTTTTTGAGAAGCATTGCCCATCAAACCTGCAAAAATACCCATGATTATTTCCTCCACAACTTGTGCATTTTCTATCTTTATAACTATACCATATTTTTTGCGAGTTAAAAAGTTGCAGGAAGTTTTTTTAGATAGTATAATGTAAGAGTCACAAGAGGAGCAAGTGCTGAGATTGGCTAGCTTGGATACCAGAGGTGTTCGTTACTGGCCTAAACTCTTACCACCTGATCAGGTTAGGACCTGCGTAGGGATGTGTCTCAAAACAGAATGAAATAGAGAACTTCTATGACGTCGTTTTGGTGTGGCAACAAATGAGCCAATCAAAACGATTGGTATAGGAGGTTTTTTTATGTCGAAAACTACGGTTCGACCAATGATTGAGGTCGCTCTCTTAGCGACCATTGCTTATATTTTGGATTTGGTTACTCAACCCATGTCCTTAGGTCCTTGGATTTCTCTATCCTTTAAAATGGTTCCTATCTTTCTCCTCAGTTTCCGCTGGGGCGTCAAGGCTGGTGCCATGGGGGGATTCATCTGGGGACTCTTGCAAGTCGTAACAGGGGAAGCAGCTGGTGGTTGGTTGACTCCAATCCAAGGTTTCTTAGAGTATTTTGTAGCCTTCAGTTTGATTGGACTGAGTGGAACTGTCAAACCTGCCCTTGATAAGGCTATCAGAGATAAAAAACGAGTTCAGACACTCACATATATTACTGCCGGAGTCGTCTTGGGTGGTTTTGCACGCTACCTCATTCACTATATTGCAGGTGTCATCTTCTGGGGAAGCTATGCTCCAGCTGGCCAAAGTGCCTACATTTATTCTCTTGTTGTGAATAGTTCGTCCTTCTTAGGGGAAACCATTGCTAGCCTCATTGTCTTCTTTATCTTACAAGAATTTTTGGGAAGACTCCTTATTACAGAACAATAAAAACCAGCTCGCTTGAGCTGGTTTTTTTAACTAATATATTCTATTCCCAAAGTAAGCCTAAAGAGTGGCTAGCGTCCAACAATTAGGGACTTTAGTTCCAATTGTTGGTGCTGAGTTACATCTTTTCCTCTAACTCGACATCTGGATACTTGTCCGCAAACCAGCGGAGGGCAAAGTCGTTTTCAAAGAGGAAGACAGGCTGGTCAAAGCGGTCTTTGGCCAAGATGTTCCGGCTTGAAGACATGCGCTCATCTAAGTCTTCTGGTTTGATCCAGCGAACGGTCTTTTTACCCATTGGGCTCATGACCACTTCTGCATTGTATTCATTTTCCATGCGGTGCTTAAAGACTTCAAACTGGAGTTGCCCAACTGCACCTAACATGTATTCCCCTGTTTGGTAGTTGGTATAAAGCTGGATGGCCCCTTCTTGCACCAATTGCTCAATCCCCTTGTGGAAGGATTTTTGCTTCATAACGTTCTTAGCAGATACCTTCATGAAGATTTCAGGGGTAAAGGTTGGCAGTGGTTCAAATTCGAACTTGTTTTTTCCAACAGTCAGTGTATCCCCAACTTGATAAGTACCAGTATCGTATACCCCGATGATATCTCCAGCTACGGCATTGGTCACATTTTCACGGCTTTCGGCCATAAACTGAGTGACATTTGATAGCTTAGCGCCCTTACCAGTACGAGGGAGGTTAACATTCATCCCACGCTCAAATTCACCCGATACAATACGGACAAAGGCAATCCGGTCACGGTGACGAGGGTCCATATTGGCCTGGATTTTAAAGACAAAGCCTGAGAAATCCTTGTCATAAGGGTCGACAATCTCTCCATCTGTCTTCTTGTGGCCATGTGGTTCTGGAGCAAACTTCAAGAAGGTTTCCAAGAAAGTCTGCACCCCAAAGTTCGTCAACGCTGATCCGAAGAAGACTGGTGTTAATTCACCCGCAAGGATGGCTTCTTCTGAGAATTCATTCCCAGCTTCTTGCAAGAGTTCGATGTCGTCTTTCACTTGCTCGTAGAAAGGATTGTTAGCAAAAAGCTTGTCCCCGTCTTCTAGACTGGCAAAGCGTTCGTCTCCTTTATAGAGTTCCAAACGTTGGTTATAAAGGTCATAGAGTCCCTCAAAGGCTTTCCCCATCCCAATCGGCCAGTTCATCGGATAACTTGCGATGCCCAAGACTTCTTCCAATTCTTGCAAGAGATCTAGTGGCTCACGTCCGTCACGGTCCAACTTATTCATAAAAGTAAAGACTGGAATTCCACGGTGTTTGACAACCTCAAACAATTTCTTGGTTTGGGCCTCGATACCCTTGGCAGAGTCCACCACCATGACTGCAGCATCTACTGCCATCAAGGTCCGATAAGTATCTTCTGAAAAGTCCTCGTGCCCTGGTGTATCAAGGATGTTGACCCGTTTGCCATCATAGTCAAACTGCATGACAGATGAAGTTACCGAAATCCCACGTTGTTTTTCGATATCCATCCAGTCAGACTTGGCAAAGTTTCCTGTTTTCTTTCCTTTAACAGTACCAGCTTCCCGAATCTCTCCCCCAAAGTAGAGCAACTGCTCTGTAATCGTCGTTTTACCAGCATCCGGGTGGGAGATGATGGCAAAGGTACGGCGTTTTTTAATTTCGTCAGTTATTGTCATTCTTTCTTCCTCAGTTATTTTTTTAAAACGTATTTTTTAGTAAGTAGGATCCTTCTACATTGGTTCTCTCCTTTTACCTTAACTAACCTATTATAGCGGAAATAGAGGCTTTTTTCAATCGTCAGTATAGTTACAAATTAAAAAGCCTGAGTGAGAACTACAATGGTTCTACATCCCAGACTTCATTAAATAACAAGTACTATTAGAAGGCGCCAAATCCTCCACCACCACCTCCTCCAGAGAAGCCACCACCATCAAAGCCACCGTTGCCATCTGAAGAGTTAATAGAGAAGTTTGAAACACTATAGGAATTATCTACATAGCCCATTAAAGTAGAGCCATCTAGAAAGGTATTTGAAGAGGATGTTAGCCAAACAAGAGCATCCCAGTCTTCATATGGTAAGGAAATCTGATGATTTTGGAGTACCTGACTCACTTTTTTAGCTTGACCATACAAGGTCGCGTACACCAAAATACGATTCCATAGGACCACACTCTCAAGTTCTGCTTGGTTGAAATTTGGAATACTTTCGATCATATTTCTAAAAGCCATCCATTGGAATTGCGAATCCAAGTTCTCTAAGGATTGTAGATGATCTTCACGGATTTTCACAACAATATAAAATGGAATGAATAACAGAACCAAAAGTAAAATGATCCAAAAATAGAATGAAGATAGGTGTGAACCAAATCCAAATGTTAAGAAACACATGCTCACAAATAAAATCAGTAAGAGCCAAAAATGTAAGGCACAGCCTGTTTTTGAAAAAGCTTCTTCTTTTTCAGATAAGTCTCTAAAATAAGAGGGCAATCCTAATTTTGCAATCTCCTTGTCAACACCTTTTGACAATTGCTGGGCATCTTTTTTTAAAAGCGATTGAACATCACTTCCGACCTTTCGAATTCGATTTCGTTGCGCCTCTGTTTTAGCAGCCCGAAAATCTTTTTTTAGAGCTACTTGATTAATTTTATATTTTGAGAATACCTCGCTGATATTGATTTCTGTTTCTTGATCAAAGATCATGTCAATAAACTTCAATTCAAAATCAGCCAAGCCTTCATGGTGAAGACAGGTCAACCTTTCCCCGTTTTCATCCCTAGTCAAACGAAGATTTCCTCGGTCAATGAGATCTAACATTGTTGCTTGAATGAGATGGTTAAATTTTAATTGACCTTTCTCTCTAAATATCACCATCTGTTCAAAATCAAGTTGATACAGCGCCTTAGCTAGAACTAATGGTGGTAAATTCTGTGGTGGTTCGTATAATCTTACTCCTTTTACAATCCGACGATTTCTGGTACTGATCATATAGCGAATCCATGGAATAAAAGCTAGGACAAATAAAAGAATCGATACAATTGGCACGACTCTGAGAAACAGTGTCTTGTAGATGAATGTTTTTTGTTGAATGGATCTCTCTTTTTTTAGGAATTTATCTTTTCCATTTTCTTTTTTTATCTTATTAGATTGGCCTCGACGCAGAGCTTCTGTCATGGGCCAGTATGCGTGGAGTTCCAATTTTCCATTCTTTGGGAAGTTCCGTAACTGAATGTGATAGCCAGTCGCAGTCCGGTCAATCTGGGCTGGTGGATTAAAATAACCGGTATGAGCATACAATTCTCCCTGCTTGGCATCCAAACCATCCACATAAAAATCTAATTTCGCGATATCCTCATCCCCATCTGAAAGAGGGAACCAATTGAGCTCCGCTATATCGGAATACAGGTCTAGAATATGATCAATCTTCCATACAACCTTGATGGTAACTTTGCCTCCAACAATCCTCGAATTGTAGATTTTTAATAGACGACCATCTCCGAGATCCGATTCTTCTACACGAATATCTCGTTTTTCCCCGTCCACATAAGCTTCAACTTGAGGATTTTCATGGATTTTAAATCCTTTAGGAAGGGGATCTGCATTCCCTAAAGTTACATACTGACCATTGTAGCCCGTATGAAAATCATAGGTAATCTCTTGAGTGAATGTTGCCTGGCTATCTTCCTGCAAATGGAGGTGTCCTACATAGGACTCAATCGAATACTGAACGTCATCCTCTGCCTGAGCCGGACTAACTGTACAAAATAAGCCACACAAGATACAAATGACTAGTAAAAACCTCTTCATTTCAAACTCCTATTAACTAAAAGAAGGTTGAGACTGATTGTCTCAACCTCCTTCAACTTTTTATCGACTGACTCTTTTTCTAACAGGTCTGCGACTGAAAAATACATTAAAGAGAAGCAAGGCTGCTGCTAGGATGCTGGAAACCACGACATAATTCACCAAGAGACTATCCCCTTTGATAATTGGTGGTCGCGCCATGAGTCCATAATTGCCTCCAGTGACTTGGTTGACCCCGACTAGAAATAAATCGAGGACGAAAGTATAAAGAACAATTTCTCGATTTTTTAAAAGGCTCGAATCATACCATCTCAAGAGATAAATCAAGGAATTAACCAAGAGACAGTAATGCCCTAAGAGAAAAGAAAAGCTCGTAATATGAGGGAAGGTATAGGGATCAAAGACCGGATAACCCAAGGCAAAGATCGCCCCACTGACTCCCATCAAGGCAAAGAACTGCTTGCTCTTCCATCGGTCTGGCAAGAGCAAGACAGCAAACATGGCCAAACGGCAATGGTACAAGGGTAAACTATTGGACCAGGGAAGTTGAAAAGCAAAATACCAGATATAGAGACAGATCAATTGAAAAATTTGTAAGTTTCGAAAGATCTTTCGAAATTGTTCATTTTGAAAGTAACGTAATGAAGCCCAAACTGCCATTAGGATTAAAAGAACCATGACCCCATACCAGAGGAGCGGTATAACAGGTGGTGCAGTGGATTCAGTTGTAAAAAAATGATGCATAGGATCTCCTTATTAAACGGATTCAGATGTTCTTTTTCTTTTCTTACTGGACTTAAAGATTGAATTGATCAGGATAAGGGTCCCTGTCATCAGGATGGTCACGATCAAATAGTTGAGCACAAGTCCATGATCACCAAGTACAGGAGGACGACGCATAAAGCCATAATTTCCACCTGTTACAAGATTTGCGAGCTGAATAATAGCATTAACCCCAAAAGTCATCTGACAGATTTTCCAGGCATCCCTTGCTTCCACCTGGTAGGATTGGACCAGATAGATCAAGCAATTGGCCAAGAGGGCCCAGTGACCAAAGACATTGTTGATCGAGGATACGTGAGGAAAAGGATAGGGATAAAAGACGGGATAAACCAAGGCCATGATAGATCCAAAGACTCCTACCAGGGCAAAATACTGCTTGAACCTTCCCTTGGGAGCCAAGAGAATGATCCACATGGCCATCCGGCTATGGTAGAAGGGAAGACTCTCTGAAATAGGCAAATGTGCTGCAATATACCAAGAGTTGATAATCAGCAACTGGACCAACTGTCCCCAATACCAAAAATTTTGATAGGCTTTGGAAGAGGCTAATCGAATAGACAGAAGCCCCACCACTACCAATGATGTCGGCAACAAGAAATACCAAGCCCTTAATTGAGGAGGAGCCGTTGGTTGACTAGTGAAAAATAAATCCCAAAGTGGCATGATTTCCTAACCTCAGCTCATTTATTTTCTATTCTGAACGCGAACCAACAGTCTCTTCAACCATCTTGTATTTGTACTTATAACGTTGGTTGACTAAGAAAATTCCAGCCACCATCACAAAGCTAACCAAGAGGTAGTTTAAGAGAGCACCGTGGTCGCCAATGATTGGTGGACGCCGTAAGAAGCCATAATCTCCTTTCGTCAAAAGATTGACCAAGAAAATTAAGGCATTCATGCCAAAAGTGATCTTGAAAATTCTCAAGCTGTCTTGTTTTTCAGATTGATAATGATCCTGTAGGTAAATCAAACTATTGGCAAGCAAGGCCCAGTGGCTAAAAATTAGATTCAACACAGTGATATGAGGGAATGGGAAAGGATCAAAGGCCGGATACACCAAGGCCGCAATCGATCCTAAAACTCCCAAGAGAGCAAAATATTGCTTGATATAGGTCCCTTTAGGGGCAAAGAGAATCACCAACATGGCCAAGCGGCAATGATAAAAAGGCAAATTATCCGTCAAAGGCATGTGGGCAAGAATATACCAAGCATTGATGGTCAAGACTTGGATCAACTGTGCCCAATACCAAAAGCGTTGGTAGCTTTTGGATCGCGCATATCTGATGGAAAAGTAACCAACCACCAACAAAGAAGCTGGTAGAATGAAATACCAGAGCCCAAACTCAGGCGGGGCTGATTTTTGGTTCGTAAACAATAAATCCCAAAGTGTCATTTTATATCCCTTTAATTTATAAATCGTTTTTAATCACAATACAAATCTCGTTTCCCATCATAAACATCCCAAAGGAAGTTCAATTGTTCTTCTGTATTGCGCTTGGTAGAAAGAGCAGGCATTTTCTCTCTCTCAAAAAAGGCAAGGTCGGAAATTTCCTGGTTCTTTTCAAAATTTCCATCTAATAATTCACATTCAAATACCAATTTCACATATTGGCGGCTTTGCAATTGGTAGCGATTGGTATCAAATACTGCCAACAGGCGATTGACACGTGCTAAATAGCCCGTTTCTTCTTGGATTTCTTTTAAAATGTTTTCCGTCGGAGAATAGCCAACCTCACCAAAGCCACCCGGCAAGGCCCAGGTCTCTTCTCCCTGACCTTTCACTAAACAAAGTTTTCCATCTTTGACAATCCAGGCCCTAACATCAATCAAGGGAGTGTCGTAATGGTCTGTCGGGCGAAACAAATCCGATAATTCTTGTGGATTCAAATCAGTCGCTTCTCTCACAAAATCCTGTAAAATGGCACGAATATCCTGATAGCGCTCTTGATCAAATGGATCTTTTGAGAACGCTAAGCCTGTATTAGTGATTGAAATCAAGCGCTGAATGTTCTTTAACACATTATTACTCGCCATTCTCCAACTCCTCTACCAATTTAGCTAGATTCATGGAATTGCTTCCCTTGATGAGGATTTGGTCCTGCTCTTTTAAGCTTTCCTTGACTTGTTTGACCAGATCCTCAAACTGGTCTTCCTCAGCGGTCTTTTTGAAATAATAAACATGTCCGAGTGGGAACATCTGGCTCGCTAATTGAGCCAGTCCCGCAATATCTTGACCGTAGAAAATAACGGTATCCAAGACATCCGGTGACAGGCTGAGAATCATTTGGTTGTGCAGATCAATGGATTGCTCCCCTAGTTCTTTCATATCCGCTAAGACCGCTAGCTTCCGGCCATTTGGATTGGCAGGAATGGTCGAGAAGGTTTCTAAAATCAGGCGCATGGCCGTCGGATTGGCATTGTAGACATCGGATAGGATATCCGCTCCGTTACTTGCCTTCTTCCATTCTGTACGGTTCTTAGTAAGCTCTAAGCCTTTAAAGCTTGCACGGATGGCCTCTTCGCTCACTCCTTCTTTCAAGGCAACATAGGCCGCAATCATGGCATTGGTCGCATTGTATTTGCCTGTGACAGGTATGTCAATAGCATCTGATAAGAAGTTCGCTTCAAAGGTTAGGCTGTCCTTGCGTTCCTCCAACTTGGTAATGCTGATGTCTGCTCCTTCACCAAAGCGCACAAGCTCTTGTTGGCTCGGTAAAAAATCCCCGACAATGGGATCGGCCGGCACTAGAAGCAAGCCACCAGCTGGCATCCCATCCGCAATTTGCAATTTCCCTTTAGCAATTTCTTTGCGATCTTTGAAAAACTCCAGGTGAGCTTCCCCAATAAGGGTCACGATTGCTGCCTTTGGATGCGCAATTTCTGAGAGAAGATGGATATCTCCCAGATGGTCCTGCCCCATTTCAAGGACAAGCTTCTCTGTCCCTTCTGGCATATGGAGAACCGTATAAGGGAGGCCAATTTCGTTATTGTAGTTCCCTTGTGTTTTATAGGTTTTGTAGGTAGTTGACAGCAATTGAGCCAACATATCTTTGGTCGTTGTCTTACCGTTTGAACCGGTGACCGCCAAGACATCTACTTGACTCTTCTCCAACACATATTGGGCTAATTTTTGAAAGGCCGCTAGAACATCATCTACCAACAAATAAGGGTGGCCTTCTACTTCTTTTTCAGACAAGGTCGCTACGGCCCCGTTTTCAAAGGCCGTCTCGATGAAATCATGCCCATCACGCGCCCCCTTAAGAGGGACAAAAAGGTCTCCAGGCCCAATCAAACGGCTATCAAATTCAGGCTTGGTAAGGGCTACATCTTCAAATTGGCTGATATCATTGCGAGCAGCCAGGACACCTGCTACTTCGTGCAAGGTTAGATTCATAGTATTCTCCTCTAAAAAGGGGGAGCAGGAAGAAAATCGACTCCTCATTGAGTTGATTCCATCCCCTACTCCCACTTGGAACAGATTCTTACAGTAAGTGTGCTTCGCGTTTTTCGAAAGTTGCTTTTGCCAACTCAACCAAACGCTCGATCAAATCAGGATAGGACAAACCCATGTTGTCCCACAGCAAAGGATACATAGACCATTGGGTAAAGCCAGGCATGGTATTGAGCTCATTCAAGTAGATGCCCCCATCCTCTGTGTAGAAGAAATCACAACGGGAGAGACCTTTCCCACCAATGGCACGGAAGGCCAATTCGGCATTCTGACGCATGGTCGCAGCAACTTCTGCTGGGATTTCAGCTGGAATCGCCATCGTAATCTTATTATCGATGTATTTGGCTTCATAGTCATAGAAGGCTACATCTTTGACCACCTCACCAGGGAGGGTGCTCTTGACATCGTAGTTGCCTAACAATCCTACTTCGATTTCGCGCGCTACGACACCTTGCTCAACCAAAACACGGCTATCATATTTAAAGGCCAATTCCAAAGACTGACGAAGTTCTGCTTGGTTCTCTGCTTTTGAAATCCCGACACTAGAGCCCATATTAGAAGGCTTGGTAAAGACCGGATAGGTCAATTCTTTTTCGATTAAGGCAATCTTAGCTTCTAGGTCATCTCCTTCAAGGACAGCCACATAAGGAACTTGTGGAATCCCTGCAGATTCTAGGACCCGTTTGGTGGTAATCTTGTCCATCGCCACACTAGAAGAAAGGATATCACATCCCACATATGGAAGTTTCAAGACTTCTAGGAAACCTTGAACCGATCCATCTTCTCCCATTGGTCCGTGAAGGACTGGAAAGACAACCGCTCCTTCTTGGTAGATACTGCTCGGAGATACTTTAGCTTCCCAATCAATGGTCTCGTTGGTCATCAAGCGTTCTGTTTCAGCAGGCTTCTCTTCAAAGGTTTGGGTCTTGATGAAGTCTCCCGTCTGAGTAATGAAATAGGTCTCAACAGAATACTTGTCATAATTAATCGCCCGCATGACGCTTTCAGCTGAAAGTACAGACACTTCGCGCTCTGCGCTACGGCCACCATAAAGAAGTACAATTTTTTCTTTTGCCATTGTTTGGTCCTAATCCTTTTTTTAATTTTGTGCTTCCTGATTGACTTGTCAGAAGCACTCCTCACAACCGAGTTCGTCCCTCTAGTATACCACACTTTAAAAAGAAAGAAAACGAGAGAGAACACCTAAAAAACAAAAAAACCAGAGGGGTTCCTCCAGTTTTTGTAACCGCTTATAACTCGGTTCGATTTTCAATAGCTCGGAGAAGGGTCACTTCGTCCGCATATTCGATATCAGCTCCGACAGCTAATCCACGTGCCAGGCGGGTCACTTTGATGCCAGCTGGTTTGAGGACGCGTGAGATATACATAGAAGTTGCTTCCCCATCTGCGGTTGCATTGGTCGCCACAATCACTTCTTGGACCTCATGATCCATTAATCGTGTAATCAAGGACTTGAGGTTAATATCATCTGGTCCGACCCCATTCATAGGCGAAATCAAGCCATGAAGGACATGGTAGCGACCGTGGTACTCCTGGATATTCTCCATGGCTGACACATCTCGACTATCTTCTACCACTAAGATAGTCGATGGATCGCGTGTCTCATCTCGACAAATGGCACACTCTTCTTCATCTGTTAGGTTCCCACAGATGGAACAATAGCTTAATTCCCGCTTTGCTGACAAGAGATTTTTAGCAAACTCATTGACATCGTCATCAGTCATTCCGATGGTATAAAAGGCCAGACGAGTTGCTGTCTTGATCCCAATACCAGGGAGCTTCGAATAACTTTCAATTAATTTTGCGATAGGTGTTGGATAGAGCATAGCTTCCTTTCTAATTCATAGGATGTTTTTGCTGGTAGAGATTGATAATCTCTCTGGTAATACTGTGACTAACAGTCGCTTGGAGATTGGTGTTGTGAGGGAAGACGACTGCCACTGCAATCTGAGGATTTTCAGAGGGAGCATAGGCGATAACATTGGTGTTTACAGCAGGGGTCCCACCATTTACAAACGTTTCCGCAGTCCCGGTCTTTGCACTGATTGGAACCGCTGCACCTTCTCCGATGGTTTTACCAGTTGTTAAGCCACTGGTTCCATATACCACCTGATAAAAACCTTGTTTGATGATGGCTAGATTTTCAGGTGTTAGAGCCACTTGGTTGAGTTCTTTTGTTGCAATCTCTTCTTTCAGAGGACCCAAACCTCCCTTGGCATCATTTTCATAGATCCCTTGGACCAGATGGGGAGCCACGCGTTTCCCATCATTGGCAATAGTTGCAACATATTGAGCCAACTGCATAGGCGTATAATTATCAAACTGACCAAAGGCGTCTGTTAGGTAATTACCAATCGTGAACTCTTTGGGAACATAG
Source organism: Streptococcus sp. 1001283B150225_161107_H12 (assembly GCF_015552665.1). Taxonomy (NCBI): domain Bacteria; kingdom Bacillati; phylum Bacillota; class Bacilli; order Lactobacillales; family Streptococcaceae; genus Streptococcus; species Streptococcus sp. 1001283B150225_161107_H12. The sequence continues at coordinate 109,708 of NZ_JADNFC010000005.1, read as the reverse complement.
CCCGTTGATTCATTCGGAAGGTCAATCCCTGTTTCTGTTCCTAGACCATAAGAGGCAAAGGTCGAACGCAATTTGTTCATAGCTGGATCCAATTGGTCAGTCTTCAAGCTCATGTTTGGCTGATAGGGTTGCCCCATCAAATCAAGTGCAATCTGCACCATATAAGTGTTGGAAGAATATTCCAACGCTTGCACCGCATTGATTTCTTGGCTTCCAAACTGGGTGAACCACGAAGTGATTGGAGCTGAACCAGAAAAGGAGATTGGTTGATCCAATAGGACTTGGTTCCCAGAAATCACCCCATTTTCCCATCCTGCTGTCAAAGTAGCTGCTTTCACAACCGATCCTGGAACAAAGACATTGGTCACTGTTCCCAAAGCATCGGGAGTAAGATCTTGCGAACCAGCTTCATGCTTCATCCCCGCCATAGCAAGGATTTTACCCGTTTTTGGATCCAAGGCAACAGCATAGACCCCTTCTGAGTAGGTCGCATTCCCAGCAGCTAATTCTGCCTGGAAAGACTTCTTCAAGATGTCTTCCACTCCTCTTTGGAAATCCAAATCAATGGAAAGCTTGATATTGTTTCCCTTGCTTCCTTTTGAGAGGGTTTTGATTTTTTCAACATTGCCATTCTTGTCCAAATGGATTTCTTTTTCAACCCGTTCTCCTTGGAGGACAGACTCATATTGTTTTTCTAAATAAGAAGTTCCGACGCGATCATTTAAGGCATAGCCTTTTCCCAAATAATCGTCCACATCTTCAGCTGGAAGACCGGCTTGCTCTGTCGACACACTACCAACGATGGAAGCCAAAGGACTATCAACCACTTTTCGATCCCAACTCGTGATCACTTCAAATCCTGGAAATTCTTTCAAATGATCTTTGACCGTCGTTACTTGCTCGTCGGACATCGGATCCGTCAAAATCGTAGCACTGGCAAAGTTTTCAACCGCATTCATTTGGCTGAAGAGATAGATGGCTTTCTTTTCTTCTTCTGTATAACCTAATTTTTCAGTCTCAATACTATCAACAGCATGCTGATAGATGGTTGCTTCTGGAAGTGGATTGCCGTCCGTGTCGATACGCTCTTCCTTGGGCAACTTATCCACTACCTCTTTATAGACTTCCGAATTTGCGAGATAAAAGTCGATCTCTTGACGCTTGGTGATTTGGGGATTCGAAACACTTACATAATTCAGAAGAAGCTGTGCTGTCTGACGCATCTCTTCTGCGGTAAACTTATTGCTTCGGGTAAAAGACAAGACCTTCTTGTCAACATTTTCTACCAGAGGGTGACCAGAAGCATCATAAATCTGTCCCCGGAGACTCCCTCTTGTTAAGTGTTTTTTGGTAGCTTTTGCCAATTTTTGTGTATAAAATCCTTGATGAGTAATCTGCATATACCCTAGTCGAGCAATTAAAATCAAAAAGAGGGTACAGACGATACTGAATAACAAATAAAGTCGTCTAGTAATCCACCGATTATCAAATTTTCTCACCTTAGCATTCGCTTTTTTTGAACGTTTAGATTTTTGCGCCATACCTCTCCTTTCACTGTGATTCTCAGCCCCAGTCCCTAACAATACCTGGTAAAAATAGGATAACTTTAAAGGGAATCTGAGGAATATTTCTATTTTAAACTCAACTTCCATTATAGCACATTTCATCCAGACACGAGTCGCTAGACCAGATAAAATAATCGTCATTCTGAACTCCTCGGTAAGCATTCTGTTATGCATATGCGGGAGGCATAGCTCTTGACTGCAAAATAGCTCCTTCCTCAAATCACAGGAGACAAGTGCTAGGAGATTTTTTGGTATAATAGAAACATCGAAAAAGTTAGTAAAGGAAACGATATGAAACTGATCTCATGGAATATTGACTCACTGAATGCCGCCTTGACGAGTGACTCTGCACGCGCCAAGCTCTCACAAGACGTCCTACTTACCTTGGTTGCAGAAGATGCGGATATCATTGCCATTCAAGAAACAAAATTATCTGCTAAAGGACCAACAAAAAAACACCTAGAGGTCTTAGCAGAACTCTTCCCTGGATATGAAAATACTTGGCGGTCCTCTGTAGAACCAGCCCGCAAAGGATACGCAGGAACCATGTTCCTCTACAAAAAAGAATTGACACCAACGGTAACCTTCCCAGAAATCGGTGCCCCTTCTACCATGGACGTTGAAGGTCGGATTATTACCCTAGAATTTGATGACTTCTTTGTGACCCAGGTCTACACTCCAAATGCCGGAGATGGACTCAAACGCTTGGAAGAACGCCAAATCTGGGATGCCAAATACGCAGACTACTTGGCGGAACTAGATCAGCAAAAGCCTGTTCTGGCAACAGGAGACTACAATGTAGCCCACAAGGAAATCGACTTGGCCAATCCAGCCAGCAACCGTCGTTCCCCAGGCTTTACCGATGAAGAGCGTGCTGGCTTCACTAACTTGCTAGCCAAAGGGTTCACTGATACCTTCCGCCACTTGCATGGGGACCTTCCAGATCAATATACTTGGTGGGCACAGCGTAGCAAGACATCTAAAATCAACAACACAGGCTGGAGAATTGACTACTGGCTCACTTCTAACCGCATTGCGAACAAGGTAACTAGATCAGCTATGATTGACTCTGGTGCCCGTCAAGACCATACACCAATTGTCATGGAGATTGATCTTTAAGGAGAAAACAATGGACTATCAAGCCGTCATCCCTGAATTTGTAGTATCTGACATCGAAAAGTCGCGCCACTTCTACTGCGACTTGCTGGGTTTCTCTGTCGAATACGAACGTCCAGAGGAGAAATTTCTCTTCCTCTCGCTTGAAGACTGCCAGCTTATGCTAGAAGAAGGCAACGCAGAAGAATTATCCCAACTGACCTATCCTTTCGGTCGCGGTATCAATATCTCCTTTGGTATCAAGGATGTCCCACAACTCCACCAAAAACTGTTGGAAGCTAACTATCCCATCCATCGTCCGTTGATACAAAGAAAATTTCGAGTCGGAGATAGCTTTATCTATCCCCAGGAATTTGCGATTTTGGATCCAGATGGTTATTTCTTAAGATTTAGCGAATAAGAAAAAGGAGGCTCTTGGCCTCTTTTTCGCTAGCTAATTATCCATTGACAGGCTTGCAAATCCACGGTCAAAAATAGTTGCCAAAGCCTATGAAATCAACACGTCAAAGAATTCTCCTTCCTGTTCTATTTGTCCTTGGAATTGGCGCTATTGCTCTGTTGTTTTCTTGGCTCTTACTTACTTTCTTCCCTATCAAGTAAAAGCGAAGTCATTAGACCTCGCTTTTTAAATGTCTTTAAAGTTATAGAGTTGCGGATAGTGATCGCACTCGGGATTTTTAGGATGGCAGATGGCACGACCAAAGTAAATCATGGCCTGATGGGCTGGCAACCAACGTTCCGGTGGAAGGACATCCATAACTCGCTTTTCTACCTCTAGCGGCGTTGCCGACTTTTTTACGATATCATGGTGCTTGCAAATCCGCTCTACATGGGTATCAACAGCAAAGGCAGGAATTCCGAAACCGACACTCATGACCACATTGGCTGTTTTCCGTCCCACTCCGGCTAAACTCTCCAGTTCCTCCCGTGTCTGAGGGACTTGGCCATCAAAATTGTCCAACAATTGTTGGGCACATTTTTTTAGAAATTTAGCCTTGTTTCGATAGAGGCCTAATTTGGAAATATGCTTGGCAATGTCGGCTTCACTGGCGACCGCCATGGCTTGAGGAGTTGGGAAAGCCTCAAACAAAGCGGGAGTTGCCTTATTAACCGCTGCATCTGTTGTTTGAGCAGAGAGCATCACCGCTACTAATAATTCAAAATGGTTGCGAAAATCCAAACTTGGCTGAGCATCCGGAAAGAGGGCAATAATTTCTTCAATCACATGACGGGCCCGTTTTTTTGATAAGACCATAACTTCTCCTTTGCATTACTAGAATCTATTATAGCATGAAGAACCAGTTACTTTACAGAATCAGCTTAGCAAAATAGGACTAGCTAAGAGCTAGTCCTATTTTCTTAAGCTTTTCTATACCAATCTCTTCAAGAAAGTCATCAAGGTTTGAGCAGAACGCTCGCCAGCCTCTACGATAAATTCATCAAAAGAGATATTAGCTGCGTGATCTGCCGTATCACTCATAGCCCGAATGACCATGAAAGGACGGCCGGCTGCATGAGCCGCTTGGGCAATAGCTGCCCCTTCCATCTCAACGGCCAATACTTCTGGGAAATGTTCCCGAATCACTGCGACTTTTTCTTCACTCGCGATAAAGCTATCCCCAGTCGCAATCAGGCCAACATGGGTTGGTGTTTGTTCCTCAGCTAGAACTTTTTTCATCTCTGAAACAAAATAGCGGCTGGATTCAAAGTAGAGTGGTTGCCCTGCCATCTGGCCATAGTCATAACCAAAAGCTGTCACATCGACATCATGGTAGGCCAATTTGTCCGCTAGGACGATATCCCCAACAGCCATCCCTGGTGCTACTGCACCTGCAGAACCTGTATTGATAATGGCTTCCACCTTAAAATCGTTGGCCAACACAGCCACACTCATGGCAGACATGACTTTTCCGATACCACTTTCAACCAAGACCACTTCATGGCGACCAATCGACCCTGTGTAGTAGACCTTTCCTAGGCGAAGGTGTTTCTCTCCGTTCTGCAAAGCTTCCACTAAGATTTTTAATTCTTGTGGCATGGCCGCAATGATTCCAATTTTCATAATCGTAACTCCTTTGGTAGACGCTGCTTATAAGCGCCAGATTGCAAGAATTAACAAGATGAGGAGCAGGATGACCCAAAATAAGATCTTATTCAATTTTGATTGAATCACCTCATCTTTTTGGTTCTCAATCCGACGACTCTTGGTCACTGTAGGTTGGACTCTGATTGGAATAGTCTCCTGAGGATACGATACTCCATGTCCACTATCTCCTTCCCCTGAGGTCACTGGCCGTTCATAACCAAATCCCCTGTTTCCTGTCGGGAGAATTTTTGTTTCTTCCTCATCAAAGAGCGGGGGACCAGAGATTGCTTCTCCTCGGTTTGCCCGCTCAATCATTTCATCTGTTAATAAAGGTTTTCCCATTGGATCCTCCTCTATTTATTGGATAATTCCCAGTACTGAATCGCCATAATGGTCTTGGCATCACAGATTTCACCAGCTTGGATCAAGTCTTTAGCCTCCTTCAAGGTCACTTCTAGCAGCTCTAAGGTCTCATCTTCATCTTGAGGGCGAGGATTTTCCACTTTTTTCAAATTGGTCGCAGCATAGAGTTTGATCCGCTCGTTGCAAAACCCAATGGCAGAATAAAAATCATACAACAACTCTAGATCCGCTGTGTAACCAATTTCTTCTTCCAATTCACGCAGAGCAGCTGCTTGAGGATCCGCATTTTCACCCTTTTCCAACTTGCCTGCTGGGATCTCTACAGAAGTCCTCTCGATTGCCTTCCGGTACTGCTTGACCAAAATGGTCTTGCCCTCATCTGTGATCGGTAAAACCGCTACTGCTCCATTATGAAAAATTAAATCACGCTGCGCTTGACCTTTTCCGTCAGGTAGTTCCACTTGATCTGTAACTACTTGGAAAATCGGTCCTTGATAAATCTCCTTGCGCTCAATGGTTTTTTCTTCAAATTGCATGAAAATCTCCTATTTATTTTTAGGATGGTGGGGAAGACGAGTCGCGTACTCATCCTTATTGACTTGACGACCACGACCAATTGCAATCGCATCTGCCGGCACATCCTTGGTAATGGTAGAGCCAGCCCCGACTAGAGAATTATCTCCGAGCTCAACTGGCGCAATAATGGTCGAATTTGAGCCAACAAAGACATTGTTGCCAATAAGGGTCTTGTATTTATTTTTCCCATCATAGTTGACGGTAATGGTTCCCGCACCAAAGTTGACGTTGCTACCGACTTGGCAGTTGCCAATGTAGGTCAGATGACCCGCTTTGGTATTTTCGCCAATAGATGAACCTTTGACTTCGACAAAGTTCCCGATATGGACATCTTTGGCCAGGCTAGAACCAGGACGAATATGAGCGTATGGTCCTACTGTCACGCCATCGGCTACTGTGCTTTCTTCAATCATAGAGTTAGTAATAACGGCACCCGCACCGATTTCACTATCCACGATATAGGTTCCATTGGTTAAGACAGTTTCAGCCCCAATTTTTGTGTGCCCTTTTAGGGTAACATTGGCTTCGATTTGTACCTCAGGAGCGATTTCGACATCGATATCGATATAGGCCGCATCAGGATTGACAAAGCTCACTCCATTGACCATATGAGCTTGGTTAATGCGACGATGCATGATGCCTTCTGCTGTCGCAAGGGCTACGCGGTCGTTAACCCCAAGACTTTCATCAAAATCTTTGAGCGTATAGGCTCCGACTTTTTCACCAGCTTCACGGAAAATCCCAATCACATCTGTGATATAGTATTCACCTTGGGCATTGTTGGTGTTGATATTCTTTAAGGCTTCAAAGAGGCGGGCATTGTCAAAAACATAAGTCCCTGTATTGATTTCTTTGATTTGCTTTTCAAAATCTGTCGCATCTTTTTGCTCGACGATGCGAAGCACTTCTGCATTGTCATTACGGACAATCCGGCCATAACCAAATGGATTCACTGCTTCGGCTGTTAAAATCGTTGCCACATTTTTGTGGTTGATATGAAAATCGATCAAGTGTTTGAGGCTTTCACCCGTAATCAAAGGTGTATCCCCTGCGATGACAAGGGTGTGGCCTTCAAGAGCTTCCAAGACTGGCTCTGCCATCATAACTGCATGACCAGTTCCCAATTGTTCGGTTTGTTTGACAAACTCTGTTTGTCCAGCTAAGACTTGCTCCACCAATTCAGCCTTGTGGCCCACAACCGTTACGGTCTTTTCGGGTGAGATGGCTCCAACACTACGGAAAACATGCTCCAGCATAGAGATTCCAGCAACCTTGTGTAGAACCTTCGGCAAATCTGATTTCATACGGGTACCTTTTCCCGCTGCTAAAATAATGGCATAATTTGGCATAGACATTCTCTTTTCTGTACAATATCGCTTACATTATACCATTTTTTAGCCCTTTTGGAAAATTAGATCCGAACCAAAAAACTCTCCAAAAAGGAGAGCATATCTATAATGGATAAACCTTGCGAAATTCTTCTAAAACCACCTTGCTGTCAGGTGTAAACGTCAGACCTGCTTCCTCCAGCCACTCCGTGAAAAACTCCTCATGAACCTGACGCCAATAGGCCAGAGATTTGTCACCTTCGCCTTCCTTGTAGGCATGGTCAGCAGACACTTGATGGAAGGGCTGAACAGAAACCTTGGTAATTTCGACAATGCAGATAGCCTGGTTTTGACTGTCTAAAATGATATCGAAAGTCCCTTCTTGTGGAAGGGGTTCGTCCTCTACTGCGTAGAGGTCGTAAGCTGAGGCTGTTGCTGTTTTTTCGCCTCTTAGAACCAAGTCAGCCAAGAGATCTGCCTCTACTCCAAAAGCCCAGGCGTCTATCTCATCACTGATAGAGGGATTGATTTTCTTGTAGGCATTCCACATTTCTTGCGGTGTCATGGGTTCTCCTTTGTAATTTTTTACTTTCTTCTTTTATATGTTTAAGATGGTCTGGATGGTCAATTTCTAAATCAAAAATCTCTGGAATAGAGCTGTAATGGAGAATACATTCGATACCCATCTGATTCATTTTTTGTATGAAAGAAGTATTCAGATAGCCTGCAACAGCAAAATCAATCTTGTTCTTCCTTGCTTTATCCTGCATCTGTCTCAGCATTTCTAACATAATGGGACTTTCCATTTCATGCCATTGACTGTTTCTCACAGTCGCAAAAATAAATGAAGTCAAATCATTCATTCCAACTACAATCTTTGAAATACCAGTTTCCAGTATTCTGTCCAAGTCAAAATACGCTGACGGTAATTCAATCATCGTGCCGACTTTCCTGGTAAAACCATACTGACGCAATACTGTAATAGCTTGTTTTAATTGTTCAGCATCATTGACAAAAGGAAAAATAACAGACAGATTGGGATTGGTTTGAAAAACTTCTGTAACAACATTTGTCTCAGCCTGAAATTCATCTGGACACGCCAACAAACGCCTGATACCTCTGTATCCAAATAAGGGGTGGCGTTCGTCAAAATACTCTTTAGTCCCGTCTAGACTATTTGCTTCTGCATTTGTTAACTCTGAAAAGCGATACCAGACTTCTTCATCTGAGTACAAATGACAAATAGTGTCTAGATAATCTTTCACAAATTGCTGACAATTTGGTAATAGTATGTTTTGGTTTAGTTCTCTCAACAAGTATTCCCCACGAATCAAGCCGACGTGGTGCAATAAATGGGGATAAACTTTTTCAACAATTTTTTCGCCACTAAGAGCTAGTTGATTTTGCATGTTCATTCACCTCGTCTTAAAAGATACAATATCAGATATCATTATACGACACTTTCCTCTAGTTCAAAAGCTTCATAAGGTTCAACTAACTCATATCCTAAAAATTCTGCTACTTTTTTGGAAGCCTCGTTATGAGCATCCCAAAGTGGAAACATATCTCTGTTTAAACTCTCTAGAATCATTGCAGCACCAAGCTTTTTAGCAAATCCATTTCCTTGTTCGTTTGGTCTAGTTGCAACTTCCACTTCAACTGCTCCTTGGTAAACTAACCCTGAGGAAATCCCAGCAATCACTTCATTATTTTTAAGAATCACAAAGCCAAATCCACCTTTTAAAGCAAAATCCTGGTAGGACTCAAAATCCCCCTGTAAATCTTGTGACCATTCTTCCTCAGAAAGGCAGTTATAAATACGATTATCAATAGGCACAATATTGTAACCTTTCTCTAACTGAGTAACTAGATCATTTAGAAATTCAACTTGAAAATTTGCCTTATCCTTAAAAGAATAGCGAGTAAAAGAAATTAACCCAACTTGCCGACGCAGAAAATCTTGCCACTTAGTGTCTTCTGAAATAATAATCTTATAATCTAAACCATATTGCCTAACAAAATCTTCCCAAAATCTAGAATTTAGCTCCCCTGCTAGGTATAGAAAATTCCCAATATCATAAAAGCTCGTTGTCCTATCACTGTTTCGATAAACAGTCCCGATTTGAGATTTAAGACCATAGAGAACCATATATTTCTTCCATGTTTTAAATAGTTCCATTATCCCTCTATTTTACCTTCCAATTCTTATAGCTTGTCAATTCTAATTCTGGAAATCCTAATAACTCTGCCTTCACCTTTAATACTAAAGGCGAGGCATTTTCTTCGGTCATCTGCTCAAGAGGAAGCCAAATTGCATTTGCTGAATCATTGCTTCCATCAAAAACTTCATGAGGAAGGGATTTTTGAGAGCTCTCGAAATCGAGTACGATATCATAAAAGGCCATGATATGGTGTACGGCGAAGTCTTGCCCCTCTTCTTGAACCATCACGTCATAAATCCTAGGATTTGAATAACAGCTAAGCGTATAGCCTGTCTCTTCCAGAACTTCTCTCTTAAGGGTTTCTGTCAACCCCTCACCGAGTTCCTGACTACCACCTGGTAGGTCAAAACGATATTGATAAGGTCCTCTCGTTTTCTCAATGCAAAGCAATTTCCCATTCTCATAGCAAACGCCATAGACACCAAAGTGTTTTTTGATTTCCATATTCTACTCTTTTCTAAAAGTCCCAGATTGCTAGAACACCTTATCCCTTAAAAGGAAAGAGGCTATAAATTTCATGCTCCTTGATATACTTCTTTAGTATCTCCATATTCTCTTCGATTTTTGCTTGGATATCTGTCTCTTCAAACGTTGACTCAGCAATAAAGAGGTGAATCTTCAATAGATCTGTCAAGTATAGCAAACGGTGTTCCATTTCCGATTCAGGACTTGAAGCCTGCTCGATTTTTGCAAGCTTTTGCTCCAAGCTATCACCATTCAAAAATCTCTGATGAACTCTCCTTCTAATTTTTTGAGTGGATTCCTCCCCTTGTTCTAATGGAGATAAAAGAAGCTTTTTATAGACGATTGCCTGATTTTCTTTTTCTCTTTCCAGATAGGCCAATAAAACCAGAGAACTATCAACAAAGGTCCAGGTGTTATAATTACCTTCAAATGGAACTTGTATAATCCTATCTAATAATTCCTTAGCCATTTCCTCTTGACCATCCAGATAAAGTAAATAGGCCAGATGATTCAGCGATTCGAGATGGCTAGCTCGGGTCTTCTTATTCTTTTTGGGGATCCGGTTTAAATACGATACTAACTCAAGATCATTTTCAACCTCTTCGATGAGTCCTTTCACATTCATTTCTTTTCTCCTATCCAATTCACTTTTTGTTATTGAGAAAGGCTTTTCTCAGGTCAATCTTACCGAAGTAGATATTCTTTCGCTGTCGCTTGGACGTTTGGGGAAAGGTAGCGCTCTATCAAGTCACCTGTCCCTACAATATATTCCTCCAGAGGGACATCTTCTCTTTGTTTCCAAAAATTTGAAAAAGCGAAATAGAACTCCAAAAACTCCGTCAAACTTTCGCTGAGTTTGTAGAAATTAGAATATCCAGGCCTGCCCGCGTAAACTGGAGAACTGTCATCTTTCATATCACAGAAAAGAATATCATCTGTATCTGTAGTAGCGAATATCTGGTATTGCCCTTCACTAAACTGAAGAACATCTTGTAAGGCCCAACATTCGACTGTCCTTGCAGGAGAATCTAATACCAACAAAATGATATTAAAATTTTGATTAGCAAAAAATAAATCCTCATTGAACACTATATGTTGATAATAATCAAGTAATTCTCCTGTCAAATCTGAAGACTGGATCCTTAATTTTTCGTTTGAAAAACTCACTGTTTGGGGAATAAACGTTGTTTCCTCATAGAGTTTAATGATCTTTTTTAATACAGTCACTACTGCCATTTTTCTCTCCTCGGTTATTCCTCTTACGTCTCCTTTAAGAATTCAAGCCATAGCTTCACCTCTGGATTTATGTCATGCGCTATCTCAGCATGCTTCCTATAATACATATCCAAGCAGCCTTGTTCATTCCGGAAAATAATGCCTTGTTCATAACATGCTTTAAGGGTTGCAAGCATAGATTTCAATGACCGGTATTCGACCTGGGCCTCTTCTTCAAATACATAAAAACCAAGAATTTGCCCCTGAGCTTCTGGAGCCAAGTTCATGGCATAAAAATCTCCCCCTCCACTGGCAAAAATTGGGAACCAAGACTTGCCCCAAGCATCCGTTTCTCTTAGTTCTAAGTAGGTCTGGATACTCTCTTCCAGAGACATCAAATAGAAACCAGGAAAAAATGCCAGCTCACCGAGTGTGATTCCCTCACTATCTTCTGAACCGTTTCTCCAAGTATAAAGAGCACGCAAGTCCTGGGTTGGCTGCAATGGTATTTCCTCAAACAATTCTTGAATTTTTTGAAAAGATAGTCCCGGATTTAGATGGTCTAAACAAGAATGATGTAGCTGTTGGAGACATTTTTCAATCTCATCTAATAATTGGGTGATGTTTCCCATTTTTCTCCTTAAATAATTAATCTAACATAGATACACTTGGCAATTGTTTTTTCAAAAAGGCTCTCATATTCTTAGTATTTCCACCATCATAAAAAAATCTTAAATTTATCATTTTTTCTAGTATTTCAAGCAAACCATGATTTTTTATGACATTGGTATTGGATAAATCCAAATAATATATTTTTGATAACTCGAGAAACTTTACATCAGACAAATTTTTACTATTATTTATTGATAGAAAGATTAAATCCTCAAGATTAGATAAAAAATTAAAATCACTAATTCTAGAGGAATATCTGTGACTAAAATACCTTAAAGTTTTTAGGGATGAAATATTATCTAAAACTTCCAACTTTGGAACTCTCAAAATATTTAGCATCTTAATTCCAGAATGTTCAGGAAATATAATTTCTCTAACATTAACACTTCCCCAAATATCTAATCTCTCTAAATTAATAAATTCTGATAAATCTAAAATTTCATCTTTTGCACCAAAAATATCTAAACGCTTGATATCTCTTGAAACATTGCTTTCTGATAACTTTATATCATATATGGTATTGTCATTATCCCCTACACAATATCGTTGAAAAATAATAGCATTTAAACGATTGTAATTCACAACCCCATAATCTCCTTTCAAAATGGGAAGAATATCATTCATATCGATTAATGGTTTGATTTTTAAAAATTCGTCTTTTGAATCAATAGAATTTTTTGTTAATTCATAGTAATAGTACGTGTTCGTCATTTTCCTTACCCATTAAATATACTGCTTATTGAAAGCTAGTAGCGCCCCAATAACATTTTTCGGTTTATCATCGACCACTCAAAGATATATAAGACTAAGAACTAGGCTTGCTTGCAGAGCATTATTGAAGACCGTTGCTTTATTCTCTATTTAAGGGATTCTTATTATTCAATCCCATCCTCTTTGTTATACTCTATCATGCATTTTACCGCATATTCCACCCATTCCCAAAAGTCATTAAACTCTTTCCGTTGCTCCCATCCTTCGGTAGCAAAATCATGAATGAGTTGGACCTTATTGCCCTTTCCTATTTCAAAACAAGCTGTATCATCACAATCTCCTCTTTTAGCAAATGGAATCAACTTTCTGCTTGGGTACCTTCCCTGCAATCCCTCATACAAAAACAGGGCCCATTCTGAATCCAACAGATACCAACAATCAAAATCAACTAAATTGAGTTCGATCAATTTTTTGAACGATTCAGGATACTGAAATATCCTTTCGTCCAGTAAATAGTTCTTCATTTCTTATTTCCTTTTTGGTACAAGACTGACATAGAATGCCAGCTCAAGATTATTATCAAGGTCTTAGATTAGTTAATTAAGATACATCTATTTTTTCCTACCGGTTTCTTTCGTCAGGATATTGATCAGTAAATCTTCACTTTCACTCAGCCCTAATAAGTAGTTTTAATTATTTCTCCTGAACGAATATAGGTTTTAAAGAAGTTTTTAGGAACAGAGGCAATCTTAGGCGTAATGGATAAGCCATAGTTTGCAAAATCTAAAGCCAACTTCTTAGAATCGATTGAATCATAATACTCAACATACAATCTGCATAAGTTCACTTTGGTGATAGAGAATTGTTTTAACAACCAATCCTTCTCAAGATCCTTCTCGGGATCTATGCTCGAAAATACGGTAGGATACGACGCATACTGAGCAGTAAAATCAATGGCCTCTTGGACAGCCTTTTCCAATTCAGCTTGATCCATGCCATTTCTATAATCGATAGAACCTAATCGCGTCCGTAAAGCACAATCCACTTCTTCTAACAGTCCCGCGTCCAGAAAGAGGGGGTGAAGGCCAACATTCACAAAATAGGCACTACCATCTGATTTTCGTTGAAAATAGATGACCGTGTAAAAATCATGATTGATTTTATAATAGTTATGGGTTCGCTTTAATCGCGAAAAGCCATTTTTTACGAAGAGTTCTTTGGCCTCTTTCATTTCTTTACCTCTCTTCTAACAGGATGTGGAGAGTTCCTCATTGCATTTTCCTAGAAATCTATATGGATATAGGTGATTCCTATAATTCCTTGCGATTGCATGGGTTATTGACGATCTCCATCTATTCTACACAACTAGTCTAAGATCGTTCCTAGAATCATCTTATTTTGCTCGGATAACTGAAAGTCAGCCATGAAATAGGGCAAAAAGTCATCAAGCAAAGGATGCCTAATTCCATCTATTGAGAGACCTTTTTTCTGACGTTCTTTTAATAAAACTAAGATTTCAATTGGGAAATATTGCCAAAGTAAGGTATTGAAGTCTACTAAATGACTATCTCTGGTGTTCGCTAAATGATAATCACACATGGATAAAATTGTTTCTCTAAAAACATCATCGTCCTCTGAAAAAATAGTATCCATAACCTGTTTATAGGCATCATTCACATTCTGATAAGGATTCTTGTCCAAAGGTTGATATTTGGCATCACAAGCATTCTCCAGTAGGTTAGCAAGCCGATCCCCCACCCCATTTCCATAAAGAAAAACAACTAAAGGCAATAAACTACTGGATGAAAAGAAAATAGGTTGCTTCCCTTTTTCAACTTGGGCTTCTTTAAAATAGGCTAATTTATCAATTAAAAGCTCTACATAAGTATCATCTAAATAGGCAAGGGCAAATAAGATATTCAAACAAATATCTGTATCAAAGTTTGAGCCCCCTTTAGCCAAATATTTAGCAGAAGCCATATCTGCCATCACAGAACAAAAACAGCCATTTAGCAAAGATTGATAGGTTTCAGATGCCTTGTTTTCAATGAACTCAGAAACCAAAGTATATGGTTTAATAGCATGAACCATCCGTACATGTTTATAGGAGTAGGTTTCTGTTTTCCCGTTTTCCTCCCAATTGATCTCAAGGCTTTTTTTGCCTGCTTTTAATGCTTCTAAAATTGCTTTAGTAGTAAAAAGCTGTGCTTTTTCAAGATCAAAATCTCTCGCCTTTAGTACTTGATTTCTAATGCTTGTTAATTTCCTTTTTTGATTTGAAAGTGTTTTATTCATATTGACCTCTAAAATTTCATTTCTTACACTTAACTACCACTGTTTTTTTAAGTACATCTCTTCCTACGTTCCTATACTATCCAGTATTTCACAAGGAAGAATTGATCCACTTCCCATCATCAAGCCATTCTTTCTTATCAATCCACCATTTCCCCTTTTGAAACACCATTTGAAAACGATAGAGAGTTTCTATACCAGAACGATTCTCCTTGAGATAGAAATAAGCTTGATTCCCGTCATGCTCTTCATCAACGATGGGATGTGTTTCTAATTTATAGTCAAACGGAAACCGGACGGATAAAGATACTTCCCTTGCTCTTAGTATTTTTTTAGATGTACAAAACTGATCAAATATAGCAACTAATTCATCCTTCAACATCTCTTTATCAGCTTTATTTCTTAAGTTTCTAGTGGCCTTTTTCTCCCAAGAATACATAGCCTGCATAAACTGGAGTAAGGTTTCTTTTGCAAGATTCGTATGGCTCATATTTCCTCCTACTTAAACAACGGGACTAAAGGTTCGTTTATTATGAAGACATCGGTCATAAAAACCTGTATTAAAGGCATTTTTTACCCCTCTCGCATGCAAACATGTGGTAACTCTCTTCTAAGAAGTTCCCTTTGCTTTTGATTTGTTCTTCCCGTTGTTAAAAATCGGAGATGTTTTAGACTCTTCAAGTAGCTAACTGTTGATGCGTAGTTAAAAATATTCGTATCGACAAAATCTAAAAAACGAAGCTCACTAGAGGACTGGATAAAATCCAATTCTGGTAAATTTTTATTTGCTGTAAATGAAAGATAGAGCAACTGATTTAAATCCCTTATAAAATCAAAGTCCGGCAACTTTACACCATAATCAACGTGCAGATAACGCATGCCTTTATGAAAAGAAATGTTCTCTATCGTTTCCAAATTTGTCATAGAAGAAATCCCTAGAGCTTTCACACAATCATTTTGGGGTAAGATGATCTTTCTTACTTTTCTAGCCCCAACTAATAAAATTTTTTCTACTTGTTCGTATGTTGAAAAGTCTAGCACATCAGATTTACTTCCCATCAAGTAAATCACTCTCGTATTGCTAGGTAACGAAAGCT
Source organism: Streptococcus sp. 1001283B150225_161107_H12 (assembly GCF_015552665.1). Classification (NCBI taxonomy): domain Bacteria; kingdom Bacillati; phylum Bacillota; class Bacilli; order Lactobacillales; family Streptococcaceae; genus Streptococcus; species Streptococcus sp. 1001283B150225_161107_H12. The sequence goes on along the minus strand of NZ_JADNFC010000005.1, from coordinate 94,000 downwards.
GATTAAAATCCACATCCTTCAGCATATCCTCTGGGGTTTCAACAATGTACTTTTGTCTTAATAAGCGATTGATATCGATGAATTCTTTATAAGTCAATTTTTTGTCCAATAATGGTGCAATCTCTTCTATAGAATGCAGAGGCTCCATTGCCATTAGATTCTCTCTTTCGGAAAATCCTTCTTTTATGATTTCTAAATATTTATCTAAACTGGTCATCGTTCACCTCTTTTCATGAATATCATGCTTCTGTTTCTTTGTTCAACCTATCTATTTTTACAATGACACTTTTACAAGAAGACTACAGCACCGCTTGTCGCAAAAACTAAAATCGTGAATTTTTAGACTATTCTTTTCTATATAAACTTTATCCTGCTTGCTCAATCTCGATCAAAGATAACCTTGACTCTAGCTCTACCCAAAGCGTCTAGATATTGCTCCAGTTTCGTAATCGACTCCTCCAAATCAGATAATTGAACAAGCAAATCCCCATTGATAGTCATGACATCCTTTGTCGGTAAAAGCATGAGATTCTCAATGCTTGGATCATTCACAATCATTAAGGAAGGGGAATAAATACAGCTTGTGGAGAGGTCTAGATTTCCAAATCGCTCCCTAGCAGACACAAAAATAGATTCCATCCCACCTTGGTCTTTCAGAACAAATTCCCTCTCGAAAAATGCTTCAAAACTGTCGTAGATCTCGATGACATCCATAGTAATCCCATCTAAATAATAAACTTGGTGACTTTGAATGTTCCCATCCTTCAATCTATAAGCGAATTGATCTCCAATAGCAGACATACCAAAAAAATAGTAGTCTGATGCATAATCTCTCCAGACATCTTTCCATAGCCTATCCGAATTCCAAGAGTCCAGCGTGATGGCTTGAGTAGAATCCGTCCCAAACAAGCGATAATAGCCACCATAAAATTCCAAGCCATTGGTTATGGAGAGCAAATCCAGGTGAGCTTGAGGAAATTGTCTGGCTTTGAGTTTTTCTAGTTCTAGAGCTGAGGCCCCACTTTCTTGTATGACTAGATCCTCACAACATTTTAAAAAATTCTTCATTTCCATTTGCTTCTCATCTCTCTATTTGGCTTTAACCCAGCATAAATGCTATAAAATCATTTCGATAGTCTTCAGGAAGTTGCTCCTCGATAATATCCATAATTCCCTCCAAGAATCCCTCTTTGTAGTCCAATAAATCCTCATCGATATAGATATTGTTCTCGAACTTGGTGATTTCTAGCTTTTTCATCTGACTATAGGTAGACAAGAAAGTAGATAAAGAGGGGCTTAAGCTATAGAGCTTAGAATTTCCAGGAATCTTGCCAAATACAGGACTAAGCTCGCTAGTTTGATCACAAAAGATTGGCTCATCGCCCATCATGTGAGCAAAAACCACATAACTCTCTTTCCAGCTAGGATCCTGCCATCCTTCTGATGCAGCTTCACATAGAGGGAGAGGAATTAGAGCAAGATCATAGGGAGCTCCTCTAAAATAAGCTTCTTCATCAAAGTCTAAATGCTGGTAGAACTCTTTCAATTGACCAGACAAATCTGGCTTTTCGACATAGAGACAGTCACTAGTAAATACAAGCTCTCCTAAGCCCTTGTTTCTATGATAGATTTCTACAAATTCCTTCAACAAATTAATCATAATTATTGGATTCCTCTCACATTTTTTGGATTATATTTGGCTATTTTCAACTGACAATTACGCATCATTCTGACCGCTAGCGACAGCCTGAGTCCAAATTCGTTCAAATTCCTCTTGACTAATCTTGATGGAGTCTGATAGATCCAACTCATCTTTTCGACCATCATAGAGTAGAAACCCTACTTCTGGAGCATAATCCTGTAGGCAAGAAGAAGCATAAGAGTGCCCATTCAAAACGTTAATTTGTCGACTTGCACGCTGACCAGTAAACTCTGTATAAATAACTCCTAGACCCGACATAAACTCACTATTGCCATAATAATAATATTCTTTTTCACACATTAGAACCACCTTTACCATTTGTCTCTCCAAGAATGGCATTCTTTCCTCTTTGCCTCTTTCATCGACTAATTCTATGTTCATTTTCAATTTATAGAATCTACCAGTTCTTAGCCTTATTCTCCAAGACTCTCACTTCTACTTTATCCTCCGCTAAATGGAGATCCAGTACTTTTTCCTGGTCTTGAAAGAAAAGTGTCAGGTCTCTGGTAGAAAATTCAGTAGAATAAGAGGGCAAAAAGTCATCCAAAGACTCCATTTGAAACAAGACGTAAACTGGTGAAAACTCCCAAAAAACTAGGATAAACCGACTGCTATTGCCAACAAGACTTTGAATTGACTTACTTAGATCTTTAGTAGTAAGGTCGATAGAAAACTCATAAAGGCAAGGAATCGGAGAATCGATAGGATTCAACTCCCCAGCATACCAAGCAATTTCTTTAGGTTTATCGGTCAGAAAATGAACATCCTTAATTCCCTTCAAACCCTTGATTCGTTTTTCTACTTTTAATAAGGATAATCTCTTTTTTAAGTCACTCATTGTTCTTGCTCCATCATTCTGAAACAGAAATTTTGCTCACAACCTCATTCTGTTTATCCAACAGATAAAGGAAGTTCCCTTTTGCTTCCAGTTTACCAAGTTTGGCCCCATAGTCCATCTCGTGAGCAGGGCAGGATTGAATCAACTGACGGATGCTCTTGTCCTTGTACTCTATCTTCCAAAACAAATCCACCTTATCAAGCTGATGCTCCACTTGAATGGAATAGGTCGTGGATTGGATCTTCTTCCTTTTCCACTCCCAGCTATTTTCATAATCGTTTTTCTCTATTTCATTGACTACATCCTCTATCAAGGAGCAAGGAATGGAGAGCTCCTGAAACACGCGCTTTACCCCTTTTACCAAGGCCTCTAAGAGCAGCTTTTTCTGTTCCAATGGACTCAAGCTTTCATAGCTAGAAAAATCAAATGGGACCTGGACAGTATAGACACCAAGTAGGTTCATGATAGCTGGATTGCTAATCGTATCTACACATTCTACGTTGATTTTCCAACAATCCTTGGTCACAACCGGTTTAAAGAGGCGCTCTATCATAGAGGTCATACATTTGGATTCATATACGAATGCTCTTCGCAGGTCTTTCCAATTCTGTCGATAGTCTTCAACTCTAGCTTCCTCGTAGGTTAGCGCAGCTGAGTCCATCAGCTCCTCAATCCTCTGTTGATTTTCCACATAGTGCTTATCTAATTCAAAATACTGTAACTTCATATTTGTGGTCTCGTAGTTTTTTTCTTGTAGAAAGATTTAGCCTTAGGTCAAGGTCTAATGTTTGTGCTCTTCCTTCACTTTTTCCCATAGTCGTGGTGTCCCTCCTAATAATGATGGATTGTTTGATCATCCTGAATCTCCGCAAATAAACTAGGAATACATCTTTAAGTATCAATCTTTACAGGAGCAATCTCAGCAATTCTAACAAGGTCAGAAGATCCCGATAAGATCACATCATTTTGGTTTATAAAATTGAATTCAACCTTCTTTTCTAAAAAGAGCAGTTCCAGTTGTCCATTCACCTTATGAATCCCCTTAGAATAAAAATGGATTTCATCTAAATTAAAAAACTCTAAATTAATTTTTATAGCATTAAATGAACTTTTCTGCCACTTTTCAGGGAAATTAGTTGGCAAATCAAATAAATAAAAGACAAGATCTAATTTGTAATCGTAACATAACACAGTATCAAGAAATACATTATTCAATTCCAAATCCCCATCAAACAGATGAATAATCTTTTCCTTCCCCACTGCTTTTTCAAACCATTTCACAATATGAACTCCTTTTTTAAAAATGAATAAAAGTCTTGTTTTTATGAGTTATTGTTTCGCTCTTTAAGGAGATTTTAGAATAGACTGACCCTCCTGCCGTCCTTTCCTTTTGTAACGTCATTGATTAAATCCTTGACGGTAGATATATCGAACTGACGGGAAAAGTCTACAATTTTCTGGCGATTCTGTTCTGGATATAAATAAGATGCAGCTAAAATAAATAAAAATGGATTTATGACTTGACCAATATGCTCAAGATATTTAGGATGAGTCACATAAGACATAATTTTGTTAAAATCATCATCTTTCAGAACAATCTTTCTCTGATATATCGCTGCACAGGCACCTGCAGCTTGAGATGAGTTATTCGATTCTAAGGACTCATAAACAAAAGACAAGTTCTCTGTTTCTGAATTTTCTAGATAAGCAATCGCTACTGCTAGAGAGCGGTAGGTTACGGGTGTTGGAATATCTCTCAGCAGCAACGATTTGAGATAGGGGACTTCTTCTGTGCAATCCGTTGCGGCCATGGCGTAGAGTAAGTACATTTGTGATTCCCATGATTTAGGTTTTTCCATCTCGCCTTCCAAGGCTTGATGCAAAAATGGTCCATATCCTTTTAGTTTACCCTTTAAAATTTTTTTCGCAGCTTTTTTTACCAAGGGCGTACGTCCTGAAGTTAACTCATCTACATAGTCCATTTTTAAATCCTCTTTATATCTCCATTTGAATTTACTGCTCTTTGTTCAGGATATGAAAGAGATCATCTCTTAGAACGATTCCATCGTCTTCTATCAAATAGACCATATGCTCCCAGAAGGGCAATTCTTGTTCAAGGGGCTTTTCCAAGGCAAGTACTTGATCCTTCAAGTTTGCTGCAATTTCTTCGACTTCATCTTGCTCAATCTCATAAAACTTTGCTTTCAAAAGAAAGATGCCTGATAGAAAGAGCGAATAAGAGGAAACAAAAGTATGTAAGGAAGAATTGACATAAACCCTTGATTCTTGAAAAACTTCTCTTCCTTCTTGATTGCAAAGTAAAAAGATTTGCTCCTCTTCTCCAATTACAAAAGCACCTAAAAAACACTGGCCAACAAGCCTATAGCTCTCCTGATTTTTCCTTAGTTCGACTAGTTCGTCACCTGCTTTAACAAAAGAAAATCCCATTTTAGAATAATCCTCTAAATATGCCAAAAGGTTGAAACGGACCTCATCAAGACGAAATGGTTTCTCCTTTGTAGGCACCACACAAAAACCAAGCTCCTTCACTAATTCATTGATATTGACTGTCATTTCTCTATCCTTTCTTCTGCTGACTATCTCTGATGCTATTCACATAAGAGCTAGTCAAGTGCCCAGTCCAGTTCCAAACACTTAGCAACATCCTCAAAATAATCATCCCAGGCCCATTGGCAATCCTTCCGACTCAACAGATAATCCATCTACTTTTTATTTGACCTCCATATTACAGGTCCCTTTTAGGCTATCATACCATAAGATTCCCTTTCCATAAAGCTAAAACAGAAAATGAGCCTAGCGGTTTTACTAGACTCATTTTATCCTTATTATTTCACTTTATTATTTTCCCTTTTCAACCCATACTGATCGCTCAATCAACCGTCTTAGACAGAAGTCTTGTCCTGGATCTGTGGGAAAGTCACACGAAAGAGACTTCCTTTTCCTTCTTCAGAGATGATTTTCACCTCTGCTCGATGGAGGTCTGCAATGTCCTTAATAAAGGACAACCCAAGTCCGATACCACTATTGAGGCCCTTGTTCCGAGAATCCTCCACCTGATAGAAGCGATCCCAAATCTTGCTCAAATGGTCTGGCGCAATCCCAATACCATCATCCGCTACCTTGAGAACAGCACCAGCTGGACTAGCCACCAAGTGGATGGCAACCTTGGTCTTGGTAAATTTCACTGCATTGCTCAATAGATTATCCAGCATCCGAGTGACCAAAACAGCATCCCCCTGAATCCAGAGGTTCGGCTGAATGCTCACTTCAAAGGCTATGGGGCTTTCGCCCCACTTTCTTTCCTGTCCCTGACAATAATCTGACACCAGGGTTGATAGACAAACGGGTTTTAAATCCGACCACTGCAGGTGTTGGGTCTTGGATATTTCCAAGATCTGCTCGGTCATCGATTTCATTAATTTAGCCTGCCGATGAATGACCGTCAAAGATTCCTTGGTCTCCTCTAGGTTATCTGCATATTTGGAGCCAAACTCACTCTCCGAAACGATGACTGACAGAGGGGTCCGCAACTCATGGGATACATTTTGGTTGAATTGCTTTTCTTTCTCAAAAGTCGACTGAACAGAAGAAATCAAATTATTAAAGACCTTGGTAAGACGAGACGTTTCTACATAATCCTTCTGATGCTCGGTCGACACGCGCTTACTGTAGTCTCCGCTCTCTGCAATTTCCTCTGCCATTTGGGTCACCTCTCTGATCGGCAGAAAGGCCTTACGAAGGATCCGACGTCCACCCCAGGCCATCCCAAGGATGGACAGAGGAGCTAGAATGGCCAAGGAAAGAAGAAAGATACTTAATTCTCTTCCTAGACCAGAAGCAAGGCGCACGCCCCGTATCCATTTGCCCTCACTTTCATTATAGACATCAAAATAATAATAGGTTGCTTGGGAAGAGGTATACGTCGACAATTTCCCAGACTCAAAGCCAGCATTGATATCAAAGCCACTTGGCAGAGCACCCTGCTCCAACTTCATGTTTTGATTGTAGAGTGCAAAATAATTGCCGTCATCAAAGGGCTCAAATTCCTCAAGGTCTGAAGCTACTTCCATGGTCTTCTGCTCCAGTTCCCCACGTGAGCTATAGCTGGACCAGGCTCCGGAAATAATAAAAGAAGCACAAAACATAAGAACAAAGAGAAAAGAAACAAAGAGGGTATACCACAATGTCACCTTAGAAACGATGGAGGGAGACTTAGAGTCCTTCTTCATTTTTGAAAACATAGCCCATCCCCCTTTTTGTCTGAATAATCGATGGATTACCTAATTTTTTGCGGATATTCTTGACTAAAACATCAATGATATTAGACTCTCCAACATAATCAAAATCCCAAATATGCTCACGAATCTGTTCCCGACTTAAAACCACATTGGGATGGCGCACCAGACACTCTAGTAACTCATACTCCTTGGAAGTCAGGTCAACCAAAACACCCTTGTGTTGGATGGTCTTTTTTGCCAGGTCTAAGGAATAGTCACCAAATTGGACCAGGTTGGTCAAGTTTTCTCGATTATTTCGTCTCAGCATGACGCGAATCCGAGCCAGTAATTCATCAAATTCAAAGGGTTTGACCAAGTAGTCGTCTGCACCAGCATCCAGTCCTGTTACCTTGTCTTCTAGGCTATCTTTAGCCGTTAGCATCAGAACTGGGGTCTTAATCTGATGATTTCTCAAGTAGCTCAATACCCCCAAACCATCTAGCTGCGGCATCATAATATCTGAAATAATCACGTCATACTGGGACACACGAATGTAGTCCAAGGCCTCCTGACCATCATAGGCCGCATCAACACTATACTGCTGGGTTTTCAGTAATTTAACGATGCTACGATTCAAATCTACTTCGTCTTCAATCACTAATACTTTCATAGCCACTTACTCCAAATTTCTTCCCTTATTATACCATGCTTCCATAAAAAATCTCGGCTAGGAAAAGCCTAGTCGAGATCTTACTCTAGTTAATCGTGATCCAGCTCCACATCTTCTTCCAATACGGTACCTGTATTGGCATCTAACTCTAACTCAATTTTTTGATTGCCTTCTCGCAAGCTAACGCTATAGACAAGTTTACCATCTTCTACATCTAACTCTACTTTTTCGATACTAGCATTCGAATATTTTGATTTCAGCTGGCTCTCTACCTTAGCCAAGTCCAACTGAACACTTGCTGCGATTAATTGCTGATCTTCACGATCCTGACTCAGATCCTTAGTTTTTGACTTCAAGATAGCACCAGACTGGCCATCGATCTTATATTCTTTTTCATTTTTTCCATCCAAGATGGTCACTTCATACACTGCTTTTCCATGTTTTTCTTCTTGCTCGTAGCCAATCACTTTTCCACCCTTAGCTTCTTTCAGAGCTTTTTCTTGAGCTTGTGCAAGGGTGACAGATGCAGTCACTGTTGAAGAAGTAGTCTTTTTACTTGTTCCAGTATTGGCAAAGGCTACTACAGAGCCTAGAGCGGCAGTTGATAGAGAGAAGATTGCGAGACTTGCAACGGCTTTTTGTTTAATTGATTTTTTCATGTTAGTTTCCAACTTTCTTTTTTTCTTATCAAGTTCTTCTTGATGATTCTATTTTATCTAAGAAAGATGAATCCAAAATGAATGAGAAAAGATTTTTTAAAAAATTTTTTAAAAAAGACTGAGTAAATCGACTAGCTATTTGCAACTCGATTTCTCAGTCTCCTTTCTATGTTCTATCTTACTCCTCCTGCAAGATCTGATTAATAAAGTCTGCAATTGATTCAGCTACCTTTTGCATTTCGAGAGAACCTAGCGCACCTAGATCATTTTCATAAATGCTATCGTCCCCATTCTTTTTGAGGAAATAGGCCAGATCCCCATCTTGACCGATCATAAAGAAATCTGGTTCATCCTCATCAATCTGGTAGGTTTGATTGCGTTCGGTAAGATCCTCTTTAGCATAGAGACAAATACCCGTCTCACCAATGTCATAACCTGGCTGATCCCCTAAGTCATCAAGAAATACCTGATATCCTTTCGGCAAGGAAAAACCAAAATCATATTCGTGCATGCTTTAACCTCCTGCTTTCTCAGTTCTCTATTTCAAACTCCAGCCACCATCAATGGTCAGGATTTGTCCCTGCATGGCAGAGGCCTTCCCCCTGGCCAAAAAGAGACTGACTTCTGCCACTTCTTCTGGCTCTATCCAGCGTTTAATAGGGGTCTCGCTAGCCACCCAGTCTGCTAAGCCTCCTGGTTCAAAGTCCGCTGCAGTCATGCCTGTTTTGACGGCTCCAGGAGCAATGCCAAAGACTTGAATGCCAGATTCTGCATAATCTAGAGCCAACTGCTTGGTAAAGCCTGCTAGGGCATGCTTAGAAGAGGTATAAGCGTGACCACCACCTCCCGCTAGACTAGATGCAATGGAGCACATGTTGATGATAATACCTTGTTTCTTCTCCAACATCTGAGTCAGATAATGCCGTGTCAGCTCTACCGGAGTCACATAGTTGATCTCAAAGATCTCCTGAATCTCCTGAGCGCTTTGCTCAAGGAGCGGTTTGTAATCATCCAATACTCCCGCTGTATTGCACAAGACATCGACCTCTGGACACCAGTCAAAAATCGGCGTCAAATCAAGAGTTAAGTCCCGCTTCAAGAAGTGAAAATCACCCGACAAATGGGGATCCGCTCCCTGGTCCACTCCATAGACCTGGTAGCCCTTTTCAAGAAAGAGGCGAGCTTGAGCCAGACCAATCCCGGAACTCACGCCCGTGATCAATACACGTCTAGTCATGGACTTCCACCCAATCTGTCGCTAGGACGTCACAAGGAGTTGGACTCCACATAGAGAACCCTTCCCCTTCACCAGAGACGTTAATGAGGAAATAAGGGGTCACTTCCAGAGCCACTCCATTTTGCTCGATGGTGTCAAAAAGTTGCACATAGTTCTCAGTTCCGCCCCAACCAGTACGTACATATTTCTTTTTTGCCTTTAGTCCAGGCAAGATTTCTTCAAATGTCATGATCTTCTCCTTTGATTCATACTCCCTTTCATTATAACAAAAATCAAGCTTGCTCGTTGTTTTTCAATTGCAAAAAGGAGGAGCTTCCTCCCCCTTTTCACGCTATTCACCATTTTCTGTCTTGTTCTTTTTCAAAGCGCGAATCGTAAACCAATAGTAAATCATCAATCCTACAGCAATAATCACCGTGGGCAGAATGATGGTCATGCTAGAATTCTGAATCCCTTGGGCCAAAGTCCAACGATGCAAAAATCCCACTATTAAGAAGGATAGAATAGGAAAGATGAAGGCACGAGCAAATTCTTCTTTCCACTGCCAGAGGATAAGCCCTGCACTAGCCCCTGTCATCAGGAAGGCATCCCATGGACTAGGTACCGTCAACCAAGCTAGAGTTGGTAAGAAACGGACCCCTACTATTTCACTGATGAAATAGATCCCAAGAACGAGAACGACTGCCACATAAATTGCTTTTTTTGACTTTTCTTCTGCAAAAATAAGGCGACGTTGGAGATAAAATAGTAACCCAACAGCTAAAAGTCCCAAAATACTATCTGTTAGATAGACCAAGGGCTTGAGAACCAGGACTGCTTGCGAGGCAAACTCACTTAAGAGGCGATAAAAAATCACAATTCCCGAGACAATCGCCCCATACTTCAAAACAGACCGCGTGGATTCTTTAGGCATGTTCTCGATGATTTGGTCTGCCATTCCCTTGGGATCCTGTCCAAAATAGTCCCTGGCCGTCAATCCATCACCGCTTGCTTGCGAAAAATCTAGCGCTAGATTATAGACCTGCTCTCTTAATACTTTCTCCTCATATAAGAAACCGGCAAAATTGAAATAATCCCAGAGATCTTGGAAATAAGCTTGGTCCTCTTGGCTAAAGGTTTGAACCAAAGACTGCGTTTCTTCATAATAAATAGCTGATGTCATGATGTTTCCCCCTTTCTTTGGAGACGAAATACAATGAAGGACAAGACCAGTCCTATCAGAGGGAGTAGGCAGCGTAATAAATTAGCAGTTCCTGGATTCACAAAGCGAACACAGCATCCAGTTACAAAGAAAGTCACTCCCATGACCAGTAGGCTAACAGCAAGCCGTCCCTGATTTCTATAGGTCATGATCGTAAATCCAAGAAGAACCAGAAAAGCCAGAACAATCGCCCAACCATTTGGCAAAAGGATACTTCGATTCAGACTCAAATGGTCAGAAAATACGCGCTCTATCCTAGGAGACAGGATCAAACTAATCACACTGATGATAAGAGCCCAAGGCCACTTGATTTCCCCATAGCTCTGCTTGGACCAAAGCCATATCATAAATTGACTGTACACAAAGAAAATAAGTAGATCTAGCAGGTATGTTAAGGGAGCAATCACCAGTGGCAGCATCCAGGCAAAATCCATTACAAACCGCATGCCAACGAAAATCGTTCCAAGAATCAAGAATAACCCCACATAAGAACCTAGTCTGCGTCTAGGTAACTCCGAGAGAACTTGGTCCATCATGGCCCTTGGATCCTTTCCGTAGTAGTCCATCGCACCAATCCCGTCTCGCTCAGCAACCTTTAAATCGCAAACCATATTGTAGAGCTGTTCACCCAGTAGCTCATCATCATAAAAATAGGACTTCACTCCAATATAAGCTATCATTTTTTTCATATAAGCTTGATTGTCCTTATTTAGGTGCATCAATTCGGCTGACATTTTTTCTGTATAATCTTCGATCATGCTTCCCCCTCCTTTTTCACGCGTTCTACTTTAATGACCAGATCCTGCCACTGGTTCCAAAATTCCTCTAAGCGCTCTCTTCCTTCCATGGTTAGAGAGAAATATTTGCGATCAGGTCCATCCGGAGAGGGCCTCATCTCTCCTACGATGACTCCCTGCTTCTCTAGTTTCTGAAGCAAGGGATAAATGGTCCCCGCAACGATCTTATCGAAGCCGGTTTCCTTGAGACTTTGGATCAATTCATAGCCATAAATAGATTTTTTTGAAATAATTTCTAAAACACAACCTTCCAGGACACCCTTGAGCAATTGCGACTCTTTCATCCTGCTCCCCCTTTCTATACCGCCTCTTTTTGGCTAGTTTGTTTTACATACTAGTCCTTTCACTATTAGTATACTCCTCCTTAACTAGTTTGTAAAGCATAATAGTTAAAAATACTGCATGAAACTTGATAAATCCGAGCATTATGACTAAATATACAATTAATTTCAAAAAAAATTTGCTTTTTACCGGAAAAGGTGTATAATAATACAAAATCTTTATTAAAGGAGATAAGTGATGAAAAAATCTAAACTAGCTTTCCTTGCAGGTGTCACGGTTGCTTCAGCCCTGTTCCTTGCTTCTTGTGGATCATCTGCAAAGTCTTCTCAGACAAACACTTTTTCATACGTGTATAGCACTGATCCAGACTCTTTGAACTACCTCCTTTCAAACCGTTCAACAACAAGTGATGTCACAACTAACTTAGTAGATGGACTTTTTGAAAACGACCAATACGGTAACTTGGTCCCTGCTTTAGCAGAAGATTGGTCTGTTTCTAAGGATGGATTGACTTATACTTACAAACTTCGTAAAGATGCAAAATGGTATGACTCAGAAGGGAACGAATATGCAGACGTCACTGCACAGGACTTCGTCACTTCTCTGAAATACGTAGCGGACAACAAGTCAGATGCCCTCTACTTGGTTCAAAACTCAGTAGCCGGCCTGGATGACTATGTCACTGGTAAAAATACGGACTTCTCTAAAGTTGGAGTAAAAGCCGTTGACGACCATACCCTTCAATACACCTTGGCTCAACCTGAGTCTTTCTGGAATTCTAAATTGACAACTTCGACCATGATGCCCGTCAATGAAAAATTCCTCAAGTCTGCAGGTAAAGACTTTGGTAGCGTCAAACCTTCTGGAATCCTCTACAACGGTCCTTACTACTTGAAATCCTTCACTTCAAAATCGTTAATGGAGTTCACTAAGAACGAGAACTACTACGACAAAGACAATGTGAAGATCGATGATATCAAATTGACCTACTTCGATGGTTCTGACCAAGACTACCTAGCTCGTAACTTTTCTGATGGAAACTTGACCACTGCGCGTCTCTTCCCAACGAGCTCAACCTTCAGTACCATTGAGAAAAAATTCAAGGACAATATCGTTTATTCACCGCAAGATGCGACTGTCTACTATGTCTACTTCAACGTAAACCGTCAAAACTACGGTCATACTGAGAAGACAACAGACGACCAGAAGAACCAAACCAAAACAGCTCTTCAAAACAAAAACTTCCGTCAAGCCATCAACTTTTCCCTTGATCGTACTTCTCTAAGTGCCCAATCAAACGGGAAAGATGGGGCTAGCAAAACCCTTCGTACGCTTCTTGTACCTCCAACATTTGTGCAAGTAGACAACAAAGACTTCGGTACTGTTGTTGAAGAAAAACTTGCTGCAACAGGAGATGATTGGAAGGATGTCAGCCTAGCTGATGCACAAGATAGCATGTTCAATGCGGACAAGGCTAAAGCACAATTTGCTAAAGCCAAAGAAGAGCTCCAAGCACAAGGTGTCCAATTCCCAATCCACATCGACTATGTGGTTGACCAGTCTTCTGCTAGCATTGTGCAACAAGCTGATTCAATGAAAGACTCCATCGAAAAAACATTAGGAAAAGAAAATGTTGTCGTGGATGTTCAGAAATTGTCTACGGAAGATGCGGACAATGCAACCTACTTCGCTCAAAGTCCTGATCAAAAAGACTTTGATATGGATATCGCTGGTTGGGGACCTGACTTCCAAGATCCATCAACTTACTTGGATATCTTCAATCCAGTCGATGGTTCAGCTTTAGCAGGAATGGGAATCAACCCAGCAACTGACCAAGCCCTTATCGAAAAACTTGGTTTGAACGAGTACAAACAACTATTGGATGATGCCAATGCAGAACAATTGGATACCAAAACTCGTTATGAAAAATATGCTGTTGCTCAAGCTTGGTTGACAGACAATGCCTTTGCACTTCCTGTCTACTCTAAAGGTGCTGTTCCTTCTATCACGAAGATTAAACCATTTACAAAAGCCTTCTCCTTGATCGGTATCAAAGACGGTTCTAGTTACTACAAGTACATGGAACTACAAAGTGATACAGTCACAACTGCCGATTACGACAAAGCTTATAAGAATTGGTTGAAGGAAAAAGAAGAATCCAATAAAAAAGCGCAAGAAGAACTTGCAAAACACGTCAAATAATCACGATAAAAACACCGGGGATGTAATCCTCGGTGTTTTAAAATGTAGACAACTTGTTCCTTTATATAGAACAAGTTAGGAACACATAAATAATTAAGATAATACATCCAATTAGCTCATTCAAGCATACACTGAAACTTTCCGCCGTGAGAAAAGTGCTAGAAACATTCTTGTTTCTAGCACTCGGGAGTTTTGAAACGTTAGGTTCAAAACTAAGTCATGGAACTTCCTAGAAGTTCGCTGATGTCCGTACTCACCTAAGGAAAGTTTCAAGGTGAGCTTTATCTACACCTATTTTCCTAAGCTTCCATCTTATCGAATGCTATCTCACGACAATCTTCCGATAACTTCTAGAAGTCAGAAGAAAGACTAGGATATAAGAGATGAAAAAGACAGCGCAGATAGAAAGAGTTGTTTGAAGGACCAAGCCCGCATTGGTCGCTCCTAAGATGGCTACGATCTTTGCAATCATCTTGTAGGCTACTCCTAGGTATAGGAAGGAGAAGAATAATGGAAGGAAAAAGACGGTGAGAATCTGTTTGCGAATGGTGGTGCCGGTTTGTTTTTGGTCCAATCCTACTTGTTGCAAGATCACAAAATTATCCCGATCCTCATGACCCTCTGAAATCTGTTTGTAGTAAATGACAAGTACTGTAGCTAATAGAAAGATGACTGATAGGAAAATCCCAATAAAGAGGAGAGTCCCTGCTGTTTCACGCCACTCTTTCTCTATGCTGTATCGTTCATATCCACCAAAATAAGTCGCACCATATTGACTCATTTTGTCTGTCGAATACAGCTCTTTGGTCACGTCACCAGTAAAATCTTTGTTGTCTTTATTTTTGGCATTAATAGAGAATTCTAAATTCTTATCAACTTTTAGACCCAGTTGGTTCAAATCAGGGAGGACAAGGTACAAGCCCATTTGGTGTTGAAACAGGGCGTTTTGTGGGATCTTCCCTTGGATAAAATTGGAATCTAGTTTTTGTTTAATCGTGAAGGTCTTCCCATTGATTTCTAACTGCGAGTCTAATCTTCCTGGATACTGATACCCATAAGCTAAGATTTCATTTTCTCCAAGCTCAACTTTTTGACCCGTCAGTTGCTCGTAAGTCGCCTGATCAAAAAAGTAGACTGTTCCCTCTGTCTTCATCTCCTGACCAGCTTGTTCATACACCTCTAAGCTCCTTCCATCAATCTTTCGAATTTCAGCCGACCAGTATGTTGTCTGTGCCACCTGATAATCTGATAGATTTGTCGCATCGGCTGTTTTCTTAATTTGGGCTTGAACATCCTTGATAACCGGTTCTGTCTCAGCATCTGAAGGCATATGCCCCACACTAATCATGTAATCCGAAGGGTAAACAGTATCTAGGTAATTCTGCCCTCCAATAAAGATATTGAGCGACCCGGTTAAGGTGACCAAGACCATGGTGGATAGAATACTAATCGTCGCGAGGCCCGCTGCATTTTTTCGCATCCGAGCTATTAAGTTGGAGACAGATATAAAATTCTCTGGCTTGTAATAATAGGATTTCCGACCTTTGAGAAATCTTAAGAAGGTAATGGATCCTGCGTTGAATAAGAGATAAGTCGCTAGAATGACCAAGATGACGGCAATAAAGAATCCTTGGACAGCCGCAACCGGACGCTCAACGGTTAGCGCTATATAAAAAGCAATTCCTAAGAGCCCTAGTCCTAACAGAGTTTGAACCAGCAAGAAGCGTCCCTTCTTCTCCCCTGCCTTTTTCTGTTGCATGAGGTGGAGGGAACTGTAGCGCAAGAGGCGGAAAGAATTCAACAAAAGAATGAGGCCAAAAGCTAAGGCTAACCCAAGTAAAGTGTTAAGAACAGCCTCTATCTGGAAGGTTGATTGAATGACGACTGGTAGACCCATACATTTTAGGAGCAAGGCGAAAATCAAGCGATCAAACAAGAGTCCCAAGCCCAGTCCTACTCCAACTGTGAGAACATAGAAGGAGAGCAATTCCCATAAGGTCATGACGAGAAGGTGCTTCTTCTCCATTCCCAGAACACTGTACAGTCCCAGTTCTTTGGAACGATTTTTCATGACATAGCCATTGGCATAAGCCACTAAAATGATGACGACTAATTGGACAACGAAACTACCAAAACCAAGAACAGTTCTCGCCGCTCCCCCTCCGTAAGAATCCTCTAAATGAGGGGTCGATGACAAGGCGATAAAACTATAAAGGATCATGGTCGTTAAAATAACAGCCAAGGCAAAGGGATAATAGAGCTTGCGATTTTGTTTGAGGTTGGAAAGAGCTAATTTACTTGTTAATTTAAACATCACGATCCTCCTTTCCCGCCATGACCGTCAGGGTATCTGAGATTTCTTGGAACATCTGACGCTCTGTCTTTTCTCCGCGGAAGATCTGGTTGTAGAGAATCCCGTCCTTGATGAAGAGCACGCGCTTGGCTCGAGCTGCCGCTGCGGTTGAGTGGGTCACCATGAGAATGGTTTGCCCTATGGTATTGATATCTTCAAAGACATCTAGCAAAGCTGCAGAAGACTTGGAATCCAGCGCCCCTGTTGGCTCATCGGCCAAGAGGATTTCAGGTGAGGTGATGATGGCCCGTGCTACGGCCACCCGTTGTTTTTGCCCACCAGAGATTTCGTAGGGATATTTTTCAAGCAGTTGGTGAATGCCCAACTCTCGACTGACGCTATCGACCTTGCTCATCATTTCCTTGACTGGTCTACGAGAAAGGACGAGAGGCAAGAGGATATTGTCCTTGACAGACAAGGTATCGAGCAGGTTGAAGTCTTGAAAAACAAAGCCTAGTTTTTCCCGACGGAAGCTGGACGCATCCTTGTTTTTGATGGTCGAGGTGTCCATGCCATTGAGGTAGACCCGCCCTTCGGTCGGCTGGTCCAGCATGGCCAGGATATTGAGGAGGGTCGATTTCCCAGATCCTGATTCCCCCATGATGGCGACGTATTCACCCTTCTCAACGGTGAAGTGAATGTCCTTTAAGGCTTCAACCTGGGTTCCTTGAAAGCGGGTTTTATATATTTTTTTCACATGTTGTACATCTAATAAGGCCATTTTCATTCTCCATTTCCATCCGGTTATATGATTGACATCCATAAAACTTTTTTACACCTCTATTGTAACGATTTGGAGAGAGTTCTACAATAAGCTAACCTTTCATTTTTAGCCTGATTTCTTACATTTCTGTAAGGTATTAAAAAACTAGCTTCCTTGCGGGAGCTAGTTCCTTCTTATAAAGCTGTGATGGCTGTGATCAAACCAAAGATGATCCCTGGTGCATTGGCTGCAGCAAGTGGGATATCGCGTTCTTTTTTAAAGAGTCCGTAATAGACCCAAAGGCTACAGTTGATAGCGGCAACTAAAGGTTGAACAAAGTTTCCTTTGTGACCAGCGAGGTTATCCATGATTTGTGGGAAGTAAGACACATACATCATCACAGACATAAAGGTCGCAACCCAACCAAGAATTTTCATTTGTTTTTCATTCATATTCAAAATACCTTTCATTTTTTAAGTACGCACTATTCTAGCGCTTGCCCTCTTAAAATTCAAGTGCTTTTTTCAAATGTTACTGAACTGTAAAGTGTCACAATCTTGTGATTTTGCAGGAAGATGGATTTCTCTTCGAGAGAGTCTTCTCTCTAGTAATTATTTTAGACACTTTGTCTAATTTTTTTGCAAATATAATCATTTTCATCTTGAATAGCATGCAAATTAATTGCATTATCTTCCTATTTATGCTATTTTGATACACAGAGGTAAAATTTTATGAATAAACAAAAAATCAA
This sequence comes from Streptococcus sp. 1001283B150225_161107_H12, assembly GCF_015552665.1. Classification (NCBI taxonomy): domain Bacteria; kingdom Bacillati; phylum Bacillota; class Bacilli; order Lactobacillales; family Streptococcaceae; genus Streptococcus; species Streptococcus sp. 1001283B150225_161107_H12. The sequence goes on along the minus strand of NZ_JADNFC010000005.1, from coordinate 76,367 downwards.
CCAAATCGTTGGCTCGATCGGTGCCTTTATTGGGATTATCGTTTTCATTGCCTACATCCCACAAATTATTGCTAATTTACAGGGAAACAAGGCCCAACCTTTCCAACCCTTGTCAGCTGCTATTTCTTGCTTGATCTGGGTCATTTATGGTTGGACAAAGGAACCTAAAAAAGACTGGATTTTGATCATTCCGAATTCGGCAGGTGTCATCCTAGGAGGATTGACTTTCCTTACATCACTTTAATAGAAAGCGAACAAAGACTGAACTCGACTGGTTCAGTCTTTTTTATATCCCTTTGAAAAGCAAAAACAATCGCTGTCGATTTTCACACAAAAGCCCGCCATGAGCGAGCTTAAAAAGTTGACAATTTTTACTTTGAATAACCTAATCTGGACTATTGTGCAAAAATATCCAAATGATTTCTAATTATTATTTAGAGTATATTGAAACTTTCTGCTGTGAGAAAAGTGCCTGAAATAATCATGTTTCAGGCACTCGGAATTATTGAGACCTTAGGCTCAATAATTAGTCATGGAACTTCTTCGAAGTTCGCTGACGTCCGTACTCACCTAAGGAAAGTTTCTAATTTAATTTGAGTTTCTTTTCCTAAATCTGCACAATCTTACGATAACTCCGAGAGGTGATCCAAAAGACGATCAGGTAGGTGATAAGAAAGACAGCACAGACACTGAGGGTGACGACGAGGACTTGGCCACTATTAATCACGCCAAGGGCTTTGAGGATCAGGCGGATCATATGGTAGGCAAAGGCCAGGTGGACAAAGGCAAAGATGAGGGGAAGGAAGAAGACGGTCCGCACTTGACGGTTGATGGTCCGTTTGACCTCATCTTCATCAAGTCCCACCTGTTGGAGGATGACAAAGCGGTCACGGTCTTCATAGCCTTCTGAAATTTGCTTGTAGTAGATAACGATGACTGTTCCGACCATAAAGATCAATGACAAGAAAATACCGATAAAGAAGATGCCACCAAAGAGGCTATTCATTTCTCTCACATTATATGCTCGATTGCCTCCATAGACAAATGTTCCTTGGCCCTGTTGGCTGCTCAATTCATCGATCATCTTGTCATAGCTAGCTGCCAGCTTGAGTTGCTGGTCTTCGTCAACATTGACATTGAAACCACCATAGATTTGGGTAACGACAGCAAGGTTCGGAAACTTGGCAACAAAGGCTGAAAGGTCAGGTACGATCAGGTAATTGAAATCCTCCGTCAGCATGTTAAAGATGTTTGGGACATGATCCGTGATAAAATCCTTGGTCACTTCTTCCTTGATTTGGAAGTCTTGCCCATTGATGGTGAACTGTTTCTGCCCTGTCAGAGCCTGGTTATGGGCAAAGAGAACGACTTGGTTGCCGGCCAGATCAACGTGTTCTCCGGTCATTTGCTCATAGCTAGCTGCATCAAAGACCAGAAAGACTGTCCGCGGTCTGACATCGCGTTCATCATCAGGATAGACCGTGAAGTCTGTGCCCTTTTGTGATTCGACCCCAAAGGTGGCATAGTTCACCAGGTCACGATTTTTGATCTCAAGATGATGCTCAGAAGCAAATTCATCAAACTTCTGGTTGATTTGCTCCAGGTCCACCCCTTTTCCTTGAATGGAGAAATCATGTGGATTCATGATTTTCTTGATCATTTCGCCACCGACATAGATGTTGGTGGCAGCAGAGATCGTCACCAGCACCATGGTCGAGAGGATGGCAATGGTCGCAAGGCCCACCGCATTTTTCTTCATGCGATAGATAAGGTTAGAGACCGAGATCATGTTGTTGGGTTGGTAATAATAGTTCTTCTTTTTCTTAAGAAGATGCAAGAAGACGGTGATCCCCGCATTAAAGAGTAAGTAGGTCCCGATCATAACCAAGACAACGGCTAGAAAGAAGATCAAAATCGCAGACATGGGGTCTTTGACTGACAAAGCCAGGTAGTAGCCAAAACCGAGAGAGGCTAAGCCCAGGATGGTTTGGGGCCACAAGAAGCGGGCTTTCTTTTCACCACTAGCCTTCTCACGCGTCAACTGCAGGGCATTCAAACGGAGAATGCGCCAAGCGTTGAGAAAGACCAAGAGGCCAAAGATGAGACCAAAGGTGACAAAGACCAAGACCACAATCCCAGGTTGGAAGGTAGATACTAGCTGGACCTTCATCTTCATGAGTTTCAAGAGAAAGGCAAAGATCAGCTTGTCAAAGAGGGCTCCAATCAAGACTCCGGCTGAGATGGTCAAAAAGCCAAAAAGCAAGAGTTCCTTGAAGATCATGCTGATAAGATGGCGTTTCTCAAGACCGAGCATGCTGTAGATTCCCAGCTCCTTGGAGCGGTTCTTCATGACGAAGCTATTGGCATAGAGCACGATGATAGCTCCTGCGACATTGACCACGAAGAACCCCAAGCTGAGAGTGAACACTATGGAAGAGCCCCCTCGAAGCTCATGAATGTGAGGATTAAAGGTCAGGGAGTCAAAGAGGTAAGCGATGGTCACTGCAAGAATGACCGCAATCGCAAAGGGATAATAGAGCTTGCGGTTCTTGATGAGATTGGAGCAAGCTAATTTAGTGGTTAAGCGAAACATCTACTCCACCTCACTTGCCATGACCGTCAAGGTATCCGAGATTTCTTGGAACATCTGACGCTCCGTCTTTTCCCCACGGAAGATCTGGTTGTAAAGGATCCCATCCTTGATAAAGAGCACGCGCTTGGCCCTCGCTGCCGCTGCGGTTGAGTGGGTCACCATGAGAATAGTTTGCCCCATGGTATTGATATCTTCAAAGACGTCTAGCAAAGCAGCCGAGGACTTAGAATCTAGCGCCCCTGTTGGCTCATCGGCCAGTAGGATTTCTGGCGAGGTGATGATGGCCCGTGCTACGGCTACCCGTTGTTTTTGACCACCAGAGATTTCGTAAGGGTATTTTTCAAGCAGTTGGTGAATACCCAACTCCCGACTGACGCTATCGACCTTGCTCATCATTTCCTTGACAGGTCTACGAGAGAGGACCAGTGGCAAGAGGATATTGTCCTTGACCGATAAGGTATCGAGCAGGTTGAAGTCTTGAAAGACAAAGCCAAGTTTTTCCCGACGGAAGCTGGAGGCATCCTTGTTCTTGATGGTTGAGGTGTCTATGCTATTTAGATAGACCCGTCCTTCCGTCGGCTGGTCCAGCATAGCTAGGATATTGAGAAGGGTCGATTTACCGGATCCTGATTCCCCCATGATAGCGACGTATTCACCCTTCTCAACGGTGAAGTGGATATCTTTTAAGGCTTCAACCTGCGTTCCTTGGAAGCGGGTTTTGTAGATCTTTTTGATATGTTGAACGTCTAGTAATGACATGTTTTTCTCCTTTTACTAGTAGATCAAGAAAAATTCTTGGGTTTGTTGTAGGACTTGGCGACCAAATTCTACCTTTTCCAGATCAGTTTGGTTATTTGGTTTCTTAATCTTTTTGGGTTGTTTCATCCATTTCAAGAGTTTCATTTTCTTGACCTCCTTTATTTGATGAGACTATTGTATAAAAAATAAAAGGTGGTCACCATAACCTAACCTTTCATTTTTAAAATCTAACCTTACATTTTTGTCATTTTCAAATAAAAGAGAAGCTTAGGGAGAGAATCATTAGTATAGGCGAGTTCCCCTAATCCATCACCAATTTCTTCTCCTCAAAACGTATGGCAACAGTCGTCCCTTGGCCAACTTGTGAGGTCATTTGGAGTTGGTGCCCTAGCTGATCGGCAATCTTTTTAGACAGATAGAGGCCTAGTCCCGAAGATTGCTGGGTCAAATGCCCATTGTAGCCGGAGAATCCCCGCTCAAAGACACGGAGTATGTCGCTATCCTTGATTCCAATCCCACTATCTTTCATATAAAGCGTCTGGTCTTTGAAATAGATCTCAATCCCGCCAGTGCTGGTATACTTGAGGCTATTAGACAGCAATTGCTCGATGATGACCAAGAGCCACTTGCGATCGGTAATGACGGCGACATCTAAGTCATGCAGATCCACCATCAAGCCCTTTTGGATGAAGAAAATAGCATACTTTCGTACGACTTCTTTGACCAAGTCCTCTAGCGACACGCGCTTCAAAACCAGATCATCGTGAAAGCTTTCGAGTCTCAGATACTGGAGGACCACATTGGCATAGGAGTCAATCTTAAAGAGCTCCTGCTCCATTTGCTTTCTCAGATCACTGTCTTCTATATTTTGAACCAAGAGTTGGCTGGCCGCAATGGGCGTCTTAATCTGGTGGACCCAGAGGGTATAGTAATCCATCAGATCATTGTAGGTCTCTATGCTCACTGTGGTCTGCTCCCGCTGGGCTTGCTGACTGGCTGCTAGCTTTTGACTCAAGACCTTTTCTAGAGGGGTCTCAGCTACCCCCTCCCCATAGAGCACTTCCTTCCGATAGGCCTGATACTTAGCCACTGCATCCCAAATGATCAGAAGCAGACTCAAAAAAGCCAAAATCCCTGTCAGGTAAAGGAGAAAATGGCGGTAGCCTTCGAATATATAGGCAAACAAGACCAGGGATGAAAGGAGTAAACCGATCAAATAGAGATAGCGGCGATGAGAAATCAGATAGTGTTTAACAAATAAGAATCGATTATCCATTGCTCAACCCGTATCCTATCCCTTTTTTCGTTTCGATAAAATGTTCCAGTCCTGCTTCTTCAAGTTTCTTCCGAAGTCTAGCTACATTGACCGAAAGGGTATTGTCATCAATAAAGAAATCACTGTTCCACAATTCCTTCATCAGGTCATCCCGAGCCACTACACTCCCAGCTTTTTCAAACAGGATACGAAGAATCTGAAATTCATTCTTGGTCAGATTGACTACCTCTCCCTCGTAGACCAGATCCATGGATTTGAGATTGAGGATAGCACCCCGGTGTTCTAACAAATCTTGATCAGTCCCAAACTCATAAGAGCGGCGAAGGAGGCCCTGGATTTTTGCCAGGAGGACATTGGGATCAAAAGGCTTGGTCACATAGTCATCTCCTCCCATGTTGATGGCCATGACGATGTCCATGGCTTGATCACGTGAGGATAAAAACATGATCGGCACTTTGGACACCTTGCGGATCTCCTGGCACCAATGATAGCCATTATAAAGAGGAAGGCCAATATCCATCAGAATCAAGTGAGGATTGGTCTGGACAAAGGTGCCCAGTACATCCATAAAATCATCAACTGCAATGACTTCAAAGCCCCACTGCTCCATGATGATCTTCACTTGTTGGCGAATGGTTTCATCATCTTCGACAAGAAGAATTTTATGCATGCTCTTTCCTGCTCTTTCTTACTAGAATGTTACCCTTTCATTATATCAAATTATCCAAGGAGCATACATATTTTTCGACAGCATAGCATAGTGGTCATTTATTTCCTATTTTTACTAAGGGGCTTTTCAGGTATTTTATGCTATACTGAACATACAGATACAAAGGAGAATCCCATGTCCACGATTTTTGATTATCTAGACCATGTCACCTATGATTCCATCTATGATCGCCCCTTTAAGGAAGTCGATGTCCTGGCACTGACGGAGCTGACCTATCTTCCTTTTGATCGGATCGTGCCCCAAGGAGATGCGACCAATATTGAAGTCCGCTTGTCTGATGCGGCGGAGCTGGTCGATCGAACTACCAATTTCATCGTAACGGATCAACACTTGCAGTTAGTCGATAGCTTGGCCACATCGAAACGCTTTAAGAATATCAAACTGCTCAACTATGTCGATGAATATGACTTTGATGTTCAGAAACAGTTTGCGGCCATGACTTATCGTCTCACCATGGATGTTTATTTGGTTGTCTTCAGAGGGACGGATGATACCTTGATTGGTTGGAAGGAAGACTTCCACATGACCTACATGGACCATATCCCAGCTCAGAGACGTGCAGCCAGCTACCTACAACATGTCATGAAGGAGTTCCCAAAAGGACACTTCATGGTAGCCGGACACTCCAAAGGGGGCAATCTCGCAGCCTACGCCTGCTCCTACCTTCCTGATCAGCTGTTCAAACAAGTCGATGCCATCTACTGTTACGACGCTCCAGGTCTCAACAAGTCCATTATCAAAACAGAGGGCTACCAACGAATCGCACACCTCATTCATCGCTATGTCCCACAAGGATCTATCGTCGGCATGATGCTGGAAGTTCCTGAGCCTGCTACGATCGTCAAAAGTCGAGCTTTTGGTGGCTTTGCCCAGCATGACGCCTTTACTTGGATGGTTGAAAAGGATGGATTTGTGACACTGGATCAAACTAGTCCCGATAGCCAGCAGATGGACCAAACCTTAAAACAGTGGGTACAAGAAGTGCCTGACAGCCAACTCAAGAAATTTTTCGATACCTTCTTTGGCCTCTTCTTGGATGCAGGCGTTACTTCGATTAATGATTTGATGAACTTGAAAAATTTCTCCAAGATCAAAGATATCTTTCAAAACACTCAGGACCTAGACCCCACCGAGCGAGAAATGTTGGAACGTCTTGCCAAGCAACTCATCGACACCCGTGTCCAAGCATGGAAAAAATGGCAAACAGTCCCCCGTATCCTAGTTCAAATGGCTGCATTTTTCAAGCGCAAACAAGCAGTCGAAACCACCTCCCCACTGCTCCTTGAGCATAAAGAGTGAGTTTAAAGAGACAGGTTGAAGTATGAAATAATCAGCTCCTTCAGCACTTAGTGATAAACAATTGAAGCAAAACAAAAACCCAGGAAATTGAATTTCCTGGGTTTTAAATGTAGACATACTATCGCTTTACATAAAACAGCTGGATGATTTTCAAAAAATGACTTTTATTTTTTAGTCATTTAAGAAGATGAAAAACTTTCCGCCGTGAGAAAAGTGCCTGAAACAAAGTTGTTTCAGGCATTCGGGAGTTTTGAACCTAAGGAAAGTTTTAAAAATGACTTTTTCTTCAATCTTATTGACGATAGAAGTATTGATCCGCTGGATAGTTCCCAGCTGATTGGGTAACAACCAAGCGAGGTTTGCTCTTATCTGATTGGTCTCCATCAGGATTTTCAAAACCAATCTTAAAGAGGCCAACTGCCACTCCTGTTTCTCCCACACGTAGATCTACATAAGGGACTTTACTTGTCTTATCCGAGTTCGGCACTGCTTTTAATCTTCCTTGGCCCTTTACAGTTCCATCTTCTTGGATGACCATCTCCTGGCCTTTAGCATTGCGCCATGTCCCTGCCAGACTTGAGAAGTCTCCACTATTGATGGCCGCAATATCAAGGTCTGCGTCCTTCTTAGGCTCTGGATAAGCTTCCCACCATTTGTCTTGGTAGGCTTGGAAGGAGGCTTGATGGTAGAAGATGCGTCTCAAAGGCGACACGACACCATCAGGACCTTGAATATTTTCAGGAATCAAGGTGACAACCAATTCCTGACCAGGAGTTTCTCCATTTGTACCAGCTTGGACAAAATAAACCTGATAGGTCGATCCAGCTTTCTTCGGTTTCTTATCTTTATTAAGGACAAATTGGACATTGCTAGCTCCACTCCAGAAGCTCCATCCCTTATCCTGATCAGAGTAGATAGAAGGGAAGATAGTAGTCCGGTGATTGTAATAATCTTCTGGACTATAGCCATACAACTTAAAGCCAGAATCTGCGATCTGCTTTTCAATCGATTCATTGGAGTAACTTCCTGAGAAGGTTGTCAAATCCCCATCCAATACCTCATCATCTGGATTCGTCGACTTGAAGAAATCCTTCCGATTGGCAAAGACCATCTCATGATCGGGGTCTTTATCTGACATGGTTACCGTAATGAGAGGATCTTTTTCTGCTTTGTATTTAAAGATACGCACAGTGACGGTAAAATCAGTATTCCCGTCAGACTTTTTCATCTGACTAGTAGAAACTTTATTGGCACCTTCTACTTTGAAATCCGTTGAGAAAGTTGCTGATATAGGACCATCTTCTGTCTCGTAATCAATCTTCCAAGATTTCCCATCTTTTTTAATCTTGGCCTTATCACGCGCACTAGAGACATATTCGCCAGACAGATCGATGGCTTTTTCCTTAGATGAAGATGAGGTCTTCGAAGTCTGTTTGAACTCTTTTTGATGATCCGGTTGAATATTGGAGCTAGAGTAGAGATAGACTCCTCCGATTAGAACCACTGCACTCACAAAAGCGATGATCATCCAAAGATATTTCTTATCTAACTTTTTGATCATTTCAACACCTCCTTGAAATGGTAGTTACCTAATAGTATACCTTAAATTCTATTTAAAGTAAATTTTGACTGAAATTCATAAATTATTTATCGTTATTCGATACTTTTTTATTGACTTATTTTTTATAAGGAGTATACTATAAGTGAAAAATAAAAAAACTTTAAGGAGGCTTGCGATGAAAAACTCAAAAACCTTAAAAAATGTCATTGAAGTCTTAACGGCTTTCATTTACTTCTGTGGCTTTATGACCCTGGCTGCACTGGTCGTCCACCTGCTTTCCCGGATGGGAGTGTTTAAGGATCTCATTCAATCTGGACGTTTGTCCTTTGAGGTAAATGGCATCCAGCTCTTCCCCAAACATCTGCAACCCCTCTGGCAGTTGCTCTTCCCACTAGCCTCAAGCGCTATCTATATTTACCTTCTCATCACCATTCGCAGCTTCCTCAAAAATCTCTACCAAGAAAAGATCTTTTCTCATTCCAACATTGATCTTTGCAACCGAGCTTGGAAGATTCTCTTGGTCTTGTCTTTTATGTCTGGCACACTTGAAACCAGTGGCGATGCTTATCTCCTTCCCTTCACTTTCAAATTTACCTTTAACACAGGGCTTCTCCTTGCTGTCCCAATTGTCTGGGTCCTTGGCAAGATTTTAGAGAGAGGGATTGAAATCGCCGAAGAAAATGAGCTAACCATTTAAGGAGGGTGCCATGATTATCGTCAATCTAGATGTCATGCTGGCCAAGCGCAAAATGAAATCCAACGAGCTAGCCGACAAAATCGGCATCACCACCGCTAACCTCTCCATTCTCAAGACAGGCAAGGCCAAAGCCATTCGCTTCACCACCCTTGAAGCCATCTGCAAAGAACTCGACTGCCAGCCTGGAGATATCCTGGAATACCGGCCTGATGAATAGAAACTATATTCGGAGACTTTCCTTAGGTGAGGACGGACGGTAGCGAATCCCTTTGGGATTCCATACTAAGATTTGAGCCTTCTGTCTCAAATCTTCCGAGAGTCTGAAACGATAACGTTTCAGACTCTTTTCTCACTGCGGAAGTCTCCATTAACATTCATTGCTAATAGGACTCATCTACCATCCTTGTAAAACTCAATGACGGGAACCATTTCGTCACAACAAAAGCCCTCCCTTCCAGGAGAGCTTCTTCTTTGTCTATCGTTTAACCAATGATGCTTCCATTTGGAACAGATGGATCAACGGTTAGGACTGTTAATTGATCCCCGTGTTCTGCGGAAAGAATCATGCCTTGACTGACATATTTCTTCATCATCTTCCGTGGTTTGAGGTTGGCCACGATTTGGAGTTTCTTGCCGACCAATTCTTGTTCATTTGGATAGAATTTCGCGATACCAGAGAGGATTTGACGGTCTTCGCCATCTCCTGAATCTAGGCGGAAGCGAAGCAATTTATCGGATCCTTCGACGCGCTCCACTTCTTTGACTTCTGCTACACGGATTTCAACCTTATCAAAGTCTTCAAATTTGATCTCATCTTTTTCAGACTTGAGTTCCACTTCTTCTGGAATCCATTCTTTTTCTTGTGGTTTTCCAGCAGTCATTTGAGATTGGATGTAGGCAATTTCTTCTTCCATATCGAGACGTGGGAAGATTGGAGTTCCTTTGGCAACCACTGTGACATTTTCAGGGAAGCCTGCTAGAGTCAAGTTTTCAAGATCGAAGTCCAAGCCCAAGCCAAGTTGCTCCATGATGGCATTTGAGGTGTTCATCATGAATGGTTGGATCAAATGAGCCACGACACGAAGGCTAGCTGCCAAGTGCGCCATGACCGCTGCCAATTGTTCCTTGTCACCATCTTCTTTGGCAAGGACCCAAGGAGCTGTCTCGTCGATGTATTTGTTGGTACGAGAGATGATGTTCCATACGGCTTCTAAAGCGCGTGGGTAATCAACCGCGTTCATTTGCTTGTGGTATTCAGCGATGTTTTCTTCAACCACCTTAGCCAAATCTGCATCAAATGTATTGATGTTTTCGACATAAGCTGGAACTTGACCACCAAAGTACTTGTTGATCATGGCTACCGTCCGGTTGAGGAGGTTTCCAAGGTCATTGGCCAATTCATAGTTGATGCGGCCTACATAGTCTTCTGGAGTGAAGGTCCCGTCTGAACCAACAGGAAGGCTACGCATGAGGTAGTAGCGAAGTGGATCTAAACCATAGCGCTCAACCAACATCTCTGGGTAGATGACATTTCCTTTAGACTTAGACATCTTACCGTCTTTCATGACAAACCAACCATGGGCAATCAAACGTTCTGGCAACTTGATATCGAGCATCATGAGAAGGATTGGCCAGTAGATGGAGTGGAAACGAAGGATGTCTTTTCCGACCATGTGGAAGACTGTTCCGTTCCAGAACTTGTCAAAGTTGCCATGCTGCTCTTGATCATAACCAAGAGCTGTCACATAGTTGAGCAGGGCGTCAAACCAAACGTAGACCACGTGTTTTGGATTGGATGGTACTGGAACTCCCCAAGTAAAGGTGGTCCGAGATACCGCTAAATCTTCCAAACCGGGTTCGATAAAGTTTTTCAATATTTCATTGAGACGACCATCCGGCGTGATGAAATCCGGTTGGGATTTGAAAAATTCCACCAAGCGGTCTTGGTATTTGCTGAGGCGAAGGAAATAAGATTCTTCAGAAACCCATTCTACTTCATGGCCTGATGGGGCTACCCCACCGATGACCTTGCCATTCTCATCACGGTAAACCTCAGCCAATTGGCTTTCTGTAAAGAACTCTTCATCAGAGACTGAATACCAACCAGAGTATTCACCCAGGTAGATGTCATCTTGAGCCAGCAAGCGTTCGAAGACTTGGGCCACCACTTTTTCATGGTAGTCGTCTGTCGTACGGATGAATTTATCGTATGAGATATCGAGTAATTGCCAGAGTTCCTTCACTCCAACCGCCATCCCATCCACATAAGCTTGCGGCGTGATGCCAGCTTCTTCTGCTTTTTGCTGGATCTTTTGACCATGCTCGTCGAGACCAGTCAGGTAGAAAACATCGTAGTTCATCATGCGTTTGTAACGCGCCAAGACGTCACATGCGATCGTTGTATAAGCTGAACCAATATGCAATTTACCAGATGGGTAATAGATAGGGGTTGTGATGTAGAATGATTTTGTCATGTTTCTTTTCCTTTCAGGGCTAATGGAACCCAATTTAGTAACACTCTATTATAACACTTTTAAAGAGTGCTGAAAACCAAAAAACAGCTAGCTCTGCGACGGACAAGCAAAAAAGCTGACTTAAGTCAGCTTTTTTATGGATAACAAATTATGTTATCTTATTTACCAAGATAGTATTCATCAACTACGTTCAATTTTTCGTCAAATTCGAATACCAATGGTGGGAAGTTAGGAATTTCCACATCCATGATTTCGTCGTCTGACAAACCTTTGATGTGTTTTACAAGGGCACGGATTGAGTTACCGTGTGCACCTACGAATACGTTTTTACCATCTTTAAGAGCTGGAGCGATTTTATCTTCCCAGAATGGAAGAGCGCGTTCCAACGTCACTTTCAAGTTTTCAGCATCTGGAATCACTGAGTCGTCAAGTGAAGCGTAACGACGGTCAGTGTGTGCTGAGTGCTCATCATCGCGATCCATGTTTGGAGGCAATACATCGTATGAACGACGCCAGATGTGAACTTGCTCATCACCAAATTGTTCAGCAGCTTCAGCTTTGTTTTTACCAGTCAAACCACCGTAGTGACGTTCGTTCAAGCGCCATGATTTTTCAACTGGAACCCACAATTGGTCAGAAGCTTCAAGAGCCAAGTTAGTTGTTTTGATCGCACGTTTCAATACTGAAGTGTAAGCTTGGTCAAATTCGATACCAGCTTCTTTGATCAATTTACCAGCGTCGATCGCTTGTTGTGTACCTTTTTCAGACAAATCAACATCAGCCCAACCAGTGAAAAGGTTAGCTTTGTTCCATTCAGACTCACCGTGGCGAGCAAAAACCAATTTTACCATTAGATGGATCTCCTTTTATTTTCCGAGGTTACCCTCGTTTATCTATTCTATTCTACTAGATTTTGAGGGAAAAATCTAGTCTTAACAGAGCTAGATCGAAGATTTCGTGAAAATTTTATCAATTCTTTTTCATGGACATTTACAAGTCGCTCTCTCCAGGTTCTAAATCCTGCCTCTTCCACCCTCTTTCCACAAACAAGACTAAACAAAAAAACCTCTAAAAAGAGGTTTGCCTACAATTGCTTCTGGCATTCCGGACAAAGGCCATAAACTGTAGTTTGGCACTTGGTAATGACGTAGCCACTTTTTTCTCTCGCTTCTGCTCTCACGTCTGGAACTTCGATATCAATATCATCAATCTTCCCACAAGACTCACAAATCAGATTTAAATGATCGTGTCCCATAAAGTCAAAATAGGTCGTGGTATCATTACGAACTTTAATTTCAGAGACAAAGCCTTCTTCAATAAGGACCTTGAGATTGTTATAAACGGTTGCCAGACTCATATTGGGAAAGGCTGGTTTCAAGTCCTGATAGATGGCATCCGCACTTGGATGTTCCTGACTTTTGACAAGATAGGAAAGGACAGCCCGACGCGTCTCTGTAATCCGTACAGATTTTTCACGCAGGTGTTGCAATACATCTTCCACTTTTTCTTGTTGAACGGAATCGAGCCTTAAACAAGCTAGCATAGTCTTTCCCCTTTCTGTGTCTTCTTTAAAACTATTATATCACGAATACCACATTTTGCCTAATTAGAATGTTTGTAAATAAGGAAAAGTGCAGGATTAAATCAGCTCGAATCAAGCTCCTTTACTCCCACACTTTTTTATATCTAATCTTAACTTCCCCAACTAAGGATCCATCTCATGGTTCCTAGTAAAATTTTGACAAAGAGGAACATAAAGAAGAGTTCCGCAATAAACCAGAGACCTTTCAATAGATAAAGAATTGGCTTAATCATGAGCAGAACAAAGATTCCAACAATCCATCTCATGGTCCACCCTCCATTTCTCACTTTTTTCTATTATACTCCTATTTATAGGCCCTGTCTAGAAACTACTCTAAAACAAAAAGTTCCTTCTAGCAAGCTAGAAGGAACCTTTGTAATCACAATTATTTAACTGCGTCTTTAAGAGCTTTACCAGCTTTGAATGCTGGAACTTTAGAAGCAGCGATTTTGATTTCTTTACCAGTTTGTGGGTTGCGACCTTTACGAGCTGCACGTTCACGAACTTCAAAGTTACCGAAACCGATCAATTGAACTTTTTCACCTTTTGAAAGGTATTCTGAAACAGCTGCAAATACAGCGTCAACTGCTGCTGCTGAGTCTTTTTTAGTCAATTCTGTAGCTTCTGCCACTTTTGCGATCAAATCTTGTTTGTTAGCCATTTAACAAATCCTCCAAATTTTTTTAGGTTTTACCCTTAACATCTCTATCATATCTAAAAAATGCTTTTAGGTCAAGTACTAAACTTGTTTTTATCAACATTTATCTAGGAATAAATTCCTTTATTGACGGGCTTCTATGCAAATCGGACAAGAACTGCCCATGCATCTTCCCCAGTGTGGGTTTGAATGATTGAACCTGTCTCCAAAACAGAGATCGGAGTTGCAACCAAAGGCTGTAATTGCGCCTTCATTTGGTTAGCAAAGTCAGGTCCACCAGCATAGGAAATCCCTATCTCAGCGATTTCTTTACCAGATAAGTCTTGAATCAACTCGTCCAACCATTTTTTAAAAGTCTTCTGTCCGCGTCCTTTGACAATCGGTTGCAGTTCATCGTTCTTCATTTCCATGACAACCCGAATATTCAAAAGGGAACTCAATAAACCAGTTACGCGGCCAATCCGGCCTCCTTTCACCAGGTTTTCCAGAGTAGAAACCCCAATGTAGAGTCTAGATTTTTGCTTGACCTCTTCAATGCGGGCTACAATTTCCTCTACGCTAGCTCCTTCTTGAGCCATTTTCGCTGCTTCTACCACTTGGAACTTCATGGCTTGGTCTGTAAAGCTACTATCGATCACCGTGACATCTGCATTGGCTAAGGTAGCGCCTTGACGTGCAGCTTCCACTGTACCAGATAAGGCATGGGACATATGGATCGCAATAATTTGCGCCCCTTCTTCCGCCAAACCTTCGAAGGCTTCCGCAAACACACCTACTGGAGGTTGACTAGTCTTTGGAAGGTTCTTACTGGACTTCATCAACTGAAGGAATTGTCCTTCTGTTAATTCCGCATCTGAATAGAGGACACCGTCCACCATGACGGAGAGGGGAACGATGGTAATTCCGTATTTTTTAACAACTTCAGGCTCAATCGTTACGGATGAGTCTGTAACAATTTTTACTTGTGACATAACATTCCTACAATCTTTTCTTAGATATATCCACTCTATTATATCAAATTTTCTAGGCTTTTGTGGGACAAAGTCCTTTTTACTTAATCTTCGATAGCTGCAAAGCCATCATTAACCAAAGCAACATCTGCCTTCATTCCACTTTCATCAAAGAGAATGCCATGGAGGACGCCACCATATACAGCCCCGCCATCCATGCCAATCTTCCCATCTTTGGTCACCCAGAGCTCCTTGGTTCCAATCTTTTGATCCAAGAGATAGTGAACCGGGGTATGGCCAAAAATAATGGTCTTTCCTGTCTGATTGGCCGCTTCATGGAAGGGCTGGCGAATCCAGACCTTTTGGTAATCCGTCGTTTCATGCCAATCAGGCAAGGTCAAGTCAAGGCCAGCATGCACAAAAATATAGTGTTCAGTTTCATAGACAAAAGGAAGCGAACGGATGAAAGCGATGAGATCCCCACAAGTCTCTTGCACGCGCCGAGCATCCTCCACGCCATCTACTGGAGCCGTGAGGGGACGACCAAGTAGAGAGTTGATGGTCGTGTCACCACCATTTCGTCGGTAATGGTCGTAGCGCTCGGTCGGATTATCGATCCAGGCTAGAAACATGTATTCGTGGTTTCCAGAGAGGCAGATGGCCCCTTGCTGTTCGACAACATCTTTGACCAGTTCGATAACCTTACGACTATCTTCCCCACGGTCTATCAGATCTCCGAGAAAAACCAGCTGGGACTGAGCATCCCAATGGGTCATCAGTTCCTCTAGCATACCGGCTTTTCCATGAATGTCTCCCACTACGAAATAGCTTTCCATATCGGTTCCTTTCTTCTTAGGACGGCCGTTTTAGCAATTGCTCTGCCTGCATGCGGGCTGCTTCTGTCACATCTTCACCAGCAAGCATCTTAGCGACTTCTTCGACCCGCTCTTCATGACTGAGCAAGCGAACGGTCGAGACCGTTGAAAATTCATCGCTCACCTTTTCGATAAAGAATTGGTAATCAGCTACTGCAATGACCTGAGGCAAATGAGAGATGGCTAGCACCTGACCATAACGTCCAATTTTATAAATCTTCGAAGCAATAGCCTGCGCCACCCGACCAGATACTCCTGTATCCACCTCGTCAAAGACAATACTGGTCTTGCCTTCTTTACGCGAAAAGGCTGACTTGATGGCCAACATAAGACGGGACAACTCCCCACCTGAGGCGACTTTTACTAAAGGCTTAAAGTCCTCTCCAGGGTTGGTTGAAATATAAAACTCAACCGTTTCGTTTCCTTCCCGATTAAACTTAGATGGGGTAAAACGCACTTGGAAACGGGCTTTTTCCATATAGAGATCTGCCAATTCCTGCTGGATCTCTGCTTCCAGCTCTTGGGCCAAGGCATGACGCCTTTGACTCAGTTCTTTAGCCAGGGCAACCAGCTGTCCTTCCATAGACTTGAGTTCTTTTTCCAAGTCTTCAGAAGAGGTCCCTCCTCCTGTTAATAGGCTATATTCCTTGCTAATTTGCTCCAGGTAATCAAGGACATCCTTTACCTGACCACCATATTTACGAGTAATTGAATGGATTAGGTCTAGTCGAGCTTCCACCTGCATCAAGCGGTTGCCGTCAAAGTCCAATCCATCTACCAGATCCTCCAAGCGCTTGGTCAAATCCTCCAGAGTATAGTAGGTCTCGGCCATTTGATCAGATAAGGTCTTGTATTCTGCATCATACTCTTCGATGCTTTGCAGATCATTCATGGCCGACCGCACATTGTTAAGACTGGAGAAGTCTTCTGCATCCAGCATGGCATAAGCATTGCTTAGGGTATCTGCAATCATCTTATGATTGAGCAGGCGTTGCCGTTCTTGCTCTAACTGGACATCTTCATCTAGGGACAGGGCTGCCGCCTCGATTTCCGAAATTTGGTATTCCAGCATTTCGATCCGAGCTTGGTTTTCCTGGTTATTTTTTTGGATCTGCAAGACCTGCTTGCGCAAGGCCTTGTAATTCTCAAAGGTCTCTCTATAGGCCTTCTTAGTCGCAAAAAAAGTATCCTCCCCAAAGCTATCCAGCATAGCGATATGCAAGGGAGCCCGCATCAGTTCTTCCTGATCGTGCTGGCCATGAATATCTACCAAATGCTGGCCAACGGCCTTGAGAACGGAGAGGTTAACCATCTGCCCATTGATCCGGCTGACACTCCGACCATTCTGGAAAATTTCCCTACGAATAATCAACTCCTCTGTCCATTCTAAGCCCTGCTCCTCAAATAACTGCTGAAGGGCAGGATTTTCGTCAATGGCAAAGAGGCCTTCAATTTCAGCCTTAGGAGCACCGTGACGGATCACATCGGTTGTTGCCCGGCTCCCCAGCATCATATTCATAGCATCGATAATGATGGATTTTCCTGCTCCAGTTTCACCGGTTAAAACCGTCATCCCTGTTTCAAAATTCAGAGCGATTTCTTCAATGATGGCAAAGTTCTTAATTGAAATTTCTAATAGCATCTCTCTCCTACCATTCCATCAATCGTTGTTCGATAAACTGAGCCTTTTCTTCCGAGCGGGCCACAATCAAAATACTATTGTCGTCTGAAATCATGCTAAAGATGATGTCATCAAAATCTTCTTGTAGATGTCGCTTGACTAGATAGGCTGTCCCTGGGACAAGCTTGAGGGTCAAAAAACTCCCCATGCGTTCAAAGGATTGAAGATTATTTTCTGCTAATTTTCCACTATGTTGGACGCGTGGCAATTCGTAGACATAGGCTGAACCTTTTAAAGGCGTTTTAATAATCCCCAACTCTTTGATATCTCGGGAAACAGTCGCTTGTGTCGCAGAAATTCCAGCTTCTCTCAGATGTTCGACAATGGCATCCTGAGTACCCACTTTATTTTCTCGGATAAAGCGGCGTATTTTTTCTAATCGGTTTTGTTTACTATTCATGTTTAAAGTCAGTATGGGCTTTTTCGACAACTGCCGCAAACTCTTGCAGTTGAAGACGATCTTGCCCAGTATTTTTTTCTAAATAAAGTAAAAATTCAATATTGCCATGGCCCCCTTGAATCGGTGAATAATCCACACCCAAGACGGAGAAGCCATGTTCTAAGGCAAAGCCTTGAACCTGTTCCAGGACGGACAAGTGGACCTTGGCATCCTTGATAATCCCATTTTTCCCAATCTGCTCCCGACCAGCTTCAAACTGGGGTTTGACAAGGGCAACCACCTGGCCTCCCTCTTGTAAAATCCCATGGAGGGCTGGCAAGATGAGGTTGAGGGAAATAAAACTAACATCAATGCTAGCAAAGCTTGGAGTTTGCTCAAAATCCTCAGACGTCGCATAGCGGAAGTTGAACTGCTCCATCGAGATGACCCGAGGATCCTGACGAAGCTTCCAGGCCAACTGATTGGTCCCTACATCCACTGCATAGACCAAGGCAGCTCCATTTTGGAGCATGACATCCGTAAAGCCCCCTGTAGAAGCTCCAATATCCAGTGTTACCTTATCCTGCAGGTCAATCTCAAAAAGGTCCAAAGCCTTTTCTAACTTGAGACCACCACGACTGACATATTTGAGTTTTTCACCCTTGAGTTTTAATTCTGTCGCTTCATCAATTTTTTCGCCTGGTTTATCGAAGCGCTCGCCATTATGGACCGCAACGACCAGACCAGCCATCACACCGCGTTTGGCCTGCTCCCGGGTTTCAAAAAGTCCCTGCTTGTAGGCCAGTACGTCAACTCTTTCCTTCGCCATGAATTCTAAGTCTTTCTATAATCTTTTTGATTCCAGTCCCGTCGAAGTCTACCTGCTGAGAGATGCGATCAAGCAAGTCCTCACAGGCATCTAGCTCCCGGTCCAAATAAGCCTGAGCTCCATCTAGACCGAGGAGGGCAGGATAGGTCGATTTTTCAGCTTGCAGGTCCTTCTGAGGGGTTTTCCCTAAAGAAGCAAAATCAGCAGTCACATCCAAAATATCATCCCGAATCTGGAAGGCCAAGCCTAAATGGAGGCCAATTTCCTCTAAGAGAGTCGCGATAGCTGGCTCAAGCCCCAAGAGGATCCCTGTTGCTTGGAATGGATAGGCAAGCAGTCGCCCGGTCTTATTAGCATGGATGACTTGCAACTGGTCCAAGGTCAGGCTCGCCCCTTCCCCTTCCATATCCAAGACTTGGCCCGCCACCATCCCAGCTGTCCCTGAAGCATCCGATAACAGGGCAATCAGTTGCACCCTGATAGAAGCTGGAAGGTCTGCCTCTGCCACACAGCCAAAGGCATCTAAGAAGAGCGAGTCTCCTGCTAAGATGGCTAGGTCTTCCCCAAATTTTTTATGGTTGGTCAATTGACCACGACGATAATCATCATTATCCATGGCTGGTAAATCATCATGGATCAAGCTTCCCGTATGAATCATTTCAAGAGCGGCTGCCACCTGAAAATGAGCCTCAAGGATGGGAGCATGAAAGGCTTCCAGCAACTCCAATACGAGCAAAGGTCGAATCCGTTTCCCCCCTGCATGGACTGAATAAAGGATGGATTCTACCAAGCGGGGAGCGATTTGTTTAGCCTCGTAGAAGCCTTCTATCGCTTTTTCAACCCCTTGCAATTTTTCTTCTAGAATCATACTAGTTCCGTTTCTGAGCCATCTGCTTGCATCACCTTGACCAAGGTCTTTTCAGCCTGATCAAGTGTTTCTTGCAAGTCTTTTGATAGCTTCATTCCTTTCTGAAACTCTGAGATGGCCTCTTCGAGGGGCACTTGCCCACTCTCTAACTTTTGGACAATAGCTTCCAAATCAGCTAAATTTTCTTCAAATTTCTTTTCTTTCGACATGCTTTACCTCTACTTCTACTTGCCCATCCCGCATGACTAGCGTCAAGGCATCCTTTTCTTTGATTGTATCCACGCTATCCAAAACCTGATCTCCAGCCTGTACCAAGGCGTAGCCTCTAGCTACGATGCGACTGGTATCCAGCATCAAGAGAGCTTCCGATAGGCGCTTGGCTTCTGCTGCTTTTGTCTGATAGAGCTCCTTGATTTTCAAGGTCAGCAATCGCTCCATCTGGAGAATCTGGTCTCGATAACGCTCGAGCTGATGCTGTGGCGCTTGGGAAGCTAATCGATGACGGAGTTCTTGTAACTGGTGGCTATTTCTGGTAACCGACTCTGACACAGCCTGTTTCAATCGTAGCTGAATCTGATCCAGCTTTTGCAGATAAGAATCATACAGCCGCTCTGGCTGACGGAAGATGACCGATTGGCTCAGTTTCTGCAGGCGCTCCCGGTTGTAGACCAGGCGGTTGCGCATAGCGGTTGCCATCCGCCCTTCTTGCTTCTGCAAATGATTGAGCAGGTCCAACTTGGTCACAGGCGTTGCCAACTCAGCCGCAGCTGTAGGAGTTGCTGCCCGGCGATCTGCGACAAAGTCTGCCAGAGTAGTATCTGTCTCATGCCCCACACTGGAAATAATGGGAATTCTAGACTCAAAAATAGCCCGCACAACTGGCTCTTCATTAAAGGCCCATAGGTCCTCGATGGAGCCACCACCACGACCGATGATCAAGACATCGAGGTCCGTCCGATTATTGGCCTTCTGGATATTGGCGACAATTTCTTGGGCAGCTCCCTCTCCTTGTACCTTGGTTGGAAAAAGGAGAATCTCCACGCCAGGAAAGCGCCGCGAAACAGTAGTAATAATATCGCGAATAACGGCCCCACTCTGACTGGTAATAACCCCAATTTTCTTGGAGAACTGGGGGATAGCCTGTTTGAACTTCTCTTGAAAAAGACCTTCTTCTTGGAGTTTCTTTTTCAACTGCTCAAACTGTATAGCTAAAGCGCCGACGCCATCTGGCTCCGCCTTTTCGATGACAATGGAATAACTGCCACTTGGTTCATAGAGTTGGATCCGACCGATGACATTGATCTTCATGCCTTCTTCTAGCTCAAAGCCGAAACTCTTATAAATCCCTGCCCAGACAGTCGCCTGGATCACAGCTTTTTCATCCTTTAAAGAAAAATACTGGTGATTGGGACGCTTACGGAAATTCGAGACCTGACCCGTCAAATAGACCCGCTCTAGATAGGGGTCTTTATCAAATTTTAACTTGAGGTATTTGGTCAGACTGGATACCGATAAATACTCTGACATAGTTCCCCTTTCACACGGAAAATTCTAGTATAAATTATACCAAAAATAAGCGGAAAAAGCTGATTCTACCTACGGAAAAAGCCCCAGATTTCATCATCTGAGGCTTGATTGTTTATTGGCAGTTGGAAAGGCATATTCCCCTCATCCATTTTGGAATTTCTCGACTAATCGCGGTCGGTAAAACCACATAGGCATTCTTGCTTAAATCGTCTGCAATGGCCGAGTGAAGGTGACTGGCAACTACCACGCGCTCATAGAGACCAACTTGCGGAAATTGACCCGCAAAACCTGCAATCATGCCTGCCAAGGTATCACCCATTCCTCCAGTTGCCTGGTAGGGCCCTCCAACGGTTAGTTGGTAATAATCGGCTTGCCCTTGTTGCCAAATCTTGGTCTGGGGACCCTTTTGGACCAGAATACTTGCTGGAGGAAGTTGGGACAGAGACTGCCTTGTTGCTTCTTCCCCTTGGTCTGCGATTGCTAGACCTGACATGGCCTCCCATTCTTTTTGATGCGGAGTAAAGACCAGTTGAGCTGGAGGAAGAGAAAGTCCTAAGCGAGTATAGAGGCTAATGGCTCCACCATCTAGAATGAGCACTTGATGAGGCTGAACCCTATCAAAAACTAGCTTTACAAGGTGTGCCCCTAGCTCATTAGCATTGAGTCCTGGCCCCAACAAAATAACCCCTGCTTTTGCGATTTGCTCAGCCAACAATTCTTGGTCCGTCACAGCAAATGCCATGGCTTCAGGTAGCTGACTATGGAGGGCAGGGATATTCTCTCGGTCTGTCGCAACCGTGACAAGGCCCGCTCCACTATGAACCGCTGCGAGGGCTGCCATGATAATGGCTCCACCATAGGGATAAGTCCCTCCAATCAAGAGCAGACGCCCATAGTCTCCCTTATAGGAATCTGACTGACGGCTAAGGATAACTTGTTGCAGCAATGTTTGGTCAACTCTTAACATAAGCGTCCCCTCTTTCTCCCTCTATTTTACCACGTTTAGGCTAAAAAAAGGTAGGAAGCGAAGTTCCTACCTTAAAAATCTTTCTAAACATTCTACAGCTACAAACACTGTCCCGAATCCATCCAAGCTGGTTTATTTCTTTAAAGCCCGAACAGCTGCCTCATAGGTCTGAGACATGAGCATGGTAATGGTCATAGGACCAACGCCACCTGGAACCGGAGTGATGTGACTAGCCAGAGGAGCTACTTGTTCATAGTCCACGTCTCCACAGAGCTTCCCATTTTCATCACGGTTCATCCCGACATCGATAACGACCGCTCCCTCTTTGACAAAGTCAGCTGTAACAAATTTGGCACGACCGATCGCCACCACTAAGATATCGGCTTTTCTAGCAATTTTAGCCAAATGATGAGTCCGCGAATGGGTCAAGGTCACCGTTGCATTTTTTGCTAAGAGAAGCTGGGCCATCGGTTTCCCCACGATGTTGGAACGGCCAATGACGACTGCATTTTTCCCTTCGACATCGATATCATATTCCCGGAACATTTCCATAATCCCTGCTGGTGTAGAGGGAACCATGACTGGATTTCCTGCCCAAAGATGTCCCATATTGAGAGGGTGGAAGCCGTCGACATCCTTATTAGGATCAATGGCTAACAAAACTGCCTCATCGTCGATATGGGCTGGTAGAGGCAACTGAACCAAAATTCCATGCCAGAGTGGATCCTGATTGTAGCGGTCAATGAGGGCTAATAAGTCCTCTTGGGAAATGCTTTCTGGTACTCGAACCACTTCACTTCGAAATCCTGCTGCCAAAGCTGACCGTTCTTTATTGCGGACATAGACCTGGCTAGCTGGGTTTTCTCCCACCAAAATCACTACCAAGCCTGGGACCTGACCAGTCTCAGCCTTTAAGCGAGCGGTTTTCTCAGCCAATTCCCCTTGCAATTTTACTGCCAAGGCCTTCCCATCAATTACATGTGTCATCTCAATCTCTTTTCTATTCAATATCTTCTCTATTATATCAGATTTGTGAACCTGCTCCTAACACTTCTTGATTAGACAAGGTTATAAGAAGAAACTATAACTATTTTCTTCCAACAAAAAAGAGACTAGATGCTCTAGACTCTTGATTGATACTTCTTAGTACAACAATTCGTAGATCTCCATTGCGATTAAGTCAATGCTATCGAATGTATAGGTCTCACGCGCTTCTACATCACGAAGAGTAAATACTGATCCATTTTCTTCATCATAGTTGTAAGCTACTTCAGCAACTACAACCCCTTCACGTTCAAAATTACGTTTTAAGTTTCCACCGTCTTTCGTCATCGCTTCCAAACGGCTGATAATTCGTACCAAATGTGATTCCATTTTGATTCTCCTATTTACTTTCTACTCTCCTATTTTATCATAAAAGAAGGAGGAAATTCCAATAAAAATCAACTTTTCCGCTATTTTCCTCTTTATTCCATGCCTAAAACCGGACTTCATACTAAATTCTTGCAAACTTTTAGAATACTGCTATAATGAAACTATAAAAGTTTGACTATTTCTGACCAATAGTTTTTACACTTTTTACCCTAGAGAAAGAGGTAAGAGAATGCTTTGTCAAAACTGTAAAATCAATGATTCAACCATTCATCTTTATACGAACGTGAATGGCCACCAACAACAAGTAGACCTTTGCCAGAACTGCTATCAAATTATGAAAACGGATCCTAACAATAGTCTACTAGCAGGATTAAACCAACAAAATCGCGGAGGACGGGATCCTTTTGAAGATTTCTTCAATCAACTAGGAAACTTCCAGGCTCCGCAAGAACCCCAAACTCCTCCGACCCAATCTGGAGGAGGCTATGGTGGTGGAAACGGCTATGGTTCTAATGGAAACGGTCGTTCTTCAGGACCAAGCAGACCCCAAGCCAAACAACAACCAAAGGGCCTCCTAGAAGAGTTTGGAATTAACGTTACTGAAATTGCTCGCCGTGGGGATATTGATCCGGTCATTGGCCGTGACGATGAAATTCTTCGTGTCATTGAAATCCTCAACCGTCGGACCAAGAACAACCCTGTCCTGATTGGGGAACCCGGTGTCGGAAAAACAGCTGTCGTAGAAGGGCTAGCGCAAAAGATTGTCGATGGGGATGTCCCTCACAAATTACAAGGCAAGGAAGTCATTCGCTTAGACGTTGTCAGCCTGGTTCAAGGAACTGGGATCCGAGGGCAATTTGAAGAGCGCATGCAACAATTGATGGAGGAAATCCGTCGCCGGGAAGATGTGATTTTGTTTATCGATGAGATCCATGAAATTGTCGGTGCCGGATCTGCTGGAGACGGCAATATGGATGCCGGAAATATCCTCAAACCAGCCCTCGCTCGTGGCGAATTGCAATTAGTCGGTGCGACAACCCTCAATGAATACCGAATTATCGAGAAGGATGCTGCCCTTGAACGCCGGATGCAACCCGTTAAGGTCGACGAACCTACAGTGGAAGAAACCATCACCATCCTCAAAGGCATTCAAAAGAAATACGAGGACTACCACCACGTCCACTACACTGATGGTGCAATCGAGGCTGCGGCTCTCCTTTCCAATCGCTATATCCAAGACCGCTTCTTGCCAGACAAGGCCATTGACCTCTTGGACGAAGCCGGCTCTAAGATGAACTTGACCCTCAATTTTGTCGATCCCAAAGTCATTGACCAACGCTTAATTGAAGCCGAAAATCTCAAGGCTCAAGCGACGCGTGATGAAGACTTTGAAAAGGCAGCCTACTTCCGCGACCAAATCGCTAAGTACAAAGAAATGCAAGGGCAACAGGTCACTGACCAAGATACGCCAGTCATTAGCGAAAAGACCATCGAACACATCGTCGAGCAAAAGACTAATATCCCAGTTGGCGATTTGAAAGAAAAAGAACAATCCCAATTGATTAATTTGGCAGCTGATTTGAAAGCTCATGTCATCGGCCAAGATGAGGCTGTTGAAAAAATTGCTAAGGCCATCCGTCGAAACCGGGTAGGGCTTGGAACACCAAACCGTCCAATTGGTAGCTTCCTCTTTGTTGGACCAACTGGTGTCGGGAAGACCGAGTTGTCCAAGCAATTGGCCATCGAACTCTTTGGTTCTGCTGACAGTATGATTCGCTTTGATATGAGTGAGTATATGGAGAAACACGCCGTTGCCAAATTGGTCGGTGCTCCTCCAGGCTACGTCGGCTATGAAGAAGCAGGCCAGCTGACTGAAAAGGTGCGTCGCAACCCTTACTCTCTCATCCTCTTGGATGAGGTCGAAAAGGCCCACCCAGATGTCATGCATATGTTCCTCCAAGTCTTAGACGATGGGCGCTTGACAGATGGACAAGGCCGAACGGTGAGCTTCAAAGATACCATTATCATTATGACTTCCAATGCGGGAACTGGAAAAGCGGAGGCTAATGTCGGCTTTGGGGCGGCTCGTGAAGGTCGTACCAATTCTATCCTAGGTGAACTGGGGAACTTCTTTAGTCCAGAATTCATGAACCGCTTTGACGGCATCATTGAATTCAAAGCCTTGTCTAAGGAAAACCTCCTTCAAATCGTCACTCTCATGTTAGACGATGTCAACCAACGCCTGGCCCACAATGATATCCACCTGGATGTTACCGATAAGGTCAAGGAGAAACTGGTTGATTTGGGCTACGATCCGAAAATGGGGGCACGTCCTCTTCGTCGCACCATTCAAGACTATATTGAAGATGCCATTACAGATTACTACCTAGAAAATCCTAGTGAGAAAGATCTGAAGGCTGTCATGACCAGCAATGGGAAGATTAGCATCAAAGGAAAGAGCAAACCTGTGAACGAAGCAGAAAAAGTAACTGAATAATCGCATTCCACAGAGAGATTCCTAGTAGCTACCAGGAATCTCTCTTATTTTCATCTCCTACTGCTTTTTATGTCCATCTATGTTATAATGATAAAAAAATAAGAAGCGAGTATCATTATGACTGTTGCAACTTTTGGAACAAAAGAAGAAAATGTTGACTATGTCAATCGTTATGGAGTCTATGCGGTGATTCCAAATCCAGCAAAGGACAAAATCATCCTAGTCCAAGCTCCAAATGGGGCTTGGTTCCTACCAGGTGGTGAAATCGAGGCAGGAGAAGATCATTTATTGGCACTCGAGCGCGAACTGATCGAAGAGCTGGGCTTCACTGCGACCATCGGCGAGTATTATGGACAAGCAGATGAGTACTTCTACTCCAGTCACCGCGACACTCACTACTACAATCCTGCTTATATCTATGAAGTAACTGACTTTGTAGAAGCTCAAAAGCCGCTAGAGGACTTCAATAACCTGGCCTGGTTCCCCATTGACGAAGCCATTGAAAAGTTAAAAAGAGGAAGCCATAAATGGGGAATCAAAATGTGGAAATCTGCCCAAAAATTGTAAGCGACTTCTTTCACAAAATAAAAAAAAGTGCTATAATAAATGGAGAAAGAGCTTAGGAGGATCTCACATGAAGCTTATGAATACAACAAATAGTCATGCTAATTTGGTCAAAAGTCAATTAGAAAGTACCGATGCTACCCTTGTTGAGGTCTATTCAGCTGGTAACACCGATGTTATCTTTACCAAAGCTCCTACTCATTACGAATTGCTGATTAGTAACAAACACCGTGCC
Source organism: Streptococcus sp. 1001283B150225_161107_H12 (assembly GCF_015552665.1). NCBI lineage: Bacteria > Bacillati > Bacillota > Bacilli > Lactobacillales > Streptococcaceae > Streptococcus > Streptococcus sp. 1001283B150225_161107_H12. Next base: position 49,992 of record NZ_JADNFC010000005.1, on the reverse strand, counting down.
ATTCGTGAAACAGAAGTTGAAAAAATTCGTGAGTTCTTTTTAAAACGCAAGATTGATCTCAAAATCATCGACCAATCCACTATTAAAACGCTCTACTCCGATAAACTGATTGAAATTTCTTTCCCAATTATTTAGTAAGGCCATTCCGCCTTACTTTTTTATTGCCCTGACGATGGACACGATACATCATTCTAGCCACCAAAAAAGAAGTTCCAAATCGGAGCTTCTTTCAGATTGAAGATAAAGTAATTTTAGAAACTTTCCTTAGGTGAGTACGGACGTCAGCGAACTTCTACGAATTTCCATGACTAATTAAGATACGAAGGGCGTTTGTGGATAAAGTCAAAATAGGAAGTTTGACGCAGAATCTTTAGATTCTAGGAGAACTTATCTTTTTGACACAATCCGCAGCCCGTGTTCAATTAGTTTTGAACCCCCTCGCTCTTTAATTTCCGGGCTCAGGCTAAAACAGTTTCCCAAACTGTTTTACTCTCAAAACTCCCGAATGCCTGAAACACAGTTGTTTCAGGCACTTTTCTCACGGCGGAAAGTTTTTTATCTTCTTAAATGACTAAAATATGAAAGTCATTTTTTGAAAATCATCCAGCTGTTTTATAAAAAAATGGTTTGTCTGCATTCAAAAAGAAGTTCCATTATGGAACTTCTTTTGATATCTATTATTTTGCTTCAAAACCTTCTGCAACTGCGTCTGCAAAGTTCTCTTCAACGATGCTTGCACAGTGATCACAGATGGTTGCATGGTAGTGGCGTTCTGCAGTTGTTGGGTCGATACGACGGCAACGGTCACAAACTTCACCAGCAGCCCGTTCAACTGTGAAAGCTACATCTTCAAAGGCCACTGCAGCTTCTGGAGCTGGTCCTTCTGCGATAGTTAATTCAGAGACAATCAAGAGTTGTGCTACATTGCTATCAACAGCTCCAAGAAGAGTTTTCACAACTTCGTTTGGATAAACGGTCAAGTGAGCTTCAAGTGATTTACCGATGACTTTTTCGTTACGCGCTTCTTCCAAGGCTTTTTGAGCTTGTCCACGGAAGTCCATGAAGGCTGACCAGGTGTCCAAGATTTCTTCTTGGTTGGCAAATGTTTGAGCTTCTGGCAATTCTGACAATTGAACAAAATCTTCGGCTTCAAACTCAAGATATGACCAGATTTCTTCCGCAGTGTGAGGAAGGATTGGAGTCAAGAGTTTGGTGATTTTCACAAGGATATCATAGAAGACTGTTTGCATTTGACGGCGTTCAAGTGACTTAGCTCCTTCGATGTAAACAACATCTTTGGCAAAGTCAAGGTAGAAGGCAGACAAATCAACGTTGATAAAGTTCACTAGGGCTTTATAGATTGTCAAGAATTCGAAGTCTGCATAAGCATCACGAATGGTCTTAACAAGTTGGTTAAAGCGGATAGTCATGTACTTATCAACGGAACGTAGTTCTTCGTAAGCCACGGCATCCTCAGCTGGGTTAAAGTCAGATGTGTTAGCAATCAAGAAACGAAGAGTGTTACGGATCTTGCGGTAAGTTTCAGAAACTTGGCTCAAGATATCCATAGAGATACGCACGTCGTTGCTTGAGTCAACACTGGTTACCCAGAGACGCAAGATTTCCGCACCAAATTGTTTTTCAACATCGCTTGGAGCAATGGTGTTCCCAAGAGATTTAGACATCTTCTCACCTTTACCATCCAAAGCAAAACCTTGTGACAAGATTTGTTTGTATGGTGCGACACCATGGTTGGCTACAGATGTGATGAGTGATGAGTTGAACCAACCACGGTATTGGTCTGAACCTTCTAGATAAAGGTCAGCTGGGTATTTGAGTTCTGGACGGTTGACCACAACTCCATTCCAAGACGAACCTGAGTCGAACCATACATCCATGATGTCTGTTTCTTTCTTGAACTCACCATTTGGTGAACCTGGATGGGTAAATCCTTCTGGCAAGAGGTCCTTGGCATCCCGTTCCCACCAGATGATGGAACCATGTTCTTCAAAGAGTTGAGCCACATGCTCGATGGTTTTAGCTGTCATGATTGGTGTGCCATCTTCAGCGTAGAAGATTGGGAGTGGGACACCCCAAGCACGTTGACGAGAGATAACCCAGTCACCACGGTCACGAATCATATTGTACAAACGGACTTTACCCCACTCTGAGTGGAACTTGACTTTTTCAATTTCATCCAAGATTTCTTGACGGAATTTAGATACTGAGGCAAACCATTGTGGCACGGCACGCCAGATGATTGGTTTTTTCGTACGCCAGTCAAATGGGTAAGAGTGAGAGATTTCTTCTTGAGCTAGAAGGAGGTTACCTAGTTTTTCAATAACAGTCAGAACAACCTTGTCGTAGAATTGACCTTCGAATTCCTCACCCGCGTTGGCCATCATGATACCGCGTTCGTTGACAGTTACAGCAACTTCGAGACCATTGGCAATACCAACATTGTAGTCATCCTCACCAAAACCAGGGGCTGTATGGACGATACCAGTACCGGAGTCTGTTGTAACGTGATCACCAAGGATAACGAGTTCATCTACTGCTGTATCCCATGGGTGTTCTGTCACGATATGGTTCAATTCTGAACCACGGTAAGTTGCCAAAACTTGAACATCCGCCCAGGCAAATTTCTCAGACAAACTGTTTAACAATTCTGAAGCGACCACAAATTTACGAGATTCACCAGCTGGTTGCACCAAGACATAATCAATATCAGCACCAACTGTCAACCCGCGAGAAGCTGTGATGGTAAATGGAGTTGTTGTCCAAACAACAATGTAAGTATCTGTGTCTAGGACTCCTTTCCCATCTTTGACCTTGTTGGCATAGTAAAGAGATGTTGAAACCAAGTCGTGGTATTCGATTTCCGCTTCAGCAAGAGCTGACTCTGATGACCATGACCAGTAAACTGGCTTAGCTCCTCGGTAGATGTAGCCTTTGTTAGCCATCTCACCGAAGACACGGATTTGCGCCGCTTCATAGTCAGGCGTCAAGGTCACATAAGGATTTTCCCAGTCACCTGAAACACCCAAACGTTTGAAGTCTTCGCGTTGTTTATCTACTTGAGAAAGGGCGTAGTCGCGGCAAAGTTTCAAGTACTCAACCAAGTCCATTTCTTTGCGTTTGACACCTTGTTTAGCCAAGACTTGCTCGATTGGCAGACCGTGTGTATCCCAACCTGGGATGTAAGGTGCATAAAAACCTGACATAGACTTAGAACGAACAATGATATCTTTTGAGATCTTGTTCATAGCATGTCCTACGTGGATATTTCCGTTGGCATAGGGAGGGCCATCATGAAGTGTAAAATGTGGTTTTCCTTGGTTCAATTCTTGACGACGTTGGTAAAGCTTTGCTTCTTCCCATTCTTTTTGCCAAACTGGCTCTTTTGTAGGCAGGCCAGCCCGCATAGGGAACTCTGTCTTCCCTAAATTCAGTGTTTCTTTGAGTTTCATGGTGTCTCCTCTAAAAAATAATCATACAAAATAAAAGACCACGACCTCGCCAAAAAGGACGACAAGTCGTGGTACCACCTTCATTCAAGAAAGAGAATCCTCTCTTTCTCCTCTTTTGTCGCTAACGCTGACCAGCGTTAGTGGTTACTCATTTCACCACTAAGATTTGTAAAAGGATCAATCCTATCAAAGGAAGTACAGGTCTTCCACCATCACCTGCTCGCTAAAACTATTTGATAAAATCACTGTTTTTACAGATTATAAAATTGAAACAGATTCCCGTTGTTCTTCCACTTCTGGTGCATCAATATCAGCAACTAGAGGAGTTTCTACAACAATTTCATCAATAGAATCTTGATCTACCTGATTTTTTTCTGCTTCTTCCAAAGCTTCTTGAACTTTTTCATTCAATCCTTCAAAAGCTTGAGTCGCAGACAATTCACGGTTTACAGCTTCAATATGTTTTTGCAATTCTTCAATTTCTGCGCGTGAGAATTGACGAGTTAAATCAATTGCTTCATCATCGTAGTTATGATGAACTGTTTCTTCCAAAGCTTTTTCGACTACTTCACGGAAAGCTTCATCACTTGTTTGAATATACATAGCAGTTGGGCGAAGAATTTCATCCCATTCTGGTGTATCAATGATGCTCAATTGGCTTTCGATAGTTGATTTCAAACGCTGGTGGAAGACACGCGTCTTATTCTTCAATTCTTCCGTTTCTACGGCAACTTTCTTGGCATTGTCTGTAGCATGACGAAGAATTTCATTTGCTTTTGCTTTTGCTTCTTCAACTAAATGGTGTGCATCTTGCTCCGCTTGACGAACGATTGTTTCTGAGCGTTCATTTGCCGCATGTTTCACACGTTCTGCTGTATCTTGAGCAATCAATACTGATTGACTCAAAGAGTCTTTCATTTCGTCAAAGTAGTTCAAGCGCTCTTCCAACGCACTAATTTTTGTTTCCAATTCATGATTTTCACGAACTAATTTTTCATAGTCTCGGTAGACCATGTCTTGAAACTCTTCAACTTCTTTAGCATCGTAGCCTCTAAATTTTACATAAAAGCGTTTATCTTTGATTTCTAAAGCTGTAAGTGCCATAGTTCCTCCTTATTTTCTACTGGAAAATACTTCAACCGTTAATTTGTATTTTCCACTTTTTGATAGGCCATTTTCTGATAGTATTTTAAATCGGCCATACTTTCGAACACTAATTAAATCTGCTACTTGGATCATCCGACTAGGATTATCAATAGTGGCATAGTTTACCTTTACCTGTCCCGACTGAACCAATTGAACAGCTAAAGACCGAGCAAGTTTAAAGGTAGAAGCTACTAGTTTATCAAGTCGAACACTAGTAACCAATAGATCTTTGAGTTTGGATGGTTCATCTACGGTGATAGGTTCTCGACAGTCAATCTCACGAATCTTCACAGATGCCTTTGCGATCTTCTTAAGATTCTCTTTGAAATAGGAGGAGAAACGTTCATCCACATAGATATGAATCTTCCCTTGTCCAACTATAATATCACCAAAAGACTTTCTTTCTATGCCTAATTGATGGAGAAGCGAACCCAAAACTTGAGAGTGACTTAACCGATAAAACTTATCCGGATAAAGAACTTCTAACAGGCTAATTTCAAAATCAGATGCCTCTAACTGATAGTAGCTAGGAGCCAGAATCACTCGTGCATATTCTGTAGGATAGATTTCTGCACTTGAAAACACCTGCAAACCGTGGTGGGCACCGATTTGTCGTAAAATATCAACCTGATGTGGATTTAAAAAGGAAGTCAGTTCAAAACTATACTGTTGCTCCACCCGAGCTACTAATTCTAGAACTCGATCGATAAAGACGTGGTCTTCTGGACTATAGTGTTGATAAAACCCCTTGGTCATATAAATTGCACCAAAAATTGAAGGACAAACCGTTCCACTACGGATAGAGCAAGTAAGGCAAACATGACTGTAAAGTCTAACCCACCAAATTGCAAAGGAATCTTTCTAAATAGGCTCAAAAATGGTTCGACGATCCGTTGAACCATTTTAGCTAAAGCCGATTCTGATGCATTTGGAAACCAACTAAGCAAAGCATAGATGATTAGTACTAGCTCAAAAACCTGAAAGAAATTTCTAACTAATTGTAGGACAAACATATTAACGATTTCGTTTCATATCAAAGTCGTACTCAGCAACTTCGACATCATTTGGAAGGCGAATATCTTCAATATTCACAACGACATTGATTGGTGTTAATAAGTACATAGTACTCGCAACACGACGTAGATTCCCGGCTAATACATAGCGAGCACCATCCAAATAATCCAAACATCTTCTTGCTTGAACTTCAGTCATATATTGGAAGTCAATAAGAATACTTTCGTTTGCCAACAACAAGTCAACAATTTCAGTTGCTTCTTCGTATTTACGAGGATAGCGAACATCAATTGTAATCTTTTCATCTGCAGCAGAACGATTTCTTGCCAACTCTTGTTGACGTTGATGAAGTCGAGTAATATTTTCAGAAGATGATTTTTGAGATGAAGCTGATTCAACCACTGCTGTAGAAGCTACTTGTGGACGACTAGCTGCAACAGGAGTAGGTTTCTGCTCCTTGGCAGCTACCACAGCTTTTTGACGTGGTTTTGATGATGGTTGTACTGGTTTAGGGGATGCTACAGGTTGGCTAGCTCCGACTGCTTGAGCAGGCGCTTCTTGCACATCGTACTCATCTCCATCTTCAGTAAAATAATCAATCAATCGATCAAATCTATCTTTAAATGACATAATTCTTTCCTATTTGAAAAATGAGGTCCCAATTCGCACAAAAGTCGCACCGTTAGCAATCGCCACATCATAATCACGACTCATTCCCATGCTTAACTCTGTAAAGGGCATATTTTTCAACTGTTTCTTTTGTAATTCTTTTTGAAGTTGGTGAGTTGCTGCAAATATGGCTTGCAACTCGTCCTGACTTGCCTCAAAAGGAGCCATCGTCATTAATCCAACAATTTGTAGGTTATCCAAGCCTTCTAGTTTAGGAAGAATCGCATCGAGCTCTTCAGGAGCAAATCCATGCTTGCTTTCCTCTCCAGAAATATTGACTTGTATAAAACATTTAATTGGGTGACTCGCCCTTTTTTGAATTTCTTGGGCAAGCTTCATAGAATCTAAAGCATGGAAGTAATCTACATAATTGATAACTTCTTTTACTTTACGACGTTGGAGACTACCGATCAAATGCCAGGTCAGTCCCTCAACTTTTAGAGCTTGGTATTTTTCTAGAAATTTATCAACACGGTTTTCACCGATATGACAGACTCCTGTATCAACCAAAGCCTTAGCTTGGTCGATACCAACATACTTAGTAACAGCAATCACATTGACCTGATCCGTGCGGTTTGCTGTTTCCATTGCTTGTGCAACCTGCGAGAATATTCGCTCTTTATTTTCAATCAGATTCATTCTTAACGATTACGGAAAAATGGTGGTGTTTCCAACTCATCATCTTCTGAAGAAGAATCCACATAGCGTTCAACTTGACGACCAGCGCTAGTATCAGACTGACGTACAATGTTTTCACGACGAATGTCCCAATCTCCAAACGCAGATCCACGAGGTGTTTCTTGTTTAGCACGTGATTGAGGAGAAGGCATTTCGATTTCTTCCTTCAAATCGAATTCGCGATCGAATTGTGGAGTTTGTGGACGTTGTTCACGTGGTCCAGTTTGGTAATAACGTGCTGAACTTGGTGCATGAGATGCAATTCCACTAACTCTTTCAACTTTATCCTGACGAACACCAGTTGCAACAACCGTTACGCGGATTTCATCTTTCATTGATTCATCAATAGATGTACCGAGCCAAATGTTTACGCCATGACCAGCTGCTTGGTTAACAATTTCAGAAGCTTCTTCTGCTTCAATCAAGGTCATATCCAAACCACCAGTCACGTTGACGATCACATCTTCAGCACCGTCAATGGTTGTTTCAAGGAGTGGTGAGTAGATAGCTTTACGAGCTGCTTCAATGACACGCTCTTCACCATTACCTACACCAATACCCATCAAGGCATTTCCTTTATTTTCCATAACAGTCTTCACGTCAGCGAAGTCAAGGTTGATCAATCCTGGGCTTGTGATCAAGTCAGTAATCCCTTGAACCCCTTGGCGAAGGACATTATCGGCTTCGCTCAATGCTTCAAGAAGTGGTGTTTTCTTATCTACGATTTCTAACAAGTTGTTGTTGGAAATGATCAACAAGGTATCCACATGTTCGCGAAGTTCATTGATCCCTTCGATTGCAAAGTTTCCGCGTTTTGTTCCTTCAAATCCGAAAGGACGAGTTACAACGGCTACTGTCAAGGCACCAACAGCTTTGGCAATACGAGCGATGACTGGTGCAGCACCTGTACCAGATCCTCCACCCATCCCTGCAGTGATGAAGACCATGTCTGCACCTTGCAAAGCTTCTGTCAATACTTCTTCACTTTCTTCTGCGGCTTTACGACCAACCTCAGGTTGACCTCCAGCACCCAATCCACGAGTCAACTTAGGACCCAATTGGATAACTGTTTCTGCTTTTGCACTTGAAAGTGCTTGTACGTCTGTGTTTGCTGCGATGAATTCTACACCAGCAACTCCTTCGTCAATCATGCGGTTGATGGCATTACCGCCACCGCCACCGACACCGATTACTTTAATAACTGCACCTTGTGCCGCTGCTGTGTCAAATGAAAATGTCATAAATACTTACACTCCTTAATCAAACATATTACCGATTAAATTCTTCATTCGGTCTGTAAAGGTAGTTTTTTCTTCTTGTTTTTGTTCTTCAACTGGATGTTGTTGCTCGACGTTAACTACAGGCTCAATTTCTTCCGGTACATATGTTGGAACAACCGGTTGCTGTACTGGTCGTTCAAACTGAACTGGTTGCTGACGAAGACGTTGATCTCCATGTACAGCAGCCTGAGCAAGAATATCTACATCTGTGAGATTTCCAGCATATTCAGACAAGCTAATCACGTGGGCAAAAGCTGGATTGCGGATTCCAATTTGATTTGGAACGTACAATTTCACATTTACACCAAAGACTTCTTGCGCCAATTCTTCAATACCAGGGAGAATAGCGCCACCACCAATGATGACAATTCCTCCAGGCAAATCAAGCAAATGTCTTCTTTCAAGATCTTGTTTGATTTGGTCAAAGATGTGTTTGATCCGAGCTGAAATAATCTCTGCCAAATATTTTTCAGATACTTGGACAGGTTCTACTTCACCAATCACCTCAACATGGAAGACTTCGTCACCAACTGATGGAACATAAGCTTCTCCATAGTTGAACTTCAAGCCTTCTGCTAATTTTTGAGAAGTCTTCAATACTTTAGAAATATCTTTGGTAACGTAATCGCCACCCTCTTGATAGATATTTGTAAATTGAAGTTCTTGATTTCGAACAGAAGCTACTGTCGTTTGTCCTCCACCTAAATCAATGACGGTCGCACCAAACTCACGTTCTCCTTCGTTCAATACAGACTTAATCATTGCAAGTGGTGAAATAATGATGTTCTCAACTTGCAAACCAGCACGTTCAACTGTTTTCCGTAAATTATGGAGGACAGTTCTAGGACCAGTATACAAGAGACCACGCATTTCCAAACGGATTCCCATCATTCCACGTGGATCGCGGATTCCTTGGAAACCATCAACTGTGAACTCTTCTGGAATAAAGGTAATGACTTCACGGTCTGGAGTCATACTCTTTGTCAAAGCAGATCTGACAACATTTTCAACGTCTGCATCCGTAATTTCTTTTGAATCACTGGTTACAGGAATCATTCCTTGAGTTGCTTCAATTTGAAGAAGGTTCGCTGGCAACCCAACGTTAACAAGATTGATTGAAATTCCTGCTTTTTCTTCTGCTTGGCTTACTGCACTTTTAATCGCATTAGAAGCAGCCTCAATATCAACAATAATTCCATCTTTGACGCCAGCACTTTTTGCATTGCTGACTCCAATTACATTCATTTCTCCATTGACATGTTCTGCCACCAATACTTTTATTGAACTAGTACCGATATCTAAACCTGTAAAAAAGCCGTTTCTAGCCATTACACCAGTCCTCTCTCTTTTGTTTTCCTATACGTCAATTAATAGCTCCATTTTAGTTAGAACTATCCAAATTTCATTATAACACAAAAATGCCCATAGTGGGCATATTTTCTCTATTTATTTCAGATAATTTATGAGGGTTTACTCAGCGGGAACTTCTTCGTGTTGCTCGGTTACGACTGCACTCTCATCAGAATCTGTCGAGTTAGCATCAGCTTCTTCTGTTTTGTTCCCTTCCCCTTCTTCTTTTTCTTTCTTTTCCTGAGCTAAAGTGGCCATTGTTTCTGCATTGTAACTATATATACCGGCTTCCATATCAATGACACTGTCATCTTCAATTAGCTTGCGAATTTGATGGTAATATGGCAATTTACGCTTGATTTGAGATACCGGTACTAGGACCTTAGTGCCATCCTTCATGGTCAGTGTCACCAAATCCTTAGTCACCTTGCTCGGTGTCAAGTCCACTGACTCAATTTTATCGCGCACAGAAGATGGTATTTTCCCCAATTGTTTGACGAATTGTCGGACCAATTCTCGATCAGAAAAACGAACGGCTAGGTAAGTCTTAGGAAGCTGATCCGCAGCAACTGGTGTCTCTACCACTTCCCCATTCTCTAATATAGGATAGTGATCTTCCTCCGTCACATAGTAACCAAAGACCTGGTATTCCTCAACCTGAACCTTAAACGTCGTAGGGAAGGCATAAGTCATCGAAATATCTTTGACCCATGGACTTGCCGCCTTCATATTGGCAAGATAACGGTCCCGATTTAAAAAGGTTGTCAAGGTATAATCCCGATCTTGGATGCGGCTTTTTTCAAACAACAAGGTCTGATCCGCATTTTTATTCCCTGAGAATTCGATGATTTTTTGCTTAGCTAAGGGTGTTAAAAGGTAGGCAGAAAAGACTGCAATCAAGGTACTGATCACCAAAACAGGAATAGCTCGATAGATGTGACGTCTCGCAATCTGACCTTCCTTTTTGGCCTTCTTCGCTAGTTCCTCTTCTTCGAACATTTCTTCTGAAGGCTCTGTTAGGTAGATGATTTTTTCTTCTTCATCCTCTTCGTCTATTTCGTCAGGAAGAGTTTCTTGCACTTCCTCCTCAGCCAGATTAGCCTCCTTCTCTTTTTCTTCTTCTGCAGTCTCGGTATCTTGCTCTTCTGCATTTAATTCTTCAGAGGGAGTTTTTTGATTCAGAAGTTCCTGTCTTTCCTTCTCTTCTTGTGCCTTCTTTTCTTTTTCTTCTTGCTCTTCTAATTGTTTCTTTTTTTGATACTCCTGGTTTCGTCTCTGCCATTCAGAGAGCTTAGTGACTTCCTTAGGAGTTTTTTGGTTCTTCTTATCCGTCATTTTTTCCTTTTATTAATTTCTTGATGGACTAGACTGTAAAATTCATCCAAGGAAAGCAATTCATTCGAAGCCTTCATCGCTTGATGATAGCTTTCTGCCCCTTGGAACATTTTATCCATCGTTTCTTGCAACCGATCCATGCTCAATTCTGGCTCGGTGATGGTTTCTGCATAGCCTTTTTCCACAAAATATTGAGCATTTTCAATCTGATCTCCCCGACTAGCTTCTTTCCCTAGGGGAACGATGATATGGAGCTTATCCATGGCCAAGAGTTCAAAAATCGTATTGGCACCTCCACGAGTCACCACTAAATCTGCCTGGTGAAGCAAAGGAAGATAGTGATCCGTCACGTAATCCACGCGATAAAGATGAGGTGCTTGTTCATTCAAGGAAGAGTCCCCTGTCAAATTAATGACATTGTAGCTTGCCAACAAGGCTTCTCGATTTTTTGTGACAAACTCATTGAACACTCGCGCGCCAGCAGAGCCACCCACAAAGAGGAGGGTTGGCAACTGTGGATCAAATTGAGCAAATACTGCTTCCAATTCTACTGGGGTTGGAAGGGCTTCCTGATGAACCTTGGTCACAGCTCCCACATGTTGGGCTTTCACTAGGCTTTTCGGCTGCTCAAAGGTTGTGAACATTTTTGTCGCAAACTTATAAGCAATTTTATTGGCCAAGCCCATGGAACGGTCGGATTCATGGACCAATACAGGAACAAAACAGAGTCGCGCAGCCACTACCGGAGGAACTGAAACGAATCCTCCTTTAGAAAACAAAACCTGCGGCCGTACACGAAGCATAATCCAAATCGATTGGAGAATTCCCCAGAAGACCTTGAAGATATCCAACATATTTTGCCAAGAGAAATAACGGCGCAACTTGCCCGTCGCAATCGAATGGAAATGGATGTCCAAGCCAGACTTCAAAATCTCTTGGTGCTCAATCCCTTTCTTGTCCCCAATATAATGAACTTCCCAACCATCCTCGATGAAGCGAGGGATGAGGAGAAGGTTCAAGGTCACATGCCCAACTGTACCTCCCCCTGTAAATACTATTTTTTTCATATTATTTTTTCAACTCTTCTACTGTTTTAAGGAACTCATCGCCTCGCACTTCGAAATTCGCGTACATATCCCAGCTGGCATTGGCTGGACTAAGCAAGACGATATCACCTGGCTCAGCTATTTCAAAGGCTTTGCGCGTTGCATCTGCCACATCCGCCGCATCTAGATAGGCAACACCCGCTTGATCCGCTGCTCGTTTCACCCGTTCAGCAGACTCTCCAAGGATGACCATCTTTTTAAGACCAGTAATATCTGGCACCAATTCGTCAAACTCATTGCCTCGGTCCAAGCCACCAGCGATCAAGATGACATGAGCATTATCAAATCCAGACAAGGCTTTTTGGGTTGCTAAGACGTTGGTAGACTTGCTATCATTGTAGAATTTCACCCCTTCAATCTCAGCTACATACTGCAAGCGGTGCTTCACCCCGCCAAAGGCTGATAAGGTTTCTTGGATAGTTTGATTGTCAACGCCACGAAGTTTGGCCACTGCAATAGTAGCTAAAGCATTTTCTACATTGTGGCTACCTGGTACTCCAATTTGATCTGCTCGCATAACGGCTTCACCTCGGAAGTAAAGGACACCGTCCTCTAAATAAGCTCCGTCTACCTTTTCTTGGGTTGAAAATGGCACCACAGTAGCCTCTGTTTGCTGAGCCAAGTCTTTGGCTAGATCTTGGTTAAAGTTTAGTACTACAAAATCCTTGGCAGTCATATTCTTTTGAATCGCCCATTTTGCAGCTACATAGCCTTCGAAAGATCCATGGTAATCCAAGTGGGTCGGCATCAAATTGGTAATGACTGCGATTTCTGGGTGAAAGGCTTCAATCCCCATCAATTGGAAGGAAGATAATTCCATTACCAATGTGTCTTTCGCTGTCGCTGTTTGAGCGACTTGACTAGCTGGAAAACCAATATTTCCAGACAAGAGACCGTTTTGTCCAGCAGCCGTTAATACTTCTCCAATCATGGTAGTGGTGGTTGTTTTTCCGTTTGAACCAGTGATTCCGATGATGGGCGCTTCTGAAATGAGGTAGGCCAATTCAACTTCGGTCAAAACAGGAATGCCTTTTTCAAGGGCCCGTTCAACCATAGGATTCGTGTAAGGAATTCCAGGGTTCTTCACCATCACCGCAAAGTCTTCATCCAAGAGTTCCAGAGGATGTCCTCCTGTCACAACTTTGATCCCTTCTTCCAGCAAGCTTTGGGCTGCAGGATTTTCTTCAAAGGCTTTGCCATCATTCACCGTTACGATAGCTCCTAGGCGATCGAGTAGTCGTGCTGCAGATTCTCCAGACTTAGCCAATCCTAAAACAAGGACTTTTTTATTTTTAAATGTTTCAATGACGTTCATAGCATTTTTCTCTCCAATTTGTTCACCTTCTATTTTACCCTTTTTTAGACAAATTAAAAAGTCTAAAGACAGCAAAAGAAGCAACACGTATAAAAATGACCGCTTCACCATCTGTCATAAAAAAAGAGTCGCCATGATTTTATATCACAACAACTCTATTTTATGGAGACAAGCTCTCCAGTTTATTCTGATTTATCCAGGCGTTTAGAAGACTTGGTCGGCAATCGCGAAATATCAACGAGGGCCAGGTAGCCTACAAAAGCAAGGAAGGCGCCCACAAAAAATTCTGAAGGCAATTGGAAAATTTGGAAAATCGCTAAGCAAAGGAGGATGACCAAAGAGACCAATAATACGACTAGGGTAACTACATTCAGAGTTCCTCTGATGCTCTTTGGAGCTGCAAAAAGGTAAAAAAGGAGGATCAAAATACCTATAATTAAATAAACCATTTTGTCACTCCTTTCTTATTCCTTATTCAGCTGCAGCTGATTTTTTCTTTTTGTTTGCTTTTTCGCGCTCTGCCTTATTCAAGATTTGTTTACGTAGACGGATTGATTCAGGTGTTACTTCCATGTACTCATCGTCGTTCAAGAACTCGAGTGATTCTTCAAGCGTCAAGATACGAGGAGTCTTGATAACCGCTGTTTGGTCCTTAGTAGCGGAACGAACGTTAGTCATTTGTTTAGCTTTCGTGATATTAACAGTCAAGTCGTTCTCACGAGAGTTTTCACCGATGATCATGCCTTCGTAAACCTCAGTACCTGGGTTAACAAAGATGGTTCCACGTTCTTCGATAGACATGATAGAGTAGGTTGTTGCCTTACCAGTATCGATAGAAACAAGGGCACCACGGTGACGACCACCGATTTCCCCTGGAATCAATGGCAAGTATTGGTCAAAGGTATGGTTCATGATCCCGTAACCACGAGTCATTGACAAGAATTCAGTTGAGTATCCAATCAAACCACGCGCAGGAACAAGGAAGACCAAACGAGTTTGACCGTTACCTGTTGCAACCATATCCAACATTTCACCCTTACGTTCAGAAAGGCTTTGGATGACAGACCCTTGGTATTCTTCTGGTGTGTCGATTTGCACACGTTCAAACGGCTCACATTTCACACCATCGATTTCTTTAATGATAACCTCTGGACGAGATACTTGAAGCTCGTATCCTTCACGACGCATGGTTTCGATCAAGATAGACAAGTGCAATTCCCCACGTCCTGAAACGGTCCATTTATCTGGTGAGTCTGTTGGTTCTACACGAAGAGAAACGTCTGTTTGCAATTCTGCTTGAAGGCGCTCTTCGACCTTACGAGAAGTCACCCATTTCCCTTCACGACCAGCAAAAGGTGAGTTGTTGACCAAGAAGGTCATTTGAAGGGTTGGCTCATCGATATGAAGAACTGGAAGAGCTTCAATAGCATCTGTTGGAGTAATGGTTTCACCAACGAAGATATCTTCCATACCTGATACGGCAATCAAGTCACCTGCTTTAGCTTCTTGGATTTCACGACGTTCCAAACCAAAGAAACCAAAGAGTTTCGTAACACGGAAGTTCTTCGTTGTGCCGTCTAGTTTAGAAAGGGTTACTTGGTCCCCAACTTTTACGGTACCACGGAAGATACGTCCGATACCGATACGTCCTACGAAGTCATTGTAGTCAAGAAGAGACACTTGGAATTGAAGTGGCTCATCTGAGTTATCAACTGGAGCTGGGATGTGATCGATAATGGTGTCAAAGATTGGCGCCATGGTCTTTTCTTGATCTGCTGGATCATCTGACAAGGAAGATGTTCCGTTGATCGCTGATGCATAAACAACTGGGAAGTCAAGTTGGTCATCATCCGCACCAAGCTCGATGAAGAGTTCCAAGACTTCGTCTACTACTTCTGCTGGACGAGCAGATGGCTTATCGATTTTGTTAACTACAACGATTGGCACAAGGTCTTGTTCCAAGGCTTTTTTCAATACGAAACGAGTCTGCGGCATGGTTCCTTCGTAGGCATCTACGACCAAAACAACACCGTCAACCATTTTCATGATCCGCTCAACTTCTCCACCGAAGTCCGCGTGTCCTGGTGTGTCCATGATGTTGATACGAGTCCCGTTGTAAGCAACGGCTGTATTTTTCGCAAGGATGGTGATTCCACGCTCTTTTTCGATATCGTTTGAGTCCATTGCACGCTCTGCCAACTCTGTACGCGCGTCAAGAGTTTCAGATTGTTTCAACAATTCGTCAACGAGGGTTGTTTTACCGTGGTCGACGTGGGCGATAATCGCGATATTACGGATATCTTCTCTTAATTTTGTCATGATTTCCTCTATTGTATTCAAAAATTTATTTTCTAACTGAACGATTATACCACAATTTTAAGCAAATGACTTAACTCAAGTAAGTGTAAATGTTTTCATGCTTTCTTTCGAAAACCTTCTTTCTCATTCCCACTCCTAACCACTCTATTCATGAAAATCTTTCACCTCTTTATCCCATTTCTTCATCCTTTTTCCGAATACTTGTGCTTCTCTCCATTTCATGCTATCCTGTCTTTTATGAGATTAGATCAATTACTGGCCCACTACCAAATTCCCCGCAAGGAAATCAAACAAAGCCTAGCCAAAAGGCAGATTTTGGTTGACGGACTTGCTGCAACAAAATTATCCCAAAATGTGGATACAGGTCTCCAAGAAGTTCGCTGGAAGGATCGGATCCTTACCGACTGTTCCCATCACTATTTTCTTCTTCATAAACCTCAAGGACTAGTGACGGCTACCAAGGATGCCCAACATCCTACAGTGTTGGATCTCCTCCGAGCAGAAGACCGGACCCCCAAGACCTATCCTATCGGTCGACTGGATCGGGATACGACCGGACTCCTCCTACTCACAGACAATGGACCTCTAGGTTTCCAACTCCTTCATCCCCAATACCATATTGAAAAAGAATACGCGGTAACAGTCAACGGTCCTCTTGAACCCGCTCATATAGAGGAATTTCAAGAAGGAATCACCTTCTTAGACGGGACCAGGTGTAAGCCGGCCAAACTAAAAATCCTTAACTCCAGCCTTACCGAAAGCCAGGCCCTGATCACCCTGTCTGAAGGGAAATTTCATCAGGTGAAAAAGATGTTTCTCTCTGTCGGTGTCAAGGTAACTAGCCTCAAGCGAATCAAATTTGGAGATTTTTCATTAGACCCCGACCTAACAACAGGTGATTACCGCCCCTTGAACCAAGAGGAATTGAAAATCATTAAAAACTACTTAGAGAAAAGTGGATAAAACAAAAAAAGCTTTAGTTTTAAAGCTTTTTTGTTTTAGTTAATCCCCGAAAGTTGTGAGATGACTATAAGACAGTTAACTACAGAAAGCACAATTCCTAAAATAGAGAGAATTTTTTCTGTGGTATAGTCTAGTCCAGATTCTCTTTGATTTGAACTTGCCAAGACCAATCCTAGGATACCCAAAATCGGACTTACTAATGGAAATACAAAAGCAAGGATGATAGATAGGATCCCCATAACAAGTGAGGCGTTATTCTTTTCTTGCAATTTCTAGAAACTCCTTAAAATTAATATCATTTTATGATGGCGCATCAAGCGTCTTTAGCAAAATGTTCCTTGATTTTAACTAGTCTTGACTTTCCCATCCCATGAATCCAAACCATAGGACAAGATATAGATATCTTTATAGCCCTGTTTTTTCAAGAAGAGAGCCGCATTGGTCACACGGGACCCACGACTGTTCTCATAGAGCAAGACTGGTTTATCTTTGCGAAGAGCAGACAGACTCACTTTTAACTGGTTGGAAGGAATATTCCGAGCTCCCAAAATATGCTTAGCGTGGAACTCATTTGGATCACGCAAGTCCACTAATTGGCCTTTGCGGATCAATTCTTCAAACTCTGCATTGTCGACAATTTTTGCTGCACGACGGATACGGAAGTAATTGTAGCCCATCCAGCCAAACATCCCTAAAACAATCAACCATACTAAAATATTTGTTAAACTCACTTTTCTTTTTCCTCTTCTAAATAGCGTAATTCCTGTGCGTGTTCTCTACGTAAGACGGCTTCTGCTTCTAGATAATCCAATTTTTCCATCAGCCCAGCGTCATAGATCCTTTTCAATTCAATCTTCATCAATTCGATGTCGTAAAGTCGTTTTCCGACATAAATAATGATTCCAAATTTTTTCAGAAATTGTTGAACGTCGTACAGGGTTTTCATGTGCTTATTCTATCAAATCTTTCAAGTATTTTCAAGATGGCCCCTGTTTTATTTACAGGAAAGATCACTTCCAAACAAAAATGAGCCTCCCAAGCAAGGAAGGCTCATTTGTTTATTTTCAGATTACAAACCTGGTGCTTGGCCCAATTCAGCGGCAATCATCCAGATATGTTTTTCCAATTCAGCTTTTGCACCAACAAAGATATCGTTGGTCACGTCATCTCCTTCAGCATCTGTGATATCCAAAGCTTTTTGATAAAGACTTACCAAGTAGCGGAAGATAGAAAGGACACGTCCCAAATTTTCTTCCATAGAGCGTTCGAATGAACCTTTTTCTTCTTGGATGTTGCTGTGTTCCAAGAACTCAACCATGCTAGCGTATGGGGCACCACCCAAGGTAATCAAGCGTTCACTCACTTCATCAAGAGTCGCATCTAAGCTTTCCATGTACTCATCCATTTTTGGATGCCATACGAGGAAACCACGGCCACGCATATACCAGTGCACTTGGTGCAAGGCAATATGAGCGACATAAAGGTCTGCCACCACTTGATTCAAAACCGCTTTTGTATCGGTTAAACTCTTGCTTACTTCGCTGATTGTTGCAAATGTTGCTACATCTTTTGCTGCTTCTTTTTTAATTGTTGTCATAACTAAATTCTCCTTTTTTAGAATTATTCTAATTTAGTTATATTATAATCCTTCTAATTAAGAAATGCAAGAGAAAATGCTTAAATAAGAAAAGTTAGAAAATTGTTTCAGTTCTAATCGTTATTCGTCATCTTTTTTACGAATTATATAAGTATGATTAACTTTTATTTTTTTACAGTCGGTGCCTGCATCGCCTCCTTTTTAGGGCTCGTCATTGACCGCTTTCCAGAAAGCTCCATCATCTGTCCGAGAAGCCACTGCGATCGTTGCCAACAGACCTTAAGACCTCTGGACCTGATTCCCATTCTCTCACAAGTACTTTTTCGATTCCGTTGTCGCTACTGCCAGAGTCCTCTTCCTTATTGGTATGCCCTTTTTGAAGGCTGGAGTGGCCTCCTTTTTTTGCTATGCTATCAGGGCTTTCTTCCCATTCCTCATCTCCTGCTTCTGCTTGGCAGTTGTGTTTTGGCTATCTATGATTTGCGCTCCATGGAGTACCCTCTCCTTCTCTGGCTAATACTCCACACTCTTTGCCTACTTTGCACCGGTCCTACCCTCTTAATGGGAGTCTTTCTCTTCTTAGGAATTCTATCTTGTCTTTACTCCATTGGCATTGGAGCAGGGGACTTTCTCTTACTGGCTACTTTTTCTTTGACCCTCTCAGCTACCCAAGTCCTCCTAGTCATGCAAGGGGCTTCCCTCATTGGTCTCCTGGTCTTTCTCTTTAAAAAAGAAAAAGACCGGATTCCTTTCGTTCCCTGTCTTTTTCTGAGTTATCATGCTTTACTCTTTTTTACAATTTTTAGCAGATAAGATTGTTTAGTTTGTAGCTTTCGCTTCTAGATAATCTGCAATAGCAGCTACATCCTTATCCCCACGTCCTGAAATATTGATGATGATAATCTTGTCTTTGTCCAATTGTGGAGCACGTTTGACAGCTTCTGCAATCGCGTGGGAACTTTCAATAGCTGGGAGGATCCCTTCTGTCTTACTGAGAAGAAGAAGAGCTTGAACTGCTTCATCATCTGTCGCAGCTACATATTCGACACGACCAGAGTCTTTAAAGAAAGCATGCTCTGGACCAACCCCTGGGTAGTCCAAACCAGCAGAGATTGAGTACACTGGCGCTACTTTTCCATCTTCTCCAAAGACAGCATAGGTCTTCATGCCATCGACAACTCCAATAGTCCCCTTGCTCATGGTCGCTGCGTGCTGATCAGTATCCAAACCATGGCCTGCCGCTTCAACTCCGACCAATTTGACTTCTTCATCACCTACATATTGGGAGAAGGCACCAATGGCATTGGATCCCCCACCAACACAGGCAATGACATAATCCGGCAAACGCCCTTCTTTTTCCAAGATTTGGCGTTTAGATTCTTCACTGATCACCTTTTGGAATTCATGCACAATGGTTGGGTAGGGGTGAGGTCCAACGGCAGAACCCAAGACATAAAAAGCATCCAGATCCGCCATCCATGCTCCAAAAGCAGCATCAACAGCGTCTTTCAAGGTCTTTGTACCTGTTTCAACCGCATGGACGGTTGCCCCCATCATTTCCATGCGGAAGACATTGAGACGTTGGCGTTCCACGTCTTCTGCCCCCATGTAGACATCACAGGCCATGCCAAACTTAGCTGCCGCAGCTGCTGTAGCTACACCGTGTTGACCAGCTCCTGTTTCAGCAATCACGCGCGTTTTGCCCATGCGTTTGGCCAAGAGGATTTGCCCCAAGACGTTATTTAACTTGTGCGAACCTAGGTGATTCAGATCTTCGCGCTTCAAATAAATTTTTGCCCCACCTAAATGTTCTGTCAAACTTTCCGCAAAGTAGAGCGGAGTTTCCCGTCCAGAATAATCTTTCAAATAATGTTTGTATTCTGCGATAAATTCTGGGTCATTTTTGTATTGTTCAAAAGTTGCCTCTAATTGATCCAGCAAGTTTTGAATGGGTTCTGGTACGAAAGATCCACCAAATTGTCCGAAATATCCTTTAGTTTCTGTCATGATTGTGTCCTCTTTTCTATATTTTCAATTCTGTTTATGATTTTTTCTCTCGATGGTCCTTTGAGCTGCAGTCTCACTGGATCCCTTTGAGATACAAAAAACCTCACACAGAAAAATCTGTGTGAGGACGATTCGATACCGCGGTGCCACCTCCATTGTAGGAAAATAGTCTTTCTCCTACATCTCTGACCTGTCTAACAACAGGGTGCACGATAAGGTGTGCTCACCGAATTTTTATTGTTTCAAATTCATCATCATAAACGCATCAGCCCATTTCAAGATTCACCACTGCTTGTTCGCAATCACCACAAGCTCCCTGGAAGTGAGAAAAACCTCTACTTTTCTGATGTCTTGAAGCTATTATAGCTCCCGCTTCTGACTTTGTCAACCCAAAATTTGAAATCGTATTCAATCGTTCGGATTTTAGTCCAAACTAAAATAGATTATCCTTACCCATAGAAGCTTGCACCCATTTAAAACACAGATAGGCT
This sequence comes from Streptococcus sp. 1001283B150225_161107_H12, assembly GCF_015552665.1. Classification (NCBI taxonomy): domain Bacteria; kingdom Bacillati; phylum Bacillota; class Bacilli; order Lactobacillales; family Streptococcaceae; genus Streptococcus; species Streptococcus sp. 1001283B150225_161107_H12. Next base: position 29,252 of record NZ_JADNFC010000005.1, on the reverse strand, counting down.
AGGTAGCCTCCCAGAGTATTGGTCCACAAATCATCTATCTCAAACACCCGATTGAAATCAAACAAGAGGTCTAGCACAATCTGACTAAGCTCAATCCACACACTCATCCCTAGACTAAAGCAAAGGACGCGTTTCCTAGTACCTAGCCAAGGCCAGAGCCACAATAGTTGAAAAACCAAAGGGAACAAGAGAAAGATATTGGCTATATTCTGTACAAGCACCTTGATCAGCTGGAGCAGACTAGTCACTTGACCTAGGTTGATGAGAGAATTAAAGGGAATCAGTAATACGACTACACGACCAAAATGCTGAATCCCAGGTGTTTCCATCCCTGGTTCAGGCCGCTGGGGAAGAAAACACATGAGGCAGAGCAGGACAAAATAGAAGAAACTGCCACCTAGTAGCAGTTGTCTTCCTTTTTTTGTTAATTGCCCTTGTTCTATCAGCCTGTTGTTACGGTTGAGCTTCTTCAACAATGGCTTTCTCCCGGTCTCTCTTCATCGTATTAGAACGCAATTGTCCACAAGCGGCATCGATATCCGTACCATGCTCTTGACGAACCACGCAGTTGACTCCGTTTTTCTTCAAGGTGTCATAGAAGGCCATCACGCGCTCTCTTGGACTCCGGCTATATTGGTCATGCTCACTAACTGGGTTGTAAGGGATCAAGTTGACATAAGATAGCTTCTTGATCTTTTTGAGGAGTTCTGCCAATTCCAAGGCTTGCTCAACACCATCATTGACTTCGTTGAGCATGATGTACTCGAAGGTCACCCGACGGTTGGTCGTTTCGATATAGTACTCAATGGCCGCAAATAATTTCTCAATCGGGAAGGCCCGGTTGATTTTCATGATGCTAGAACGCAAGTCATTGTTTGGAGCATGCAGGGATACTGCCAAATTGACCTGAACCCCTTCATTGGCAAAATCACGAATCTTATGAGCCAAGCCAGACGTTGAAACGGTAATGTGGCGGGCACCGATAGCCAACCCCTTGTCATCATTGACCGTACGGACAAAGCTCAAGACATTCTTGTAGTTGTCAAACGGCTCACCAATTCCCATCACAACGATGTGGCTGACGCGTTCATCTTGTCCACGTTCGTCAAAGTATTTTTGAACCAACATGATTTGGGCAACGATTTCCCCACTGTTCAAATCGCGTTGTTTCTTGATCAAACCAGATGCACAGAAGGTACAGCCGATGTTGCACCCTACCTGAGTGGTGACACAGACTGACAAGCCGTAGTGTTGACGCATCAATACTGTCTCGATCAACATGCCATCTGGCAATTCAAAGAGGTATTTGACAGTCCCATCTGCCGACTCTTGCACGATTCGTTGTTTCAAAGGATTAATCACGAACTGGTCGTTCAAGGTTTCAATCAAGTCCTTCGATAGGTTGGTCATTTCTTCAAATGACTGGACGCGTTTGCGATAGAGCCATTCCCAGATTTGGGTCGCTCGGAATTTCTTTTCACCATTTTCTTCTGCCCACTCGATCAGTTCTTGTCGAGTCAAGCCATAAATTGAAGGTTTCATCTTATCTCTTTTCTCTCTTTACTTTTGACGGATGACAAAGTGGCGTTCTTGCTCACCCTGTGCATCTTTTTTTCTAGACCGCTGACGGTTCTTTTTCTTTGGTTGAGAAGTCTTTTGTTTTTGCTCTTGTTCACGTTCCCGTGACTGATTTTTAGAACGATTCCGGCGATTTTGACGACCGCCACGCTTAGCAGAACGGTTCCCTTCTTCCTGTTGTTTAGGAGAAGATTTCTTGTCAAAGGATGCTCGACGGGGTTCTGCATTTTCTAGGACAAAATAAGCACAGCCATAGCTACAGTATTCTAATAAATAATCTTCCAGACGGCTGATTTTCTCTGCATCTGTGACAGGGCGATCATCTTTATAGAAGCCACGTAGACGCAACTGTTCATTGCTCCAATCACCGACAATGTAATCAAATTTGGTCAAAACCTCTGAAAAACGCTGGCCAAAGACCGTCGCATCAAAGGCATCATTTTGATTCTCAACCAGCTCAAATGTCAATTGTTCTGCTAGCACTTGACTGCCAACCAGACGAAATTCCGGTCCGGGATATTTATTGTAATTAAATAATTCAGGGGATATTTCTTTGCGCATAGCCTTCCTTTATTCATACCTTTAGTTGTAACACTTTATTTTATCATAAATCCCTATCTTTAGATAGAATTTCAACGGAAAAGAGAAAATCTGTAAAAAGTCTGACGATTTAATTTACCTTTTCTTGCTGTCACATTATAAAAAGCAGGCTTTTTCAAAGCCTGCTCAGATGGAAAATAAAGTCTTCTGAAAAACTTTCCTTAGGTGAGTACGGACGTCAGCGAACTTCGTAGAAGTTCCATGACTAATTATTGAGCCTCTTCGCTCTTTAATTTCTGGGCTTAGGCTAAAACAGTTCCCCAAACTGTTTTACTCTCAATAATTCCGTGTGCCTGAAACAATTGCGTTTCAGGCACTTTTCTCACGGCGGAAAGTTTTTTAGATGACTTCGTCTTCAATCTAAAACAAAGAAGGCAATCTTTGTCTCTATACATGTTCATCAGATGATGAAAGGGGCAAATAAAGAGTGATTTTTGTATAGCTATTGGCCTTAGAATCAATCTCCATATGATAGGCTTCGCCAAATTGAAGATGCAATCGTTGGTCCACATTTTTCAAGCCAACACCTCCTAAACGAAGAAGGGTTTGGTCTGTTGACTCTGATCGGTCAAATCCTCGTCCATTGTCAAAAATCGATACGCAGGCAGAGTCTCCACTGACTTCAGTCGTCACTCGAATGAGACCTGGCCGATCGATCTCTTTAATGCCATGGTAAATCGCATTTTCCACTAAGGGTTGAAGCACTAATTTGGGGAGCTGATAGTCGCTTAACCGTTCATCTTCTAGAATTTCATAGTTGAGCTTTTCACCATAACGTTGCTTTTGAATGAAAAGATACTGGCGGACATGGTCAATTTCATCTCTCAGTAGGATTTGTTCCTGGCCTTGGTTGAGAGCCAGTCGAAAATATTGAGCCAGAGACTTGGTGATGTCGACCACGCGCCGACTATCATTAAACTCCGCCATCCAGACAATCGTATCCAAGGTATTATAGAGGAAATGCGGATTAATCTGAGCCGAAAGTGCCCGCAACTCGTAACGCCGTGCGTTCTGCTCCTCTTCCTTGACCTGTTGCATGAGGTTATCGATTTGGTCCAACATGGCATTAAAAGCTTGAGCAAGGTCCACCAATTCTGGAGATCCTTTGGCTGCAGCTCTCACGTGAGCATCTCCTGCTCCAATCCTCAAAATGATAGTCTGAAGGTCTCGTAAGGGTTTGATCCACAAACGCAGAACAAAGCCAATCCCTATTAAACACATAATCAAAGCTAGCAATCCTAGGCCAATGAAAGAGTACAGGAGCTGCGACTGAAGCATCTGAAGCCCTTCAAGCGAAGCCACTCCAATCAAGGTCCAATCACTATTTGGAATCGGAACCTGATAGATAAAATTCTGCCCTCCTTTTGCATAGCCATCCTTCACAGCAATATAGGGCTGCATGGCCTGCATTTCTTGGCTAGAGGAATAGACCGCCTTTTTAGGATGGTAGACAAACTCATGCTTTTGATTAATGATAAAACTAAAGCCTTGCTTCCCTAGTTGAAGGTGATCCAAGTAAGCCTGAAGGCTATCGTAGCCAATATCCAAGCGTACTACTCCGAGATTTTGACCAGTCTGATCGACCACTTCTTGGGTAATAGAAACCACCCATTTTTCTTTTTCCGAGGTCAAGGATTCCTTTCGAGCTGGCGTCAAGACCGGCATGGCTCTTTCCTTAATCGCCTCTTGATACCAACTTTCATTCATCATATCTGAAGAAGTCTGCATGCTGATTTTGGTATCTGTCGCTACCAGACGTCCGTCCTTAGTCACCAGGACTGCTGAGACCAGGTCCGGATCCGTTTCAATCATCGTTCGCATCAAGTGCTGAACCGTTTCTTGATCTGCACTCCTATCTTGGGCAAATTGGCGAACAGCCTGTTCCTTGCTAAGCACCGTTGTGGTCTGCTTTAATTTTTTTAGATAGGACGTAATAAACTGACTACTTTGATCGATACTATTTCTTGTTGTCCGCTCTGTTTGCTGGCGGATCGTCCCTGAACTCGTTTGATAGTAAAGGCTACCAATAAGACCAAAAAGGAGGAGAATGAAGAGAAAAAAGTAGAGGACCAGCTGAATCAGCAAGGGATATCGTTTCATTCATGCTCTCCTTTTTTGTACTGCCTTGGCGTCACCCCAACAACCTGCTTAAAGCGTTGAGAAAAATAGTTCATATCTTCAAAACCAACCTGATCGGCGATCTCATAAATCTTTAAATCTGTCGTGAGAAGTAAGAGGCGAGCCTTCTTCATGCGCTCTTGGATGAGGTATTCTTGAAAGGGAAGTCCCAATTTTTTCTTGATCAATACACTTAGATAAGAGGGACTGAAACCAAGTTGATAGGCCAAATCCTTCAGGGTTAGCTGGGAATCTGCTAAACGAGTATGAATAGCTTCTTCTAAGTCTGTCGAATAACCATGACTGACCAAATCTTCGACTTGCGCCTTTTTTCGCTCTTGATCGAGTTTTCCTTTCACCTTGGCTAACATCTCTTCGATATCATCTTTTGAAAAAGGCTTCAGCAAATAATCATCTGCACCTAACTTGATGGCTTTCCTCGCAAACTCAAAGTCATCATAACCTGTCAAAAAAATGATATGACAAGACGGAGACTGCTCTTTGACGAGATGGGCCAGATCCAAGCCATTCATTTGTGGCATATTGATATCGGTTAGAAGGATATCAGCTGGTTGATCTTGAAACTTCTCCCAGGCCTCACGGCCATTTTCTGCCTGGTTGATGACGGTCATTCCAAACTGTTCATAATCCACTAAGGAAGTCAGTCCCTGCCGGATAAGCTCTTCATCTTCCACAATCATGATCGCATACATGTCTTTCACCTACTTGTTTTTGCTAGGCTTATTATAGCAAATTGTAGTTCCAAATGTCTCAGACATAGTCTAATAAATAACCGTAGCCCTTTTCCACCATCTCTGCTTTAGGGATGAATTTGATTGACAAGCTATTGATGCAATAGCGAAGGCCGCCTTTTTCCTTGGGACCGTCGGTAAAAACATGGCCCAGATGAGAATTTCCCACACGGCTCCGAACTTCTGTCCGAGTCATATTGAAACTCTTATCCTCCTTATAGATTGCCACATCAGGACTAATAGGACGACTGAAACTTGGCCAACCACAACCAGAATCAAATTTATCCTTAGAGGAAAAGAGCGGCTCACCGGTCACGACATCTACATAAATACCGGCATCAAACTGATCCCAGTAACGATTGGAGAAGGCCCGTTCGGTATCATTTTTTTGTGTCACCGCATACTCTTCAGGAGATAACTTCTTTTTGATTTCCTCATCGCTTGGCTTAGAGTAGCGACTAGCATCAATAACAGGATAAGAAGCCTGATTGACATCGATATGGCAGTACCCATTCGGATGTTTCTTTAGATAATCCTGGTGGTAGTCCTCAGCCTTGATGAAATTAGTCAGTGGCTCTTTTTCCACCGCTAACGGTTTGTCGTATTTTTTTGCTACCTCTTCAAAGACTTGGTTAATAGTTGGAAGGTCTTCTTGAGAGACATAATAGACACCTGTTCGGTATTGAGTTCCTTGATCATTTCCTTGACGATTCTTCGACGTTGGGTCGATAATCCGGAAATAATGCAGGAGCAATTCTTTCAGAGATACCTGCTTGACATTGTAAGTGATATGAACTGTTTCAGCATGGCCTGTTTGAGGGACTAATTCATACTTGGTGGTATCCCCTTTTCCATTGGCATAACCTGATTCGGCATCAATGACACCCGGAACACGGGAAAAATACTCTTCCACGCCCCAGAAGCAACCACCAGCTAGATAGATTTCTCGTTGGTCTTCTGGATTGACTTTTTCTTCCTTCTTTTTGTTTGCTACTGGTGTCTGACTCATGGACGCTTTTTTAATCTGCTCAGTCGTCGCATCTGATGTATCCAAGGCCATGGATCCTTTGATAAGGAAAAAGAGTCCAAAACAAAGCAGGCCCACTAAAAGAACGGAAATGAGTTTCCATTTTGTTTCCATTTTATGTCCTCCTTACTTCATTTCCTTTAGAGTCTGGACAATATCTTCCTTGCTCATATAACCGATATGGGTCTTAGCGAGAGTTCCATCGCTCGCAATAAAGAGAGCAGATGGATAAGATCGAATCCCATACTCTTTGAGCAAGTCGCCCTTACTGTCCATCAAGACTGGGAAATCCTTGTAATCCAAAGACTGGTACCAGTTTTTGAAATCTGCTTCCGATTTTTCACCATTAAAGGTTGGAGCTACAACGGATAAGACCACATAATCCTTACCCTCCTCTGCCTTTGCTAAATCATTTGTGTCGCCTAATGTTGAAAGACAGATTGAGCACCAGGAAGCCCAAAATTTTAGGTAAACTTTCTTTCCCTTGTAATCGGATAAGCGGTAGGTCTTACCGTCTACTCCTTGCAGGTTAAACTCTTGAACCTTCTTTCCAGCTTGCTCTGAAGGTCCCATTGTGGATGTCTGCTTAGTCTCACTTTTGTTGGATGATTCCATTCCTTGGTTAGAGCAAGCCCCCAAAAGTCCAGTACACAAGAATCCTGCAGCTACTAAAGCTAATTTTTTCATGTCTTCCTCCTCTTTAATAAATAGAGAGAAAGTCGCCCAAGCAGACAACCTCCTCTCCCTACTGTCCTTTATTGGTCTGATTTCATGTCAGATGATCCACTCTTTTCATCTTTCATTTCTGAATCGCTGGATTTCATCTCATCTTTTTTCATATCGTCCTTCATTTCAGAACTGCTGTCAGACATCATAGATGAATCTTTCATGTCTTCTTTTTTCATTTTATCATCGGACATGGATGAATCCTTCATGTCATCCTTCTTTATATCGTCCTTCTTCATCATACTACTATCGTCCGTTTTTTTCATATCTGAATCTGATTTCTGTCCAGAACAAGCTGCTAAAGTGACGATGCTAAGTGTAGCAATAGAAAGTGCAAGAATTTTTTTCATGATTTTTCTCCTTTAATCATTCAAGATTAGTGAAACAGGGATGCGAGGCTATTAAGATTTCCTAGCATCAGCAAGATGCCCATCAAGATGATGAGGGCACCACCAATTTTTTTCAAGGTTCCCATATGGGGCTTGAGTTTAGCAAAATGTTGTAAAACCCAGCTAGAAGCTAGAGCCAAGACTAAGAAGGGTAGCGCCAAGCCTAATGTATAGAGCAACATAAGGAGAGCGCCTTGTAAAGCCCCATCTCCTCCAGAAGCGGCAATGGCTAAAACAGAGCTCAAAACTGGTCCGACACAAGGGGTCCACCCAAAACTAAAGGTTACCCCTATCAGAAAAGCATTGAAGAATTCATTGCGTTTTTCGTCCTTCTTCAGTTGGATACTCTTTTGTTTTTGGAGTTGTCTCAGATTGATGAGGCCCATCTGATGGATTCCCAATAAGATGACAATCCCTCCTAATAGGTAACGGAACCAGGGAGCATAGAGTACCTGACCAAGGGCCCCTGCACCATAACCTAGGATGAGAAATACGGTTGATAGACCAGCAATAAAACAGAGGGTCTTGACCAAACCATACCAAGAAATATCTCTTCCAAAAATACGCACCGTTTTTTCATGCTCAGAATCTAATAAGATCCCTACATAGACTGGCATCAGTGGCAAAATACACGGGGAGAAAAAGGATAGAACTCCCGCTAAGAATACTGAAATGGAAAACAAACTGGTTTGAATCATTTCACTACCTCCCTTTCTTTCTGACACTAGTATAAAGAAAAAATCTCTCTAAAAATAGAGAGATTGATATGCAAAAACTTGAATTTGATTGGAAGATGAATATTCCGATCTACCAACATCAGCTCATACTTTCAAGTACAAACTATGTCGAGCAAGCTACTTTAATTCTTTTTCAAATAGTCGATGGCATCCTGCAAGGTTTTGACAGGAACAATTTTCATCTTGGTCTTAATTTTCTTAGCTGTTTCTACCGCTTCGTCGTAGTTGCTCTTAGCATTCGGATTGTTCTTTTTAACTTCCTCTGTCACCGGATTATCAGGGGCAAAGAAGATTTCAGCACCAGCGCGATCTGCTGCTACGACTTTTTTATCCACTCCACCGATATCTCCGACAGTCCCATCATGGTTAATGGTCCCTGTCCCTGCGATATGGCGTCCCTGACGAAGGTCTGGATCCGCTACTTGGGTATAGATGGACAAACTAAACATCATCCCGGCACTTGGACCACCGATGCCAGCTGTCGCAAACTCAATCGGCACGTCACTCTTCACTTCTGTCCGGTCAATCAAGCTAATCCCAATCCCATTCTTGCCATTGACCAACTTAATAATCTTTCCTTCAGCTGTCTTGGTCTGACCATCTTCTGTGTAGGTCACTGAGACCTTGTCCCCAATTTTTTGGGAACCAACATACTCGATGAGCTCTTTTGAGCTCTTGAAGGTTTTGTCATTCACGGCCGTAACCGTGTCCGCAATATTTAGAACGCCTTTGAAGGTAGAGTCTTCTGCTACTTGCATGACATAAACACCTAAGAATTCCATCTCTGTCTCTTTTCCAGCCGTTTTCAATCCTTGGTATTTGGCAGTATTTTGAGAGGTCTCCATATAAAATTGATTGATCCGGAAAAATTCCTCACTGGAACTGCCACCAGTCATTTCTTGTTCAGAGTGGATATCTGTAAAAGGAGTCATCCAGGCATAGACTATATCCGAGAAGGTCGCTTGCTTGACGGCAACAGTGACAAAATCATACGAACCGGATGCTTCATCATTTTTCTGGTTGACGCGCATCACTTGGCGAATATCTTCTGAACTCCCAGGCATTTCCAGATAGTAGGGTAGGGGAACAAAGAAAGCTAGCAAGGCCAAAATCAGAAGCAAGGTCCCAATAAGGGGCCAACGATAGGTTCGCCACACACTATCTTTTTTTCGTACAGGTTCAAATGGGCTTTCTGGTAGCTGAGCCCTTTGTTTCTCAAATTCATTCATTCGTTTTATTTCATCTCCTTTATAACACTCTCTGGGACATAGGCACTGACATCCTGCTGGAAGGTTAGCAACTCGCGGATTCTCGTCGAGCTCAAGGCCTGGTACTGGGGCTGGGCACAGAGATAGATGGTCTCAAGCTCTGGAGCCAGCTGGTGATTGAAGTAGTCCATATTGCTTTCATAGAGGAAGTCCTGGCTATTGCGCAACCCTCGGACCAAACTCGTCACGCCATACCGTCTAGCAACCTCTACTGCCAACTCTGCCTCTGCGGTGATGACTCTTACATTGGGCAAATGAGCCACTGCTTCTGTCACCATGGTTTCCCTTTGCTCAATGGTAAAATAGCCCATCTTCTCATGATTAAAGAAGATGCCGACATACAAGTGATCAAACAAGCGACTAGCTCGCTCTATCAAATCCAAGTGTCCCAAGGTCATTGGGTCAAATGAACCTGTAAATAACCCGATTTTATCTGACATAAACCGTTACCTTACTAATTCCGTAGATTTTTTCTTTCCAGATTCCTAGACAAGCAATCTCCTCAGGCAAGTCCACTGCCTTGTCTGTCTCACAGACGACCATGACCTCTTCTCCCAGCAAGTCTCGTTCAGCCAGAGCCTCAATATCGGCTACGATCTGCTCCTTGGCATAGGGAGGATCTAAGAAGACAAGGTCAAAGGCCCCCTGCAATTGGCCGAGAGCTTGGTGAGCCTCCATCTTCAGCAATTGAAACTTGTGGCTTTCCTTGGTCATTTGGATATTGCTGGCAATAATTGCTTGGGCTCTGCGGTCTTTCTCAACCAAGACAGCCTGCTCCATCCCCCGAGACACCGCCTCGATAGACAGACCGCCTGACCCAGCATATAAATCCAAGACCCGCCCCCCATCAAAATAAGGACCAATCATATTAAACATGGCCCCTCTCACCTTATCTGAAGTAGGCCTCGTTGTCTTTCCTTCGAGCGTCTTAAGAGGACGCCCTCCATAGGTACCTGATACAATCTTCATAGAGATTATTATATCAAAATTTGGATAAAAGATACAAAAACACCTACCTCTCCCATCTGAGATCCGCTTAAGTTAAATCCCTTTCGCTGCTAAAGAAAAATCCTCTCACTTTTCTCTTGAAGTCCGAATTTATTTTTGTTATACTATATGTAACTTTTAAAACGTTACATAGGAGAATGCAGATGTTTGATGCAAAAAAATTAAAAGACCGGCGACTTGAGCTGGGCCTGACCCAAGCTCAGGTCTACGAATCCTTAGAGATTAGTCGCAAGACCTACTCTAGTTGGGAGAATGGCTTAGCAGAGCCACACGATAAAAATCTCAGGAGGTTGGCCAAGCGCCTCTCCGTTAAAGAGGACTACTTTGTCGACAAGAGCTCAGCGCTTTTCACCTACCCTTTACTAACTCCGCCCCATCAGAAGAAGGTCGATCTCTTGGCTAGCCAACTCTTAGCAGAGCAAGAAAAGGTGGTGTCTTTGATCCCTTACCGCGTCCTCTCTATCGACTTGGCAGCTGGACATGGTCATACCTTTTATGACAATGAGACTGACTACGAGACCGTCTATTTCGACCAAGAAATCCAACACGACTTTGCCTCTTGGGTGTCTGGAGATTCTATGGAACCAAGCTATCCAAACGGTTCCGTCGCCTTGATGAAACAGACCGGATTTGACTATGATGGAGCAGTCTACGCCCTCATGTGGAATGGGAAGACCTATATCAAAAAAGTCTATCGAGAAGACGATGGCCTCCGCCTAGAGTCCATCAACCCAGCCTATGATGACCTCTTTGCTCCTTATGAAGATGAACCCAAAATCGTCGGTATCGTGGTCGGCCACTTCCTCCCTCTGGAGGTCTAGACATGCTCTTTGATTATTCACGTGAGCCTAGGTCTGATATTGCTTTTGTGGATATGAAAAGTTTCTATGCCAGTTGTGAATGCGTCCGCCTCGGCCTCAATCCCTTGACTACTTCTCTTTGTGTCATGAGTCGGAGCGACAATTCTGCTGGCCTCATCTTAGCCAGTTCCCCCGTTTTCAAGCAGGTCTTTGGGAAGAAAAATGTCGGACGAAGCTATGATCTGCCCTTTGATCTCAAGACGAGGAAATTCAATTACTACCTGGCCCGTAAGCAAGGCCTGCCGACGGATCCACCCTTTGTCCACTATATCGAAAGTTGGGCCAAGCGCACCTTTATCGTTCCCCCTCGCATGAATGCCTATATCCAGGTCAACATGGAGATCCAACAAGTCTTTCAAGAATTTGCTGCTCCAGATGACATCTACCCCTATTCCATCGACGAGGGTTTTATCGATTTGACCAGCTCTCTCAACTACTTTATCCCTGATCCTCAGCTAGACCGACGCTCCAAGCTGGATCTTCTTTCTGCTCGGATCCAAAAGCGTATTTGGCAGCAAACTGGGATCTACGCTACTGTCGGGATGAGCAATGCCAATCCCCTACTGGCCAAACTGGCCCTGGACAACGAAGCCAAGCACCAGAAAACCATGCGGGCCAACTGGTCTTACGAAGACGTCCCCAGTCGAGTCTGGCAGATAAAAAAACTGACCGATTTCTGGGGAATTGGCCATCGAACAGAAAAGCACCTGAACAAACTAGGCATTCACTCCATCTATGAACTGGCCCAGGCCAATCCAGACCAGCTCAAAAAAGAATTTGGAGTCATGGGCGTCCAGCTCTGGTTTCATGCCCATGGGATCGATGAAAGCAATGTCCATCGCCCCTATCGTCCAAAGTCTCACGGTCTAGGAAATTCGCAAATCCTTCCTTGTGACTACCACCGCCAAAGCGATATTGAATTGGTCTTTCGGGAGATGGCTGAGCAGGTCGCTATCCGCTTGCGTCGGGAAAAGAAAAAGACCCAGTTGGTCTCCATCCACGCCAGCTACTCCAAACAGGAACAGCTCCCCTCCATCCACTGCCAGCGAAAGATTGAACCGACCAACTCTACCGCTCAATTAGCCAAGGAAGTCATCCAGCTCTTCCGTTCCCACTACCAGGGAGGAGCCATCCGGCAGATCGGAGTCTTTTATGGAAAGCTCGTAGAGGAGAGTTTCCAGCTGATTTCCCTATTTGATGACCCTGGACAAACCCAAAGAGAAGAAGCCCTCCAAGAGACCATTGACAACATCCGTGACCGATTTGGATTTGCTTCTCTACAAAAGGGATCTGCCCTATTAGAAAATTCGCGCGCTCTGGCTCGAAGCAAACTGACCGGAGGCCACTCTGCAGGAGGTTTAGATGGCTTAGCATGATTGATCGTTCTTATCTCCCCTATCAGTCGGCACGCGACTTCCAAGACCGGGGCATGGCCAAGTGGGCTGGCTTCTTCCTATCTGAGCATTCGACGGCCTTACAAACAAACCACCTCTCTCTCGAAGAGCTTCGCCTCCTCTCAAACCAAGAAATCCGTCGTCTCCTCGAGCAGGCTTATCAACAAAAGACTCCCCTCTCCCTGTCTACCCTCCAGGATAATCAAATCGCCGTCTACTATGGCAAGGTCTATACCTTAAGCTCCTCTGAAGTCCTCATTAAAAATGGCCAGCACTATCACTCTCTCCTTATTTCGACTATTTTTTCTATTGAACCAGGAGATTCTAGCTATGAAACCCGCTCTGAATAAACACGAACTCCAATTTGATTATTTTTCAGATAATTACCAGCAGTTCGAGCATGATTTTTACCGCCTGGCAACGACTGCGACCCCCTTGGTCTTTTTAGAAGATGACCTGCTCCGATCCATGTCCACAGGCCAGCGCAACTATTTCAGACTCCACCACACCCAGAGTCGCGACCATCGTGACCACTACTTTCACTTTCGCGTCTCCACCCATCCCCAATCCCCACTAACACGGATTTATACCTACCTAGGGCACAGTCCCACCACAAAATACAAAGCAACCTCCTAGATAAACTAGGAGGTTCTTTTATCATGTAGATGAAGAAGCTTTCGCAACCCAACCAATCGCGCCTGCAGGAGGATTGTCCACATCGATCCAGATGAAGTCAATACCAATTTCGCCGTTTTTGAATTTAGAAAGACGGATACCATTGATTTCTAGCTGAGATAATTTCTTACCCGTCAAGATCTCTCTGTCTTTTAACTGAAAGACACCACGAAGAATCCAATTCCCAAGGATTTCTTGCTTATCAGTTGATTGAATGGCCTTCCCAGCTTCTTGGTTGATATAGGCAGTAATCACATCACCTGATGATAAAAATCGTAGCTTAAATGTCCGTTCCTCTTTTGGGAGCGCAAGTTTACTAGTACCTGGCTCAAACCTACCGATCCCTTCACCAAAAAAGTCTGGACGCTCCTCATGAAAATGTTTGGAGTCTGGAAGAGGGATATACACTTCACTGACCGGACGATACACCAGTTGCTCAATTTCTTTAATGAGTTTTTCGTTCCCTGTCTGGTGTACAAAGCGAATCAAGTCCTCACGAATGGACTTCATCTGAGCTTTTTCTTCCTTGGTAGACCATTTTTTCAAGAGGATTTCTTCCAAAGAGAAGGTCACAAAAGCTAGTTCTTCTGGAGCCAGACTATCTTTAAATTTATCCTGAATCTTTAAAATCCGTGGCAAGCGATCCTTTTTGGCCAACTTTGATCCACCATTAAAGGCATTAAAGCCCGAATTTTCTTCTACATTTCCATGTTTGTCTGTAATCATCCACGACACCGTCTCAAGAATCTCCGAATCACTTTTTTCCGAAGTCAACAAATGAAGGTGTTCAAAAAGATAAAAGGGATCTTCGACATAATTTACATCCCAGGTGTCAACTACAATCTCCTTATTCCTAAAGGTCATATGGAGCTGACTATCTGCAGCCGTGTATTTGTAATCATGCTGGCCATCTGTAAAACGGAAATTTGTCGGATTGTTCTTGGTTGTCGAGCCTAGAATTTTGAGATTATCTAGATCAACAGGCAGATAAGTTGTCTCTCCCACATGGATCTGAGGCTTATGCCCTTTCGAGGTCGGCATCAAAACATGATAGACGGCTTCTACGTGACTAGAATCAGAATGAAATCCCTTAATGAGAGCTTTTGAGGATTCAATCCGTTGATTTCGTAAAGACGCAATCTCCCTAGCCAGTTTTTCATAGCGAGCACGATTTTCTTTATCAGCTGTTTCCTTGTCCGGTGAAATATCAGCCTGAAATCGAATTTCACTCAACAGCTCATTCCAAGACTGTGAATCTTTCTTGAACTGAGCAATTTTTTGATCCCCTGAGTCCAAACCAAAGGATTTAATCCCAACCAAATACTTATGTTGTTCATCAACGACAACTGAAGCATCATAAGAGGTGTTGGCAATATCCTCCCCAACTGCATGAAAAGCCTTCTGAAAAACAGTCTCTTGGAATTTTGAATTGACAATCGGAGCAACATAGCTTTCTCGATCATCAGAATCATCGCCTTCTGCTTTTTGAGAGAAAGCCTCACTCAGACTAGCAAAATTGGTAATGAGAGTCTTGTATTTTTCCTTTTGTTCTTGTTTTAGGTGTTCCCACATCATTCAATCCTCACTTCTTATTTAAGTATATCAAAAGAAGACTAGATTTTCACTAGTCCCCTTACTTATATAATTCGTTAAATAATGCTGTAAAATTCAAAATTTCCACGTTTTTTTACCAATCTGAAATAATCTTCATCTGATAAAATGGCAAGACCATCCTCATAGGAGGCAATCTTCTTCTCTGCCTCCTCATAAGTGGAGACAAAATCTTTCACATAAGACTGGCCTTCAAACTGACCATTCATCTTGGTATAGATAATCGCAAATTTTCCTGAACGATCCAGTTGAGACGGCCCATTGCTCTCATTAAGGGCAAAAGCAATCCGCTCTGCAATGCGTTTAATCACAGGAACAACCACACTGTTTCCAGCTTGTTTGTAGAGTTGACCATTGGAAACACCCTCAGGCAACTTAAAGGTCTTTGGATAACCTTGTACATTGAAGGTTTCCTTTGGTGTTAACTTACGAATCTCCCCACTATCTGTCAGGATCAGAGGGACATTGTGCCCGCCTGTTCCCATATTAGCTGTTAAAGTAGGAACAACGCCATTTTTGTTTTCACGGACATACTGACGACGCCATTGGTAAACTGTATCTTGACTGGTCACTTCAAATTTCAACTGGTCGTAGAAATTTTGCTTGCCTTCTCGATAATAGTAGGCCTCATCAGGCTTGGCACCAAAATCAATAACATCACTCAAAGTCGTTGTCAGCTTGATTTCCTCTGGGAATTCAAACAAGTCATAGGCTTCTTTTGTATCAAAACCAACGATGTAGATCCGCTCACGGTTTTGTGGGATATTTCCATAGTCTTTCCCATTGAGTACCTTCCACTTGATGAAGTAGTTGTTCTCAGTCAAAGCCTCACGAATAACCTTGAAGGTATTGCCATGGTCATGACCGACCATGTTTTTGACGTTTTCGATGAAGATGGCACGAGGTTTACGCCCTTCAATCATACGAAGCAACTCAAAGAAAAGATCGCCACGATCATCATCAAAGCCCTTGCGGTAACCCGCAATACTAAAGGCTTGGCAAGGGAATCCTCCCATAATTACATCCACGCGCTCAGCTGGAATGTCTTCCGGCTGTACCGCATGAATATCACGACTATCCAAATGCGTATTTGGATAATTTAAACGATAAGTCTGACGCGCATACTTATCAAATTCATTGGCATACACCACTCTGAACTCGTTGGTTTGTTCAAATCCCAACTCAATTCCCCCAACACCTGAGAAGAAAGCTGCAATATTGTACTTCTCAGATTGGTTCGAACTTACAGAATTTGTCATGTAGTAACCTGCTTTCTAAAAATTATCTTAAGTATGATATTAAAAACTACGTGGAAAACATTCTTATCACTTCTTTAATTTTACTTTTATATAAATCTGATTGAAAAATATATATTCTCAACACATTCTTAGATGATACATTATTTAAATTAGATTGAATTAGATTTTCATTTAACAGAAAGTCTGAAATAAATTTTATTGAATCTTTTCCTTTAAAGAAATATCTAAAATACTCAATCAAAGTTTTTGGGTATGAAATATCAGTAGCATTAGAATTAAAGAAATCTTGTATTTGATTATATAAAGTAGAATTAATGGAGTTTAGATTATTATTTAAATAACAATCTAAACGGTCTGTAAAGTTCTCACCGATTAAATTGGGATCTCTTCCTGGAAAACAAGATCTTATATCAATATTTTTAATAAAATCTGCAAACTGTTTTATTTCACTATCATTTAGTTGAAAAGTTGTAGCTTTATCTTTATGTAATTTTCTAAAAATACGTAGCTTCGAACACTCTAGCAGAGAATGTAAAGAGATTGTGTCTTTATCATTAAGGAAAGACATTATTTTTTCAATCTCATCTATGGAGATACCATTAGATATCAATATAGATTTCAAAATTTTATCTTCAAAAAAATAATTTTCTAGCTCATAATAATCATAATAAAATATTCCTTCATCTTCTCTCTGTGAAGAGCAAATATAATCGTAATCTCTGTCTAAAAGAACTTTAATTTCTTGGTTACTTTTATTCCTGTCATAATATTGCAGTGCCCAATCTTTTCCTGAATAACTATTACCCTCTATCATGTTTGCTGAACGTATAGAAAAATCTACTTTTATACGTTTTAAATACAAATAATTATCAAGAACCTCTTTATCTGTAATCCCCTCAACAATCAATACCTTCTCTGGCTTTGGGAAATCAAAAAAGTCTTCTGCAATATCATCAATTTCTATAATTTCAGGGATAGCACTACCGATTTTGATTGTATCAACACTCATTTGCTTCCTGCTTTCTAACAATCAAAGAATCTACTTCTAGTTTATTAAGTATGTACGGAGAGTGAGTCGCTGATAAAATTTTAATGTTACTTTTCTTTAAAAGATTTTTTAAGAGTTTATTTTGCCATTTAACATGAAGTGACAATTCAGGTTCATCAATTATAATCAAAGAAGGGGTATTCTTTGGAAGTTCAATCGCTGAATATACTAAAAAAGTTATTAATTGTTTTTCACCAGTAGAAAAATCATTAAACTTATCGATGCCTGCTCCTTCTTTAAAAAAATAAAATTCATTTAATTCTGTTTTATTCAACTTTAATTTATTCCCGGAAAAATCCAATAGATTCTCTTGAATATATTTATAATTTTCTAACTCTGAAGCCATTGTTTCATTAAATGATAGGTAAGATTCTTGTAATTTTTGAAACACTTGCATCATTGGTAATGACATAAAAAGATCTAAAACCTTGTCCATTTCTTCATGGTCTTTAGGTTTATTTTTTTTAATCTTATTAAAGAATTTCAATTTTTCTTCAAATTGTTCTGATATTTCTACTAGTTGTTTATTAGAAATTTCTAAATTTAAACTATCATTAATACTTGTTAACTGTTCCAAAATTTTTGTTTGCATCAAGAGTTCAGGTGATTTGAATTTAAGAGCATCCTCTTTCATACCTAGTATGCTATTTTTAGCGAAATCTCTTAAAAGAATATCAAGATTATTTGATGAAATTTCATTTAATGTCCTTGAATATTCTCTAAGTATATCTTCAATATCTGTATTTGAGATACCAATTACCCTTCTATCTATGTCTCCAAATGATGTGAACTTACGAAGTCCATCCCTCTTGAAATATTTCATCATTGAAGTATCATATAAATTTGAGAAATATGACTCAATATCCAAATCTATACGTCTATATGTTGGGAAGTATAGTAAAGATTTATTGATTTCTGTAATATTAGGCTTAAATTCATTTTCATTAATCGCTGCCAATAACTCTATTATAGTACTTTTATCTTCTAAAAAATAAAATAAATTATCATTTCTATCTTCTTGGTATAATATTTTATTGCTACGTTTAATACTGTTTACAATAATGTTATTGTATAAATTTGAAGAAATTTCAATTTTTAAATTTTTATTTTTAATCTTATATCTGATGATTAATTGTTTTAAGATATCGTTTTTTTTGAGTTCAATATTAATTTCATTCATAAATTCAAATTCAGATTGAAATTTAATATTAATCTTATCAAACTTCATTTTGATTAGTGTAGGATAATTACCGACTAATACATTATAGATTATATTTAAAATCGTAGTTTTACCATTACCATTGTCTCCGGTAATTATTACTGATCTCTTAGAAAAATCAATATTAATATCTTCTTTATCAAATAGATTTTTTATAGTAACTTTTTTTAACATTGTATCTCCATTTATCAAAACACGGCATTCCGCCGTGTTTCTATGTTTATTTCACGAGTTTCTTCATCTCATCAATACGCGCTATTGTCGCGTCGTATTTAGCTTGGTAGTCGGCTTGTTTGTCGCGTTCTTTTTGGACGACTTCTGGTTTGGCATTGGCTACGAAGCGTTCGTTAGAGAGCTTCTTACCGACCATATCCAGTTCTTTTTGCCATTTAGCTAGTTCCTTGTCGAGACGAGCCAGTTCTTCTTCGACATTGAGGAGGTCTGCCAGTGGCAGGTAGATTTCTGCTCCTGTGATGACGCTTGACATTGCGAGTTCAGGTGCAGGGATGTTTGATGCGATTTCCAAGTGTTCTGGATTTGTGAAGCGTTTGATGTAGTTGACATTGCTGTTAAAGAAGGCTTCCAAGTCGCTATCGCTAGTCTTAACAAGAATCGTGATTGGCTTGCTTGGTGCTACGTTTACTTCCGCACGCGCATTCCGAACGGCACGGATCAAGTCTTTGAGGCTTTCCACACCAGTGTGAGCTGCAAGGTCTTCAAAGGCTGGGTTGACAGTTGGGTATGTTGCTGTAACGATAGAACCTTCTGAGATTTGTCCAAAGATTTCCTCTGTCACGAATGGCATGATTGGGTGAAGGAGACGAAGGATCTTGTCCAAAGTGTAAAGGAGAACAGAACGTGTGATAACTTTCTCTTCTTCGTTGTCGCTATAAAGAACTTCCTTGGTCAACTCAACATACCAGTCCGCAAACTCATCCCAGATGAAGTTGTAGAGGATGTGGCCAGCTACACCAAACTCAAACTTATCAAAGTTCTCAGTGACTTTGCCGATAGTTTCATTGAGGTTGTGGAGAATCCAGCGGTCTGTGACATTTCCAGCTTCCTTGTTAACCACTTTTTCCACATTAGCCGTTGCTTGCTCAAGGGTCAAGCCTTCATTGTTCATGAGGATGTAGCGAGAGATGTTCCAGATCTTGTTAATAAAGTTCCATGAAGCATCCATTTTCTCGTAAGAGAAGCGCACGTCTTGCCCTGGTGCAGAACCGTTTGAAAGGAACCAACGAAGGGCATCGGCACCGTATTTCTCGATAACATCCATTGGGTCAATCCCGTTACCGAGTGATTTAGACATCTTGCGTCCTTGCTCGTCACGAATGAGACCGTGGATAAGCACGTTTTGGAATGGCTGACGGCCCGTGAATTCCAAGGATTGGAAGATCATACGAGACACCCAGAAGAAGATGATGTCGTAACCTGTTACCAAGGTTGAAGTTGGGAAGTAACGTTTGAAGTCTGCTGAGTCGACATCAGGCCAGCCCATAGTTGAGAATGGCCAAAGGGCAGAACTGAACCAAGTATCCAAGACGTCTTCGTCCTGAGTCCATCCGTCGCCTTCTGGAGCTTCTTCACCGACGTACATTTCACCCTCAGCATTGTACCAAGCAGGGATTTGGTGACCCCACCAGAGCTGACGAGAAATAACCCAATCGTGGACATTTTCCATCCATTGAAGGAAGGTATCGTTGAAACGAGGTGGGTAGAATTCTACCTTATCGTCTGTATCTTGGTTGGCAATAGCATTCTTAGCCAATTGGTCCATCTTGACGAACCATTGCGTAGACAAACGTGGCTCAACCACGACACCTGTACGCTCTGAGTGACCAACACTGTGGACACGTTTTTCGATTTTAACGAGGGCACCGATTTCTTCCAACTTAGCAACGACTGCCTTACGAGCTTCAAAACGGTCCATGCCTGCAAATTCGAAGGCCAAGTCGTTCATAGTTCCGTCGTCGTTCATGACGTTGACTTGTGGCAAGTTGTGACGTTGACCAACCAAGAAGTCGTTTGGATCGTGGGCAGGTGTGATTTTCACGACACCAGTACCAAACTCAGGATCTGCGTGCTCATCACCAACGATCGGGATCAGTTTGTTAGCAATAGGAAGGACTACGTTTTGACCAATCAAGTCCTTGTAGCGTGGGTCTTCTGGATTGACTGCAACCGCAACGTCCCCAAACATGGTCTCAGGACGAGTTGTCGCAACTTCAAGGGCGCGTGAGCCGTCTTCCAGCATGTAGTTCATGTGGTAGAAGGCACCTTCGACGTCCTTGTGGATCACCTCAATATCAGAAAGGGCTGTGCGAGCTGCTGGGTCCCAGTTGATGATAAACTCACCACGGTAGATCCAGCCTTTCTTGTAAAGGTCCACAAAGACCTTGCGAACCGCTTTCGACAAACCTTCATCAAGAGTGAAACGCTCACGAGAGTAGTCCACAGAGAGACCCATCTTGCCCCATTGTTCCTTGATGGTAGTGGCATATTCGTCTTTCCATTCCCAGACCTTGTCAAGGAATTTTTCACGACCGAGGTCATAACGCGTAATGCCCTCACCACGCAAGCGCTCCTCAACCTTAGCCTGAGTCGCAATCCCCGCGTGGTCCATCCCTGGAAGCCAAAGCGTATCAAAACCTTGCATGCGTTTTTGACGGATGATGATATCTTGCAAAGTCGTATCCCAAGCGTGACCGAGGTGGAGTTTCCCAGTTACGTTTGGTGGTGGAATGACGATTGAATAAGGCTTAGCTTTTTGATCGCCTGAAGGCTTAAAAACATCTTCGTCCAGCCATTTTTGGTAACGACCAGCCTCAACCTCGGCTGGATTGTATTTAGGTGAAAGTTCTTTAGACATGTGTGTGTCCTTTCTCTATTTTTTTAAATCTTCTAATAAAACTTTATTAACTAACTCTTGAGCAGAAAGTTTATCTTTTTTATCATCTCCGATAGGTTTTAAATTCCTATTTGTACTTATGTAGATAATAGTGCCGTTGATATTTAAAGGTAAAACTTCAGTTTTTTTCCAGCTTACATTTCCCTTTATACTCAACCAAGGATAGCCTTTTAATTTATTTAAACTATATCTGTCATCTTTTTCCAACTGTTTAAAAATACGAGTAAAATAATCGTTTACATCTTCATTCTCATTAGCAAGATAATCAAAAATATCCTCATCTTTTTTTACAATTTCTTTTAAATTTTTCTCTTCAGGATTCTTTTTTGATACAGTCCATGTAACCCAAACTCCAATGGCAGCAATTAAAACTCCTGCTAAACTAATTAAATCACTTGTTGACATATATTCTCCTTATTTATATATCCCCACTCACTCTTCAGCAAGCCATATCTCAAATCATCACAGCGGTTGCCTTGAGCATCTTTGCGGTCTCTTATGCGAGCTTCGAGGGTAAAACCAAGTTTCTCAGCGACTCGTTGACTTTGGATATTGTAACCAAAGCAAGACAATTCTACCTTGTGAAGCCCCAGTTCTTTAAAAGCCAGGTCAATCAAGGTACGTGCCGCTTCGGGTACATAGCCTCGCCCCCAATAGTCTGGGTGCAAGGTATAGCCAATCTCCAGCACATCGTCTTCGTGGCGATGATTGAAGTCGACAGAACCAATGACTTTATCCGTCTCTTTGACAACAATTCCATAGCCAGCCGGGATATTTTCCTTTTCATTGCGCTCAGGAAGGATATGCTCTAGGTAATAAATCTCATCTTCCAAGGTCTTGACGGGTGGAAAACCTGCTGGGTAGGAGACTTCTGGAAGACTAGCGTAAGCATATATGTCCTCTGCATCAGCCACTGTTCGGACTCGTAAGACTAGACGCTCCGTTTCGATTCGTTCTGGCAACTCTGCTCTTGTCATTTTCCTCCCTCGCTTTCTACAAAAAATCGCCCCTGTCATCAATCTGACAGGGACGAATGTGTTTATCCGCGGTACCACCCAATTTCGGGCAACGCCCGCAACTCTCGTCTTTAAAACAAAAAGACATTATTATTTCATTTTCATCCATTAGCAACCAGTTTTGACACATTTGTGGACTTCTCAGCACCGCCACTTTCTGTAAAATGTGGGACTCAAAACACCTCTAACAGCTTCATTTTATCAAGTTTTCCTGGAAATAGCAAGAAATCACAAAAGCGATTATTTAAACTTGACACCAAGTTCTTGCAATTTTTTGATGGTTGCTGGGCCGATTCCTTTAAGGGCCAACAACTCTTTCTCCGTCCAGTTTGCGAAGTCCGCAACAGAGCGAATACCTTCATCATAGAATGTTTGCGTACGATCTAGTGCTACACCTTCCAAGCTTGCAGCGAATTCTTCTACTGAAGAAGCTGCTTGTTTCACTTCTTTCGCTACTGCTTTTGCTGCTTTCTCAACCTTCTTAGGTGCTTCTTTAACAGCTGCTCCTACAGTTGCGACAGCTTTTTTCAAAAGATGTCTATTTTGATGTTTGTATTGTTTCGCACGGTTAACGTTCTTCTTTGCCATTTTTCCTCCTACGTATCCAGTAATCAATCCCTAAGGCAACAAGGTTTCATCACCAATATTACTTTCGATAATTCGTTGATGTCTGTTCAACTTTTTTATTGTAACACAATCCCTCGAAAAATCAAGTCATTGCACTATTCTCAGCCAAATCCAGCCAGTAAAAGGTCTTCACAAAGAGCTTTTAATAGGTTCTCTCTCCAAACAAGCCATCTGGAAGATCGTGGAATCCTTTCCCCTCGTGGTAGTTAGTAAACTTCCCTTGAAGGAATTGATAGGCATCCAAGCGACTCTCGTAGCGGATCATAGCTTCCTTGGCCCGCTCGTCCTGATCCTCTTCATAAACCTTCTTGCTTTCTGTCAGGGCCATCTCATTGATCATGACCTGGGTCTTGATCCAGGCCTCAAATTCTTTCATAAATTCTTTTTCGTAGCTCATTCTTACTCCAATCCTCTATAAAATCCACTATCGATTTCCCGATAGGGTTGGATATCCTGGACATATTCCAAGACACCTTGAAAATCTCCTGCTTCATCACGCACTGCCGCATAGGTGACATGGACAAATTTCCCACGTGATTCGGATTTGAACCACATTTCGTACTTGTCTTTTTTCCCTTCTCGAAGCCCTTGCATGATGGCTTTGACCTTCTCCAAATATTTTGGCGGGTGACACAGCTCAACATTGCGTCCTACCTGCGACGGCGTCCGTTTGAAGATCATCTCCTCAAAAGGCGCTACATCATTGTAATACTGGAAGATATCATCTTTATTAACAAAGGTGATCTCCATCGGTAGATGGTTCAAGATCAAATTCGCCTGCTCCACCGATAAAAATCCATGGCCAAAAGCTTGTGGTTGCTGGCGGTCGAAGCTCTCTTCTTTTTTCTTAGGCTTGAAGGTAATGGTCAATTGTCCCTCAGGAGTCTCAATGACCTGACGGTGCTCATCTCCATCTGAAGAAGGAATGGCCTCACCTGAACCTTCTGACTCTCTTGCTCCTTCTTCCTTGAAGTCCACGCGTTTTGGCACCCATTTCTCACTCGGAATGATAATAGCATAACCATAGGCATCACTTTCTTCCGAGATGGAGAGCCAATCATCCTGAGTAAAAGCCTCCAGTAAAATCATCAAGAGGATCGATTCTTCCTTGAAGATCATAGCCTCAAACTCTTGTGCAAAGGCTTCAAAGCTCTCTTTGACTTCAGAAATACCAGAATCCGGCAGTTTCTTGGCCGCGTCCATCGCTTTCGCAAAGAGTTCTCGAATCTGGTCATCCACTCCCCACATGACTTTAGGGGGGGAATCATGCCCATAGCGTTCCATAATGGGGAACATCAATTCTTCTTTGCGACGGTAATGCCGATCAAATTGACCCACCAGGCCTAGCTGACGCAAGAGGCCCTTGTGAATCTCCTGGATCATCTCAGGATCCTCCGTCGTCTCATAATTATCCAGCAAGCGACGGACCCGCATCATAGCGGCCCGAAGGGCTAGATTCTCCTGTTTAAAAATCTGAACTGGGTGACCTGGATGGTCTGTATCTGCCACTTCGACCCCTTGTACAGCGTTCTTAAAGAGATTGGCGTGGACATCGCATAGCTCCATGACATCCTCAAAGGTGATACCTGTATCGGAATTCATCAGTTCATGCTCCATGAGGGAAATCTCAATCGCAGACACCCCGCTAAAGGTCGCATCAAACCGTTCCTGAACCGACTCAGGAGAAGCCCCATGATGAAGGTCTAATAAGATGTCTCTTAAGACATGAATTCGTTCATCACTCATTAATCTAGCCCCACTACTTCATAGCCATTAGCCTCTAGTGTTCGTACAATCTTCTCCATAGGAGTGCCTTCTAATTTTGATCCTTGTTTTAAGGAAACCTTACGCCCAACTGTATTTCGCATGATCGGATTGGCTAAGGGTTTAAAGCCCAACTCCACCAACAAGTCCAATACTTCCGGATGTTGATCAATGACTTGAGCAACGGGAATCGATACATCAATTTTATTATCCATCTTTCACTCTCACATTCTTCTCTCATCTAAGCTCCTAGGAATCTAACGCTCCTCCTGGGAAAGCTCATCGGCCCTCTGATTGGCCTTTTCATACATGATTTGCCAAATATCCACTGTTGATTCCTATTTGATTAAGCTTTCTTGACCAATTTCACCACAGCCTCTGTCCGTGCTGTATGGGGAAACATATCCACTGACTGGATGTAGATGACATCATATACCTTGGTCAAGTCCACGAGGTCCCGCGCCAGGGTGGAAACATTACAAGAAACGTAGACCATCTTTTGAGGGGCATAGCGCAACAAGGTGTCAATCAATTGAACCCCCAGTCCTGTCCGTGGTGGATCCACAATGACTGCATCTGCCCGATAGCCTTCCTTGTACCAACGAGGAATAATTTCCTCAGCCGTCCCAGCTTCATAGTGGGTGTTATCAAATCCCATCTGCTTAGCATTGTACTTGGCATCCTCAATCGCTTCAGGGATAATGTCCATCCCCCGGACACTCTTGACCTTGTCTGCAAAGGCAAAACCAATGGTCCCAACCCCACAGTAGGCATCAATCAAATGATCCTCTGGGGATACATCTAAGGCTTTAACAGCTTCACTATAGAGGACTTCTGTCTGCTCAGGATTTAACTGGTAAAAGGCCCGAGGAGACAAGGAAAATTCATAATCCAAGACCCCTTCTCGAATGGTCTCCTGTCCCCAAATAATCTGTGTCTTCTCTCCATAAATCTCGCTAGATTTGGAGGTATTCAGATTGACTGCCACCGTCACAATTTCAGGGTGTTTTTCTACCAAATCCGCGACCAAGTCTATTAAATTAATCTGCCGACTCGTCACCACGATCATTTGGACCTGTCCAGTCTTACGAGCTCGGCGCACCATGATTGTTCGAACACCCAATTGCTTCCGATCATCTGAAATGGGAATCTGGTAGTAGGTCAATAACTCCGCTACATGGTTAGCGATTTCCTGAATGACCGGATCCTGGACCAGACAGTCCCTTAATTCCACCAAATAATGGGAATTTTGGGCGTACAAACCAGCCTTGACCTGCCCCTTAAATTTACGCGTCTGAAATTGAAGTTTGGCCCGATAATACTGTGGTTTTTCCATCCCAAGCGTCGGATGGATCAGATAATTTTCATACCCCTTAGGTGCATATTTTTTTAAGGCCTGCTGTAACAAGTCCGTTTTGAACTCCAACTGCTTGCTGTACTTCAGATGCATAATCTGGCAGCCCCCACAGGTCTCATAGATATCACAGGTTGGCGTTACCCGATACTTGGAAGCCTTGTTGACAGACAAGAGCTTGGCTTCTGCAAAGTTCTTTCGAATCGCAGTAATTTGGCAAAAGACATCTTCGCCCTTTAAAGCCCCAGGCACAAAGACCAAGGTTTTCTTGTAAAAGCCAATCCCTTCTCCATTAATTCCCATTCGCTTGATTTTCAAAGGAATTCTTTGTTTAACTTTTAGATTCATATGTCTATTATACCATGTAGTTTCTCATTCGTTTAGAATATGATAGAATTGAAAAGAAAAACAAGGAATTACAGACATTTCTCAATTAGAATACGAATTATATAGAGAGAAAGATTGATCATAACCCCCAAAAAAATCGAAACGAAACAGGAAACCTATGAAAATCACCAAATTAGAAAAGAAAAAACGTCTCTACCTTCTAGAGCTGGATCAAGCCGAATCCCTCTACATTACAGAAGACACCATCGTCCGCTTCATGCTCTCACGAGACAAGGAAATTAGCCAGAAAGAACTCAAGGAAATCCAAACCTTTGCCCAGCTTTCCCATGCTAAGAATTTAGCCCTTTACCACCTTTCTTTTAAAGCCCGTACAGGCCGCGAAGTTCGCGACTACTTAGCCAAGCATGAAATCGACGAATCAACTATTGATACCGTCATAAACACCTTAAAAGAAGACAAATGGATCGACGACTTGGCCTATACTCGGGCTATCTTTCAATCCAATCACCTCTCAGGTGACAAGGGACCCTATCTCCTCAAGCAAAAGCTCATTCAAAAAGGAGTCTCTTCCCACTATATAGATCAGATCACCTCAGAATTTGATTTTTCCGAGGTAGCTCAACGAACTGCCAAAAAATTAGCCAAACAATACGCTAAAAAACTTCCACCAAGAGCCTTAAAAGATAAAATCACACAAAATCTTATCAATAAAGGCTTTAGTTATGGATTAGCCAAGCAAGCCTATCACCAGTTGGATATTGAGCCAGATGAAGAACAAACACTCGATCTGATTATGAAGGAACTGGAAAAGCAACATCAAAAATATTCTCGAAAATATGAGGGCTACGAGCTCAAACAACGCCTCACTCAAGCACTAGCGCGCAAAGGCTACGACTACTCTGACATTTCTACAGCACTTCGAGAATTCCTTTAAATAAAAATTCACATGAAAATCCCTTATTTTCATGAAAATATGATACAATATAGAGGATGTACTTAGATTGTAGAAAGTTGGTAAGTTATGAAACTACCTAAAGAAGGCGACTTTATTACAATTCAAAGTTATAAACATGATGGAAGTCTCCACCGAACTTGGCGGGACACCATGGTACTAAAAACTACGGAAAACGCACTGATAGGCGTCAATGATCATACTCTCGTTACAGAAAGCGATGGTAGAAGATGGATTACAAGAGAGCCAGCAATCGTCTACTTTCATAAGAAGTACTGGTTCAATATCATCGCTATGATCCGCGATAATGAAGTGTCCTACTATTGTAATCTAGCCAGTCCATTTTATATGGATCAAGAGGCACTAAAGTATATTGATTATGATCTTGATGTCAAAGTGTTTCCTGGTGGTGATAAGAAACTGCTGGATGTAGAAGAATACGAACAGCACAAACGCAAAATGAACTATTCAGATGACATTGACTTTATCCTAAAAGAAAATGTCAAAATCCTTGTAGATTGGATCAACAATCAATTAGGTCCTTTCTCTGAGGAATACATCAAAATTTGGTACAACCGTTATGTTGAACTGCGAAATAAATAAAGTTGAAAAGAGCGAAAGCTCTTTTTTTCGAACTTAACACTTGCAATATCCACCTAAAACAAGTACTATGTACTTAATAAAAAGAGGAAGGGAGATACTATGGCGTTTACGAATACTCGAGGTCGCTATGCAAGTTTTGGAGTCATGACTAGCTTACCAGATGATATTATTGACAGTTTTTGGTATGTCATTGATAACTATCTCAAACATGTTTATCCCTTAAATTCTGTTTTAAAATTTGAACTCATTAATCGCAAAGGAAAAACAACCTTGCGCTTCAGTCAAAAAGACTTCCCCTTAGAAATTGCAGTTGATTTCCTAATTCCCTTCGACCCCTATTATCCAAGACAAGTCAGAATTGTCGATAATAAAGGACGAGAAACCATCATGCTGATTGACGAGTATCAATTGTTATAAAAGAAAAAGGCCACACGGCCTTTTTTTCGTTACAAACAAAATAAAAAAGGTCAAATGACCTCTTTCACATTTATCGGGAAGACAGGATTCGAACCTGCGACACCTTGGTCCCAAACCAAGTACTCTACCAAGCTGAGCTACTTCCCGAACTAAAGCTTACGCTTTATGCACCCTAGAGGAGTCGAACCTCTAACCGCCTGATTCGTAGTCAGGTACTCTATCCAGTTGAGCTAAGGGTGCTCGTTTCTATTCTATTGCTACATAGTCTTGCGACCATGCACCCTAGAGGAGTCGAACCTCTAACCGCCTGATTCGTAGTCAGGTACTCTATCCAGTTGAGCTAAGGGTGCTTCTTCTCCAACCTAAGTCTATGCCGAGGACCGGAATCGAACCGGTACGATCGTTACCAATCGCAGGATTTTAAGTCCTGTGCGTCTGCCAGTTCCGCCACCCCGGCCTCCTCAAGCGAACGACGGGATTCGAACCCGCGACCCCCACCTTGGCAAGGTGGTGTTCTACCACTGAACTACGTTCGCATCTGTTTCTTTATATAAAAAAATGCCGGCTACATGACTTGAACACGCGACCCTCTGATTACAAATCAGATGCTCTACCAACTGAGCTAAGCCGGCTCATTATTATTCTTTTATGCGGGTTAAGGGACTTGAACCCCCACGCCGTAAAGCGCCAGATCCTAAATCTGGTGCGTCTGCCAATTCCGCCAAACCCGCTATAATGACCCGTACTGGGCTCGAACCAGTGACCCATTGATTAAAAGTCAATTGCTCTACCAACTGAGCTAACGAGTCGTATCATTATCTGCTAGAAACTTCGTTTCTACGGTCCCGACGGGAATCGAACCCGCGATCTTCGCCGTGACAGGGCGACGTGATAACCGCTACACTACGGGACCTATGGGAGTTAACGGGATCGAACCGCTGACCCTCTGCTTGTAAGGCAGATGCTCTCCCAGCTGAGCTAAACTCCCAAA
>NZ_JADNFC010000004.1:0-170288 GCF_015552665.1 Streptococcus sp. 1001283B150225_161107_H12 | reverse complement strand
TTTGGGAGTTTAGCTCAGCTGGGAGAGCATCTGCCTTACAAGCAGAGGGTCAGCGGTTCGATCCCGTTAACTCCCATTTTTCAAGCGGGTGTAGTTTAGTGGTAAAACTACAGCCTTCCAAGCTGTTGTCGCGAGTTCGATTCTCGTCACCCGCTTTGAACATTTGTTCATTACCAAGTTTTTAACTTGGGCGCGTAGCTCAGGTGGTTAGAGCGCACGCCTGATAAGCGTGAGGTCGGTGGTTCGAGTCCACTCGTGCCCATTTTTAATATTATGGTCCGTTGGTCAAGGGGTTAAGACACCGCCTTTTCACGGCGGTAACACGGGTTCGAATCCCGTACGGACTATATTATATTGGAGGATTACCCAAGTCCGGCTGAAGGGAACGGTCTTGAAAACCGTCAGGCGTGTAAAAGCGTGCGTGGGTTCGAATCCCACATCCTCCTTAATATTAACGCGGGATGGAGCAGCTCGGTAGCTCGTCGGGCTCATAACCCGAAGGTCGTAGGTTCAAATCCTGCTCCCGCAATATTTGGCTCGGTAGCTCAGTTGGTAGAGCAATGGATTGAAGCTCCATGTGTCGGCGGTTCGATTCCGTCTCGCGCCATAATTTAATATTATTCGGAAGGGTAGCGAAGAGGCTAAACGCGGCGGACTGTAAATCCGCTCCTTCGGGTTCGGGGGTTCGAATCCCTCCCCTTCCATCCTTTACGGGCATAGTTTAAAGGTAGAACTAAGGTCTCCAAAACCTTCAGTGTGGGTTCAATTCCTACTGCCCGTGTATAAGAATATGGCGGGTGTGGTGAAGTGGTTAACACACCAGATTGTGGCTCTGGCATGCGTGGGTTCGATCCCCATCACTCGCCTATTTTATATTATTGGGGTATAGCCAAGCGGTAAGGCAAGGGACTTTGACTCCCTCATGCGTTGGTTCGAATCCAGCTACCCCAGTTATACTTTGCCGGCGTGGCGGAATTGGCAGACGCGCTGGACTCAAAATCCAGTGTCCGCAAGGACGTGCCGGTTCGACCCCGGCCGCCGGTATAGTATTAAAGACAAGGTTTTCGGACCTTGTCTTTTTCTTTTTTTCGTTGAATTTGTAACGTTGAGTTACCTATTAGTTACTAAAATTTGTTTTTATTGTTTTCTGAAAATACTTTGACTATTTTCCTTTACTGTGTTATAATTAACCGGTAAAGTATTTACTGGTTGATAGAAAGGAAGTTCCTATGAAGGTTGCTAATCAGATAGATGAGTTTTTGAATTCTATCTTACTTATTTCTGAGAATCAGCATGAAGTATTGATAGGTTCTTGTACAAGTGGTTTTTCTTTAACCAATACGCAAGAACACATTTTAATGTTATTATCAAAGAATAATTATTCCAATTCTGAGCTTGCTAAATTGCTGAATGTTAGTCAAGCTGCTGTTACTAAGGCTGTTAAACAATTACTTTCTTTTGGGATGTTAGAAGCTCTAAAAGATGAGAAAGATGCTCGAATCGTTTTGTACCGTTTAACAGATTTGGGGCGTCCAGTTGCTGAGGAACATTCTCATCATCATGATCATACTTTGGCTGTTTATAATCAAGTTTTGAGCGAATTTTCTCAAGAAGAACAAAAGGTTATTTCTAAGTTTTTATCTCGCTTATTGGAGGATCTTCGTTAATGCGTTATATTACTGTTAAAGATCTTTCGTTTTATTATGATCGAGAGCCTGTGCTTGAAGGTGTGAATTACTACTTGGATAGTGGGGAGTTTGTGACGCTGACTGGTGAGAATGGTGCCGCCAAATCTACTTTGATCAAGGCAAGTCTTGGCATCTTAAAACCAAAAGTAGGGACGGTTGAAATTGCTAAGGAAAATATAGCTGGTAAAAAATTACGCATTGCCTATCTTCCCCAACAAATTGCAAGCTTTAATGCTGGATTTCCCAGTTCTGTTTATGAGTTTGTGAAATCGGGACGGTATCCTCGTAAGGGTTGGTTTCGTCGGTTAAATCATCACGATGAGGAGCACATTTTAGCTAGTTTATCTGCTGTTGGGATGTTAGAGCATCGTGATAAACCTTTAGGGGCTCTATCCGGTGGCCAGAAACAACGGGCTGTCATTGCACGAATGTTTGCGTCTGATCCAGATATTTTTGTGTTGGATGAACCGACTACTGGGATGGATGCTGGTAGCAAGGATGAGTTTTATGAATTGATGCACCACAGTGCCCATCACCACGGAAAGGCTGTTTTAATGATCACGCATGATCCTGAAGAAGTGAGTCATTTTGCCGATCGCAATATCCATTTGGTGAGAAAACAAAATTCTCCATGGCGTTGCTTTAATGTCCATGAGAAAGATGGAGGTGAGGAGCATGCTTAGTTTATTTCAATATGACTTTATGCAACGGGCCTTGTTAGCGATGGTTGCCATGAGTCTCTTCTCCCCTATCTTAGGTGTATTTTTGATTTTGCGTCGTCAGAGCTTAATGAGTGATACACTGAGCCACGTCTCTCTATCAGGGGTTGCTTTTGGCCTCTTCCTTGGTTTCTCTCCAACTATTTCTACAGTCATTGTGGTCATCATAGCTGCTGTATTTCTAGAGTACTTACGAACAGTCTATAAAGATTTTATGGAAATTGGGACAGCGATTCTCATGTCGACCGGCTTGGCCTTGGCTTTGGTGATCATGAAGGGTGGCGGTAAAAGTTCCATGAGTTTGGACCAGTACCTATTTGGCTCTACCTTGACCATTACGGATGAGCAAGTGCTTGCTTTGTTTATCATTGCAGCCATTGTTTTAGTTTTAACGATTCTCTTTATTCGTCCCATGTATATCCTTACATTTGATGAGGATACAGCTTATGTAGATGGTTTACCCGTGCGTCTCATGTCTATCTTGTTTAATATTGTGACAGGGGTGGCTATTGCCTTGATGATTCCGGCTGCGGGTTCCTTGTTGGTATCTACCATCATGGTCTTGCCAGCTAGTATTGCTTTAAAGCTAGGAAAAACCTTCCGTTCAGTCATGCTTTTGGCAGTGGTCATTGGTTTTGTAGGGATGGTCAGTGGTCTCATTCTTTCTTATTACCCGGATACACCGGTTAGTGCGACCATTACCCTCTTATTTGTATCCTTCTTTTTGCTCTCAAATCTTTTTGTTAAATTTAGAAAATAGGTGATCTTATGAAAAAACTTGCATGGCTGGTATTAGCCTTTTGTAGTCTTCTTTTAGTAGCTTGTAGTGGTGGTCAAAATCAGTCAGGGAAATTGAAAGTCATGACGACTTTCTATCCTGTCTATGAATTTACTAAGCAAGTCGTTGGAGACGAGGGAGATGTGGAGCTCTTGATCGGGTCTGGTTCGGAACCCCATGATTTTGAATTGTCTGCCAAGGGGCGCGCAAAAATCCAAGAGTCAGATGTCTTTGTCTATGAGAACGAGAACATGGAAACTTGGGTGCCTCAGTTGTTGAAATCAATGGATGGCAAGAAAACTAAGGTTGTCAAAGCGACGGAAAATATGCTGCTTTTACCAGGTGGTGAAGAAGAGCATGACCATGAGGGAGGGGAAGAACACCATCATGACTATGATCCCCATGTCTGGCTTTCTCCACAGAGAGCTATTAAAATGGTGGAAACGATTCGTGATCAACTGGTGAAACAGTACCCAGATAAAAAGGCTAGCTTTACCGCTAATGCGGATGCCTATATTGCCAAGTTGAAAAAATTGGATGATAGCTATACGAAGAGCTTGTCTGCAGCGAAACAGAAAAACTTTGTTACTCAACACGCAGCTTTCCGTTATTTGGCCCTGGACTATGGTTTGAATCAAGTCTCTATCTCAGGTTTGTCACCAGATAGTGAACCGTCTGCAACTCGCTTGAGTGAATTGACAGAGTACATCAAGAAGAACGACATCAAGGTTATCTACTTTGAAGAAAATGCTTCTAAATCCTTATCGAAAACCTTGTCTGCTGAAACCGGTGTGGATCTAGCTGTTTTGAATCCATTAGAGAGCTTGACAGATGAGCAGATGAAAGATGGTGAAGACTACATCTCTATCATGGGAGCCAACCTCAAATCTTTGGAGTTAACAACGACTCAAGCCGGAAAAGAAATCGCTCCAGAAGAGGAAGAAGACACCAAAACAGTGGCCAATGGCTATTTTGAGGACAGTGCTATTAAGGACCGAACTCTTTCAGACTATGTAGGTGATTGGCAGTCTGTGTATCCTTATCTAAAAGATGGAACCTTGGATCAAGTCTTTGACTACAAAGCCAAATTAACCAAATCCAAAACAGCTGAAGAGTATAAAGCCTACTACACCACCGGTTATAAAACAGATGTCGACCGGATTGTCATTACAGACAAAACCATGACCTTCTATAAGAATGGCGAAGAGAAGAAGTTCGAATACCGCTATGCTGGGAAGCATACGCTAACCTATACAAAAGGGAATCGTGGAGTGCGGTATCTCTTCGAAGCAACTGATCCGAATGCGGGTGAATTCAAGTATGTTCAATTCAGTGACCACCAAATTGCTCCTAATAAGGCAGCTCACTTCCATATTTTCTTCGGTGGGGAAAGCCAAGAGGCACTTTATAAGGAATTGGAAAATTGGCCTACTTACTACCCAAGTGACTTATCAGGATTCGAAATTGCGCAGGAAATGTTGGCCCACTAATCAAATAGAGAAGGAACCAGTTGGTTCCTTTCAGATTGAAGACAAAGTAATTTTAGAAACTTTCCTTAGGTGAGTACGGACGTCAACGAACTTCGAAGAAGTTCCATGACTTAGTTTTGGATCTAAGGTTCCAAAACTCCCGAGTGCCTGAAACAACTCTGTTTCAGGCACTTTTCTCACAGCGGAAAGTTTTTCATCTTTTTAAATTACTAAAAAAAATAATCATTTTTTGAAAATCATCTAGCTGTTTTATGTAAAACAATAGTTTGTCTGCATTCAAGAAGGAACCAGTTGGTTCCTTTTTTGATAGTAACAGAAACTTGTCAATTTGCTAGAAAAAGGATAAAATAAGGCTTATAGAATAGATTGAATGTAGGGAGATTCATGATGAAAAAGTATCGTTTGCTATTGTTGCTTTCTGCTCTACTGTTTTTCCTTGGAGCCTGTGGTGATAAAAAACAGGAGACAGGATCTGAAAGTAAAGAAAGTACAGTTCGTCAATCGAAGGATAGCTCAGCTACTAGTGAAGCAAAGAAGGCTGAGAGTTCGAGTGATAAGAAAGAAAAAACAAATATGGATATTGAAGCAATCGCTCAAGGGGATTATAGTAGCGTAGCTGGTGTCTGGCAAGATGATAAGGGGAATAAACTCGTCTTTGATCAAAATGGTTTGGTCTCAAACGAATATGAGTCTTATGGTCTTTTCTTGACAGACTATGGGACTGTTTCAGGAGGAGTCTACGGAGGAATCACAGGTGGATTTCTGATGGAATTTATTCCTGCCGGGCTTACGATTGATGACCAAACGGATGAAAATGGAGAAGTCATCTTCCATGATGATTCTGATGCCAGCAAGGATCGTCTCTGGACCGGAACTGGGATGTACAGTTTTACGGAACAAGGTTCTTTCCTTTATAAGGTCGGGGATTAACTAGTATAGGTGTAATGAAAAAGAATGAAGAGTGTCCTACTCTTCATTCTTTTTTAGATTTTAGGGAGCCAAGAAAGGTGGAAGTCTAGCTTCTCCGCTTTCAAGAGCTCTTGGTGGCTCACTCTGTCGATCCTTTTTCCATCAAGAAAAACATCTTGAAGAAAGTGTGCCTGGGCTGTGTGGGCTGTGCTATGGATATGCAGCCATTTTTTCTCTTGAGGGAGGTAAAGGCGCAAGTGTTTGAAGAGGGGAATCCCTAGGTCATAGACTGGCTTGCCTGGACAAGTCGGATAGAGTCCCAAAACCGACCAGATATACCAGGAGGATAGGCTGCCATTATCCTCATCTCCTGGATAAGCTTTGAAGCTTGGCTGGAAGGCTTCCTTGCGAAGGGCTTGAATCAGGATGCTAGTGTATTCCGGGTGTTGGCTATAGCGGAAGAGATAGGGGATGTGAAAACTCGGTTGGTTTGAAATGGCAATTTGTCCAAAAGGAGCTTGGGCCATCTCACTCATTTCATGAATTTCGTAGCCATAGCCCGTCACTTCATAATACGGCGCTTGAGTGGCTAGTCGAGTTAAGTAATGGGTGAAGCCTTTTTCTCCTCCAAAGAGTTGCTTGAGGCCCTCGATGTCGTGAAGGGCGCCTAAGGTTGCCTGAATGGCAGAGCACTCGGCATAGTCGCGTCCCCAACTGATGGGCGAGAAGTCTGGTCTGAAATGGCCCTTCTTATCTTTGGCCCGGATATAACCTGTTTCTGGATCAAAGAGGGTTCGATAGGAAAGACTAGATTGAGCATATTCTTTGGCCAACTCTTCCTTGCCAAGTATCTGGGCAGTTTGGGCGATACAAAAATCGCTATAGGAGAAGTCAATGGTGTGACTCACGCTTTCGTGATAGTCAGTGGATAGATAGCCTAATTCCTTGTATTCTTTAGCTCCTCGTCGACCGTAATGACCATTTGGGTCTTCCTTCCTAGCTGTATCTAGCATGGCTTCAAAAAGCTCCGTGTGGAGGTCGGGAGCTAGGCCTTTTTGAATGGCATCGGCAATGATCCCATCAATGAGGGTTCCAGGCATCATGCCTCTTTCGTCAGGCGCTAGCCATTTAGGGAGGAAACCGGTATCTCGGTAATGGCTGAGGAAGCCTTCAAGAAATTCCTGGTAAATCTCGGGATAGACTAGGCTATAGAGAGGAAAGGTGGTCCGAAAGAGATCCCAGAAGCCCAAACTCGTGAAGTATTTTCCTTCTTGAATGCGGTTGTGGGCGAAATCGCGATGGACTGCTTTCCCCTCAGGGGTTACTTCATAACAAGTCTGAGGAAAGAGCAGACTACGGTAGAGACAGTGATCGAAAAATGTTCGATCCTCTCCGCCCGTATCTAAAATGTCAAATCGGTCCATTAGCTCTTGCCATTTGCGGCTCGCTTTTTCTTTCATCTCTTCAAAGCTAGCTGTAGGAAGGTGAGATTTGGCCAACTCAGGGTTGATAAAGGAAGTGCCTAATCGAGCTTCTAGCCTAGGGCTGTCAAATTCTAGGATCAAATCCTGTCCTAGCCAGTGAGTGCGAGTGATGGCTTGGTCAAATTCAACATGAAGATAGAAAGGAAAGTCTTGTTGGTCGGTATGATTTTGGTCTAGGATGTAGAAATGTAGATTCGTTTCTCCGAATTCTACTTCAGCTAGTCCATTGGGGCAATGAATGGCCAGTGAAAGTGCAGACGGCCCTCTAAAGCGGAGAATAGCCCCGTAGAGGCTGGGTGTCAGCTCTGTGTGGATTTGATAGCGCTCTGAGGTGAGGGCTAAATAATGGGGCTGAAAGACAGCTTCTTGGACCCGGTAACTGCTCTGTCTGAAATAGAGGTCTTCTTGAGTCGGAATGTCTGTCAGTGGGGTGAGGAGACACCAGGAAAAATCTCCAATCCAAGGGCTAGGCTGATGGGTCAAGCGAATACCTTGAAAGATAGGAAGGTTGGGATTGAAAAACCAAGCCCCCTGTTCATGTGTTGTCTGTGGGAGGAAATAATTCATCCCAAAAGGAACTCCTGTGTAAGGGAGGGTGTTGCCGTTGGAATAAGTTGAGTGATTGTCTGTTCCTAAGCGGGTATCAATGTGAGTAATATCGGTCTTCATGCGGGACCTCCTGTGTCATACGAGGGCCTTCAAGCCCTTTTCTTTCTTTATTTTAGCAGAAGCCACTCAAATGGGAAAGTCTTTTTCAAAACTAGAAAAGTTTGTAGAAAAAGGGCTATAATTTGCGTATGTATTTCCCATCTGAAATCTTTTATACTGAATAGGAAAGAATCGATACGTGTGAGGAAAAGGAATGACTTATTCAAAAGAAATCGTCAGAGAATGGCTGGACCAAGTAGCAGAACGTGCCAAGGAGTACCCGGAATGGGTGGATGTCTTTGAGCGTTGCTATACAGACACCTTGGACAATACAGTTGAGATCTTAGAAGACGGCTCAACTTTTGTACTGACAGGAGATATCCCAGCTATGTGGCTTCGTGACTCAACTGCTCAACTGAGACCCTACCTCCATGTGGCTAAAAGAGATCCTCGTTTGCGTCAGACCATTGCAGGTTTGGTCAAGCGCCAGATGATCTTGATTCTCAAGGATCCCTATGCTAACTCTTTCAATATTGAGGAAAACTGGAAAGGTCACCACGAAACAGACCACACCGATTTGAATGGCTGGATTTGGGAACGTAAGTATGAAGTAGACTCGCTTTGCTACCCTTTGCAGTTGGCTTATCTTCTCTGGAAAGAAACAGGAGAAACTAGTCAATTTGATGAGACTTTTGTTACAGCGACCAAGGAAATCCTTCATCTCTGGACAGTGGAGCAAGACCACAATAACTCACCATACCGTTTCGTCCGTGATACCGATCGTAAGGAAGATACCTTGGTAAATGACGGCTTTGGGCCAGATTTTGCTGTGACAGGAATGACCTGGTCAGCTTTCCGTCCAAGCGATGACTGCTGTCAGTATAGCTACTTGATTCCATCCAATATGTTTGCAGTGGTAGTCTTAGGTTATGTCCAAGAAATCTTTGCAGCATTGAATATA
Organism: Streptococcus sp. 1001283B150225_161107_H12; assembly: GCF_015552665.1. NCBI lineage: Bacteria > Bacillati > Bacillota > Bacilli > Lactobacillales > Streptococcaceae > Streptococcus > Streptococcus sp. 1001283B150225_161107_H12. The sequence goes on along the minus strand of NZ_JADNFC010000004.1, from coordinate 161,611 downwards.
GCTGATAGTGAGAGTATCATTGCAGATGCCAAACGCCTCCAAGCGGAGATTCAAGAAGGGATCGAAAACTACGCCTACACTACTAACAGCAAGGGTGAAAAAATTTATGCCTTCGAAGTAGACGGTTTAGGAAATGCTAGCATCATGGATGATCCGAACGTGCCAAGTTTGTTAGCTGCTCCTTATCTTGGCTACTGCGCGATCGACGATGAGGTCTACCAAGCTACTCGTCGGACTATTTTGAGCTCTGAAAATCCTTACTTCTATGAAGGGAAGTACGCAAGCGGACTCGGAAGTTCTCATACCTTCTATCGCTATATCTGGCCGATTGCCCTATCTATCCAAGGTTTAACAGCTACAGATAAAGCTGAGAAGAAATTCTTGCTTGATCAGTTGGTTGCTTGTGATGGTGGCACGGGTGTCATGCACGAAAGCTTCCACGTAGATGATCCGACTCTCTACTCTCGTGAATGGTTCTCATGGGCCAACATGATGTTCTGCGAATTAGTCTTGGATTACCTAGATATTCGCTAATGAGCCTTAGCTCAATAGATTCTTCTAAAGAATCACAAATCTATTTTTAAATTTAAGTTAGAATGAGGTTTTACTCATGGAAAATGTTGTTGTACATATCATCTCTCACAGCCACTGGGATCGTGAGTGGTATCTACCTTTTGAAAGCCACCGCATGCAATTGGTGGAACTGTTTGACAATCTCTTTGATCTTTTTGAAAATGATCCTGAATTCAAGAGCTTCCACTTAGATGGCCAAACGATCGTCCTTGATGACTATTTAGAAATTCGCCCTGAAAACCGTGACAAGGTGCAGCGTTATATCGACGAAGGCAAACTCAAGATTGGACCCTTCTATATCTTGCAGGATGATTACTTGATTTCCAGTGAAGCTAACGTCCGCAATACCTTGATTGGACAAGCGGAATGTGCTAAATGGGGCAAATCTACGCAGATCGGTTACTTCCCAGACACCTTTGGAAATATGGGACAAGCTCCTCAAATCCTTCAAAAATCAGGTATTCACGTAGCAGCCTTTGGTCGCGGTGTCAAACCAATCGGATTTGACAATCAAGTCCTTGAAGATGAGCAATTTACCTCTCAATTTTCTGAGATGTACTGGCAAGGGGCTGATGGTAGCCGTGTGCTGGGCATTCTTTTTGCTAACTGGTACAGTAACGGGAATGAAATTCCAGTGGATAAAGACGAAGCCTTGACTTTCTGGAAACAAAAATTGGCGGATGTCCGTGACTATGCATCGACCAACCAATGGTTGATGATGAACGGCTGTGACCACCAACCCGTTCAACGAAACTTGAGTGAAGCAATTCGCGTCGCTAATGAACTCTTCCCTGACGTGACCTTTATTCACAGTTCCTTTGAGGACTACGTGCAAGCAGTAGAAAGTGCCCTTCCTGAACAATTATCAACCGTCACAGGTGAGTTGACCAGTCAGGAAACGGATGGTTGGTATACTCTTGCCAATACTTCTTCTTCACGCGTTTACCTCAAACAAGCCTTTCAAGAGAACAGCAATTTGCTAGAGCAAGTGGTGGAACCTTTGACCATCATCACTGGTGGACATCACCACAAGGATCAATTGACCTATGCCTGGAAGACGCTCTTACAAAATGCACCTCATGATAGTATCTGTGGTTGTAGTATTGACGAAGTTCACCGTGAAATGGAAGTTCGTTTTGCCAAGGTCAATCAAGTTGGAAACTTTGTCAAGACCAACCTTCTGAATGAATGGAAAGAGAAACTCGCGACTCAGAAAGCTCAGAGTGAGCATCTCTTTACAGTTATTAACACTGGCTTGCATAGCAAGGTGGACACTGTCAGCACGATTGTCGACGTAGCGGTTTGTCCATTTAAGGAATTGCACCCGACAGAGGGCTTCAAGAAGATGGCGGCTTTGACCTTGCCAGATTACCATGTGGAGGATTTAGAGGGGCATCTTGTAGAAGCTGAGATTGAAGACTTGGGAGCAAGCTTTGGCTATACCTTACCTAAGGATAAATTCCGCCAACCCTATATTGCGCGCCAAGTGCGCGTGACGGTTCCGGTTCACCTAGCGCCTCTTTCTTGGACCACCTTCCAGCTCTTGGAAGGAAAAGCTTCCCATCATGACGGCATATACCAAAATGGGGTTCTCGATACGCCGTTTGTAACCCTCAGTATTGATGATGGCTTGACCCTTTATGACAAGACGACCAATGAGGCTTATGAGGACTTCCTTGGCTTCGAAGACCGCGGTGATATTGGAAATGAGTATATTTACTTCCAACCAAAAGGAACCAAGCCAATCTATGCGGAGCTGAAAAGCCATGAGATCTTGGAAAACAATGCTCGTTATGCCAAAATCTTGCTCAAGCATGACTTAACCATCCCAGTCAGTGCAGATGAACAATTGGATGCGGAACAAAGAGGCATTATTGAGTTTATGAACCGAGACGCAGGTCGTTCAGAAGAGGTGACAACCATCCCTCTTGAAACAGTGATGACCGTCTTTGTGGATGATCCGCAAATTCGCTTCAAGACGAGCTTTACCAATACTGCTAAAGACCACCGTATCCGTCTTTTGGTCAAAACTCATAACACCCGTCCAAGCAATGACTCGGAAAGCATCTATGAGGTGGTGACACGGCCAAATAAACCAGCAGCTTCTTGGGAAAATCCTGAAAATCCACAACACCAACAAGCCTTTGTCAGCTTGTATGATGATGTCAAAGGAGTGACAGTAGCTAACAAAGGATTGCACGAATACGAAATCCTTGGAGACGACACCATGGCTGTAACTCTTCTCCGTGCTTCAGGTGAGCTAGGCGACTGGGGCTACTTCCCAACACCGGAAGCTCAGTGCTTGCGAGCTATCGAAGTTGAGTTTGCAGTAGAGTGCCACCAAGCTCAGGATCGTTTTTCAGCTTTCCGTCGTGCCAAAGCCTTCCAGGTGCCATTTACAGCTCTTCAAGTTGCAAAACAAGAGGGTAGCGTTGCAACAACGGGTAGTCTCTTTAACCATCCAGCCCTCAACTTGCCACAAGTCTGCCCAACAGCCTTTAAAGTTGCTGAAAATGAAGAAGGCTACGTCCTTCGTTATTACAACATGAGTCAAGAAAATGTCCGTGTGTCTGAAAAACAACAAACCATTCTTGACTTGTTGGAACGCCCATACCCAGTCCATTCAGGACTATTGGCACCACAGGAAATTCGTACAGAACTCATTCAAAAAGAAGAAATTTAATTTCAAAAAGTAAACATAAAAAGAAAGGAGGAGCGAAAAAAGTAAGAACCAACTGCTGATTCGCTCCTTTTTACAGGTGAAAGCAATGACCATTGCAACGATTGATATCGGAGGGACTGGCATTAAGTTTGCTAGTCTAACTCCTGATGGAAAGATTTTAGATAAGACCAGCACCCCAACTCCAGAAACTTTAGAAGATTTGTTGGCTTGGTTGGACCAACGCTTGTCAGAACAGGACTATCGTGGGATTGCTATGAGTGTTCCAGGAGCGGTCAATCAAGAAACAGGAGTGATCGAGGGAATTAGTGCCATTCCTTACATTCATGGATTTTCATGGTACCAGGCCCTTGCTCATCATCAGCTACCTGTCCATCTAGAAAATGACGCCAACTGTGTTGGACTTAGTGAACTGCTAGCTCATCCGGAGATTGAAAATGCAGCCTGTGTTGTCATTGGCACAGGGATTGGTGGGGCCATGATTATCAATGGGAAACTTCACCGTGGTCGTCATGGCTTGGGTGGAGAGTTTGGTTACATGACAACTATCGAACCAGCAGAAAAACTCAACAACTGGTCACTATTAGCTTCTACAGGAAGCATGGTTCGCTATGTCATAGAAAAATCTGGTCAAACCGATTGGGATGGCCGTAAGGTTTACCAAGAGGCTGCAGCAGGCAATGCCCTTTGCCAGGAAGCCATTGAGCGTATGAATCGTAATCTTGCTCAAGGGCTGCTCAATATCCAGTATCTCATTGATCCAGATGTGATTAGCCTAGGTGGCTCTATCAGCCAAAACCCAGATTTTATCAAAGGTGTGCAAAAAGCGGTAGAGGTCTTTGTGGAAAGATATGAAGAGTATACAATTGCGCCAGTGATCCAAGCTTGTACCTATCAGGCAGATGCCAATCTCTACGGTGCCCTTGTCAACTGGTTACAGGAGGAAAAGCAATGGTAAGTTTTATCGGACTTAGTCCCAAACAAGCCCAATCTATCGAAGCATTAAAAAATCATATTTCTCTACCAGATGTAGAAGTGGCAGTCGCTCAGTCTGACCAAGCTTCTATCTCTATCAAGGGTGAGGGCGGAGAATATCAATTGACTTATCGCAAACCTCACCAACTCTATCGCGCCTTGTCTGTTCTCGCAACAGCATTAGCAGAAGGTGACAAAGTAGAGATTGAAGAGCAAGCGGCTTATGAAGATTTAGCCTACATGGCGGATTGTTCGCGAAATGCGGTTCTAAATGTTGCATCTGCCAAGCAGATGATTGAGGTCTTAGCTCTCATGGGCTACTCAACCTTTGAGCTCTACATGGAAGACACCTATCAGATTGAAGGGCAACCTTACTTTGGCTATTTCCGTGGAGCATATTCAGCTGAAGAGTTACAGGAAATTGAAGCCTACGCCCAGCAGTTTGACATGACCTTTGTACCATGTATCCAGACCTTGGCCCACTTGTCAGCTTTTGTCAAATGGGGGGTCAAAGAAGTCCAGCAACTCCGTGATGTAGAGGACATTCTCCTTATCGGTGAAGAAAAAGTTTACGACCTAATCGACGGCATGTTTGCGACTTTGTCTAAGTTACAAACACGCAAGGTCAATATCGGCATGGACGAAGCCCACTTGGTTGGTTTGGGACGCTATCTCATCTTAAACGGTGTTGTGGACCGTAGCCTCCTCATGTGTCAACATTTGGAGCGCGTGCTGGATATTGCCGATAAGTATGGTTTCCACTGCCAGATGTGGAGCGATATGTTCTTCAAACTCATGTCAGCAGATGGCCAGTACGATCGTGATGTTGAAATTCCAGAAGAAACTCGTGTTTACTTAGATCGTCTAAAAGACCGTGTGACCTTGGTTTACTGGGATTATTATCAGGATAGCGAAGAAAAATATAACCGTAACTTCGGTAATCACCACAAGATTAGCCAGGATATTACCTTTGCAGGCGGTGCTTGGAAGTGGATTGGTTTCACACCACACAACCATTTCAGTCGTCTCATCGCTGTCGAAGCTAACAAAGCCTGCCGTGCCAATCAGATCAAGGAAGTCATTGTGACTGGTTGGGGAGATAATGGTGGCGAAACAGCTCAGTTCTCTATTCTGCCAAGTCTACAAATCTGGGCAGAACTCAGCTATCGAAATGATTTAGAGCGTTTATCTGCTCACTTCAAGACCAATACCGGTTTATCCGTTGAGGACTTTATGCAGCTCGATTTGGCCAACCTCTTGCCCGACTTGCCAGGAAATCTGAGTGGCATCAATCCCAACCGCTATGTCTTATATCAGGATGTCCTTTGTCCAATCCTTGATAAGCACATGGCACCTGAACAGGACAAGCCTCACTTTGCCCAGGCGGCTGAGACTCTGTCTGACATTAAAGAAAAAGCTGGTGCCTATGCTTATCTTTTCGAAACTCAGGCCCAGTTGAATGCTATTTTAAGTGGCAAGGTTGATGTGGGACGACGCATTCGTCAAGCCTATCAAGCAGATGATAAAGACAGCTTGAAACAAATCGCCAGAGAAGAATTGCCAAAACTCAGAAGCCAGATTGAAACCTTCCACAAGCTCTTTAGCCAGCAATGGTTGAAAGAAAACAAGGTCTTTGGCTTGGATACAGTAGATATCCGTATGGGTGGACTCTTGCAACGGATCAAGCGCGCAGAAAGCCGCATTGAAGATTATCTAGCTGGTTCCATCTCACGGATTGATGAGTTGGAAGTAGAGATCTTGCCATTTAATGATTTCTACGGAGATAAGGATTTCGCAGCTACAACAGCCAACCAGTGGCATACCATTGCGACAGCTTCGACCATTTATACGACCTAATCCAAAAGGCTGTCTTTAAAGAAAATGATGTTGAAGGAGGAGAAGGATGTCCTATGAATGGAGACATTTCTTCTCCTTTTTTCTCCATTTTTAAGGCTATGTCATAAATTTGTAGAATTTTTTCTATAATTAGGAGTTTGAAAAAGTTTTCATAGAGTTTTATAATAAAAAATGTAAACGTTACCAAAAAATAAAATGACAAAGGGGGGAGTCAGATGAAAAAGTTTGTTAAGACCTTGAGAGAAAATCTCATTTTCTTCTTAATGGTTTTACCAGGTGCAGCGTGGTTGATTTTATTCTTCTACATACCTGTTTTGGGAAACGTTGTCGCATTTAAAGACTATCATATCACCGGAGAGGGATTTATTGATAGTGTAATGAAGAGTAAGTGGGTAGGATTTGATAACTTCAAATTCCTCTTTAGTTCTAAAGATGCTTATATCATTACAAGAAATACCGTCCTTTACAACCTTGCCTTTATTTTCTTGGGCTTGATTGTATCTGTTGGGATTGCCATTATCTTTAGTGAAATGCGTTCCAAACGGTTGGTTAAAGTGTTTCAAACATCAATGTTGTTCCCCTATTTCTTGTCATGGGTTATCATTAGCTTCTTTACAGATGCCTTCTTAAACGTCGATAAAGGCTTGATTAACCATATCTTGACTTCCCTTGGGATGAAAGGAATCAACTTCTATACAGAGGTTGCCATTTGGCCAGCGCTTCTCCTCTTCTTAGGAATCTGGAAAGGTTTTGGTTATAGCAGTGTTATGTACTATGCAACCATCATGGGAATTGATCCAACCTTCTACGAAGCAGCAACAGTGGATGGGGCATCTAAGTGGCAACGAATTCGCCACATTACCATTCCTCAGTTGGCTTCCTTGATTACGGTCTTGACCATCCTTGCCATCGGAAATATCTTCCGTGCTGACTTTGGATTGTTCTACCAAATCCCACATAACTCAGGTGCTCTTTATAGTGTGACAAACGTAATTGATGTCTATGTCTACAATGGACTTGCTAAATCAGGAGATATTGCGATGGCCGCAGCGGCGGGTCTTTACCAATCAGTTGTCGGATTGATTCTCGTTTTACTTTCTAATATTGTAGCACGTCGGATTGATAAGAATGCAGCGCTCTTCTAGAAAGGAGGATACCATGGCAAAATCAAAAATTAAAAAAGAAAAAGTTGATAATGTTGGGATCCACTCCTTTAGTAAGAAAGCAGACCTCTTCTTTAGTAGCATTGTTGGCTTGGTTGCTCTATCCTGTATCTTGCCCTTTATCTTTGTTGTCATGATTTCCTTGACCGACGAACAAAGTTTGGCGATTCACGGCTTCCAATTTTGGCCTGCTAAGTTTGGTGCAGATGGCTATCTTTTCCTTGTTCAATTTAAGGATAAGATTCTTCAAGCCCTCTTTATTACCTTGTTTGTGACGATTGTAGGGACAGCATGTAATGTCTTCATTACAACGACCTACGCCTACGCAATCTCTCGTAGAACCTTTAAGTACAGAAACTTCTTTACTGTCTTTGCCCTCTTGAGCATGCTCTTTAGTGCAGGGATGGTACCAGGTTACATCGTTACCACTCAGTTGCTTCATTTAGGAGATACGGTTGGAGCCCTCATCATTCCGATGTTATTGAGTCCTTTCAATATTATCTTGATGCGGACCTTCTTCAAACGGACGATCCCAGAAGCTATTCTTGAGTCTGCTCGGATAGACGGAGCCAGTGAAACACGGATCTTCTTCCAGATCTGTTTGCCACTTTCTCTCCCAGGGATTGCGACCATCAGTCTCTTCACAGCCCTCGGCTTCTGGAATGACTGGTTCAACGCCCTCCTCTATATCAAGAGCGAAAATCTCTATCCCCTTCAATACTTGCTGATGCAAATCCAAAATAATATGGATTACATTTCTAAATCAGTCGGTGCATCTAGCCAAATCGCTGGTGCGGTCCAATCCCTTCCTAAGGAAACTGGACGGATGGCCATGGTGGTGGTGGCAACAGTTCCAATCGCTATCCTCTATCCATTCTTCCAACGTTACTTTGTAAAAGGATTGACCATCGGTGGTGTGAAAGAGTAAGCAAACCTTTCTCACCCACCCTTCATAATGTTAATAAAGAAAAATAAAAAAGGAGTTTTTCTCATGAAAAATTGGAAAAAATATGCTTTAGCTTCTGCTAGCGTTCTCGCACTTGGAGCAACTCTTGCTGCTTGTGGTAACTTGACAGGTGATAACCAAAAATCATCTAAGAGTGAAGATGGCAAAACAGTTATCAAAATGTACCAAATCGGTGACAAACCTGATAACTTGGATACCTTGTTAGAAAATGCTAACAAGATCATCGAAGAAAAAGCTGGCGTTAAATTAGACATCCAATACCTTGGTTGGGGTGACTACGACAAGAAGATGAACGTTATCATTTCATCTGGTGAAAGCTACGATATTGCTTTCGCAAACAACTATGTCATCAACGCTCAAAAAGGTGCTTATGCTGACTTGACAGACTTGTACAAGAAAGAAGGAAAAGAGCTTTATGAAGCACTTGACCCAGCTTACATCAAAGGGAATACTGTAAATGGCAAGATCTATGCTGTTCCAGTTGCAGCCAACGTTGCATCTTCACAAAACTTTGCCTTCAACGGACCACTTCTTGAAAAATATGGTATTGATGTTTCAAACGTCACAGACTATGCTTCTCTTGAACCAGTCTTGAAAGCGATCAAAGAAAAAGATCCAAACGTTGTTCCATTTGCAATGAACAAGAGCTACGGTGGACCTTCTGATGACTTCGATTACATTGCAGTAGATGGACTTCCATTCGTTGTCGATTTGCAAGGTGACACAACTAAGATCGTTGACCGTTACACGATTCCACGTTATGTTGAAAACTTGAAGACTCTTCATAAATACTATGAAGCAGGATACATTCCAAAAGACGTAGCTACAAGCGATACTGGCTATGACCTTTCTCAAGATACTTGGTTGGTACGTGAAGAAACAGTAGGACCTGCTGACTACGGTAACAGCTTGCTTACTCGTGTAGCAAACCGTAAGATCGAAATTAAACCATTCACTCAACTTTACAAGAAGAACAACACTACTCAAGTTGCAAACTTTGTCATCTCAAACAACTCTAAGAACAAAGAAAAAGCAATGGAAGTATTGAACCTCTTGAATACAAACCCAGAACTCTTGAACGGTCTTGTTTATGGTCCAGAAGGCAAGAACTGGGAAAAAGTTGAAGGTAAAGAAAACCGTGTGAAAGTTTTGGATGGCTACAACGGAAATACTCACATGTCTGGATGGAACACTGGTAACAACTGGATTCTTTACATCAACGAAAACGTAACGGATGAGCAAATTGCACAATCTAAGAAAGACTTGGAAACTGCAAAAGAATCTCCAGCACTTGGATTCATCTTCAATACTGAAAACGTGAAATCAGAAATCACTGCCCTTACTAACACTTTGAACCAATTCACAAGTGCCATCAATACAGGTACAGTAGATCCTGAAGTTGAAATTCCTAAGATGCTTGAAAAATTGAAATCAGAAGGTGCCTACCAAAAAGTCTTGGATGAAATCCAAAAACAATACGATGAGTACCTTGCTGCTAAGAAATAAGCTAGCATTACTTGCTTAAGTCTATCAAAAGACTTTGAGGTCTTCGCACTTCAAAGTCTTTTCTGTTGATGATTTCGAAATCGAAACCATCAGAGGAAATGTGCTATAATATAGGGTATAATCATCAGTTGTACTAGGGAAACTATACTAACTTGATTGAAGTTCCCCGCTACAGCAAATGAACATGGAGACGAAATATGGGAAGAATGATTGAATTTATTTTTACAAGGGTCTATTTAGCCATGTTGGCAACAGGAATCTTTTGGGCGCTAACCTTTTGTGGAGGTATCCTATTTGGATTTGGGCCGGCTAGTGCAACGATTATGAGTCTATATGCCGAACATGGATCTGATTACAAACAATATGCTTGGTCTGAGGCTTGGGCGCTCTATAAAGAAAATTTCCGTCGAGCCAACCAGGTTTTCTATACATTTTTTTTAATCGAAGCAATTCTTATTTATGGCATGTATCTGATGGTTCAATTGCCCCACTTGTCCCTGTTTCAGATTTTTATCTTATTGGTTAATTTTATTTTCTTATTGGTGGCTCCCCTGACTTTTGCAGTCTATCTTAAGCTTCAAGTCCATTTTGACTTGTCCTACCTTAATAGCTTGAAGTTGAGCTTTATTGGTGCTTTTCTGGATATTCGTGCAGTAACCAAATTTCTCTTGGGAACCTTCCTCCTAGGGGTTGTCACCCATTTCGTTCCGGCTTTGTTTTTCTTTGTTTTACTGGGCTTGTGGCATTTCTTTGTCAATGATATTTTTCAACCCGTCTATGAAACAATTCGCTCTAAAGTGGTTTCTTAATTATGAAAAAAATATGGTTAGCAACACTTTTGAAATTCTATGCCTATATCATGGTGGGGATCATCACGACTTTAGGTGTGACGGTATCTTTGGTCTATTGGCATAATCAGAAAGCAGAGACAGATCGAATCGCTCAGTTGATTTCCTCGCGCTTGACTGCTGAGGTAGAGGATATTTATAAGAGATCTTCTCAATGGGGGAAGAGTCTGGTAGAGAATCCTGCCAAGCTCGAAGGAGTCTACAAGTATTTTTCAATGACGCCTTCTGAATACGAAAGCTGGCGATTGGATAATTTTTTCTCCAATTATATTCAAGTTTCGCTGCACCGTAATGTTGAAATTCTGTATTTGGAACACGATGTTATTGATCAAATTGATTTGGTGTTAAATGACTATACGACTGTGTTTGTCTCCAGTAAAAATAAAAAAGGAGGGCAACAAGTTCCAGCGGATCAATACATAGCTAGTTCACAAGCAATCCCAGTCTCCTTGACGGATGTGACGACTGGCGAAGATATTGGACTAGCCTACATTAAAGTCAATCCAGCGCTTTTGGATTCTGTTGTCGACAATATCCAAGACACCATTCCCGTTGCCGTCCAGATTTATAATCCCTTGGGAAAGATTTTTTACCACAGGGGAGACATCAATCCAGAAGATCATAGTCAGTGGATTGTTCGAGATACTGCTTACGGCTATCAAATCTGGGTTGGAATTCCGACTTCTTACACGGTTCGAACGGCCTTATTTAGTTTTACCTGGATGATTTCGGTCGCCCTAATCCTGTTCTTGGTCTTGTATCTCTTGCTTCAACGCATTTTCCGCAATTACCAAAAGCAAGTTTTGGATTTGGTAGATACCATGGAAGCCATCAGCCAGGGGGATTCTGAGCGACGGATCAATGTGGATACCAAAGAGCAGGAGCTCCTTTTAGTTGCAGAAACGACCAATGCCATGTTAGACAATATGGACAAGTCTATCCGTGATATCTATCAGCTACAACTGAGCCAAAAAGATGCCAATTTGAAGGCCTTGCAAGCGCAGATTAATCCGCATTTTATGTATAATACCATGGAGTTTATTCGCATGTATGCAGTTATGCAGGATCAAGAAGAATTAGCTGATATTATTTACGAATTTAGTAGTCTCCTTCGAAACAATATTTCAGAGGAGAAAGAAACGACCATCGAAAATGAGTTGGAATTTTGTAGAAAATACAGCTATCTCTGTATGGTACGTTATCCAAAATCGATTGCTTATGGCTTTAAAATTGAACCCGGTCTAGAAGAGATGGTCATTCCGAAGTTTACTCTTCAGCCATTAGTGGAAAATTACTTCGTCCATGGGATTGATCACAAGCGCAAGGACAATGTCATTAGTATCAAAGTCCGTCGTGTTGGAGAAGCGGTGGAAATTCGTGTTCAAGACAATGGGAGAGGAATGGAACCGAGCCAACTGCAACGGATCCAACAAATGTTGAGTCATAGGGATCCTCGAGAAGAAGTAGAAGAGAGTAAGGGACGGCAATCCATTGGGATTGTCAATGTCCACGAGCGTTTCCTTCTCTACTTTGGGGATCGTTACCACATTCAAATTACATCAGAAAAAGGAAAAGGTGTCCTCTATACGATTATCATTGAGGATGCTTAAGAGGAAAAAATCGTGTATAAAGTCTTATTGGTTGACGACGAATATATGATTACGGAGGGGCTGAAAAAACTGATTCCCTTTGAAAAATGGGACATGGAAGTTGTATACACAGCAGAGGATGCAGACCAGGCCTTGGCCTATGTTGCGGATTATCCAGTGGATATCGTGATTACGGATGTCAATATGCCAGGAAAAACTGGTCTGGAAATGATTGATCAAATGCAGTCCATTCTTCCCCATGCAGCCTATATCATTATGTCGGGGTACCAAGATTTTGCTTATGTAAAAAAGGCTCTGAATCTCCGGGTAGCAGACTATCTGTTAAAGCCTGTCAATAAGGTGGAGTTAGGGAATATCCTAGAAAAATTATCTCAAACTCTAAAAAAACCAGACCAGGAGACGGCCAATCGCCTCCTTCATGAAGACTGGTCAGAGGAAGAATTCGAACAAGCCATTCGGGGGAGAAAACAACTCTGGATTGGAGTGGATAAGGAAAGGAAAGGCTTTGCCAGTTCGTCTTATCAGGTCTTAGGAAAAAATCTTCAACTCTATCTTTCAGATGAGGATGAGGGAGCTTTCCTACAGCGCCGTTTCCAAGCACCTTACAAAGAACATTTTCAACAATTTAAAGAGCTTGTTGAACGAAGTCTGTTTTATGGGGATCTCCCTTTGGAGGAAGAAGATGGGGTCTTTAATTACTACGAACCCATCTACCGTGTCATCATCCAGGGGAATATCCAACAGATTTTAGAGGAGTTGACTTGGTTGGAAGAAACCGTGAAAAGCCATACTCCAAAAGTGGCGATAGCCAAGCAACTCTTTATTCAGTTCATTATGGATGTCTTTCATTTATTTGAACATCTGCACGGAGATGACCTGACAGAAGTTGTGAAGGCTGTTCATGAGACAACGACTTTCGAGGATCTTGTTACCTGCGTTCGGAATCAATTGGAGACCTTCTTCTCTCAATATCGAATGAACAATAATGTGGCGACCGTCTTAGAAGTGATTGGGCGCGACTATCGGAAGGAACTGTCGCTCAAGGATATCAGCAAAGACCTTTATATCAATCCTGTTTATTTAGGGCAATTGATCAAGCGTGAGACCAATTCCACCTTTGCGGAACTGCTGAATAAACAACGGATCAAAGCAGCTCAACAGTTGCTGTTGTCCACAACGGAAAGTATCGAAGATATTTGCTATGAGGTCGGCTATAGCAATGTCGGTTACTTTTATAAAGTATTCCGCAAGTTGTGTGGCAAGTCCCCTAAAGCCTACCGTCAACAAATCGGCGTAGAGGAAAGTGACTGATCTGAAAACACGAAAAATACCCTCCATTTTTTAATCAATGGAGGGTATTTTTTAGTTGCTTCTTCCGATCAAAATCGTGGCAGAAATCGTGACCTGAGTCAGATCGTTCCAGTCAATTTGAGCTGGATCGACATGAAAGAGGAGAGGCGTCATGCTTAGAAGAGCCTCTCGCAATGCTGGTGTGAGTTCGAAGGTTTCCTGGCAATGGATGGTGTTTTCAATCGTAAAATGATCAGAGAAATGTTGAATAATCTGCTCATTGGAATAATCGGCCTGATCCAGGTGGTCCTTCACCTTCTGACGAATCTCTTGCAGATGGGTGGCTGTTGGGATGACCTTGATAAGGCGACCGTCTGGGGCCAGGACCCGTTTAAATTCCTGATAATTTGCTGGTGAAAAGATATCTAGGAGAAGGTCCATGCTCTGGTCTAAAAGAGGGAGACGGGCTAGATCCCCGACAAACCACTTGACCTTCCATTCCTGGTCGCTTTTGGCAGCCAGTTGGATCGATTCCTTAGATAAATCAAAGGCGTAAAAGGAATGGTCTGGATACCATTCTTGTAAGCTGCGCGAATAGTAGCCTTCTCCGCAACCAATATCTAAAATGTTGGCTGGATGGTCCAGTGGAGACAAACATTCTGACAGGCTAGTGAGGATATGGTCGTAAAAACCGTTCTCTAAAACGAGTTGCCGGTTTTGAAAACTCTCCTTGTCATAGTCCTTAGAAGCCTTCACTTGTGGGGCTAAGTTCACATAGCCAAACTTAGCAAGGTCAAAGGAGTGGCGGTTAGTGCAGACCAAGCTTTGTTGGACCAGGTCGAGGGCTTCTTGACAGATGGGACAGGCAAAAGCAGTGGCTGTTTGAAATCGTTGTAATTTTGGTTTGATCGTCATGATACATCTAGTGTACCAAAAAACCTCTGAAAGTCATAGCTTCAGAGGTCTTCTTTTTAATAAGTCAAAACAAAGTATTTTTTCTTACCGCGACGGATAACGGTCAATTCATTTTCTAATTTATCGCTATCGCTCAAGACATAGTCAAGGTCTTGGATACGGTCACCGTTGACGTAGATAGCTCCATTTTGAACATCTTCGCGGGCTTGGCGTTTGGAGTTGACCACGCCAGAAGATACAAGCAATTCTACGATGTTGAGGTTTTCGTCTGCTTGTACTTGGTAGTTTGGCACACCACGAAGGCCTTGTTTGAGTTCTTTGACAGAAAGGTTTTTGATATTTCCTGCAAAGAGTTGTTCTGTGATGTTGAGGGCTTCTTTGTAGGCTTCTTCACCGTGGACAAGCGTTACGACTTCACGCGCCAAGACTTTTTGAGCCAAGCGTTCATGAGGAGCAGCCTCAAACTGTTTGCGGATCTCTTCGATTTCGTCCAGTGACAAGAAGGTAAAGATTTTCAAGAAGCGAACAGCGTCAGCGTCCATGACATTCATCCAGAATTGGTACATTTCGTATGGAGAAGTCTTTTCAGGGTTGAGCCAAACCGCATTCCCTTCAGATTTACCAAATTTCTTACCAGTCGCATCTGTAATGAGGGGAACAGTGATGACGTGACCAGTCTTGTCAGCCTTTCGACGCAACAATTCGGTACCAGCTGTCATATTTCCCCACTGGTCAGAACCACCGATTTGCAGGGTAACATTGTGTTCTTGGTTCAGAACAAAGAAGTCGTAGCCTTGCATGATTTGGTAGGCAAATTCAGTGTAAGAAATCCCTGTTTCAATCCGCTTCTTCACAGATTCCTTGCTCATCATGTAGTTGACAGTAAAGTATTTTCCGATGTCGCGAAGGAAGTCGATGAAGCTGATGCTGCCAAACCAGTCGTAGTTATTGACCATGACAGCCTTATTTTCCCCATTTTCAAAATCTAAGAAACGAGACAATTGCCCTTGGATAGAAGTGACCCAACCGTCTACAGTCTCCTTAGTTTGTAAACTGCGCTCGGCATCTTTGAAAGAAGGGTCTCCAATGAGTCCGGTCGCACCACCGACAAGCGCATAAGGTTTGTGGCCTGCCAATTGTAAGCGACGACTGGTCAAGATTGCAACAAGGTGCCCAAGGTGCAAGCTATCAGCAGTTGGATCGTAGCCAGTATAATACGATACTTGTCCTTCTTCTAGGGCTTTACGCAAAGCATCTTCGTCAGTCGTTTGGAAAATCAAACCACGTTCTTTTAGCTCATCAAAAATGTGCATCGTTCTCTCCTTTTCTAAGCTACTGGCCGGATCGATGAAAACAGTCCAGTATCTGTATGGTTTCTCTCTATTTTACCATAATGACTTGAAATAGCAATGAATGGACGAAAAAAATCCAATCGGAAGCAGTGTTCTCAACTTTAGGAATTGAAAAGAAAGAGGTCCATTTGGTATAATGGGAAGGACAAGGAGAAATAGAGTGAGTCAAATGAGAGAATTTTTTACAAAGTGCGGGAAGAAAATAAAAGACTTCTTTGCCAAGATGACGGTTGAAGTCAATGAGAAAGAAGACAAGGAGGGCTGGTCACTAGGAGATCTCCTAGCGACGGTTCTACGGACGATGAAACTCCTTTGGGATGTGCTACTGGTGTTTGCTTTGGGTGGTCTCTTGTTTGGTGCAGGGATTGCGATTGGCTATGCAGCCAGCCTCTTTAATGAGACAGAGACGCCGGATCCGACCCAATTGGTTCAACAAGTGCGAAATATTTCGAGCGTTTCAAAGATTTCCTACTCAGATGGAAGCATCATTTCTGATATTGACAGCGACTTGATTCGGATCCCTGTCCAAAAGGATGCGATTTCGGACAATGTCAAAAAGGCTGTCATTGCCACAGAAGATGAGAACTTTAATAGCCATAACGGGGTTGTTCCGAAAGCGGTGATCCGTGCTACCTTGGGTTCAGTTGCTGGAGTAGGGTCCTCTAGTGGTGGTTCAACTCTGACCCAACAGTTGATTAAACAACAAGTTGTGGGAGATGCACCGACCTTCTCACGGAAGGCTGCTGAGATTATCGATGCCCTTGCTCTTGAGCGGGTAATGGATAAGGACGAAATTTTAACGACCTACCTCAATGTCTCTCCATTTGGTCGAAACAACCGGGGACAAAATATCGCGGGAGTGGAAGCTGCAGCTCAAGGGATTTTTGGTGTTTCTGCCAAAGACTTGACTGTTCCACAGGCAGCCTTTATTGCTGGTTTGCCACAGAGCCCAATTGTCTACTCACCTTACGCTTCTGATGGCAGCCTCAAGACTCCGGAAGATCAAGCTTTAGGCTTGGATCGTGCCAAGGATGTCTTGTACAACATGTATCGGACAGGGGCGATCAGCAAGGAAGAGTACGACCAATATAGTCAATATGATTTGAGCAAGGATTTCCTTCCGTCAAATGGCATCGAGAAGACGCCGCACGACTACTTGTATTTCCAAGCTGTTAGTGAAGCGGAAGATGCCATGTATGAGTATCTAATCAAGAGAGACAACGTCTCTAGTCACGACCTAAAAAACAATTCAACCGTTAAATCTTATCAAGAGTTGGCGAAGAAGGAATTGAGAGAGGGTGGCTATACGGTTCAGACCACTATCAATAAAGCTATCTACAATGCCATGCAAGAAGCAGTTGCCAATTATGGCGGTATCTTGGACGATGGAACGGGTACGGTAGAAGTCGGAAATGTCCTTATGGACAACCGAACAGGAGCGATTCTTGGCTTTGTTGGGGGACGGAATTTTGACGGGAATCAGAATAACCACGCTTTTGATACAGAGCGTTCTCCAGGATCTACCATTAAACCCTTGCTGGCTTATGGAATCGCCATTGACCAAGGCTTGATGGGAAGCAATAGCATCGTCTCCAATTACCCAACCAACTTCTCCAGTGGAGAGCCAATTATGCACGTGGATAACCGGGGGACTGGGATGATGGACCTTCGAGAGGCCCTCAATACCTCATGGAATATCCCAGCTTATTGGACCTATCGTACTCTCCGTGAAAAGGGTGTCGATGTCCCAGGCTATATGGAAAAAATGGGCTACGATATCGCTGAGTACGGCATTGAAAGTCTGCCAATGGGAGGCGGGATCGAAGTAAGCGTCGCCCAACATACAAATGGTTATCAAACCATTGCAAATAATGGAAATTACCAAAAACGCTACATGATTGAAAAAATCATGGATCGCAATGGGGAAGTGGTCTACCAACATGAGAGCAAGGCGACCCGCGTCTACTCAGCAGCAACTGCGACTATCATGCAGGACCTGTTAAGAGGTGTCATCAGCTCTGGTGCGACAACGACCTTTAAGAGCCGAATCAGCCAGGTCAATCCAACTCTTGCTAATGCCGATTGGATTGGGAAAACCGGAACCACCAATGAGAATGGAGATATGTGGCTCATGCTGTCTACTCCAAATCTTACCTTAGGTGGCTGGATTGGACATGACAACAATGCTTCCATGGCTCCGCTGACAGGTTACAACAACAACGCAAGCTACATGGCCTATTTAGCCAATGCCATCTACCAGGCGGATCCAGCTGCTTGGGGCGTGCAAGATCGCTTTACCATAGATAGCAGTGTTATTTCATCGACTGTTCTCAAATCGACAGGACAACGACCTGGTCGTGTCAATGTCAATGGTCGTGATATCGATGTGTCGGGTGCGACGGTTACCAGCTATTGGGCTAAAAATGGCGCTCCACAAACGACCTACCGCTTCGCAATTGGTGGATCGGATAGTGATTATGCTAGTGCCTGGGCTGGAATTCTAGGCGGTTCAGCTAATACTTCCAATGGAAATCGCAATAGCAACCGGACAAGCAATTCGAACACGCCAAGTAGTTCGAACACGACAACTAGTTCGAACACGACAGCTAGTTCATCATCTAGTGGACAAAACAGATAAAAATAACGAGTTGCAATACCATAAAATCGTTTTCATGTCTAGAGAAAACCTTGTGTTTTTTATGAAAATACGATATAATAAGGACAAGTAATTTGTCGTGTGCTTTATTTGAAATATTGTCCAAATAGAAGCTTACAGCAGTTAAATCAAACTTTATAAAAGTCGATTTAGCTGCTCTTTTTGTGCCTATTTTTAGAAAAAACGGAGCTTGTCACACAAACTTAATCTTTCTAAAAATTCCAAAAAGGATGAATGATACGGAGGAGATTTCTTCTCACGTGATGTAGATCACACCCCCTTCATAACATCGTTTCGACTGGATCAGAACTATTCTGATGTGGTCAGAAGCGATCTAGAAACCGGATTTTCAGAGAGGGGTTTCCCCTAGCTGGTATCCTAGTATAGAAAAGGAGTTAAAACTTTGGCAGGACATGACGTTCAATACGGGAAACATCGGACCCGTCGTAGTTTTTCAAGAATCAAAGAAGTTCTTGATTTACCAAATTTGATTGAAATCCAAACGGATTCATTTAAAGATTTTCTGGATCATGGTTTGAAAGAAGTTTTCGAAGATGTATTGCCAATTTCGAACTTCACAGACACAATGGAGTTGGAATTCGTCGGCTATGAAATCAGAGAACCAAAGTATACCTTGGAAGAAGCACGTATCCATGATGCGAGCTATTCTGCCCCAATCTTTGTAACCTTCCGCTTGGTCAACAAGGAAACAGGCGAAATCAAAACGCAAGAAGTCTTCTTTGGTGATTTCCCAATCATGACCGAGATGGGAACCTTTATCATCAATGGTGGAGAGCGGATCATCGTATCTCAGCTCGTGCGTTCACCAGGTGTCTACTTCAATGATAAGGTGGACAAGAACGGTAAGGTTGGCTATGGATCAACGGTTATTCCGAACCGTGGAGCTTGGCTAGAGCTTGAAACAGACTCAAAAGATATTGCTTATACTCGTATCGACCGTACGCGTAAGATTCCATTTACGACTTTGGTTCGTGCCCTTGGTTTCTCTGGGGATGACGAGATTTTTGATATCTTTGGGGATAGCGAATTGGTTCGCAACACAGTTGAAAAAGATATCCACAAAAACCCAATGGATTCTCGTACAGATGAAGCCCTCAAAGAAATTTATGAGCGTCTTCGTCCAGGTGAGCCAAAAACAGCGGAAAGCTCACGTAGCTTGTTGGTAGCCCGTTTCTTTGATCCACGTCGTTATGACTTGGCCCCAGTTGGTCGCTACAAGATCAACAAGAAACTCAATATCAAGAACCGTTTGTTGAACCAAACGATCGCAGAACCATTGGTAGATGCTGAAACAGGAGAAATCCTTGTAGAAGCTGGTACCGTGATGACACGCGAAGTCATCGACAGCATCTCAGAACATTTGGACGGTGATTTGAACAAGATTGTCTACACTCCAAATGATTCAGCAGTATTGACAGAACCAGTCGTTCTTCAAAAATTCAAGGTTGTGGCACCAACGGATCCAGACCGCGTTGTCACTATCATCGGCAATGCTAATCCAGATGATAAGGTTCGTACCATCACTCCAGCCGATATCCTCGCTGAGATGAGCTACTTCCTTAACTTGGCTGAAGGTCTTGGCCGCGTGGATGATATCGACCACCTTGGAAACCGTCGTATTCGTGCCGTTGGTGAATTGCTTGCCAACCAAGTGCGTCTTGGACTTTCACGGATGGAACGTAATGTTCGTGAACGTATGTCTGTTCAAGATAACGAAGTATTAACACCTCAACAAATCATTAACATCCGTCCAGTAACTGCAGCAATCAAAGAATTCTTTGGTTCTTCCCAATTGTCCCAGTTCATGGACCAACACAACCCACTTTCTGAGTTGTCCCACAAACGTCGTTTGTCTGCCTTAGGGCCTGGTGGTTTGACACGTGACCGCGCTGGATATGAAGTCCGTGACGTGCACTACACTCACTATGGTCGTATGTGTCCAATCGAAACACCTGAAGGACCAAACATCGGTTTGATCAACAACTTGTCATCCTATGGGCACTTGAACAAGTATGGTTTCATCCAAACGCCATACCGTAAAGTAGACCGTGAAAAAGGTGTGGTCACCAACGAAATCGTTTGGTTGACAGCTGATGAAGAAGATGAGTACATCGTAGCCCAGTCCAACTCTAAGTTGAACGAAAAGGGTGGCTTTGCTGAGCCAATCGTTATGGGACGTCACCGTGGTAACAACCAAGAGTTCCCATCTGATCAAGTCGACTACATGGACGTATCTCCAAAACAGGTAGTTGCCGTTGCGACAGCATGTATTCCTTTCTTGGAAAACGATGACTCCAACCGTGCCCTCATGGGTGCCAACATGCAACGTCAGGCTGTGCCATTGATCGATCCAAAAGCGCCTTACGTGGGTACTGGTATGGAATACCAAGCAGCCCATGACTCAGGAGCTGCAGTCATTGCGCAACATGATGGGAAGGTTACCTATGCCGATGCTGACAAGGTAGAAGTTCGTCGGGAAGATGGATCTCTTGATGTTTACCATATCCAAAAATTCCGTCGTTCAAACTCAGGTACGGCTTACAACCAACGTACCCTTGTAAAAGTTGGCGATGTCGTTGAAAAAGGCGACTTTATCGCAGACGGTCCATCGATGGAAAAAGGGGAAATGGCCCTTGGTCAAAACCCAATCGTTGCCTACATGACATGGGAAGGTTACAACTTCGAGGATGCCGTTATCATGAGCGAACGCTTGGTGAAAGAAGATGTCTACACATCTGTTCACTTGGAAGAATTCGAATCAGAAACGCGCGATACTAAGTTAGGCCCTGAAGAAATCACTCGTGAAATTCCAAACGTTGGGGAAGATGCTCTCAGAAACCTTGACGAAATGGGTATTATCCGTATCGGTGCGGAAGTAAAAGAAGGCGATATCTTAGTTGGTAAGGTGACACCGAAGGGTGAAAAAGACCTTTCTGCTGAAGAACGTCTCCTCCACGCTATCTTTGGAGATAAATCTCGTGAAGTGCGGGATACTTCTCTTCGTGTACCTCACGGTGGAGATGGTGTCGTTCGTGATGTCAAGATCTTTACGCGTGCAAACGGAGATGAATTGCAATCGGGTGTCAACATGTTGGTTCGTGTTTACATCGCACAAAAACGCAAGATCCGCGTCGGAGATAAGATGGCCGGTCGTCACGGAAACAAAGGGGTTGTATCCCGTATTGTTCCTGTTGAAGACATGCCTTACCTTCCAGATGGGACACCGGTTGATATCATGTTGAACCCACTTGGGGTGCCATCACGTATGAATATCGGTCAGGTTATGGAACTTCACCTTGGTATGGCGGCTCGTAACTTGGGTATCCACATCGCAACACCAGTCTTTGACGGAGCAAGCTCAGAAGACCTCTGGGATACCGTTCGTGAAGCTGGTATGGATAGCGATGCCAAGACCATTCTTTACGATGGCCGTACAGGTGAGCCATTTGACAACCGTGTTTCTGTCGGTGTCATGTACATGATCAAGCTTCACCACATGGTTGATGATAAACTCCACGCTCGTTCTGTCGGACCATACTCAATGGTTACCCAACAACCACTCGGAGGTAAAGCTCAGTTTGGTGGACAACGTTTCGGGGAAATGGAAGTTTGGGCCCTTGAGGCTTATGGTGCGTCTAATGTCCTTCAAGAAATCTTGACCTACAAGTCAGACGATGTCAACGGACGTTTGAAAGCTTATGAAGCGATTACCAAAGGAAAACCAATTCCAAAACCAGGTGTGCCAGAGTCCTTCCGAGTACTTGTGAAAGAATTGCAATCACTTGGATTGGATATGCGTGTCCTAGATGAAGATGACAAAGAAGTTGAACTTCGCGATCTTGACGAAGGGGAAGACGACGATGTCATCCACGTAGATGATCTAGAAAAAGCACGTGAAAAAGCAGCCAAGGAAGCTCGCGCAGCTTTTGAAGCTGAAGGGAAAGAAGAATAATTTAATATGTAGTTCAATAGGATGGAAAACCTGAGAAGGTTCTCTATCCCAAGCTTTAGGCTTGAAGGAGTGAAGGAAGTTCCTTCTCTCCTTCGCCAAAAAGCAGAAGAACATACAATCGATAATGAACATAAAGAAAGGTAAGAAATAGTGGTTGATGTAAATCGTTTTAAAAGTATGCAAATCACCCTAGCTTCTCCAAGCAAGGTCCGTTCATGGTCTTATGGAGAGGTCAAGAAACCTGAAACAATCAACTACCGTACATTGAAACCAGAACGTGAAGGTCTCTTTGATGAAGTCATCTTTGGACCGACAAAAGACTGGGAATGTGCGTGTGGAAAATACAAACGGATCCGTTACAAAGGGATCGTTTGTGACCGCTGTGGTGTGGAAGTAACACGTGCCAAGGTTCGTCGTGAACGCATGGGACATATCGAATTGAAAGCACCTGTGTCACACATCTGGTACTTTAAAGGCATCCCTTCTCGTATGGGGTTGACCTTGGACATGAGTCCTCGTGCCCTTGAAGAAGTCATCTACTTCGCAGCTTACGTGGTGATCGATCCAAAAGATACACCGCTTGAGCATAAGTCCATCATGACAGAGCGTGAATACCGTGAACGCTTGCGCGAATACGGACCAGGTTCTTTTGTAGCTAAGATGGGGGCAGAAGCGATCCAAGACCTCTTGAAACAAGTGGATTTGGAAGCTGAAATTGCTGTCTTGAAAGAAGAATTGAAGACTGCAACTGGTCAAAAACGTGTGAAGGCAGTTCGCCGTTTGGATGTCTTAGATGCCTTCTACAAATCTGGCAACAAGCCAGAATGGATGGTTCTCAACATCCTTCCCGTTATTCCACCAGATCTTCGTCCGATGGTCCAATTGGATGGTGGCCGTTTTGCTGCCTCTGACTTGAATGACCTTTACCGTCGTGTGATTAACCGGAACAACCGTTTGGCACGTTTGCTTGAGTTGAATGCCCCTGGTATCATCGTGCAAAACGAAAAACGGATGCTCCAAGAAGCCGTTGATGCTTTGATCGACAACGGTCGTCGTGGTCGTCCGATCACAGGACCAGGTAGCCGTCCACTGAAATCTTTGAGCCATATGCTCAAAGGGAAACAAGGACGCTTCCGTCAAAACTTGCTCGGTAAACGTGTTGACTTCTCAGGACGTTCCGTTATCGCCGTTGGTCCAACTCTTAAGATGTACCAATGTGGTGTGCCACGTGAAATGGCCATCGAGCTCTTTAAACCATTTGTCATGCGTGAAATCGTTGCGCGTGACATCGTGCAAAACGTAAAAGCCGCTAAACGCTTGGTCGAACGTGGAGATGAGCGGATCTGGGATATCTTGGAAGAAGTGATCAAAGAACACCCAGTTCTCTTGAACCGCGCACCGACCCTTCACCGTTTGGGGATCCAAGCCTTTGAACCTGTCTTGATTGACGGGAAAGCTCTTCGCTTGCACCCACTTGTCTGTGAAGCCTACAATGCCGACTTTGACGGGGACCAAATGGCCATCCACGTACCGCTTTCAGAAGAAGCCCAAGCAGAAGCTCGTATCTTGATGCTGGCTGCTGAGCACATCTTGAATCCGAAAGACGGGAAGCCAGTCGTTACCCCATCTCAGGATATGGTTTTGGGGAACTACTACCTCACTATGGAAGAAGCTGGTCGTGAAGGCGAAGGCATGGTCTTCAAAGACCGTGATGAAGCGGTCATGGCTCTTCGCAATGGATATGTTCACTTGCATACCCGTGTCGGAATTGCGACGGATAGCTTGAACAAACCATGGACAGAAGCGCAACAACACAAGATTCTCTTGACAACTGTTGGTAAGATCCTCTTTAACGATATCATGCCTGCAGAACTTCCATATCTTCAAGAGCCAAATAATGCTAACTTGACAGAAGGCGTTCCAGCTAAGTACTTCTTAGAGCCTGGTCAAGATGTCAAAGCAGCGATTGAGAAATTGGAATTAAATGTTCCATTCAAGAAGAAAAACCTTGGAAATATTATCGCGGAAATCTTCAAACGCTTCCGTACAACAGAAACATCTGCTTTCTTGGACCGTTTGAAAGACTTAGGTTACCACCACTCAACCCTTGCTGGTTTGACAGTGGGGATTGCCGATATTCCAGTTGTTGAAGACAAGGCTGAAATCATTGAAGAATCTCACAAACGTGTAGAACAAATCACCAAACAGTTCCGTAAAGGGATGATTACAGATGATGAACGCTACAATGCGGTTACAGCTGAATGGCGTGCAGCCCGTGAGAAATTGGAAAAACGTCTGATTGATAACCAAGATCCGAAGAACCCAATCGTTATGATGATGGATTCTGGAGCCCGTGGTAACATCTCAAACTTCTCACAGCTTGCCGGTATGCGTGGTTTGATGGCCGCTCCAAACGGACGGATCATGGAATTGCCGATCCTTTCAAACTTCCGCGAAGGTTTGTCAGTACTGGAAATGTTCTTCTCTACTCACGGTGCTCGTAAAGGGATGACCGATACGGCCCTTAAGACAGCCGACTCAGGTTACTTGACTCGTCGTTTGGTTGACGTTGCCCAAGACGTAATCATTCGTGAAGATGACTGTGGAACTGACCGTGGACTTCTGATTACCTCTATTACAGATGGTAAAGAAATGATTGAACCATTGGAAGAACGTTTGACAGGTCGTTATACCAAGAAAACTGTTAAACATCCTGAAACAGGAGAAGTCATCGTTGGTCCAGATACCTTGATTACAGAAGATATCGCTCGCGACATCGTCAATGCGGGTGTTGAAGCAGTGACCATCCGCTCTGTCTTTACATGTAACACTCGTCATGGTGTCTGCCGTCACTGTTATGGTATCAACTTGGCGACTGGTGATGCGGTTGAAGTTGGTGAAGCAGTCGGAACCATCGCTGCCCAATCGATCGGGGAACCTGGTACACAGTTGACCATGCGTACCTTCCACACGGGTGGGGTTGCCTCAAATACCGATATCACGCAAGGTCTTCCTCGTGTCCAAGAAATCTTTGAAGCCCGCAATCCGAAAGGGGAAGCGGTTATCACTGAGGTCAAAGGGGAAGTCACAGCCATTGAAGAAGATGCTTCGACACGGACCAAGAAAGTCTTTGTACGTGGTGCGACTGGAGAGGGAGAATACGTTGTCCCTTACACAGCCCGCATGAAAGTCGAAGTGGGAGATCAAGTCTCTCGTGGTGCGGCTCTTACAGAAGGGTCTATCCAACCAAAACGTCTCCTTGCCGTTCGTGATGTCTTATCAGTTGAAACTTACCTCCTTGCGGAAGTACAAAAAGTATACCGTAGCCAAGGGGTAGAAATCGGCGACAAACACATCGAGGTAATGGTGCGTCAAATGATCCGTAAGGTTCGTGTCATGGATCCAGGAGATACAGACCTTCTCATGGGTACTCTCATGGATATCACAGACTTTACAGATGCCAACCGTGATGTGGTTATTTCTGGTGGGGTTCCTGCGACGGCTCGTCCTGTCCTTATGGGAATCACCAAAGCCTCTCTTGAAACCAATAGTTTCTTGTCAGCGGCTTCCTTCCAAGAAACAACTCGTGTCCTCACTGACGCAGCGATTCGTGGTAAGAAAGACCATCTCCTTGGACTTAAGGAAAATGTTATCATCGGTAAGATTATTCCTGCCGGTACAGGTATGGCTCGTTACCGTAACTTGGAACCACAAGCAGTCAATGAAGTCGAAATTATCGAAGAAGTTCCAGTCACAGAAGAAGCAACAGGAATTGTTGAATCACCTGTAGTGGAAGAAAATTAATCCCAAAAGAAGCTTTACTGATCTTCAGTAAGGCTTCTTTTTTATGCCTAAAAATGAATAGAAAGATACTGTTTTCTCCTATAATACCATGTCAAAGATATGCGCAATAATAAATATATATTCAAAAAAATGCATATATTAAGACTGAAAAAGGAAGTTTAGAAAGATTTGATTGTTAAAATAAATATGGTATAAAATCCAGCTATCTCAAGGTTTTTACGGGTTTTAAACTAATTAATATTACACATAAATTACAGATTATTAAAATTCGATTAAATGTATTACGAAAGCATTGAGATAGTTTGACTTATGAAGCAATTGAAGGTAGAATGGATGGTAAATATGTTGTTGATTTTGTTAATAAAATCACAAGGTAAAAAGGTGAGATGATGAAAAAGATTAAAGTGATGGTTGTTTTTGGAACGCGCCCAGAAGCTATTAAAATGGCTCCCCTGGTTCTAGAGCTCCAAAAGCAAAGTGAGACCATTGAAACGATCACAGTGGTAACTGCACAGCATCGTCAAATGCTGGATCAAGTGCTAGAGACCTTCCGCATTCAACCGGATTACGATCTAGATATTATGGGGAAAAACCAATCTCTTCTAGATATCACGGCTAGAATCCTTGAAAAATATGACCCAGTCGTGAAAGAAGTGCAACCGGATATGATTTTGGTACATGGGGACACAACGACGACTTTTGCGGCTAGTCTTGTTGCCTTCTATAACCAAGTCCGTATCGGTCACGTAGAGGCGGGGCTCAGAACCTTCGATAAGTATTCGCCTTTCCCTGAGGAGATGAACCGTCAAATGACGGATAACTTGGCGGATCTTTATTTTGCCCCAACCAGTGAAAGCAAGGCCAATCTTCTTATGGAACATCATCCAGAGTCGTCTATTTTCATTACAGGGAATACGGCGATTGATGCCCTGCGATTAACAGTACAAGAGGATTATCACCACCAGGTTCTTGATCAGTTGGATCCGCAGAAGAAGTTGGTCTTAGTGACCATGCACCGTCGGGAAAACCAAGGCCAACCGATGCGAGCTGTGTTTGGTGCCTTGAGAGAAATGGTGGATGCCCATCCGGAATTGGAAGTCGTTTATCCAGTCCACCTTAGTCCAGCTGTTCAAGAGGCGGCTAAGGACATCTTAGGAGAACACGACCGCATTCATTTGATTGCGCCTTTGGACGTCTTTGACTTTCATAACCTCGCTTCGAGAAGTTACTTTATTATGTCTGATTCGGGAGGAGTTCAGGAGGAGGCCCCTTCTTTAGGCAAGCCTGTCTTAGTCCTTCGGGATACGACCGAACGTCCAGAAGGTGTCAAAGCTGGAACCTTAAAATTGGTCGGAACCGATCCTGAGCGTGTCAAGGAAGAAATGACGGCTTTGTTGACGGACCCAGATCTGTATCAAAAAATGGCTTCGGCTCGAAATCCATATGGAGACGGGAAGGCATCTGAGCGGATTGTTCAAGCTATTCAGCACTATTATGGCCTCGTTGACTCGGTATCTGAATTTATGGAGGGAGAGATTTAGGAATGAAAAAAAGGAATCATTTAGGAAACTGGATGCTTATTTTAGTCGGCTTTGTATTGGCCGTCCTGATATACTGTCTATTCTTTGCACGGGAAATTATTATTGAGGAAGCTCTCTTTCTCGTGTTAGCCTTGTTTGCCTCTCTTGTCTTATCCAATTTGCTTCTGACCTGGACGATTTTAATTTCATTCGGTTTAGGAATTGTCTTTCTGGTAGCAGGAGTCGTGTATATCCCTGCAAACCAGGCACTGTTATTACTTTTCTCTTTCCCTATTTTGATTGGGATTCTATCAAAAATTCGCTACTACTTATTTAAAGAAGTTGCCAAGGTTCAAAACCAAGAAGAGGATGCTGAAGTTGCCTACCGTGGCTTGCTGGAACACTCAGGTGTTCAACAGGAACAGAAATTACAAGCCCTCTTGATCCATTGGTCTCATGAGGAACTCTTCTATCAAATTCATCCTCGTGAGTACAATCGGACGCTGAACCAAATTCATTATCTGATTGGCCACCATTTGATACAAGATGAGAGACTTTATTATGTTTCAGATGGCAATTTCCTAGTACTTACGAATAGTCAGCAACGAAATTTGCAAGAATATTATCAGTTGTATTTAAAAAATCAATTGGAATCTCTGGTCTTTAAGGGAGAAGACGGTAATCAAGCTATTCAATTCCAAAAAGGATACTTGGTAGTGGATTCGACCAATCGGACGAAATTCCATAGCTACCAGGAAGCTATTAGTAACTTGAAACGTCAACTTGAAACGGATATTATTGTGGAATATTAGGGGGAACCGATGACTCTTACAAATCTATTTTTTGGGCTAGCCCTCGGGATTAGTCTATTCTTTGCGGTGTGCTTCTGTGCATTATTCATTGCCTACTTGGTCATCTACCATCGGGTAAACAAAAACTTTAAGGCGGTGGACCATGATTAGTCAAATTTTAATGATTTTTACCTTGATTTCTATCTGGTTATCTCTAGCCTGGGGCTTGGTAATCTTGATTTCAGCGGTTCAATTCTGGTTGAAACACAGTGATTTTCGAGTGGATACGAGCCCGCTTCTCTATTATCCTAAAGTAACCATTGTGGTACCTGCCCACAATGAAGATGTGGTCATTGCTCAAACTGCTAAGGCGATTTTGGATATGAATTACCCTCATGATCGTGTGGAGTTGCTTCTCTTTGCAGATAACTGCTCGGATCGTACCTATGAGGAGTGTTTGGCTGTCAAGGCCCTTCCGGAATACGCTGGCCGGGACGTGACCATTATTGACCGTACCGGTACAGGTGGGAAAGCTGGAGTATTGAATGATGCCTTGAAGATGGCGACAGGAGATTATATCTGTGTCTATGATGCGGATGCCATGCCTGAGAAAAATGCTCTTTATTTCTTGGTTAAGGAAGTTCTTAAAGATCCAGAACGCCATGTGGCTTCATTTGGACGCAATAAGACGAGAAATGCCAACCAGAACTTCTTGACGCGTTGTATCAACCAAGAAATCGTCGTGACCCAACGGGTTCATCACGTCGGGATGTGGAATCTCTTCAAAATCGGACGGATTCCAGGTACCAACTTTATTATCCAAACAGAATTTGTCAAAAGTATCGGTGGTTGGAAGAATGGTGCCTTGACGGAAGATACGGATATTTCCTTCAAGATCATGCAAAGCGGAAAACTGATCGCTTTGGCTTACAACTCGGAAGCCTTCCAACAAGAGCCAGAGACTCTAAAAACCTACTACATGCAACGGAAACGTTGGGCAAAAGGGAACTACGAGGTTGTACTTTCCAACTTTAAACACTTATTCGGAAAAGGGAACTGGCGGGTAAAACTAGAGGTCTTCAACTATTCATGTATTTTCTTCTGGTTTAATGCAGCGATTGTCTTGTCAGACTTGATTTTCTTTGCCAATGTCCTTGCTATGTTTATCCATCTCTTTGCTCCGGGCGTACAGATTCCCTTTGCTTTTGACTCCGAAAATATCTACATTGCCCAATTGATGCTCTTTAACTGGGTGCTGATGATTGGATTGTATTTGTTGCAAATCAACATTGCCATGGCTTCTCAGTTTGGTCAGGCGACGGTGAAACAGATTTGGTTGGCCCTAGCAGCCTACTTTAGCTATTCCCAACTCTTCATCATTGTTTCGATTGATTCGATTTCATCCATCATCATGGATAAATTGCTTCACCGTGAAGGAACCAAGTGGGTGAAAACGAAACGGTTTGCTGGTTAGGAGGACTTATGAGAACAAAAAAAATGAAATATTTATGGTTTGTGGTCATCCTGGCAGTCTTTTGTTTGACCCTCTTCTTGGCTCGGACAAGAAGCAAGGTGGAGATGCGGAACCGCCTTTATCGTCAATGGACGGAACACTACCTCGTGACGGATGGAAAACAGTCCTATGTTCGTACGACTAACAGTGACCAAGAAACGGTTGTCTTATCAGAAGCGCAAGGTTATGGCATGCTGATCACAGTAGAGGCTGCCAAGAAAGACCTAGCCAATCAAGAGGATTTTGACCGTCTGTATCGGTATTATCAAAACAATCGCTTAGACGATACCCAATTGATGGCTTGGAAACAAATCATCAAAAAAGGGGAGCTTTCATCTGAGCATCAAAATGCGACGGATGGTGATCTATATATAGCCTATGCCTTGATGGAGGCCGCAAAACAGTGGCCTGAAAAAGGTAAAGGCTATCAACAGCAAGCCAAGGCTATCTTGGACGACCTTCTCAAGTACAACTACAATGAGACAACGGGTGTCTTGACAGTTGGGAATTGGGCCAGTCAAGATTCTGAATTCTATCACTTGATGAGAACCTCTGATACTCTTCCGTCCTTTTTCCAATCCTTTTATGAGTTGACTGGAAATGAACAATGGTTAAGTATTAAAGAGAAGATGTTGGCCCAGCTTGACGCCATCAGTTCGCAAACTAAAACAGGCCTTCTGCCAGACTTTATGTGGGTAGATGAACAAGGGGCGCGTGTAGCGGATCCAGATACCATCGAATCCAAGTACGATGGTGCTTATTCTTACAATGCTTGTCGTCTGCCATACAACTTGGCTCAAAGCCAGGACAAGACCAGTCAAAAATTGGCTAAGAAGATGCTGGACTTCTTTATGAAGCAACGGAATATCTATGCCGGCTATGATCTGAAAGGCAATGCCCTTCATCAGTACCAAGCAGCTAGCTTCATTGCTCCGGTATCTTATGCGGCTGAAAATGGAGATGGCTATCTCAAATTGGTGCAGCAGAACAAGTTTATCTTTATGCAAGATCTATCAACAGAAAATTATTACGATGCAACCATGACGACCATGATTGCCCTTCAATTGTTCTAATGGATCATCATTTGAAAAGCTGAGAACTTAGGCTTCTCAGTTCAGATTGAAGATAAAGTCTTCTGAAAAACTTCCCTTAGGTGAGTACGGACGTCAGCGAACTTCTACGAAGTTCCATGACTTAGTTTTGAGTCTAAGGTCTCAAAACTCCCGAGTGCTAGAAACACTAGTGTTTCTAGCACTTTTCTCACTGTGGGAAGTTTTTAATCTTCTTAAATGGCTAAAAAAATAAAAGTCACTTTTTTGAAATTCATCTAGCCGTTTTATGTAAAACAATAGTTTGTTGACATTCAAAACTAAGAACTTTAGGTTCTCAGTTTTTTCTTGTCAAAAAATAGCCTGTCTCTCCTCCATAAGGGGAGATTTTGAAAGAAAACAGTGAAAATGTTCGGAAAATTTACCGCATCTCTCTTTCATAAGCAGAATTCTTTTGTTATCAAAGGATTTTATATATAATATTGGATACAAAGGACGGAGAGAAATATGTATCAAGTAATTGAAATGTATGGGGATTACGAACCCTGGTGGTTTTTAGAAGATTGGGAGAAGGACATTGTCACTAGTCAGAGTTTTGATGACTATTATGAAGCCCTAAAATACTACAAACGCCAATGGTTACTTTTAAGAGAGCAATCTCCATTATTTAAAAGTAGAAGTGATTTAATGACGATTTTTTGGGATCCTGAGGATCAGCGCTGGTGTGAAGAGTGTGCGGAATACGTGCAACAATATCATTCAGTCGCCTTGTTAGAAAACGATCAGAAGATACCGAGAAGCAAGCGCCGTCCAGGCTACGAAAAAGAGAATGCCCACACGGCTCATCGCTCTTGTAAGCTAGACTACGAGAGCAATAATCTATAGGAAGAGAAATTCAATATGCAGTTGAGTTTCTTTTTTTGCTCTTTTTTCTAAATCCAGCGCTAGTTGGCCAATTAATTGCGAATTATATAGTGAAAGGAGGAAATATGGTTCAAGAAATTGCACAATCCATAATTCGAATGGCATCGAATGCCGAAGCTCAGGATATTTATTTTGTTCCTCGAGCGTCAGACTATCAGCTCTTTCTAAGGGTTGGGGATGAGCGACGCTTTGTCGAGACCTATTCGCAAGAACAAATGGTAGCGGTCATCAGCCATTTTAAGTTTATGGCAGGGATGAATGTGGGGGAAAGACGCCGGAGTCAATTGGGCTCCTGTGACTATTCTCTAGGGGATAAGGTACTGTCCTTACGCTTGTCTACTGTGGGGGACTATAGGGGATACGAGAGTTTGGTCATTCGCCTACTCCACAATGAGGACCGGGAGCTCCGTTTCTGGTTCGACCAACTTCAAGAGCTAGAAGAGAAGGTGAGTAAGCGGGGGCTCTACTTATTTGCGGGTCCAGTCGGATCGGGGAAGACGACACTGATGCATGCCCTGGCCAAGAAAAAATTTTCGGGGCAACAAGTCATGTCGATTGAAGATCCGGTAGAAATTAAGCAAGAAGAGATGCTGCAACTGCAGCTCAATGAAGCGATTGGCATGACCTATGATAGCTTGATTAAACTGTCTCTGCGTCATCGCCCTGATCTCCTCCTCATCGGAGAAATTCGAGACACGGAGACAGCTCGTGCAGTTATTCGGGCTAGTCTGACAGGTGTGACGGTTTTTTCCACCATCCATGCCAAGAGCATTCCTGGGGTCTACGAACGCCTATTGGAGTTGGGGGTGAGTGAGGAGGAGTTACGGATTGTCCTTCAAGGGATATGTTACCAGCGTTTGATAAAGGGAGGAGGTGTCACTGACTTTGCCATCCAAGATTACCAAAACCACTCCAGTCAACTGTGGAACCAGCAAATGGATGCCCTTTATGAAGCGGGACATATTGAGCTGGATCAGGCGCAAGCCGAAAAAATTATCGATTGCTAAGCAAGAACATGTCATTGAACTCTTTCACAATCTCTACAGCAGTGGCTTTCATCTATCAGAGGTCATCGACTTTCTTCGGCGCAGTCAATTGGTAGAGGCAGATTTTGTCGAGAGGATGCAGGTCGGACTTGCCAACGGGAAGCCCCTGTCAGCCATTCTCTCTGATCTAGGTTTCTCCGATCAGGTAACGACTCAATTGGCACTGGCGGAGCAGCATGGAAATGTTACCTTAAGTTTGGAAAAAATCCGTAGCTACTTGGAAAATCTGACCCAGGTTCGAAAGAAACTAGTTGAGGTGGCGACCTATCCCGTGCTCTTGTTGGGATTTTTGATCTTGATTATGCTGGGGCTGAAAAATTATCTCTTGCCTCAGTTGGAGAATCAAAATGGGGCGACACGACTGATCAGTGTCTTTCCCCAGTATGTTTTGTTAGGGAGTGTGTTGCTGACGATTGGAGTTTTGATGCTCCTTTTCCTAGGCCGTCGTGCCAAACGGCTGGCCCTGGTTTCATGTTTGGCTAGATTTCCTTTTCTTCGCCCCTTCTTACAGGATTATCTGACCGCTTTTTATGCTCGAGAATGGGGAAGTATGATTGCCCAAGGGTTGGAGCTGAATCAAATTTTTCCTGTGATGCAGGGGCAACGTTCCCGTCTCTTTCGAGAGATTGGACAGGATTTAGAACGGGCATTGGCTCGTGGCAGGTCTTTTTCTGACCATATTCAGACCTATCCTTTCTTTAAACGAGAGCTGGCCCTCATGATTGAATATGGGGAAGCCAAATCTAAGCTCGGTAGTGAGCTGGAAATCTATGCAGACAAGACCTGGGCAGGCTTTTTCCATCGTTTGAACAAGGCCATGAATGTCGTTCAACCACTGGTCTTTGTCTTTGTTGCTCTTATGATTGTTTTGCTCTATGCAGCCATGTTGCTGCCAATTTATGAAAATTTGGAGGTTCCTTTATGAAATCATTGCGTACACTCAAGGTGAAAGCTTTTACTCTGATTGAAATGTTAGTTGTTTTGCTCATTATCAGCGTTCTTCTCTTGCTCTTTGTTCCGAACTTGACCAAGCAGAAAGATTCGGTAACAGATACAGGAAATCGAGCAGTCGTCAAAGTCGTGGAGAGCCAGGCTGAGCTCTATGAACTCAATCATCAGAATGAAAAAGCTAGTCTTTCTAAGCTAGTCGCAGAAGGACAAATCACTCAAAAACAAGCAGAAGCCTACCGTGCTCACTATGTGAAGAATGCAGGTGATCACCGTGCGGTTGCAGATTAAAGCTTTCACCCTTCTGGAGAGCTTACTAACTCTAGGTATCGTCAGTCTTCTATGTTGGTTGCTAGCTGGGTCAGTCCATCAAGCCTTTGGGCAGGTAGAAGAAACATTGTTTTTCTCGGAATTTGAACGGGTCTATCAGGAGACACAAAAGATGAGTATTGCAAAAGAGGAGAGAGCTCTCCTTTCCATCGACCACGGTGGGGTTCATAGTCCCTATCAAGGATTACCGCTTCCAAAAGGGGTGGAAGTGGTCAGAGAGAAGCAACTGACCTTTGATCCAGCAGGAGGCAATTCAAGCCTGACCAAGATTCAATTTCAGACAGAGAAAGAGGTGGTGACCTATCAGTTGGCGATTGGGAATGGAAAAATTAAAAAAACGACGACTCCCCGCTAGTCTCTTGTTAGAAGGACTGATTGCCCTAGCGATGTTTGGTGCCCTCACGACCCTTGTGCTGGGAGAGCTAGGGGACTCGCGACAGCAGCGCTTAGAAGAGTTGAGACAAGGAGAAGTCTTGCGAGTCGCAAAAATGGCGATCCAGACCAGGCAGGATCAATTGAGCATCAATCAGGTCAGTGTCCAGGTGGAGAGGTCTGCCAAGTCCTTAAAGGTCTATCATGAAGGAAAGGTTGTGATTGCTGTTGAAAAGAACTAAACTGCCAGCCTTTACTTTACTGGAGGCCTTGGTTGCCCTGCTCGTCATTAGCGGTGGTTTATTGGTGTTTCAAGGATTGACAAGCCTCTTGCGTCAAGAACTCCAGTACCAAAGTCACATCAAGCAAGAGGAATGGTTGCTCTTTCAGGACCAGCTGGACATTGAATTGTCTCGTAGTCAATTTGAAGAGGTCAGAGACAACAAACTCTATCTTGTTCAGGATCAAAAACCCATAGCCATTGGACTGGCTAAGGGGGGAGATATCCGAAAGACAGATGCGACTGGCCGTGGCTATCAACCGATGATAGATGGAGTTGAATCCGCCTGGATTGAAAAAAGAGGAGATCTGGTGTCTATTCAACTGCACTTTGAAGAAGGGTTAGAAAGGGAGGTGGTCTACCGTGTGGTGGAAAAGGATAAAAAAGAAGCAGATTGAGGCCGGGATCCTTCTTTATGCCCTTTTTATGTCGGCGGTTTTTAGTCTCTTGCTTCAGTTTTACCTGAACAGACAAGTGGCAGAGAGACGGATCCTCCTTGCTAGTCAGCACCGGATCCAGGCTTATGCGCAAGCTCAATTGGCGATTGATACTTGGGATCGGGAAGAAAAAACCATAACCTTCTCAACTGGTCGAGTCGATTTGGAAGAAAAATCGGGCTTTGCCAACGTAACGAGTCACTTACAAGATGGGGAAAGCTACCATTTCACCTTTGCTCTACCTCCTCGGGAAAAGAAAAAAACCGACAAGAAGGAAAAGGAGAAGCAGGCTCCAGATTCAGCCACAGACCACCCGACCACGACTGAGGAAGAGAAGCCTCAGGCCTTCGAAAAGCATAGCGAAAACTCTTAAAATTTGATATGATTAAGAGATGGAGGAAAGCATGAATTTCGAAAAAATTGAGAAAGCCTACGGCTACCTATTAGAGAATACCCAAACTATCCAAAATGATTTGCAGACCAACTTTTATGATGCTCTAGTGGAGCAGAATGCCATCTATCTGGATGGGCAAACAGAGTTGACTCTAGTGAAGGAAAACAACCAGCGCCTGAAGGACTTGAACTTAAACAAGGAAGAGTGGCGTCGTTCCTTCCAGTATCTTTTGATGAAGGCTGCCCAAACAGAGCCCCTACAGGCCAATCACCAATTTACGCCAGATGGGATTGGATTTCTTCTGGTCTTCCTAGTGGATCAATTGGCGAGTTCCGATCAAGTAGATGTGCTAGAAATGGGGAGTGGAACAGGGAACTTGGCCCAAACCTTGATGAACAACTGTCAGCGTTCCTTAGATTATTTGGGCTTGGAAATTGATGATCTCTTGATTGACCTTGCGGCTAGTATGGCAGAAGTGATGAAGGCGGATGTGAATTTTGCCCAAGGTGATGCCATTCGTCCACAAGTTTTGAAAGAGAGCGGTGTGATTATCAGCGATTTACCTGTCGGTTATTATCCAGATGATGCCATTGCGAGTCGTTACCAGGTCGCTTCCCCTCAGGGCCACACCTATGCCCATCATTTATTGATTGAACAATCGCTAAAATACTTAAAACCAGGTGGCGTCGCTATTTTTCTAGCTCCGAATGATCTCTTGACGAGTGAGCAGAGTCCTCTGCTGAAAAAATGGATGCAGGATCATGCTCAGGTCTTGGCCATGGTGACCTTGCCAGAGAACCTCTTTCGATCAGCCAATCTAGCAAAAACCATCTTTGTTTTCCGCAAGCAAGAAGAAGCGGTGGTCCAACCATTTGTCTATCCTTTGACTGATTTGCAAGACCAGGAAGACCTCATGAAATTCCGTGAAAGTTTTCAAAACTGGAATAAAGAAAGTGAAATTTAAACAAAATTTTGCTATAATAGGAGTGAAAACGCTTAAAGAGGTAAAAAAATGACGAAAACAATTGCAATTAATGCAGGTAGTTCAAGTTTGAAATGGCAATTATACCAAATGCCAGAAGAAACAGTTTTGGCAAAAGGGCTCATCGAGAGAATTGGACTTAAAGATTCCATTTCGACAGTAAAATTCGATGGTCGAGCAGAAAAACAGGTTTTAGATATTGAGAACCACACACAAGCAGTTAAAATCCTTCTCGATGATTTGATTCGTTTTAATATTATTGCTTCCTACGATGAAATCACTGGAGTAGGGCACCGTGTCGTTGCAGGTGGTGAGTACTTCAAAGAGTCTGCTCTTGTAGATGAAGAAGTCATTCAAAAGGTTGAGGAACTTTCTTTGTTGGCTCCATTGCACAACCCTGCCAACGCTGCTGGGATCCGTGCCTTTAAAGAATTGTTACCAGATATTACCAGTGTTGTTGTATTTGATACCTCTTTCCATACAACAATGCCTGAAAAAGCTTATCGTTACCCTCTTCCAACTAAGTACTATACAGAAAACAAGGTTCGTAAATATGGAGCCCATGGAACCAGTCATGAGTATGTAGCCCACGAAGCGGCCAAGCTTCTTGGAAAACCAATCGAAGAGTTGAAATTGATCACCTGCCACATTGGGAATGGTGCTTCTATTACAGCGGTAGATAAAGGGATTTCTGTAGATACTTCTATGGGCTTCACGCCACTTGGTGGAATCATGATGGGAACACGTACAGGGGATATTGACCCTGCCATTATTCCTTACTTGATGGAGCACACAGAAGATTTCAAAAATCCAGAAGATATCAGTCGTATCTTGAACCGTGAATCTGGTCTTCTAGGGGTGTCTGAGCTTTCTAGCGATATGCGTGATATTCACGAAGCTATGCGCAGTGGGAATGACAAAGCACTCTTGGCCAACGATATTTTTGTCGACCGTATTAAGAAATACATCGGTCAATACTTTGCTGTCTTGAACGGAGCAGATGCCATTGTCTTTACAGCTGGTATCGGGGAAAATTCTAAAACGATCCGTGAACAAGTCATTGATGGGATGACTTGGTTTGGCTGTGCTGTGGATCCAGAAAAGAATGTCTTTGGTGCAGAAGGAGATATTTCAACAGCGGATGCTAAGGTGAGAGTCTTGGTCATCCCAACGGACGAAGAATTAGTCATTGCCCGTGATGTTGAACGCTTTAAAAACAAGGGATAAGACTTTTATTCTAAAAAAACAAGAAAGAAGAGGCTGATTCGAAACGCCTCTTTTTTCTGTTGTGTGACTTCTGCTTGGGCTTGCCCCAGTAGCTCATCTATGCTATACTAGAAAAATAGTTTGATAATCGAGGTAAAATAATGGAAAATTGGATGGAGAAAAAATGGGTTTCAAATGGTCTATGGTTACTAATTGGAATACCGTTATTTATAGCGACTCAACTACCTATGGTCGCTTTGATCTTGGGGATTGAAAATGCTTGGTCAAATTGGACGATTAATAGTTTGGTCCTTGGGGTTACCATGCTCCTCGTCTATTTGCTTTGGTGGTTTATGAAATGGAGCCCACTTGATCCACTAGATTTTTCACGGATTAGAGGCAGAGATATTGGGCGAAATTTCCTTTATTTTCTCCTGTTGCTGGCTAATAATGCTCTTGGGGTTAATCTTCTTCGGCAGTTAGGAGAGGCGACGACAGCTAACCAAGAGACCATCCAAGGGGTGGCTTCCTTGGCCCCTCAACTGGCAATGGGTTTGCTCATTGTCGTAGTGGCGCCTTTAGGAGAAGAAATTATCTGTCGGGCTGTGATTCCCCGCTTAATCTTTAAGGGGCACGAAAAAATTGGTTATTTGGTTGGGGCTCTTGTTTTTGCCTATTTACACACACCAAGTAATCTTGGTTCCTGGGTCATCTATGGAGGTATGTCTCTCATCTTGACTTGGGTTGCCTACCGCTACAAACGAGTAGAATATTCGATTTTATTGCACTTTACTATGAATGCCTTTGCCTTTCTGATAACTATTCTGGTTTCTTTTCTTCCCGCTTAAAATATGGTAGAATGATAGGACCAATGGGTTTTATTCAGAAGCTTTGGTAAGCTACCAAAGAAGCATCTAGGCGCAGATAGAGACAAACTCGGAGGTTGGAAAGATTCTAACCTCTTTTCTATGCTTGGTTGGCATTTCTGTAGAAAGATGAAGGAAGATATGTCAAAGAGTGAATGGAGACAACTAGGCAAGGATCGGACACTTCTATGTGGTATCCTCAATGTCACCCCCGACTCCTTTTCAGATGGGGGACGTTACCAAACGGTAGAAGGAGCTCTCGAGCAAGCTCGAAAGTTAATAGCAGAAGGGGCAAGCATACTGGATATTGGTGGGGAGTCCACACGTCCAGGGAGCCATTTCGTTGAGATCCAAGAAGAAATCCAACGGGTCGTGCCAGTCATTGAAGCGATTCGAGCAGAGAGTGATATCTTGATTTCGGTTGATACTTGGAAGTCAGAGGTCGCTCGTGCAGCCCTAGAAGCTGGCGCAGACTTGGTCAATGATATTACAGGCTTGCTAGGAGATCCGCAAATGGCAGGAGTGATTGCAGAAGCTCAGGCTGGAGCCATTCTTATGTTTAATCCGGTAATAGCTCGTCCTCATCATCCAAGTTCTGTGATTTTTCCGACTTTTGGTTTTGAACCAGCCTTTTCATCGGAAGAGTTAGCGCAGTTTGAAGGTCTCTCTATCAAAGACTGCATGTGGACCTTCTTTGCCAAGAGCCTTGAGAGGGCAGAGGAAGCAGGATTGAGTCAGGAGCAACTTTTCTTAGATCCTGGGATCGGTTTTGGCTTGACCAAGCGGGAAAACCTCCAACTCTTGCAGGACTTAAAAACCATCCATGCCAAGGGCTATCCGATCTTTTTAGGTGTCTCTCGGAAGCGCTTTGTGGTCAATATTCTGGAAGAAGAGGGATTTGAGACCAACCCTGAGACGAAAGAAGGATTCTACAATCGGGATTTGGCCTCCAGTCATTTGACGAGTGTGGCTGCCAGCCAAGGGGTAGAAATTGTGCGTGTGCATGATATCTCCCTCCATAAGATGGCGGTAGCTATCGGTAGTGCGATCTACCAAGCCGATCAAGCGCAGGACCTTCATTTGAAACAATATCGCTAAAGAAAAGAGGAGAGATATGACAGTAGATCTCAGTTGGCTAGCCACTTATCGTTCTTCCGAGCCCCATTTTGGCTTGGAGCGGATGGAAGCCTTGCTAGCCTTGAGGGGGAACCCTCACCTCGCCTGTCCTGTAATCCATCTAGCAGGGACCAATGGAAAAGGATCGACTCTAGCCCATTTACGTTCTTTGTTAGAGGCAAAAGGGTTGCGGGTTGGTGTTTTCTCCTCCCCCTATCTAGTTTCCTTTCATGAGCAAATCAGTATCAATGGGCTTCCTATCTCAGATCAGGATTTAGGGACTTATCTATCCCTCTATCAGGACTTGCTTGCAAAAAACAATTCTGATCAGACCTTACTGGGCTTAACTGAGTTCGAGTTGATGACCCTCCTAGCTTTTGATTATTTTGCAGCAGAAAAGCCAGATGTGGTCATTCTGGAAGTAGGGATGGGGGGCCGTCTCGATAGTACCAATGTTTGTCAGCCTATGTTGACAGCCATCACGACGATTGGCCTGGACCATGTAGCTCTCTTAGGGCCGGATGTAGCCTCCATTGCGCGTGAGAAGGCAGGAATCATCAAGGAAAAGATTCCGGTCTTGCTAGGCCGGATGGAACTGGAAGCTCAAGAAGTCATTGTGCAGCGGGCGAACCGCTTATCAGCACCAGTAGAGCTATTAGGTCGGGATTTTTTAGTTATCTACCAAGCATCTTTGGCTGATGGAGAAGTCTTTGGCTATCGGAGCCAGTATCGGGAAGAAGTGCAACTAAAGACAGGGCTCTTGGGACTTCATCAAGTCGACAATGCTGGGCTGGCCTTGGCTCTCTGCGATACTTTCTGTCAAGAAAAAGGTCTCTCCTTCTTAAGTCAAGATGAAATCCTTCAAGCTTGGGAAGGGGTCCAGTGGCCAGGGCGCCTAGAAGTCATTTCTAGTAAGCCTCTCATCATTCTAGATGGCGCCCATAATCCGCATGCAGTGGCTCCTCTTGTAATCACCATGAAAGAACGGTATGGACAGTTGGACAAACAAGTCTTATTTACCTGTATCCAGACCAAGGCGATTGAGGAGATGCTGGAACTGTGGAGCGGATTGGAAAAGAGTCAATTAACCCTGACGACCTTTGAGGATTCACGCGCCTATTCTGTGAGAGACATGCAGGAAATAGCCCATCTAAAAGGCCTGCCTTATCAAGAGTGGAAGTTATTTTTAACCCATTATCTAGAAAAAGAATCGCAACAATCTGATCTCCTCTTAGTGACGGGATCCTTGTACTTTTTGGCTCAGGTGAGAGCCTTTCTAATCGAAAAAATCAGTAGGAGATGACATGGATACAAAGAAAATTCAAGAAGCCGTGAAGATGATTATCGACGCAGTCGGTGAAGACGGAAGCCGTGAGGGCTTGCAAGAAACTCCAGAACGCATTGCCAAGATGTACCAAGAGATTTTTGCAGGTCTCAACCAAACTGCGGAAGTCCACCTATCAAAATCTTTTGAGATTGTGGACAACAATATGGTGGTGGAAAAGGATATCTTCTTCCACTCTATGTGTGAACACCATTTCTTGCCCTTCTATGGTAAGGTTCACATTGCCTATATCCCAAATGGGCGCGTAGCGGGCCTCTCTAAGTTGGCTCGGACAGTGGAAGTGTATGCCAAAAAGCCTCAAATCCAGGAGCGCTTGACGGTGGAAATCGCGGATGCCTTGATGGAGTATCTGGGAGCGCAGGGAGCCCTTGTTTGGGTGGAAGCAGAGCACATGTGTATGAACATGCGTGGGGTGCGCAAACCAGGGACAGCTACTGTGACGACAGCAGCGCGTGGCTTGTTAGAGACAGATAAAGACTTGAAAAATGAAGCCTATAAACTAATGGGACACTAATCCCTAGATAAACTGAGGTGACTATGGTGGATCAATTACGGATCAAAGATTTGGAAATTTATGCCTATCATGGTGTGTTTTCCGCTGAAAAGGAATTGGGGCAGCGTTTTGTCCTAGATGTCTGTGTCGATTATGAGATGACAAAGTCTGCTCGGACGGGCGATTTGACGGCTTCAATCCATTATGGAATCTTAGCAGAGCAACTGACAGATTGGGTTCAAGCTGAGAAAATCGATTTGATTGAGACAGTGGCTTTTCAGCTAGTGGAGAAGATTTTTGCGACCTATGACTTTGTCAAAAAGGTTCGACTCGAGTTGAAAAAACCTTGGGCGCCAGTTCCTCTACCTTTGGATACTTGTTCGGTCACGATTGAACGAGAAAAAAGAAGAGTCTTTATTGGTCTGGGAACCAATATGGGCGATAAGGGACAACAGTTGGAGACGGCTGTATCTAGACTAGAAGAAAAGGGACTTACGATTCTCCAAACCTCTTCTCAGATTGAGACAGCACCTTGGGGAGGGGTCAAGCAAGATAGCTTTCTCAACCAAGTCGTAGAGGTCGAAACTTGGTTTACGCCCCAAGATTTGATTGAGACCTTGCTAGGAATCGAGCTAGAAATGGGCCGGGTCCGTGAGATCAAATGGGGACCACGGGTCATCGATTTGGATCTCCTTTATATGGAGGATTTGATCCTCTATAGTCCAGATTTGATTCTCCCTCATCCGTATGTGGCAGAACGGGCATTTGTCCTAGAATCCTTGAATGAAATTGCTCCTTACTTTGTGGATCCTGTCCAAAGAAAACAGATCCGACAACTATGGGAGGCTGTGAAAGAAACAAAAGGTAGTTGATCCAATGGTCGACTACTTTTTTTACCTTGACAGGTTAATTGAGCAGGAGTATACTATGCATAAATAGTTTAGGAGCAGGAGGGCGTCATGAAATCTTATCTTGTAAAATGGTTGATCGCGATTGTCTTGGCTGTTTTTTTCCTTTGGTTGAGTTTGGAAACGGACTTACT
The DNA here is from genome assembly GCF_015552665.1 of Streptococcus sp. 1001283B150225_161107_H12. Classification (NCBI taxonomy): domain Bacteria; kingdom Bacillati; phylum Bacillota; class Bacilli; order Lactobacillales; family Streptococcaceae; genus Streptococcus; species Streptococcus sp. 1001283B150225_161107_H12. Next base: position 118,788 of record NZ_JADNFC010000004.1, on the reverse strand, counting down.
ACCAAAAGAAGTGTATCCCCTTCTTCTTGTCCTGATGCTGGTTGTGGGTCTCTATCTTTTTAAGGAGAGGTAATTTTCCATCCACTTAAACTATGAAAAATCCCCTGGGTGCCAACGGTTCAGGCACTCAGGGGATTTTTTCTATATGGAGCTAGGACCAATGGTCTAGCCTTGCTTTTCTTTATTTGCGGTACAAGCGATCGTATTGGTAAACTGGATCCATAGTCACATGGATGCCCAGTTTGCGAAGAACATTCTTATCTTCGTCTGTCAACATGACTGTTGAATGGGCTTCGCTCCCTTTCAAACGACCCAATTCTTGCATGGCAAGATTTGCCTCTGGATGGTTCATGGCTGTAATGGCGAGGGCGATGAGGATTTCATTTGAGTGGAGGCGAGGGTTGCGACTGCCCAAGTGGTTGATCTTCAAGCCTTGGATTGGTTTCACATATTCTGGCTCAATCAACTTGGTTTCTTTATCAATATGGGCCAATTTCTTGATGGCGTTGATGAGAACAGCTGCCGTTGGACCAAATAAGTCAGAAGTCTTACCTGTCACGGTTTCTCCGTTCGGCAATTCCAGTGCCAAGGCAGGTTCACCGGTTTCTTCCTCTTTTTGACGGGCAAGGACGGTGACTTGGCGGTCTTTTGGTGAAATGCCTAAGTCATTCATCAAGAGTTCAATTTTCTTAATAGCTCCGTTTCCGACACGCTCTGCCTTCACATCTAGAATGGTTTGGTAGTAACGGCGGATAATTTCTTGCTTAGAGGCTTCAATCGCTGCGTCATTGTCCACGATGGCAAAGCCGACCATGTTCACACCCATATCTGTTGGGGAAGCGTAAGGAGATTCTCCAAGGATGCGTTCCAACATCCGCTTCAAGACAGGGAAGATTTCGATATCCCGGTTGTAGTTGACCGTTGTTTCGCCATAGGTTTGGAGGTGGAATGGGTCAATCATATTGACATCGTCAAGGTCTGCAGTAGCAGCTTCATAGGCCAAATTCACTGGGTGATGCAAAGGCAGGTTCCAAACTGGGAAGGTTTCAAATTTAGCATAACCAGATTTGATGCCATTTAATTGGTCATGGTACATGTTGGACATACAAGTCGCCAATTTACCAGAACCAGGACCAGGAGCTGTCACGACAACGAGATTACGGCTAGTTTGAATGTAGTCGTTTTTCCCCATTCCCTCAGGAGAGATGATGTGGTCCATATCCGTTGGGTAGCCCTTGATTGGGTAGTGGAGATAAGAGGCGATGCCATTTTTTTCCAACTGCTTGCGGAAAAGGTCTGCAGCTGGTTGACCAGCATACTGAGTGATGACGACAGAGCCAACATAGATGCCCAATTCGTTGAATTTATCGATCAAGCGGAAGACCTCTTGGTCGTAAGAGATTCCTAGGTCACCACGCGCTTTTGAATGCTCAATGTTATTGGCATTAATAGCAATCACAATCTCCACTTGGTCACGAAGTTCTTGGAGAAGCTTAATTTTGTTATCTGGTTCATAACCAGGAAGGACACGAGCTGCGTGGAAATCTTCCAACATTTTTCCTCCAAACTCTAGGTAGAGCTTGCCATCAAATTGGTTGATGCGCTCGAGGATGTGATCGCGCTGCAAATTCAAATACTTTTCGGAACTAAAAGCTTGTTTCTTCATTTAAACCTCCAATAAAGAAGCGAGGGTGATCTTTAGCGGTGCTCCGCCTTTCACATAGGGAAAGGGGAGTGCAAAAGAACACCCGTTGCAATATTCATTCAGTATTATATCAAAAAAACCCCAAAATGGGGGTTTAAAAGAATTATTTTGGAAAAATATTAATAATTCTTAATTAAATCAACGGTTGAACGATCCAATTTTTTGACCAAGGCTTGAAGGAAGGCTTGGGCTTGAAGGAAGTCATCCATAGCGTAAAGGGTCTGGTGGGAGTGGATGTAGCGTGCGCAGACACCGATGGTAGTAGATGGTACTCCACCACTTCGTAAGTGGGCTACTCCAGCATCTGTTCCGCCTTTTCCACAGTAGTATTGGTACTTGATGCCGGCCTCTTCAGCAGTGGTGAGGAGGAAGTCCTTCATATTTGGCAACATGAGATGACCTGGGTCAAAGAAACGAAGTAGGGTTCCTTCTCCGATAGCTCCTTGGCCTCCGTAGACATCTGCAGCGGGAGAACAGTCAACAGCTAGGAAGATTTCTGGATCAAACTTGGTCACAGAAGTCCCAGCACCGCGCAGTCCGACTTCTTCTTGGACAGTCGCTCCGACATAGAGTTCGTTTGCTAGGGCTTGTCCAGAGAGGGCTTGTGCCAATTCGCTGACCATCAAGACCCCATAACGGTTATCCCAAGCTTTGGAGATGATGTTTTTCTGATTGGCTGTTAAGATTGCAGTGCTTTCAGGGACCAAGGTGTCACCTGGACGGATCCCAAAGCTCTCAGCTTCTTCTTTGTTGGCAAAGCCACCATCAAAGACAATATCCCCGATTGCGGGAAGGGCAGGACCGTTTGTGCCCCGTGTCAAATGCGGAGGAACAGATCCAGAAATGACAGGGTAGGAATGGCCATCGCGGGTCAAAAGGGTGAAACGTTGGCTGCTGACCACCATAGGGTTCCAACCACCGATTTCAACCACGCGGAAGGTGCCGTCTGCCTTGATCTCACTGACCATAAAGCCAACTTCATCCATATGGCCTGCGACCATGATGCGAGGAGCATCAGCCGCTTCTGAGTGGCGTACCCCAAAAATACTTCCCAAGCCGTCTGTGACCACTTCATCCACATGTGGAGTGATCTGTTTGCGTAGATAATCGCGAACAGGCGCTTCGTGGCCAGAGATGGCAGGAAGTTCTGTTACTTCTTTGATTTTAGAAAATAAATCAGTCATAAGTTACCTTCTTTCTGATTGTTATTTTATCACTTTTTTAGTCGAGATGGTAGTGGCAGTTGACGGGAATGGAAGTAGATCGTCATGATGGGGAGAACTGTTCTCCTTCGTTGTCCCAGCTTGTATTTTGTGTTACAATATGAGGTATGAAAGCTAAAAAAATCATTTTATCCAGCCTTGCAGCAGCTAGTGCAAGTGCTCTTGCCCTTGGGGCCTATAAAATTGCCAAAGATCAAAAACGTCTGCGGACGCAAGAAGAGTTAGTCGCAGAAGTCCGTGAGCAAATGGAAAATATGGGGAAGATTGCGACCCTTTATGTGGAGCTCTATGAATCAAGCGAAGAGCGTCTGGTAGGAGGGATCATTTTTGAAGATGAGCGCCACTATCGCTTTGTCTATGAAGAGGGCCTCCTTCACTATGAAGAGGAAAAACTATGATCATTCCACAGTCTTTAGAGGAGTTAGCTAGCTACGTCGAGCAAGAAGGAAAGAAGGTTTTCTTCTTTTCAGCGGATTGGTGTGGCGATTGTCGGTATATCCAGCCCTTTTTGCCAGAGATTGAAGCGGAAAACCCTGAATTTACCTTCATTTTGGTCGACAGAGACCAGTATCTAGATCTGGCTAAGCTTTGGGATATTTATGGTATTCCAAGTTTGGTGGTCCTAGATGGGGATCGGGAACTGGGGCGTTTCGTCAATCGTGATCGCAAAACCAAGGCTCAGATTTCAGAATTTTTAGCAGGATTGAAGTAGGAGAAAGAGAAAGAATGATTGTAACCTATAATAAAGAACAAGTCGGCGATGTCTTAATGATTACCTTGAAAAACAGTGGGGATGCCAAGTTAGCAGTAGAGCGTAAAGGCAAAGTAGCCCGTGTCTACCGTGAAGACAAGCAAGAAACCGTAGCCTGGAATATTTTTGAGGCTTCGACCTTCTTTGCCCTTGAAGGCAAGGGGCAAATTTTCTTGAGTGATGAGCAGGTTGCACGCCTCAATCAAGAATTACAGAATGAAGGATTTGCAGAGGTCTTGGTCAATGACAAGGAGCCTAAGTTTGTCGTGGGGCAAATCGTGGAAATGGTGGCTCATCCAGATAGTGACCACCTCAACATCTGCCAAGTGGCTGTCGGATCAGACAAGACAGTTCAAATCGTAGCAGGTGCGCCAAATGCGCGTGAAGGTCTCAAGACGATTGTGGCTCTTCCAGGTGCCATGATGCCAGATGGCAGCTTGATTTTCCCAGGAGCCCTTCGTGGAGAAAAGAGCTTTGGCATGATGTGTAGTCCACGCGAATTGCACTTGCCAAATGCTCCACAAAAACGTGGGATTATCGAATTGCAAGATACAGAAGAGGTGGGAACTCCCTTTGACCCTGCCCGTCACTGGCAAGGATAAGAGAGTGGGACAGAAATCGGTAATTCGTTAGAATTCGATTTCGTCGTCCCACCTCCGCACAGTTGAGTAGGGCTATAAAAGCTGATGAAATCAGCGTAGTAGAGCCCACTCAACCACTGCGTCTTGCTCGACAATCCAAAGACAATTGAGAGGCTAGGACTTTTGTCCTAGCCTCTTTTTTATTTTCTTTCTCCAAATGGCTAAAAAACTACGAATAATATAAGTAGGAGGAAGAAATATGTACAATAAAGTAATTTTAATCGGGCGCCTTGTGGCTGACCCAGAGCTTCATAAGACCAGTACGGACAAGTCCGTTGCGCGTGCGACCCTGGCTGTCAATCGTCGTTATAAGGATCAAAATGGCGAGCGGGAGGCGGACTTTATCACCCTAGTGGTCTGGGGGAAATTAGCAGAGACCCTTGTCTCCTATGCCAATAAAGGGAGCTTGCTCTCTGTGGATGGTGAGCTTCGAACCAGACGCTATGAGAAGAATGGAACGACCCAATATGTGACAGAAGTACTCTGTCAAGGCTTCCAGCTCTTAGAAAGTCGTGCTCAACGAGCGATGCGGGCTAATGGAGCAGGAGGAGATTTAGCGGATCTCATCCTGGAAGAGGAAGAGCTTCCCTTTTAACTGAAGAGAACGGTGCAGCTGGTCAGCTGTGTCGTTTTTTCTTTTTCGAAACTTCTCACGGAAGTTGCAGGGGTAAGTCATCATATGGATTTATGAGTAAAACGCATTCATTTCTGAAAACCTTCAAGCTATTGGTAAAAAATGCTATAATACAAGGTGTTAAATACGAACGAAAAATCTTTATGTAGTAAAATAGTTCGTTCTTTTAAGAGGAGAAGAGATGGGGTTAGAAGAGGAAACTGTTCAAAAGAAACACAATCGAGCGATGATCTATACGATATTTTGGAGCCTGGTTTTTGTGGTAGTGGTCATCTATTTGAATGCTAGCCAACTAAAACCGGTAAAAGGGCAGATGCGGATTGGCGTGACTTACATGACCATGAACAATGAATTCTACCAAACACTGAATGCAGAGATTGAACGAGTGGCTGACGAAAAAGGGGATTTGCTTCTAGTTCGTAATCCAGAACTGGACGAGGAAAAACAAAGTCAACAAATTGATTATTTTCGTCAACAAAAGGTCAATGTGATTGTGATTAACCCCGTCAAAGGAGATAGCCCTAAAATCATTGCTTCCCTGAAGCGAGCTCGAGAGGCAGGGATTAAAATCATTGCAGTGGATAGTCAGCTCAGCCATTTCACGGTGGATGCCAGTGTGGTGTCGGATAATTACCAAGCCGGGGTCTTGGTCGCCCAGCGCCTGATGAAGCAGAAAAATGAGGCGAAGATCTTACTCTTAGAGCATAAGGGGACGGTATCGGCAGAGCAACGGATCCAAGGGTTCTTAGATACCATTCAGTCGGAGCCTGCCTATCAGGTTGTTGGGAGAGAAGAGACCCGTGGCCAAACAGAACTGGCCTTACCAGCTGTTTCCCAGGTCATTCAGGATGGTCTGGTATTTGATACTGTCGTGGCCTTAAATGATCGGGCAGCTATCGGAGCCCTAGCGGCCATCAAGGAAAACCAATTAGCTCAGCCGATTTCTATCTATGGAATCGACGGCTCTCCGGATATGAAAGTTTTGCTCTCGACGACGGATGATATCGAAGGGACGGTTGCCCAATCTCCTCTTAAAATGGGGAGGCAGGTGATGCAAGTGATTGAGTGCATGAGGACAGGAAAAACCTACAAGGAACAATATAAGATTCCAGTAGAGATGATTGATAAGGATAATGTTGACCGATACGATGTCAACGGGTGGCAGTAATGACCAAACTTCGTGGCATTCGTTATAGTTTGATTTTATTAAAAATCATTAATTTTATCGCCATCTTGTTTAGCAGTTCCCTCTACTTGCATGCGACCAATTACATCATTGCCAAGGGGCAAGGCTATCAATTATTGGAACAATTAAGAGAAATACCGAGTTCCCCAGCTCAGAACTTTTGGATTTCCATTCTCCTCTTTGGAGGGATTCTTCTCATTACCTTTTATCGGATGCGCCCAGGGACACAGGAGTGGTCAGTTTTTGACAAGTGGAATATTCTAGAAATTTTACTGATGTTAGGCGTCATGATGTCCCTCAGCTTCTCCTACAATGGGATCATTCTTTTGGTATTTGCTGATATCTTTTACGGTTCTAAAGAGTTTAGTAGTTCCAAGGACAGGCGCTACTGGTTTGCCTTTATCCTTTTGAGTTTCATTGTCCTCCTTGTGACCAACTATGACATCCTCTCTCTCGTCGTGCAGTTGCCGTCGCTAGATACCTATATCGCCTTCTATCCTTCATCGATTCGGATGCTCATCCTATTCGCTAAAAATGCGCTAGCTTCCTTAAATATGGTTGTCTTTATTATTTCTCTTCTCTTTTACATTTTATCGGTAGTAGCAGAGCACCATCGAATCGAAAAAGAGTTAGAAATGGTATCGCAGGTCAATACGGAATTAAATAGCTACATGGCCCTTTCGGAAAAGATTGCGGAGGACCGGGAGCGCAAGCGGATCGCACGGGAAATTCATGATACTCTGGGCCATGCCTTGACGGGTATTTCTGCAGGGATTGATGCGGTTGGGGTTCTGATTGATATTGATCCTGGTCGCGCTAAGACCCAGCTGCAATCGGTCTCTACGGTGGTACGAGATGGAATCAAGGACGTCCGGGGCTCTTTGAACAAGCTGCGGCCAGGTGCCCTGGAGGATCATACCTTGAGGGATGCAGTTTTGAAATTGGTTCACGAATACCAAGCCATTTCCCACCTACAAGTCGATCTGACCTATGACTGGGATGAGGTGGATCTAGATGTCATGGTGGAGGATACTGTCTTTCGAGTGATTCAGGAGTCTATGACCAATTCTGTCCGCCACGGTCATGCCAGCCACATGCAGATTTCCTTTTTGGTGGAAGATGCCTATGTCATGATTCTCCAAGATAATGGGGTCGGCTTTGACCAACTGCAGGTCGGCTACGGCTTGAAGCAAATGCGAGAGCGGGTCTCTATCTTGGGAGGAAGGATCGAATTTGCCAATCGAAATGGCTTTTATACACGAATTGAATTGCCTAAAGAAAAAGGAGGAAAGGTCTTATGATTAAAGTAATGATTGCGGATGACCAAGCGCTGATTCGGGAATCGCTCCAAATTATTTTGTCTGCTCATCAAGATATTCAGGTGACTTCGGCGGTAGCAGACGGCCACGAGGTGCTAGAGCGAATCCCCCAAGATCGACCAGATGTCGTACTGATGGATATTCGTATGCCCAAGATGGATGGTGTGATGGCGACAAAAGAAGTCAAGGAACGCTTCCCTGAGGTGAAAATCATCATTCTAACCACCTTCGACGATGATGATTTCATCTTTCGGGCTCTGAAATATGGAGCCTCAGGGTATTTGCTCAAAGGAGCTTCCACAGAGGAGCTCTACCAAGCCATCCAAATTGTCTACCATGGGGGAGCCATGATTAACCCCAATATTGCCAGCAAGGTTTTTCAGATTTTTTCTCAGATGGCTCAGAGCAATTACACAATCTCCGTCTCTGAAGAATATGTGAGCGACTTATCCCTGACTGAATGGCGCATCATCCAGCAGATTGGTTTCGGAGAGTCTAATAAGGAAATTGCAACCAAATTGTTCCTGTCTGAGGGAACCATTCGGAATTACCTGTCCACCATTTTGTCTAAGTTGAACCTGCGGGATCGGACCCAGTTAGCTATCTGGGCTGTTCAAAAAGGGGTGACCACTAAGGATTTTGGAACAGAAAGTGATGGCCGATGAAGAAAAAAGGTAAGATGCGAGGCGCCAAATTGTTTCTTGGGATCTTCTTACTCTTTCTGCTTGTTGGAGGGATTTGGTGGCAGCAACAGCCTAGGATTGTCCGTTTGGGGGTCTACGCGGGCTCTAGCTGGGATGTGCCCACCCAAACAGAAGAAAAAGTCTTGGACCAAGCGATTGCTCGTTTCGAAAAAACGCATCCAGGGGTAAAGATTGTCTACGAAAGCGGGATTCCGAAGAATCGATATGCGAGCTGGTTAGCCAATCAGATCCTCCATGGGCAGGAGCCCGATCTCTACATGGTGTCCAGTACAGAGCTCCCAGTGTTGGCAGCGCGTGGGGCAGTAGAAGATTTGACCCCCTTGATGGGCAAACAGGTCGATCCTTCTCATTTTTATCCCGTTGCCCTAGAAGCAGGCAAGTACAAGAATCGTCAATATGCTCTTCCTTTCGAGAGCAATCCCGTTTTGATGTGTGTCAATAAGGATTTATTGGAAAAGGAAGGGATTGCTATTCCAAAAGAGGGGTGGACTTTGGAGGAATTTTATACGATTTGTCAAAAAGTGACGCGGGATACGGATGGAGATGGTGAGCTGGATCAGTTTGGAAGTACAGATTATACCTGGCGGGAGGCCTTGGCAGCCTACGGAGGTCAGCTTTTCCGTCAGGATAGCATTAATCTTACGAGTAAAGAAATGAAGCGCTCGCTCTATTTTGTCGAAAAACTCGAAGCCCTTCATGGCAACTTCAATGTCACTTCTAAGGATTTTGATGAAGGCAAGGTCGCTTTTTATCCGATGACCTTGGCCCAGTACCGAACTTATAAACCTTATCCCTATCATGTGGCCAAGTATTCAAATTTCACTTGGACCTGTATCCCTATGCCAGGGGCTTCTGGCTCGACTCCGTCAACCTTAGTGGATACATCCCTGTTTGCTCTGTCTTCTCGGGCCAGTGCGAGCAAGGAGGCCAAGGAATTCATGGAATTTTTGACCCAGGACCAGCAGGTCCAGCAGGAACTCTTTCGGCAGTCGCAGGGGACCTCTGTCCTCCCTTCTGTCGTCAATAGTTCAAAGAGTCGGGACCTTCTTAAAGCGGATGATTTCGGGGTTGACTCTCTGACGAATCAGACCCTGGACCAGATTATGAAAAAAGCTGTCCTAAGCACTCCTGGCAACCTGCCAACTGATATCTGGGATCGGTTGGATTATTTGATCCATAATGCTCTAAAAGCAAAGGATATTGATAATCAATTGCCTCAAATTCAAAAGATTATTGAGGAAATGCTTCGGGAGAAGTTTCGTTAAGAGCAACTAGGCATCTGTCAAGTGACAGATGTCATTTTTTTATTGACAGATGTCAACTTTTCTTTGTGACAAATGACAATAGTAAAACGCTTTCAAAAGCAATACAATAAGGTCATCATAAAGGAGGCGAAAGGATGAAGTATCTGGTATTGGTCAGTCATGGTGGACTGGCAGAAGGTCTGAAAAGTTCACTAGCTATGTTTGCTGGGGATAAGATCGATCAAGTGATTGCGGTCGGATTGAAAGAAGGCAAATCGGTAGATGATTTTGCGCATGATTTTCGTCAGGCGCTTTCCCCTTTGACAGATGAGGATTCTGTCTTAGTTCTAGCGGACATTGTAGGTGGCAGTCCTTTGACAACAGCGGCAATGGTGCTAGAGGAGCAAGGAAAGCTGGGTTCAGCCTTGATCTTAGGTGGAATGAACTTGACCATGGCTCTGACAGCTGTTGTGATGAAGGACATGATGGAGGGGGCTGATCTAGCCCAGGTGATTTTATCCGAAGCTTCCACTGCCTTGCAAGAATTTGCCCTTGCCCCGGTAGAGGGTGACGATGAAGAAGATGATGATATTTAACTAAGGGAGGTTAGAAAATGGTAGTATCATTTGTACGAATTGACGACCGTATGATCCACGGTCAAACAGTAACTCGATGGGCTAAAGAAAAGCCTTGTGATGGCTTGATCGCTGTCAACGACGCGGCGGCTTCTAATAAGGTCTTGATCCAAGCCTATAAAGGGGCTTCGGATAAGAAAACCTTTGTTTGGACCAAGGAAGCTTTCAAAGAAAAATCTGCAAAAGTAACGGAATCAGAAACTCGCTATTTCTTGATTACTAAGAACCCCATCGATATGAAAGAAATTTTGGTAGACCAAGGGTTTGTCCCAGGCGATGTCAAAGAAATCATTGTCGGTCCTGCAAATGACCGTCCGGGTGCTGTGAAATTGGGGAACAACCAATCCATCACCCAGGAAGAAGCAGAAGCCATCGAAGCCATTCAGGCTGCAGGCTACAAGGTGAAATTCCAGTTGCTACCAGATGTATCCATTGGTTACTGGGATGATTTCAAATCAAAATTCGGATTCTAGAGAGGGGAGCATCCTAGCTCTTCGTCACTAAACTATACTTACAAACAAAAGGAGCGTTTGTTATGACAATTTCATGGATTCAAGCAATCTTGCTTGGTATTTTCGCCAGCTTGTCTTCAATGCCTGGTATGGGTGGTTCCAGTATCGGGAACTATACACTTGGTCGTCCCCTAGTTGGTGGCTTGATCTCAGGGTTAATCCTTGGAGATGTGACAACCGGTATCATGGTCGGGGTTGCCCTTCAGGTCGTTTATATCGCTTTGGTAACACCTGGTGGAACTGTATCTGCCGATGTACGGGCTATTTCTTATATCGGAATTCCCCTTTCTATCTTATTTGTTCATGCCAACAATATTACTGGTGAGGCAGCAATTGCAGCGGCAGCAGCCCCAATCGGTGCAGCCGTTGGGACTATCGGTACCGTTCTTTTCTACGGTACTGCAACCATGAACTTGCTTTGGCAACATATCGGCTGGAAAGCCGTTGAAGAGGGAAACTTCAAAAAACTCTACGCAGTTGACTGGGTTTACCCATGGATTTCTCACTTCCTCTTCTCCTTCCTTCCAACCATGATTATCACCAAATACGGTGAAAACATGGTGGATTTGATGAAACAATACCTTCCAATGGATGGTTACTGGATGAAAGCCCTCTTTACAGTCGGTGCCCTTCTTCCATGTGTTGGTATTGCCATCCTCTTGAAGCAAATCGTTACCGAAGTGAGAGACTTCATTCCATTCTTTGTTGGATTTACCTTGGCAAAATCTCTTGGCTTGAACTTGGTAGCGAGTGCGGTAGTTTCATTGATCTTTGCAGTGATCTACTATGAACTTGAAGTGATTAAAACAATGAAAGTCGTCCCTGCTGGAGTAAATGACTTTGACGATGATGAGGAGGATATCTAAGATGGCTGACAAAAAGAAAATTTCAAAGAAAACGCTAACCAAAGCATTCCATCATTGGTATTATGGTCACTTGACTTGTTTCTCTCAAGAACATATGCAAACCTTTGGGTATTTGACTTCGATGCTTCCAATCGTGGAAGAAATGTATGATTCCAAAGAAGAACAAAAAGAAGCTATGCAAACCTATACAGCCTTCTTCAACACGGAACCACAATTGGGATCATTGGTTGTAGGGATCACAGCTGGTTTGGAAGAAGCGCGTGCCAATGGAGAAGCAGTAGATGGCGAAACCATCAACGGGATGCGTGCTGGTTTGATGGGCCCAATCGCTGGGATTGGGGACTCCTTGGTTGTTGGGACCTTAATCCCTGTACTTCTCGGGATTGCCCTTGGTCTTTCTAAAGGCGGAAACATTGCAGGAGCTCTCTTCTATATCGTCGTTTGGAACCTCTTGGTCTACTTAGGCATGCGTTTCGCCTTCTTCAAAGGGTATCACTTAGGGGACAAGGCTGTTGAATTCCTTGTAGGACCAAAAGGACAAGCCCTTCGTAAAGCGATTAGTGTGGTCGGTGGTATGGTCATCGGTGCCGTAGCAGCGACTTGGGTCTCTGTTACAACAGCCCTCGAATTCAAAAATGCTGACGGAGAAGCCTTCCTTAAAATCCAAGAAAAGATTGATGGCGTCTATCCAGGTCTCTTGACTGCTGCCTTTATCACGCTTTGCTGGTGGCTCATGGCGAAGAAGAAAGTCTCACCAAACAAGGTCATGCTTCTCTTAGTCATCATCGCCTTAGCTGGGGTAGCTCTTGGAATCTTTGATCCAGGTCTCAAATACTAAGAGAAAACTGGAAACAGTTTATTGCAACCGGAGCATTGAGAATGAAGTACGTGACCTCCTTTACGAATACTTCATTCTCAATTTTTATTGAAGGAGGCATCTATGCACACCAGACAAGAATTAATAAAAGGGTATGAGACGGAAATTCGCTACCAACGCCATATGTTGGAAAACTTGGGTCGCTGGTTTAGTGTGCTCTTTCTCATGGCCAGTATTGGTGGACTGCTGATTTATTTTTTTCACAAGACTTCCCTCCTATTTTTGATCTTAGGTAGCTTGGTCGCCCTGATTGGAATAGCAGGGATGTTGCTAGTGGGGTATGGGATGTATCGTGGTCGAGCCAACTTACAAAAAGTCATCCAAGCTTACCAACAAAAACTAAATTTGGTTGGCTAGAAATCGAAAACACTTCGAAGAGATTGAGGTGTTTTTTTCTTGACTATTTTTGACCAAGTGATACAATAGAAACATGAGTTAGCACTCGATGTTGAAGAGTGCTAAAATACAAGAACGGAGGAATGACATGTTAAAACCATTAGGAGACCGCGTGGTCTTGAAAGTAGAAGAAAAAGAGCAAACAGTCGGTGGCTTTGTCATCGCAGGAGCAAGTCAAGCTGAAACCAAAACAGCAGAAGTCATCGCTGTAGGTGAGGGAGTTCGGACCCTCAGTGGCGAGTTGGTAGCACCAAGTGTCAAAGTCGGTGATACGGTCTTGGTGGAAAATCATGCAGGCGTTGATGTGAAAGACGGCGATGAGAAGTACACGATTGTTGGGACTGCAAGTATTCTTGCCATTGTTGAAGCCTAAAGAATCAGAAAGGAGAAAGATGTATGTCAAAAGAAATTAAATTTTCATCAGATGCTCGTGCAGCCATGGTCCGTGGGGTGGATATCCTAGCAGATACTGTGAAAGTGACCTTGGGACCAAAAGGTCGCAATGTGGTCCTTGAAAAATCATTTGGGTCACCATTGATCACCAATGATGGGGTGACCATCGCCAAAGAAATCGAATTGGAAGACCACTTCGAAAATATGGGTGCCAAATTGGTATCAGAAGTTGCTTCGAAGACCAATGATATCGCTGGAGACGGAACAACCACTGCGACTGTCTTGACCCAAGCCATCGTCCGTGAAGGGATCAAGAACGTTACAGCAGGTGCGAATCCAATCGGTATCCGTCGTGGGATTGAAGCAGCGGTTGCAACAGCTGTTGAAGCCTTGAAAAACAATGCCATTCCAGTTGCTAATAAAGAAGCTATCGCCCAGGTTGCGGCTGTCTCTTCTCGCTCTGAAAAAGTCGGTGAATACATCTCAGAAGCCATGGAAAAAGTGGGCAACGACGGAGTGATCACGATTGAAGAATCTCGTGGAATGGAAACAGAGTTGGAAGTCGTTGAAGGAATGCAGTTTGACCGTGGTTACCTCTCTCAATACATGGTCACTGATAATGAAAAAATGGTGGCAGACCTTGAAAATCCTTATATCTTGATCACCGACAAGAAGGTGTCAAACATCCAGGAAATCCTGCCATTGCTTGAAAGTATCCTTCAAAGCAACCGTCCGCTCTTGATTATTGCGGATGATGTGGATGGAGAAGCTCTCCCAACGCTTGTCTTGAACAAGATTCGTGGAACCTTCAATGTCGTAGCTGTTAAGGCTCCTGGATTTGGAGACCGTCGCAAAGCTATGCTAGAAGACATCGCGATCTTGACAGGTGGTACTGTTATCACAGAAGATCTCGGTCTTGAGTTGAAAGATGCGACCATCGAGGCGCTCGGTCAAGCAAGTAAAGTGACAGTGGACAAAGATAGCACAGTCATTGTAGAAGGTGCAGGAAATCCTGAAGCTATCGCTAACCGTGTGGCCGTGATCAAATCACAAATTGAAACCACAACGTCAGAATTTGACCGTGAAAAACTCCAAGAACGCTTGGCCAAATTGTCTGGTGGCGTTGCAGTCATCAAGGTCGGAGCTGCAACTGAAACGGAGTTGAAAGAAATGAAACTCCGCATCGAAGACGCCCTCAATGCGACACGCGCAGCGGTTGAAGAAGGAATTGTTGCCGGTGGTGGTACGGCCCTTGCCAATGTTATTTCTGCAGTTGAAACCCTTGAATTGGAAGGGGACGAAGCGACAGGACGCAACATCGTGCTTCGCGCCTTGGAAGAGCCTGTACGCCAAATCGCCCACAATGCAGGATATGAAGGGTCAATCGTCATCGATCGCTTGAAACATGCAGAAGTCGGAACAGGCTTCAATGCTGCAACAGGTGAATGGGTCAACATGATTGAAGCAGGAATTATCGACCCAGTGAAGGTGAGCCGTTCAGCCCTTCAAAATGCGGCTTCCGTAGCGAGCCTTATCTTGACGACCGAAGCAGTGGTAGCCAACAAACCAGAACCAGCTCCAGCAGCACCGGCTATGGATCCAAGCATGATGGGTGGGATGATGTAATCTGATACCAATGATTGGTGCTAAAGCACCGAATCATTGGACGGTAGCCGCTTTGTTGCGGCCTACCTAATCATCTTACTAAGAAAACAAAGAAGGCATTATCGGCCTTCTTTATTTTCTGTCGTAACCTGTGTGTTTGATTGAAACTATACCTCTAATCATTTGACGCCAACCGCTATCAGGAGGTTTGGCTAAACGTCTTACTTGCTCAAAGGGAATGGGTGAATAATTTCAATCTTCGACTTATCATTGGATGAACTGTTTACTCTAATCTCATCTTTGTGGGGGCGAGAGTACATATTTATATATATTACAAAAGTTTGTGAAATAAATTTTTCTGAAGCCGGTCTTTTCTACAGATCGGTTTCCTTTCTTGAAGAAACTAAGATCAATCCGATGAGGATCAGAGCAGTTATTTGAGGTGCGGGTTTTTGTTTACATATAGTGAAATCACGGGAAGAAAAACCTTTGAAGCAGATGGATAGATAGTTGGTATTTTGAAGTAACCTGCCTGTTCGATATTTGGAACAAAAATGCAATACAAATTCCTTTATTTTGTAACAAAGATGCGTTAAAATATAGGAAGTAGATAAATGTTCTACACTAGAGCAAGGGGGGAATACTTCCCACATACATGTCTAAAGACAAAAACTTGATCGAATAAATTAAAACTTTTTGATTCTTAATTTTTATCGACCTTTTTCATATTAAACTTTTTCATCCACCCCTTGCTAAGGCTCTTCCAGATTTTTCTGGGGGAGTTTTTTTCTATTTCATAAACATTTCACATTTCTTTTCTATAATAACTATAACAAATGATGAAAGCGCCCATTTTGCATTGCTGTGGGCTTTGAAATGGAAGGTGAGTTCATGCTCTTACAACAGGCAATTGCCTATATTACTCGAAAAAGAACGAGGAATCTGGTTCTCTTTCTGATTCTCCTCTTGATCCTCTCTTGCTTGTATTTCTGTTTTTCACTGATGCAAGTAGGAGGAAGACTGGAGGACCATATCAAGCAGTCGGCTGGGACCAGTTTTGCTCTGACCAGTAAACAGGGGAATGCTCCCTTTGCTCTGAAGGAAGCTAAAAAAGTGCAGCAACTAGCTGGGGTAGGATCCATGGTCCCCCAATATGAAAGTCCCGTTCGCATTCTTGGGAAAGAAGCGGTGACGGGACAGCAGTCGGTGGAGCGAGACGATTTGGGGCAGGAAGCCAAGCAAGCGCTAGGCGCTGTCTTCACCCAGAAGACAGACCAGCACCTGGATTTCCGCAGTGGTAGTTTCCAACTGGTGCAAGGCAAGCACTTATCCGACAAGGCTCGCGGGCAGATCTTGATCCACCAAGAGTTGGCTAAGAAGAACAAGCTAAAGGTCGGAGATTCCTTGACCTTATCCAGCTTTCAGATGGGAGAGACTCCTGCCAAAGAGCAAACCTTTAAAATCGTTGGGATCTTTTCGGGTAAGAAACAGGAAAAATTCACAGGAATGACCTCTGATCTGAGTGAGAATCAAGTCTACCTCCCTTATGAGGATGCGACTAAGCTTCTTGGTCTCAGTCAGCAAGAAGTGACCCAGGTCACCTTTGGAGTCAAAGATCCTGAGAAAATCGATGCCCTCTTGAAGCAAGTTAAAAGCTTGGATCTAGATTGGCAGTCTCTGCGCGTGGTCGAAGATCGCAAGGCCTTTGACCAGATGAGGGAATCCTCTCAGACCTTAGAAGGCCTGGTACGGATCATGATGATCGTCCTCCTAGTGACTGGAGCCGGTGCCCTATCGCTCTTACTCAGTCTCTGGACACGGGAGCGGATCCATGAAATCGGGGTGCTCTTATCCATTGGGAAGAGCAAGGGCCGGATCTTTGGACAGTTTCTCTTGGAGGTGGTGCTGGTATCCTTACTAGCGGTGATCCCAGCCTTTCTCATCGGGCGGATGGTCAGCCATCGTTTCTTAGAACAGTTTGTCGGACAGACCGGTCAACAGCAGACCCTAGACTTGCTCAACCAAATCCCTCAAGGCCTTTCCTTAGGAATCGCTTATGCTAGCCTCTTGTGCTTGATCCTTCTGTCGCTCAGTGTAACTACCAGCATGATCTGGCGCAAGACCCCAAAAGAAATATTAACAAAAATGAGTTAAGGAGAAATGACACATATGTTAGAACTCAAGAATGTAGCCTATAGTTACCAAAGCTATAGTGAAGATATCCTCTCAAATGTGAACTATCAGTTCGAAAATGGGACATTTTACAGTATTATCGGTCAGTCAGGAACTGGGAAATCTACCCTCCTCTCTCTCTTGGCTGGTCTAGACAATCCCAAGAAGGGGCAGGTTCTCTTTGATGGGGAGGACATCCAGACCAAAGGGTCTAGCTACCATCGCAAGCACCATGTCTCCCTGGTCTTTCAGAATTACAATCTGATCGATTATTTGACACCACTTGAAAATGTCCGCCTAGTCAACAAACAAGCTGGGAAAGAGATTCTCTTGGAATTGGGATTGGACGAAACGCAAATCAAACGCAATGTCCTCCAACTATCTGGAGGGCAACAGCAACGGGTGGCCATTGCGCGTGCACTCGTCTCAGAAGCACCTGTCATCTTGGCAGATGAGCCGACAGGAAACTTAGACGAACAGACAGCCGGTGATATCATTGCTATTTTGAAGAAGTTGGCCAAGGAACGCCAAAAATGTGTCATCGTCGTCACCCACAGTAAGGAAGTGGCAGAGGCCTCCGATGTGGTCTTGGAATTGAGTCGACGTAGCCTCGTTGAGAAGAGCAAGTAAGGAGGGAATGCTATGTTGCGCAATGCTTTTGCTTATATCACACGTAAATGGCCCAAGTCTCTCTTGCTCTTTGCCATCATTCTCCTCATGGGGACCTTGAGCTTGATCGGACTCTCTATGAAGGGAGCGACCCAACAAGCTTCATCGGAAAGCCTGGGATCCATCACCAATAGCTTCTCCATGCAGATCAACCGCCGGACCAATCCGGGAACCCCTCGGGGAGCTGGGAATCTCAGAGGAGAAGATATCGAAAAAATCAGCCAGGTAGAGGGGATCACTTCCTCCATCAAGCGGATCAATGCCATCGCAGATATCCTAGACCACGAAATCATTGAGACTGAAGAAACCTTACAAAACCAATCTCCAGAGCGGGCTAAACACTTCAAGAATACCTTGATGGTGACAGGGGTCAATGACTCTTCAAAAGAAGATAAGTTTGTCTCTGGGGCCTACAAACTGGTCCAAGGGGAGCACCTGACTGATAAGGACAAAAACCAAATCCTCATGCACGAAGATTTGGCGAAAAAGAATGGCCTCAAGGTAGGCGATAAGGTGCGCCTCAAGTCCAACCTATACGATGCCGACAATGAAAAAGGGGCTAATGAAACTGTCGAAGTGACCATCAAGGGTCTGTTCTCAGGGAAAAACCAAGCTCCTCTAACTTACGCCCAAGAATTGTATGAAGATACGCTGATCTCTGACTTGGATACAGCTGCCAAACTCTATGGCAATACCGTTCAAACAGCTACTTATGAGGATGCGACCTTCTTTGCAAAAGGGGATCAGGATCTGGATAAATTGATCGAAAAAATCAAAGCCTTGGATATCCCATGGAATTACTTTGACTTGGTTAAGAGCTCTTCCAACTACCCAGCCTTGCAAAAATCCATCAGCAGCATGTTCCAAGTGGCGAACTACTTGTTTATCGGTAGTCTCATCTTTGCTAGCTTGCTTCTCACCCTTCTCCTTGTCTTGTGGCTCAATGCCCGTCGCAGAGAAGTGGGTATTTTGCTGGCTCTAGGGCTTTCTAAGGTACAGATTGCAGGACAATTCGTGGCAGAATTGGTCATGATTTCCATTCCAGCCTTCCTCCTCTCCTATGGAGTCGCAGGTCTTCTTGCCAAAGCAGTAGGAGATACGGTGCTCAAAAACGTCACCAGTGGCATTGCCAAACAAATGGCTCAAGAATCCTCTGCAGCCAACCTTGGTGGAGGAGCTGAGGCGGAAAGCTTCAGTAAGACCCTGACAGATATCCATATGGACATCCAACCGAGCCAATTGCTCGTGATTGTTTTGGTCGGTGGGCTTCTCTTGATTCTTGTATCCATCCTTTCTTCTCAATGGCTCTTGCATAAGAAACCAAAGGAACTCTTGGTGGATGTCGAATAAGAGATTGTTTCCTAAAATAGAAATAGGGTATAATAGGAGGTAGAAGTTTCTTAGATAAAAAGGAAAGTGTATGAAGATACTAATCGTAGAAGATGAAGTCCTGATTCGAGAAGGGATGAGCGACTATCTCATGGAATGTGGCTATGAGGTCTTTGAAGCAGGCAATGGGCAGGAGGCCCTGGACCTCTTTCACAGGGAGACGCCGGATCTAGTCTTGTTGGATATCCAGCTTCCCATCCTTAATGGCTTGGAAGTCCTCAAGACTATTCGCAAGACCAGCTCAGTCCCTGTCCTGATGCTAACGGCCTTCCATGACGAGGACTATAAGTTGACAGCCTTTGGAGAGTTGGCAGATGGTTATCTGGAAAAACCCTTCTCCTTGTCCCTCTTGAAGGTCCGTATCGAAGCCATTTTTAAAAAGCTCCAGCCTTCCCGGGTCTTCACCTATGGAGAGGCACGGGTGGATTTTGAGAGCTACACAGCCAGCATAGCAGGCCAAGCCATTTCCATGAATGCCAAGGAGTTGGAAATCTTGGAATACTTGCTCCAGCATGAGGGCAAGGCCCGGACCCGCTCTCAGATCCTCGATGCCGTCTGGAAGGAGACGGAGGAGATTCCTTTTGACCGGGTGATCGATGTCTATATCAAGGAACTACGAAAAAAACTAGAGCTGGACTGTATCGTAACGGTACGTAATGTCGGCTATAAATTGGAGAGACCATGACCAAACGGAGTATCTTTGCAAAAATCTTTCTGATCACCTTTGCCCTTTTTAGTAGCTTAGTCATCCTTCTACATGCTTCGGTTTACTTTATTTTTCCATCGACCTATATCGAGTCCCAGCGCCAGACGATTTTGAAGAAATCACAGGCTCTGGCCAAGAGTTTCCAAGGCCAGGAAGAAGGGACCATTGAGTCGGTCATCGACCTTTATTCCAAGACCAATGATATCAAGGTCTCGATTAAGGGCAAGGAAAAACAAAATGCCCTAGAGGTCAAGGATGACCTGCTCGTGAACCCTGATAGCCAGAATAATTCGCTGGTCATTGAAGAGCGAAAGATTCAGACCAAGGAAGGGAAAGACTTAACCTTGCAATTCTTAGCGACTGTCGATTCGCAAAAGGAAGCGCGGGACATCAGTCTGGGCTTTCTTCCCTATAGTCTCCTTGCTTCCTTTGTTCTGTCGTTGATTGCCTCCTATCTCTATGCCCGCATGATTTCTGCTCCGATCCTTGAGATCAAGCAGATGACCAAGCGGATGAAGCGCTTGGATCGGACAGCTAGTCTTCCCATTCATTCGCAGGATGAGATTGGCGTTCTCAAGCAACAGATCAACGACCTCTATCACCATCTTTTAGAGGTGATCGACAATCTAGAGCAGCAGAAACAGGAAAATCTGAAGTTGGAGCAGATGAAGGTGGAATTCCTACGGGGAGCTTCGCATGAGCTCAAGACGCCTCTGGCCAGCTTGAAGATTATCCTAGAAAATATGCGGGATAAGATCGGTCGCTACAAGGACCGGGACCGCTATCTGTCGGTCTCCCTCGATATCGTCGATGAGATGAACCAGATCGTCCTAGAAATCCTGTCCCTGTCCTCTGTCCAAGAATTGGCCGGAGACAAGGAGTGGATCCAGCTG
The DNA here is from genome assembly GCF_015552665.1 of Streptococcus sp. 1001283B150225_161107_H12. NCBI lineage: Bacteria > Bacillati > Bacillota > Bacilli > Lactobacillales > Streptococcaceae > Streptococcus > Streptococcus sp. 1001283B150225_161107_H12. The sequence continues at coordinate 98,268 of NZ_JADNFC010000004.1, read as the reverse complement.
GATCAGGTCTTAGAGCAGATCCTCGACCAGTACAAGGTCTTGGCTCAATCCCGCGCGCTCACGATTGACAACCAAATCCCTGACAAAGCAGTTTATATGGACCCAGCCATTCTGAAATTGGTCCTCTCAAATGTCATTAGTAATGCCGTCAAACATTCGGATGCCGGTGGAGAGATCCAGCTCCGGCTCGAAGAAGAAGGGACGCACTTGGCGGTTGAAAATACCAGTCAGGAAATGATAGAGACCGCTGAGATGCCAATGACCGCTAGCCACCAGAAGAAGGAAGGTGGCTTGGGACTCTTCGTGGTCCAACATTTGCTAGACCATGAAGAACTGGCCTACCAATTTGACAAAACAGCTATGGGCTTGCGCTTCTGTATGGAACTGCCCAAAGATCCTCAAGAATAAAAAACTAGCGAACAAGAGAAATGCTTGTTCGCTAGTTTGTATTTTTAGATGTTTTCCTGTAATAATAGAATTTAGAGATACTTATTAATAAAACTAATTTGGAAATTCGTTTTTTGGTCATGGAATAAAATACGGTATATATTTAAGACTGAACTAGAGCTTATCTTGATTATACATAAAAATAAAGTGACTGACTTTTTGTTAGTACATATTGTTTAATCCATTTTATGTTATGATAATTTATAGATTAAAATGTGTAAAGAATGGTATATTGACTAAAATAGGGTAACGCTACTTTTCAAACCCCTGTAATACCTAAACCACCCTACACAATACATTTGTATTTGTATTGAATGCGATCCAATTCGTGACAAAATGACATCTGTTGTTTCAGATAGAAAATATCAGGAATTAGCCAAAAACTTAAGTGAAAAACTGACGATTGAAGAAGTGGAAACTTACATTGAGGAGAAATGCTACCCGATTATTATTTGATGAAAAGAGGAAAAAACTATGAAAACAATATATAAAAAAGATATCGTACAGAGCTTAACAGACCTTGGCCTGAAAAAAGGAGATGCAGTCATTGTACATACATCGTTAAAAAGTATTGGATATGTATGTGGAGGAGCACAGGCTGTGATAGAAGCTCTAATTGAAGTCGTTACTTCTGAAGGAACCATTGTGATGCCCACGCAGTCATGGAAAAATCTAGATCCGGAAACAGGTGTGCACTGGAATGCAGAGGAGTCAGACTGGGAAAAAATTAGAGAGAATTGGCCAGCATATGATAAGCAGATAACGCCAACCAATACAATGGGAGCTGTTGCAGAAATGTTTCGTCAATGGCCAGGTAGCATCAGAACAGAGCATCCAGCAAGATCAATTTGTGCATGGGGGAAACATGCTGAATATATTACAGAGGAACATACTCTTTCAAATATATTTGGGGAGGGATCACCTATCGCAAAACTCTATGAACTTGATGCAAAAGTACTGTTAATAGGGGTTGGATATGATAAAAACACCTCTATACACCTAGCGGATGTTCGTGCAGAGTATCCTGGGAAACATGACTGCATTGAACACAGTGCTGTGCTTGAAGATGGTGTTCGTATATGGAAATCATATAAGACCTTATTCGTTGATGGAGAAGATTTTGAAGACATAGGAATTGCGTTTGAGGAAATAGGTCATGCAAATATAGGGAAAATAGGTATTGCCGATACTAGATTAATGCAACAGCGTAGTTTAGTAGATTTTTCCGTTTCATGGATTGAAAAGTATCGCAAATAAATTAATTTTAATCAATGAAGATTTTGATAAGGTTAGAAAAACTTATACAATGATCTGAAACAAAAAGCAAATTGACACAAAAATACCCCAAAAGTTAGATTTTATCTATCCAACTTTTGGGGTACAGTTCAAAAATGCTTGTTTGCTAGTTTGTATTTAATCAACCTTTAGCAGTTGGCCATGTTTTAATTCATAAATGGTATCCACATAGGTCAGGATGGAGCGGTCATGGGTCACCATGATGGCGCTCTTGTTTTTGGATTTGACTTCTTTTTGGATCAATTGGGCGATTTCTTGCCCTCGATCTGGGTCTAGGCTAGCCGTTGGTTCATCGGCTAAGATGACCTGCGGATTTCCGATAAAGGCCCGAGCGATGGCTGCCCGTTGCTTTTGTCCACCGGACATCTGATTCGGGTATTGGTGGTAACAAGCTTCGATGCCAAGATCTGTCAACAAGGATTTGACTTCCTCTTGGCGTTTTTTCTTGTCCTTTTCCCCTTTTAATTTGGCCACCAGTTCTAACTGGTCACCAATTTTCATATAGGAGAGGAGCTGGTGGTCTTGGAAGATAAAGCCGAGCAATTCCAGCCGTTTTTGCGTCCACTGACTTTGGTTGAGACTGGTCAAGTCTTGGCCTGCGATGCGAATCCTCCCCTCATCCGCTGATAAAAGCAAGCCAGCGATGGCTAAGAGAGTGGATTTACCAGATCCTGAAGGGCCCAAGATCGCGACAAATTCGTTAGGTTCGACGCTTAAATTCAGCTGGTTGAGGACATGGTGCATCTGGTTGCCATCGGCGTAGGATTTTCTGATATTTTCTAATGCGATAATGGCCATCTTATTCTCCATTTCCACCAATGACTTCGATTGGATCTACTTTTTTGATTTTGACAAGGGACAAGGCACCACACAAAATAGAGGTCAGGATAAAGCTAATCGAGATGGTGAGATTGTCCTTCAGGGTCATAAAGGAAGGGACGCTATTAGGTAAAAATGGCGCCATCATAGTTGCCAAGCCAAGTCCCAGCAGTACTCCGATGAGGGAGATGATGGTGAGCTGGGATAGTTGGACATAGGTAATCTGGCTCATGGACATGCCAATGGCCTTCAAGACACCGAACTGTTTCAACTTCTGCAGGGTGAGGATATAGAAGAAGACCCCAAGAATGGCAGAAGAAGCGAGTAGTAGCACCCACGTGATCATCCGTAGCGTCAGGTTTTGAGCCTTGTAGCCAGGGATTTTATCGATCACTTGCTTCTTATCCGCCACCATTAAGTTGCTGGCTAGATCGTTAGAAGTGATGCTCTTCTTGGTCACAAGGGTTTGGGCTTGCCATTGATAGCTTGGATCTGTTTTTTGCCGCATGCCTGTGTAGGTCTCCGAGCTGATAAAACCAATCTCGCTATAGCCGTATTTGGCATTTTTTGCGAAAGCCACGACCTTGAGTTTTTGCTTAGAGGTTTTATCAATCACTTGATCACCGACTTGGATTCCCTCATCCTCTTTGAAAGAATGGTCCAAAATGACCTCGTTTTTCTGTAAGTCGGAGATCTTGAGGTCGGTATCCTCCATAATTGGATTGAGGATCTCTTTTTCATTGAGATCGGTCGCGAAGTAGGTGATGTCCAGGGTGTTGGAATCCTCTGATTTTGAGACGGTTGCCCGCTGGATGGACAAGCCAGAATAGTCTATCCCTTCTATCTTTTGGACCTCATCTAAATCTTTCGCCGTAATGGTTGAAAAGGGGATAATCCCTTCTGAATCCGTCGAAAGGATGTAGTGCATGGCCCCATAGTTATCGATTTGGGCCGATACCGAACGGCCCAGTCCATTTGTCAGTCCGGACAAAAACACCACCATAAACATGAGAATGGTAATGAGGAGTTCAATCAGGATAAACTTCTTGGGCTGGTATTTAATTTCATTCCATGCGATTTTCATATTCGTTCTCCTTTTAGCACGGAGGTGCTCAAGTAGCTTGGCACCTAAACATACTCTACTATCATACCACAAGTGGAGGGATAATATGGGGATGGTGTTTGATAGAGTGGAAGGAATCGGATTTGTTTACTGTGTTCAATTTATTTCTCAATTATTAATCGTTAATGTATACAAAAAAGCCTTTTAAATCAAGGCTTTTTCCTGTTGATTTAGATGCCCCCTGCATGGATTTGGAAAGGATTTTCATATTGAGAGTAATTAAAAATATTGAAATATAAGTGATTTTAGGGAAGTACTTTTAGGTATTTCCAATGTCATGATTTAAAAATGGGGCAAAAGTGGGGCAAAAACGAATGACTCTCATTTGGTTTGAAAACCTATAATATCTAATGATTATGCTATACTAGAAATATAGTGTTATTATCAATAAATATCAGTGCGAGACTAATCGGAGGATAAAATGGAAAAACAAATTAATGAAAAAATTATCGAAATGGATAGGGAATATCCCTTTTTATTTTGCTTTAAATCAGATTTTTGGATGGAATAGTAGATGATAAGACAAAATATCTTTGAAGATACAAAAAGACAAACGCCAAAAATGACGTTTGTCTACGTTCTGAGGTAGCCTTTAGGCTCCCTTTTTTCTTAGAAAATACCGATGAGTAATTGCATGCCAAGACTAGTCAGGATGATAGCGATCCAGCAAAGGGCTCCAAGAAGAATGGATTTTCCACTGGATTTGATCATAGCAACGAGGTTAGTTTTGAGACCAATAGCACTCATAGCCATGATGATGAGGAATTTGGAGAGCTGTTTGAGAGGTGAAAAGAAGCTATTGCTAACACCAAAAGAAGTAAGGACGGTAGTTAGCAGAGAAGCTAGGATGAAGTAGAGAATGAAAACAGGGAAGATTTTTTTAAGCTTTACTCCTTGGTTGTTGTCTTGTTGACGGCTTTGCCAATAGGAGAGGAAGAGAGTAATAGGGATAATAGCTAAGGTACGAGTCAGTTTGACAATGGTTGCAGATTCTAGAGTATTGGTATGATACAGACTATCCCAGGCGCTAGCTGTGGCTGTTACAGAGGAAGTATCGTTGACCGCAGTACCCGCAAAGAGAGCAAAACCTTCGTTGGAGAGATGGAGCCAAGAACCTAGAGTTGGAAAGATAAGAGCTGCCAAGACATTGAAGAAAAAGATAACAGAAATGGCTTGGGCTACTTCTTTTTCCTTGGCGTGAATAACAGGAGCAGTCGCTGCAATGGCAGAACCGCCACAGATAGAAGAGCCTACCCCAATCAAGGTAGCTAGCTTTGTATCCATGTTAAAAAATCGTTGGAAAAAGAAAGCAATAATTAAAGCGATAGAAATAGTCGAAAGGATGACAGGAAGGGAAGATTTTCCAACTGCGAAAACTTGAGAGATATTGAGTCCAAAACCAAGTAAGATAACAGCATACTGAAGCAATTTTTTGGAGCTATAAGTCAAACCAGCATCCAGTTGTTTATAGGAAGTGAGAAAGGGGTAGAGAATCATTCCGATAAAAATGGCGAAAACAGGTGCTCCCACAACAGGCAGAAAGCCTCCTAAAACCCAAGAGATGATAGAAATGATCAGACAGACTAACAGTCCTGCCCAATTTTTTGATAGAAATGACATAAAAACCTCCGAAAATAAATACTTCTTATTATAATCTTATCTGTCAGAAAAGTAAAATAGAAAGTAGGAATAAGGTTGTAAATTAACGGAATTTTGCGGTCAGAGAGCTTTTGTAGTTTAATAGATATATGTTCTTTGATCAATAAGGATGCAAATGTGGCATATGTTATTGAAAAAAATGAATTTGATGAGCCTGGATATGTGAAGTAATTATGTGAGATAAGAAAATAAATAAGAGAGTTGAAAATGTACTGCACCCCAAAAGTTAGACAGAAAAAATCTAACTTTTGGGATCAGTACATATCCTCGCTTTTTTTAATCTAATAGGTCCTTATTTTCAATTAAGAGTTCTAGTGGGGATCTATCTCTTGCTACAATAAAACCAGGTTCATATTGGGTATGAAATGTTCTTTTCTGAGAAGTTGGATCAATATACAACTCTTCTCCATCTTCTGTGTATAGTTGGTTGCCTCTTGTTATGAATTTATAAGAAATTTTTATATTGAAAGTAATTAAAAATATTGAAATATAAGTGATTTTAGGGAAATACTTTTAGGTATTTTCAATGTCATGATTTAAAAATGGGGCAAAAGTGGGGCAAAATCGAATGACTCATAAAGGTTTCTAATTTGGTTTGAAAAACCTATAATACCTAATGATTATGCCATACTAGATATATAGTGTTGTTATAAATAAAAATCAGTATGAAACCAAATCCTCAAATAAAAATTGAGTGTACTCAATGGTTATGGTATAATACACATAAAAATTATATCTAAAGAAAAGAGGAAACGGCATAGCATTAAATTATAAACCCTTGTGGATACAACTCGCCAAAAAGGGATTAAAGAAAACAGAAGTTATTGTTATTGCACAGATTACAACTAATGTCATGGCACAGATGGGAAAAAATAAGCCAATCACACTTAAAAATTTGGAAAAAATATGTAATGCATTGGAATGTACTCCAAATGATGTATTTAGTTTTAAGGAGGGTGGAAATGAATGACTGAAATGAAAATAATGCTTGTAGAAGATGATACTAACTTAGCTGAGCTTATAAAGATTTATTTAATATCAGAGAATTGGGAAATCAGCATTTTTCATACTGGAAAAGAGGCGTTAGAGGAATTTGAAAAAAATAAATATGACTTGATATTATTGGATATTTTACTTCCTGATATAAATGGATTTGAAATATGCAAAAAGATAAGAGAAACGTCCACTATGCCAATCATTATGCTTACTGCCTTAGAAGATTCTTTTCATAGAGTGCAAGGATTGAATATAGGTGCAGATGACTATATCGTAAAACCGTTTGAACCATCTGAATTGATTGCGAGAATTAATTCTCATTTTAGAAGAAGTTATGTATTTACAAAAAATATTGTAAATACAATTAATTGTGATAGAGAAGTTAATAATTTAAAGATTAGCATTAAAACACATAAAGTTTACTATGGTAATATAGAGATTGAACTAACACCAAAAGAATTTGATATTTTGTGGTTGCTTATGGAAGAACCTGGTAAAGTGTATAATATGGATGATATACACTATAAAATATGGGGTGAAAAGGTGTTAGAAAATGAAGTTAATCCAGTTATGGTTCATGTAAGAAGAATTAGAAGTAAGTTTGAAAAGATTGGGTTAAAATCAGTCATAGTAACCGTTTGGGGAGTGGGGTATAAAATCAATGGGTAAGCAAAAAAGTTTTTTTGTGGAAGGTATTATTTATCAAATACTATGGATATTTTTAAGTACAATCCTATTTTTCATTATTTACAAAATAATGGATAATTTTTTTGTTGACAGTGTAAATCCAGAATTGCCATTAGATAAATTTGCTTCCTTTTATTTTGAAATAGGTAAATATATAATACTTTTACTAGGGGCGCTTACTATATTGATAGGAACATTTATAATACAGAAAAAAAGGTTTTATGTATATAATCAATATTTTGAGTCTGGCCTAAATTATCTTAGAAGTGAAGATAAAGATTTAATACCATTTCATGAGTCATTATCAAAGGAACGAGATTTGTTTATAGAACTTCATAATTACCAAAAAGAACTTGAAAAGGAGTATGAACTGGTATATAAAGAAAAAACAGATCTTCTAACGTATTTAGCTCATGATATAAAAACTCCTCTTGCGAATATGATAGGTTATATAACACTATTAAAAGACGAAAAAAATCTTTCTGAAGAACAAAAAAACAAGTTTGTTGATGTTATATATGAGAACATAAAATATTTAAATCGTTTATGTGAAGATTTTTTTTCATATTTAAAATTCAATTTAAATGAAATTCCACTAAATTTAATGGATGTAGATATAAAAATTTTTTTTAGCCAGTGGGAAGAAGAAAAAAGTTTATCTATAAAAGATCATCTTTTAATTTTGGAGTTTTTAAATTTGGAAAACAGTAAGATTAAAACGGAACCACAACTTTTACTTAGAATAATGGAGAATCTGATTACAAATGCAGTTAATTATTCTGTGAAAGGAACAAGCATAAATATAAAGGTTGAGGAAATTAATGGAATGTTAAAAATAAGTGTTATAAACGATGTTTCTCCAAATTTAAATGTGAATTGGAATATGGTTACTTCAAAGTTTTATAGGGGAAATTTATCAAGACGAATAAGCAATAATGGATCGGGACTTGGACTTACAATTGTAAGTGACATTGTAAAACACTTGGGTGGAAATTTTGAAATTGGAGAGGAGAATAAAAGAGTTTGTGCTAAAGTAATACTTCCATATAGATTAAATTAAATCGCAAAGAAAACGCAAGAATTATTCAAAGATACCGTTAAGTATAAAGCAAAGAGCTATTCTATAATATAAGTAAGGATAGCTCTTTTATATTTGAATGGAATTATTAATTTGAATAATCATCTGTGATTATAAATATATAAAATAGAGGTGGAGTTTTATGAATTACAATAATCCTCATAGGTATAGGAACGGAGATTGAGTAGAGTTTTTGAAAACTTTATTCGGAAGAAAAATTTTACAAAAAGTTAAAGTATTTGAAGAAGATTATACTCAGCCAAAGTTGTTCAGTTATGATAGCGGATGGAAAAGTTTTTTAGGTGGAAAATGGAGACATGGTGTAGGTAGTCGATATGTTTGGTCTAAATACGATCACAATAATAAAACACATAAAACTACAGTACAAGGTGCTAGTGGTCAATTCTCTTATTCGGGTTGTACAAGCTCTGGAAGTAGAGCAGAAGCTTCTTGGGAAAAAGCTTTAAGTGGTAATAGGGCTTGGGCTGATGTTAAATAACAATAAATAAAAAATAGTTGAATGAGTTTGAGCGTTGCCACGTTGTTATTTTAGCATTATGGCATTACTCATACTCGCTATTTTTATAAAGTTGGAGATGATGCAGAATGAAAAAAACAGTGGGTATATTGGTAATTTTACTAATTATAGTGATTGGTATCGGAAAGTTTTTCTATTCAGACGGCATGTTTTTAAATATATTCATAAAAGAGTTTAATACTACTGTAAACATTGTAACAAAGCCAGAAATAGCTGATAAAACAATAATTGAATTGCAGAAAATAGCCAATAAAAATGATTTAAGCTTCATAAAGGAAGAATATATTCCTAAGAATAGTAGATTTGATAAACAAAAAATAAAGATTTACATTCATCTAAATGATTCTGAATGGTTCAAGAAATCTTTTAGAAATATATCTATTGCTGATAGCAAAGACAAATTGAATGATTTTGAGAATGTAAAATCAATGAGTTTGCTCACGTCAAAAGATATAAGCTTAATTCCTTTTGAAAACGTCAGCAAGGAAAAAGTTAATGGGGATTATCATGTAAGAGGTACGGAAGTAAATATTAATAAGTTTATTGAAGAAATAAATCAAAATGAAAAATTAAAAACAGAAGTCGTTGTTAATCCGGATTTTATTGTTTCTAGTCAATTCACAAAGAAACAAGCATATCTATATATGCTTACGGTTTTTATTATATTTGTAGCTACTGTCTTTTGTCTAATTATTTATAATGGGATGCTTTCAAAGGAATTATCGATATCCATTTTACTAGGATACGACAAATTAACTTTAGCTATTGCTAAGGTTTTAAATATTCTTGCAATACCAGCAATAGTGGGACTTGTACTGACGATTGGAATTATAGAATATTTAGTTGCTCCTAGTGATATTTTAGGATTTATGATATCAATGAAAACAATACTTATTTTAGTTGCTTTTATAATAGGGGGGCTAATATCAATAGAGTTTATATTGATTTATCTCAAATTAAAAGGAATTAATGTTATTGCCTTATTGAAAGGTTATAGAAGAAGTTATCATAGAAGTTCTTTTTTTATAAAAACAGGGTCGATTGTTATGGTTCTTTATTTAGCAATTGTAAGTATTTTAGGACTCGCTGATTACTTGAGTATGAAACAATACATTCCAACTTGGGAACGCTCAAAGAATTATGCAAATATTGCTTGTGCATGGTCTTGGAGTTATGCAAAAGATGATGATAAGTTCCATGAAATTGTTATTCCAAAGCTGAATAACTTATGGAATAGTTTGGACGATAGTGGAGCAATATTATTTAATGCCCCAAACGTTAGAAAAGAGGGAAAGAATGATGATGAGGAGTATCTAAATCAACAACCGTTTCAAGGCAATTATGCTTATGTAAATAAAAATTATTTACATATTGCTAATCTCTTAGATAAAGATACGAATAAAATAGAACAATATAAAATACATGAAAATGAGTGGATTGTTTTTGTTCCAGAAGATGTTAAAATTACTGAATTTGACAAAGAAAAAATTCACGAAGATCATATTTTTCAAAATATAAAAAAACAAGGTACAATTACAGAAACATATGTAAGGCTGAAAGATAATCAAAGTGTATTTTCTTTTGATAGTGGCAAAAGAATTGATGAAGCAGACTTGAAAAATTATGTTTTGGTAGCAGTAAATGGGAAAGAATTACTCCCAGATTACGGAATCAAACTATCATCTTTAGTAAATGGTCAGCTACATCCATATGTTAAAGAGCCTAGTAGAGGATACGAGAGTTTGAAGGACATAATTGAAGAAACAGAATCTGAGCCGTTTATACTCTATATCAGCTCAGTCTACGATGATATAGTTTCAAGAATAGACGAATATAAGATGGAGGCAAGTATATATGTTATTGATCTTGTCTTATCTATTGTTATTTTAGCAACGTTATTAAAAATAGATAAAGAAACATATTTTTATAATCATGGACAACGAATAGATGTTTCTAGGTTGTTGGGATATGGATTTTTTGATATACATCATAAGAAAATTATTGAAAATATCGTTGGTTATATCATAAGTATTATTACTTTATTTATGGTTATTATGGTAACAGGAGTAACAAGTTATGTTGGACAGTTTATACCTAGTGATGGTTGGAGTATGTCTAAACTTTTGATTAGTTTAATAATAGGTATTTGTGGAAGCTTTATATGTTTTGGCATAGAAATTTTACAACTAAAGAAAAGTGAAAGAAGCATTGTACTTAGGTTAAAGGAGGGGTGTTAAATGCAAAAAGAAAAGGAATTGCAAATAACCTTAAGAAATGTCTCTAAGAAATATGGAGAACACAGTATTTTGGAAAATATTAGTTTGGATATTTATAAAGGAGATTTTGTTTGTATCTTTGGGAAGAGTGGAGGAGGAAAAACAACACTTTTGAATATAATTGGGACATTAGAAAATTATGATAGTGGTAGTGTAACCTGTTTTTCAAATCGAGATCCTATAAAAGATCCTAAAGTAGGAGAGCTATTACGCAGAGAAAAAATTGCTTATTTATTTCAAAATTTTGCTTTGGTGGAAAAAATGACGGTTGAGGAAAATATGATGCTTGCTGCCAAATACAATCAAGAAAAAAATAAGAAAAATCTTATAGAAGCTGCCTTGAATAAAATGGGCATTTCAGACAAATTAAAATCGAAGGTTTATGAACTTTCAGGTGGAGAACAGCAAAGGGTAGCCCTTGCAAGAAATATGATAAAACCGTTTGAAATTATGTTGGCGGATGAACCGACAGGTTCTCTTGATTATGAGAATAAAAAAATTGTAATCGATACACTTATTAGATTAAATGATGAAGGTAAGACGATCGTAGTTGTAAGTCATGATAAGGACTTTGAAAAAGTAGCACATAAGAATTATATTATTGAAAAGTCAGCTATAAGGGAGGTGTGTTAAGATGAAAAAGAAGATTGCTTTATTAGTACCGGTTATAGCACTGTGTATTTGTGGTTTATTCTTTTACATGAACAGAAATAGTGATGATATTGATGTTGCATTTACAGTAAAAAATGAAACAAAAGAAAAAATAGATACAGTGGGTATTGCGATGGGGAAAAAATATATTTTGAATAGAACAAATGGAGAAAAATTTTATTTTCCAAAAGATCTAGTCAAAGAAAAACAAGACAAAGCTATTGTTTTTGTAGTATCTAAAGATGGAATCATAGCAAAGTCAGGGGAAATAGATTTAAAAGAAAATAAAGAAGTAAGCATAAGGGAAATTAAAGAAGGAGAAATATCATTGGATATAGCTGCTCAAAAAACAGATATAAAAATTAGTATTCCTAGATTAGATGCTTGGAAAGTTAGTACAGATGAAAAATTTATCAAGGGTTCTTATGAAGCAAATACTGATTCGCAATATACATTATATTTATTAGGAAAAGGCGGAAAATTAGGTATTTCCAGTACAGAAATGAAAGGAATACGTGTTACTGCAAGTTGGGAAAAACCGAAAGATAAAATAGATAGTTGGCTTATATTTAATGATTAAAAACACCCCAAAAGTTAGATTTTTTCTGTCTAACTTTTGGGGTGCAGTTCATATCCTCGCTATTTTTATTTAATCTAATAGGTCCTTATTTTCAATTAAGAGTTCTAGTGGGGATTTATCTCTTGCTACAATAAAACCAGGTTCATATTGGTTATGAAATGTTCTTTTCGGAGAAGTTGGATCAATATACAATTCATCTCCATCTTTTGTGTATAGTTGGTTGCCTCTTGTTAGGTAAAGTAAATCCTCTAAGTATTGTCCATCAGTTTCTAGAAAATGTTCGATGTATTTGACAGCCTTTAAGATCTCACTTACTTTATCAGAGTATTCATTCGATTCAAGAACACTCTTTTCTAATTCAATCTCCTTACTCGTTCCAAAAAGTTGAGTTGGAGTTGCATTAAAATATTCTGCTATCTTATCTAAATTTGCAAAGGTGGGATAGCTTTTTTGTTTTTCATAATCAGAGATGGACTGTTTACCGATTCCTAATTACCTCAGTCTCTTCAGTCTGTTAATTTTTTTTCGAAAATTTCTCTCATTAGTTAAATTAAATGGTTCTTTTCAATTAAGTTTTAACTTCTATCTGGTAAGTAAAAGGAAAAATAATACCCGTGGTGCTAGTTAAACTCAAAATACAAGAAAAGCCTAAAAGGACTATACTGTAAGTGACAAAACAAAACAGGAGGATAGTCCAAATGAGCCACTTACATTAGTCCTGTGAAATACAGAACTAAATCCTTCACTTAAATTACTTGTCTAACTTTTTGGGGTCAGTACAAACAGTGCTTTTTTTGTTGAAATCGCAAAGAATCTAAGCTTTCTTTTTGCAGATAACATTCGCTCTTTTATTTTCGGTATGATTGAGTCGATGCCCCGTTCTCGACCGGTTATTATTGCAACTTATCGAATGCTAGAGCACTATGCCATCACTTTTTGGAAGAATACTTGGAGCAATTCTACGCAGAATGGAATGCGAAAAAGTGATAATTAAAGAGACAAAAAAGCTGAGAATATGATTTCCCAGCTTTTTTGAATGCGATAGAAATAGCAACTAGACTATTTACGAAAGACCTCAATAATGTAGGTGAAGCCAGTAACTAAAAATGCAAAGGCAATGACATAAACGACAAAGACACCTGTAGCCACTGGATTGAACAGAATCACTAGACCTAGTAAAAATTCAAGCAAGGCTACCCACGTGATATTGCTACCAATAATAGGGAAAATCAATCCTAGACGATTGCCTTTAAAGAAAGCAATAATGGCTTCTACAATTAACCAAATTCCTACAATGGTCGGAATGACGACCGGCAGGGTCACAAAGCCATAAGCAACGAGGTAAAGAGCTAAGAGAAGACTAACAAATCCTTGGAAAAGATAAACAGGTGAGCGAAGCTCTTTTGGTGCAGAGAAATAGCCTAAAATAGCTGCTATAGAAGAAACCAGTAAACCAAATGAAATCCACCAGCTGTAAGCAACAAGATTAGCTACTGGGTTTGTAAATAGGAAAAGTCCTAAAAGGACAAAAACAACTCCTGCAAGGAATAGCAGTAAACGATTAGAAAATTTCATTTCAATACCCCCTATATAGTATAGTTTGCTAATAAAACTATTGTACTTATTTTTATAGAAAATGTCAATAAAACAAATAAACAATTTGGAAGTTTCAGTCTGACTTACAAAAAGAAAAGGAGTTTTCACTCCTTTTCACAGATTGAAGACAAAGTCCTTATAAAAGTGTCTTCTAAAGATTTTAACTTCAATCTGAAGCGAGGTTATCCTCGCTTTTTCTATTTATCAAACAATTCCTTATTTTCAATTAAGAGTTCTAGTGGAGATTTATCCCTTGCTACAATAAAACCAGGTTCATATTGGTTATGAAGTGTTCTTTTCTGAGAAGTTGGATCAATATACAACTCATCTCCATCTTCTGTGTATAGTTGGTTGCCTCTTGTTAAGTAAAGTAAATCCTCTAAGTACTGTCCATCAGTTTCTAGAAAATCTTCGATGTATTTGACAGCTTTTAAAATCTCACTTACTTTATCAGAGTATTCATTAGATTCAAGAACACTCTTTTCTAACTCAATCTCTTTACTCGTTCCAAAGAGTTGGGTTGGAGTTGCATTAAAATATTCTGCTATCTTATCCAAATTTGCAAAGGTAGGATAGCTTTTTTGTTTTTCGTAATCAGAGATGGACTGTTTACCAATTCCTAAATCTTCAGCTAGTTGAGTTTGACTTACTCCTTTTTCTATGCGTAGGCGTGCCAAATTGGGTCCAAAATTTTGAATAATAAAGGTCATGGAAAACTCCTATTCTTTTATTTTTAACTTATTTTATCACCTATAAACTTACAAATCAAGTTTTTAGTTGACTATTTAAAATATTTTTTATAAAATATATTTATAACTTATAAATAAGTTATAAATAATACAAAAAAATAGCTCGTAAGTTTAGGATTGGTGAGTGGGGAAGAAGTTGAGGACAAGACGATGACTTATGACTATTCGAAGCCTTAGAGCTAGAAATTGTGTGGACAAGGACAAGGGCGAGCCTGACGGGAAGTCAGGCGAAGTCCCGAAGACTGCCGTCCAGACAATTTCTAGCCAAGCAAAAGCTGGCTATTCTAACAGCCAGCAAAAAGGGACACTTAGGGCAACGCCCAAAGAACGACGGAACGAGCAATCGTTGATTTGACGGTGTTTCTGAAACCTAAAAAATCTAAAAGAAGGGGGGACAATTTTGTTGGTTTCTATACAAGATTTAAGAAGTATTCAAGAACGATGTGATGTAGGAGAATTAGTACAGCGGTTAGATGTCAGTATTGATAGATTAACGGTTATCTGGGATACAGACATTGGTTCCCTAAGACAAATTTTTAAAAATCTGAAACAGGCAATAAGTACAAGAGTTGATTCATTTGAAATACATGATAACGTACGAGATGATGTCTTTACTTTAGCTAAAGTTTTTAATGAGTATGATTCGATCAATATTATATTTTTTCAATTATCCACTTATGGAGGTGAACAATTGATTCGAATTGATTTCAATCCTAATACTTTAAAAGAATTTGATGGAAGGAAAGTATGGAGGCAATTAATGTACTTTGCTAGATTGAATTCATTGACAGTACGTTTGTCACGTTTTGATTTGGCATTTGACATTTTCAACAATCCTGAAATCGTTAATTTGCAACATATTAAAGGTGGTGTTACCCATAAGGCCTTCTATGGTAGAGGGGGTGAATTAGAGACGAAATATTGGGGTTCTAGCGGTAGTAATGTACAAGTTAGGTTATATGATAAGAATAAAGAAATCATTGTTCACAAGCGCGAAGAGAAGCTAGATTTGGATGTAAATCCGTTTTGGTGGAGATTAGAGTTCCAACTCAGAACCAAAGCGATTGGTGAGGAGATGGTCCAAGATGTTATGAATCGACTTGATAATTTCGGATTTTATAAGCTAGAACATATTCGAGTGGAGCAAAGAGCATTTACAATTATCTTTCTCAACAATCCTGAACTGTTGTCATTGGCTTTTCCAAATTTAAAATCAGATAGCATCAAAAAGAAAAAAACAAGAGTCCGCAAACTATTGAGAGAAGAAACGAACCAATTTGCGGAAGAATTAAAAGAAGTATTAATACAGAATCTCCCTAAATTAAATACAGAATTACAACTACTTGTAGGCGAGTTTCTGAATTTAGAAAATAAATAAGGAGGATAACTATGGACAATAATTTAATTAGTAACAAAGAATTAATTGAAATGGGCTATCGCCCTCATACAGCGAATGATATCATTCATCAGGCAAGAGAATTACTTGTCTCACGAGGCTATACATTTTATAATCGCAAACGTTTGATGGTTGTTCCAAAAAGTGTTGTAAATGAGATTCTAGGAACTGAGGTGGCGTAATATGGCAAGTGTTCGTTATCGAAAGCGAGGAGATAGTAATTTATGGACCTATGAAATTCGTAGCGAAGGGAAAACTGTTGTTCATAATAGCGGTTTTAAAACAAAAAAACTTGCAGAGTCAGAAGCTGAACCGATTCTGCAAGAACTTCGTTTAGGAAAAAGAATTTCTAGAGATATTTCTCTTGTAGATCTGTATCAAGAATGGCTTGAACTAAAAATTCTACCGAGTAGTAGGTCGGAAGAGACAAAGAAAAAATATCTTCTCCGTAAAAACACAATTGAAAGATTATTTGGAAATAAAAAAGTCACTCAAATTCGTGCGAGTGAATACCAAAGGATTATGAATAAGTATGGGCAGACGGTTGGTAGAAATTTTCTTGGTAGATTGAATACTGGGATTCATCAGAGCATCCAAATGGCAATTGCAGACAAAGTTCTAATAGATGATTTTACACAACATGTTGAGTTATTTTCATCCAAAGAACAACAGATGACAGAAGAGAAATATTTACATACAGAAAAGGACTATCTGGATTTACTTTTAGCAGTAAAGAGAAAATTTGATTACCAACGTTCAATTGTTCCTTATATCGTCTATTTTCTATTAAAAACAGGCATGAGGTTTGGAGAGTTAATAGCGTTAACTTGGAATGAAGTTGACTTTGACAGAGGACTGCTAAAAACATATAGGAGGTTTAATACCCTTTCTCATAAATTTGTCCCTCCAAAAAACAAAACGTCTATTCGGATGGTACCGATAGACGAAGAATGTATCAAGATATTACAAGTCCTAAAAATTGAACAAGAGAAAGCTAATAAAGAGCTAGGAATCAAGAATAGGTATAAAATGATTTTTCAGCATTATGTATATACACTTGGTACCAGATATTGCAAGTGTCAATAAAGCTATGAGTGTTCTTTTAAATGAATTAGATATATATCCAATTATCACGACAAAAGGAGCACGTCATACCTATGGAAGCTACCTCTGGCACAAAGGATTTGACCTTGGAGTTATTGCAAAGATTTTAGGTCATCGAGATATTTCAATGTTAGTAGAAGTATATGGACACACTTTAGAAGAGAAAATTTTTGAAGAATTTAATCAAATTAGAGATGTTTGGAAAGATTGCTCATAAAAAAATGTGGGGCAAATGATGGGGCAAATCAGTTATAGACAAGCAAAAAAGCCTTATAAATCAAGGCTTTTTCCTGTTGATTTAGATGCCCCCTGCAGGGCTCGAACCTGCGACCCATAGATTAAGAGTCTACTGCTCTACCAACTGAGCTAAGGAGGCAAAAAAAAGCTGTATTGGTGCCGAAACTTCACGGTTTGTATTGAACCCGCGCAATTAAGCAGGTGGGCAACTTGCTCTAACTGAAGCTGCTTCCGCGTGATACGGCCTGCATGCTGTTAGAAGTCCTTTGTTTCCCTAATAATACAAAAAATAGTCGGTCAACACTTAAGTGTGAAGTCGTACACCACAGCGTTTCTATATGTATATGATACCATATTTCAAAAAAATTTCAAGGGAAAATCTCAATTTTTTGGAACCGATATCACCTTTTCTTGAATTGATCAATCTTCTCTTTTGTCGTCCCTAGGGCTCGCTCGTATTTGCCATTTTTATTTGGAGTGAAATAAGAGGCCCCCTTCAGCTTGTCTGGTAGGTAGTCCTGTTGGACCCAATTGCCAGGATAATTGTGGGGATACTTGTAGTCTTGGGCATTTCCCAAGGTCTTGCTTCCGGCATAGTGACCATCCCGTAAATGGCGGGGGATAGGAAGATTGCCCGACTTCCGGAGGTCAGACAAGGCCTTGTCCATGGCGACGTAGGCTGAGTTGGACTTAGGCGAAAGTGCCAGATCAATGACGATGTTGGCGATGAGGATGCGGGCTTCGGGGAAGCCGATGCGCTCCGCTGCCTGAAGGGCTGTCACCGTATGGATCTGCGCATCTGGATTGGCCAGGCCGATATCTTCGTAGGCAATGACCGTCAAGCGACGGGCTAAGCTGGGTAGATCGCCCGCTTCGATCAAACGTGCGGCGTAGTGGAGACTAGCATCGACATCAGATCCGCGGATGGATTTTTGAAGAGCAGAGAGGACATCGTAGTGGCCGTCTCCGTCCTTGTCCATGGTGATATAGCTCCGTTGGAGGCTGTTTTCCATGATCTCGAGACTGATGTGGCGAATGCCATCCTCCCCTTCCTTAGTAGAGAGGACAGCTAAATCGAGAGAATTATAGGCAGAACGCAGGTCTCCATTGGTCGAAGTGGCTATGAAATCCAAGGCTTCCTCATCGAGGGTAACAGGGAAGTCAAAGCCCCGCTCAGGGTCGCTCAGTGCCAACTGGATCGCCTCTTTGACCTGTTCATTGGTCAAGGGTTCCAACTCAAAAATCTGTACCCGACTGCGAATGGCAGGCGTCACGGAGAAGAAAGGATTCTCAGTCGTTGCGCCGATCATGATGACCAGACCGCTTTCGAGCAAAGGCAGGAGAAAATCTTGCTTGGTTTTATCGAGGCGATGGATCTCATCCAAAAGCAGGACTAAGCCACCTGAAAACTTGGCTTCCTCTGCGATCTCTTGCAGGCGTTTTTTGCTGTCGACGGTTGCATTGAAGGTCCGAAAGGCATACTTGGTCGTGCCCGCGATGGCTGAAGCAATACTGGTCTTGCCAATCCCCGGAGGGCCATAGAGAATCATGGACGAGAGACGATTGGCCTCCACCATGCGGCGGATGATTTTCCCCTCCCCGATGAGGTGCTCTTGGCCGATAACCTGGTCGATGGTTTTGGGGCGCATGCGCAGGGCGAGATTGTCCGGCATGAGGGTCTCCTTTCTAGCTTTGTCTCCTTTAAAAGAGGCAGTTTTTATGGTAAGATTGTAGTAACTATTGTATCATATTCCGCTCTAAGAGTGGGAAATTAGAAAGAGGACACGATGTCTAAATATGGATTTTTGGATGTTTTAGAAGAGGAAATGGACAAGGTCTTTCCCTTTGACTTTGAGATCAATTGGGATAAGAAAAATCATGCGGTAGAAGTGGCTTTTCTCTTGGAAGTGCAAAACACAGGAGGAGTTGCCTTGGTCGATGAGTCGGGGGAAGAGTCTGACGAGGATATCTTCTTTGAAGAAGCCGTCATCTTCTACAATCCAGCCAAGTCGCATGTGGAAGAAGATGCCTATTTAACGGCGATTCCGTATGAGCCAAAAAAAGGCTTGTCTCGGGAATTTCTAGCTTATTTTGCGACCTTCCTAAAGGATACGGCCGAGCTAGCCTTGGATGACCTCATGGATTTCTTAGCAGACGAAGAAGCAGAGAGCTTTGAGATCGTCTGGAACCAAGAAGTTTTTGAAGAAGGAAAGGTTGGTCTAGAAGAAAGCACCTTTTACCCTTATCCGAGATATTAGAAACAAGTGGGAGAGTTAATGAAAAAAATTGGGACCTACCTGGTTTACGGCCTGTCCTTTCTTCTCTTGATGGGTGCTTTTGCCTTGGGGACGATCGCCTTTACGGATTTAGGCTTTCAACTGGTTTTTGTACCGGGCTATCTCTTCACTTTTTCTAGTATGTATCTCATTTTCATTCTTCATGAACTGGGGCATGCTTTTTGTGGCTATCTGACGGGTTATCGCCTCGTCGCTTTGGGCTTGGGAAGTTTCCTTCTGACTAAAAAGGAAGGAAAGTTTCGTCTTAGCCAGACGGCAGTTCTGAAAAATGTTGGCGCCCAGTATATTGGACTAAAAGAGGATGAAAGTGACCAACGAATGATCTTGATGCTTTCAGGTGGGATATTGGTTCATTTGACCTTACTCATCCTATCCCTCCTCTTTGGAGTTCTGACACAGAGTTGGTATTTTGCAGGAACTTGGATTTGTCTAAATCTCTCCTTTATTTTGGCCAATGTTCTCCCTCTTGGGATTACAGATGGAGCCAAAATTTTAGAATTGATGCGCCATCCTGAAAATGTAACCTATGCTTATCTAGGACTGCGCCATTCTGCTCAGACCCTGCTAGCCCCAGAAGACTATGACCTAAAAGACTTTGTTGGACCTGTTCCCGAGGAGGCCCAAGGAGGCTTTGTGGAGGGTGCCTTAGCCCTTCAGGGAGAAGTTTTGATCCTAGAAGGCGATCGAGAGGCGGCTAAAGAGCACTTTCAGGCTTTACTGGAGAGGGCAGATAACCCGATGATTCAAACGGCCGCCCAGTTGTCCCTACTGCATATCGCCTTATTGGAAGGTGATCATGAGAAAGCAGAGGAATACGCGTCCATTCGACGAGTCAAGTCTTTTTTGTCGATGAAATTGACCAATATACAGGCGGTCCAAGCCTGGTATCAATTTAAGGTCAAGAAGGATTTGACCCAGACACACAAGGCGATCAAGCTTGCCAGACAGAAGATGGATGTGAGTCGCATGCTGCGGGATGAGAAAGCCTATTACCAGCAGTGGTTAGATGAGTTGGAACAAGCCATACAGGAAGAAGAGACTCAGGTGAGCTGAGAAATAGGAAAGGGAGCTGTCCGATGCTTCAGAAATTTAAGCGGTTATTTAGTAAAAAATCCCAAAAATCTCAAGAACGTGAGTCGATCCTTTCCCGCAATCGCTTTGCGGATTTAGATTTCGAGCGAGTATTGAAGTCAGGAACTCGTTGTTGTGTTGATGAAGATGGGCACTATGTTGAGGATGGTAAAATCACATTATTTGAATTTTCTATAGACTTTGCAGAATTTGAGTTCATAGGTGATTTCAAAATTGAGGAGGAAGATCAGTTTAAGCAACTATTAGCTCGTTTGAATAGTTTTGACAATGCCATTCAGTCCCATTTGGAAAGCGAGTTGCAACAACCTATCCCTCAGTTTGCCAAGAATCTCGGCTATACTCAGAAGAGGTGGGAGAAAACCTTTTACTTCCATCCTTGGATATTAAGTTTTGATGAAAATCCTCCTAATCTTCGCTATGTTGCAGATTATGTCAATGATGAGTTTACGGTTTATTTTGCTAAAAAACATGGCAGATGGCAGGCGTACTGGGATGCAGAGTGCCAAAAGGTGATTGAAGAAAGCTAGCTAGGGGTTTTCTATAGAGTAGTAGTTATGATAAGAAAAGGTCATCATCATGGAATTATTGGATAGCAGAATAGATTTTACGGGTTGTAAGATTGCCTTGATTTGTGATGGGCAAATTTTGACCATCTTGCGCGATGACAAACCAACCATTCCTTGGCCTAATCTGTGGGAGTTGCCAGGTGGTGGTCGGGAAGGGGACGAGAGTCCTTTCGAGTGCGTGGCGCGTGAAGTCTATGAAGAATTAAATATCCAACTGTCGAAAGATGACATAATCTGGTCTCGACTCTACCCCAGTATGCTAGATGAGAACAAGAAATCTGTCTTTTTAGTTGGGAAGTTGACGCAGGAACAGTTCGAAAGTATCATCTTTGGAGACGAGGGCCAGAGCTACAAATTAGTCAGCATTGAAGAGCTTTTGACATCAGATCGGGTTGTACCTCAATTGCAAGAACGAGTACGAGATTATGTGGAGAAGGATAAATGATGAAGCGTAGTAAAAATATTAACATGTTTCTCATGGATGGCGAAGTGACAGGAAAAATCAAATGTACCTTGTCAAATTGGACCGGTGTGATTTATAAAATTCCTCGAATTCAATTGGCGGATTTAAAATCACGTGATGAAATGAAGCAAAGTGGCATTTATTTCTTATTTGGCCGTGATGAGGATAAGCAAAAGGATGTTACCTACATCGGGCAGGCGACGAATCGCAAAAATGGTGAGGGTGTCCTTTTACGTGTTCAGGAACATACTCGTGATAACCATGCGGATTATTTTAATGATGTCATTATTTTGACGACGCAGAATAATTCCTTTGGTCCCACAGAAATCAGTTACCTGGAAAATAAATTTACACAATTAGCTAAAGACGCGGGGCGCTTCATTGTAAAAAATGGGAATGAGCCAAATTCTGGAAATGTTACGGAAGAAAAGCAGTCGGAGTTGGATGAGGTTGTGGAAAACACCTTGATGATTGTAGGAACCTTAGGGTATCGAGTGTTTGTTCCTATGACCAAGAAAATAGGTCAGAATATTTCTGATGAAAATTCAACTCATCTTTATTTGAAGCGAAAAACGAAGAAATCAAATCGAATGATTGAAGCTATCTGTGAGCAGACTTCAGAAGGTTTTGTAGTTTTAGAAGGTAGTCAAGTGGAAATGATTGATTCCCCTACATTACCAACAAGTTTGAAAGAACTGCGTCATGCGCTAATGGAAGAAAACGTCATTAAAGATGGGATTTTGCAAGAAAACCAACTCTTTTCTAGTCCGTCTTATGCTGCAGGTTTTCTGCTTGGTATGCCTACGAATGGACGAACTGACTGGAAGAATCAGGATGGGAAGACCTTAAAAGAATTAGAAGAAATGATAGAGTGTTAAGGAGAATCAGATGGAAACATGGCAAGAGCTAAAAGTTACAGTGAAGCGTGAGGGTGAGGAACTAGTCTCCAATCTCTTGATCGAGTTAGGTGCCCAAGGGGTCGCAATCGAGGACAGCATGGACTATGTGGGCAATGTCGACCGTTTCGGTGAGATTTTTCCTGAGGTCGAGCAACAAGAAGAAATCGTGGTGACCGCCTACTACCCGGAAACGGTTGATGTCGCAGAGGTTGAAGCGGATTTGCAGGCTCGCTTAGCAGAATTGACAGACTTTATGGATCTAGGAGAGGTCAAGATGGGGACGTCTGCCTTGGCTGAGGAAGATTGGGCGGACAACTGGAAGAAATACTACGAACCAGCTCGCATCACTCATGATTTGACTATCGTTCCGTCATGGACGGACTATGAGGCGACGGCTGGAGAAAAGATTATCAAGCTAGATCCTGGTATGGCCTTTGGGACAGGAACTCACCCGACGACCAAGATGAGCCTCTTTGCCTTGGAGCAGGTCCTTCGTGGTGGGGAAACGGTGCTGGATGTGGGGACTGGTTCAGGTGTTCTCTCTATTGCTAGCTCACTCCTAGGTGCCAAGGAAATCTTCGCCTATGACCTGGATGATGTAGCGGTTCGCGTCGCTCAGGAAAATATTGAGCTCAATCCGGGCATGGAGAACATCCATGTAGCCCCAGGCGATTTGCTTAAGGGTGTGGAGATTGAAGCAGATGTCATCGTGGCTAACATCTTGGCGGATATCCTTATCTACCTGACGGATGATGCCTATCGTTTGGTCAAGGACGAAGGTTATCTCATCATGAGTGGCATTATCAAGGACAAGTGGGACATGGTGCGTGAGTCGGCTGAGTCAGCTGGATTTTTCCTTGAAACTCACATGATCCAAGGGGAATGGAATGCCTGCGTCTTCAAGAAGACCAAGGATGTCTCCGGTGTGATTGGAGGCTAGCATGCAGCAGTATTTTGTAAAAGGCTTGCCTGTCTCGCCTGTCACCATAGAGGACAAGGAAACCAGCAAGCACATGTTTCAGGTTATGCGCCTGAAAGAAGAGGATGAGGTTACCTTGGTCTTCGATGATGGGATCAAGCGTTTGGCACGCGTGGTCAATGTAGAAGCCCGTCAGTTGGAGCTAGTTGAGGAATTGGCTGACAATGTAGAACTGCCAGTCCAAGTGACCATCGCATCAGGTTTCCCCAAAGGAGACAAGCTCGAGTTCATCACTCAGAAAGTAACAGAACTCGGAGCTAGTCAGATCTGGGCTTTCCCTGCCGATTGGTCCGTTGCCAAATGGGACGGCAAGAAATTGGGTAAAAAGGTCGAAAAACTAGAAAAAATCGCCCTTGGAGCAGCAGAGCAAAGCAAGCGTAACTTCGTTCCAAGTATTACCCTTTTTGAGAAAAAAGCAGACCTTCTAGCGCAACTCGATCAGTTTGACCGCATCGTGGTAGCCTATGAAGAGTCTGCCAAAGAAGGTGAGGCAGCCGCTCTGATTCAGTCGCTGACAGGATTGGAAGCTGGAAGTAAACTACTCTTTATCTTTGGACCGGAAGGTGGTCTTTCACCTGCGGAAATTGAGTCTTTTGAAGCTAAAGGAGCAATACTTGCAGGACTTGGCCCTCGTATTCTTCGAGCAGAAACAGCCCCACTCTACGCTCTTAGCGCAGTGAGTGTTGTCACAGAATTAATGAAAAACGCGTGAAGGTAGACCTTCACGCGTTTCTTTTATATCTTATTTTGTTCAGAATTTATTCGTTTTATTATTTTTTATATATTACAAATTAATGAATTTTTTATAAAAAATGGAGTATTTGTATAAAAAGGGAACCTACGTTCGGGATTTCTGGCTGATAGTGCTGGAAAGCTCTTCAAATAGCATGAAAGTCAATCGGACTAGTTTTCATATAGAGCTAAAAGTGATAGAATAGAAGGCAAGAAAGTGGAGAAAACTAGATGCCGAAAGAAGAACCTTTAACAGGGGGCCAGGTTATTGCCCTTACCAAAAAATACTTGTCGGGAGAGGATGTTGCATTTGTAGAAAAAGCTCTCCTTTATGCAGTCGACTGCCATAGTGGGCAATTCCGTAAATCAGGTGAACCCTATATCATCCACCCTATTCAAGTTGCCGGTATTTTGGCAAAATTGAAGTTGGATGCTGTGACGGTTGCCTGTGGTTTTTTGCACGACGTTGTCGAGGATACAAACGCGACCCTAGATGATTTAGAACGTGAATTTGGGCACGATGTCCGAGTGATTGTTGATGGAGTGACCAAGCTCGGGAAGGTCAAATACAAGTCCCATGAAGAGCAGCTGGCAGAGAACCACCGCAAGATGCTCATGGCCATGTCTCAGGATATCCGTGTCATCTTGGTCAAGCTAGCAGACCGCTTGCACAACATGCGGACTTTGAAGCATTTACGCAAGGACAAGCAAGAACGGATTTCTCAAGAAACCATGGAAATCTATGCGCCGCTAGCCCACCGTCTCGGGATTTCCAGCGTCAAGTGGGAATTGGAAGATCTATCCTTCCGTTATCTGAATGAAGTCGAGTTCTATAAAATTTCCCATATGATGAAGGAGAAGCGTCGCGAGCGGGAAGCCTTGGTAGAAGAAGTTGTCCAAAAGATCGAGTCCTATGCGGCAGAACGCCACCTCTATGGGAAAATCTATGGTCGTCCTAAGCATATCTACTCCATCTACCGCAAGATGCAGGATAAGAAGAAACGCTTTGATGAAATCTATGATTTGATTGCCATTCGCTGTATCCTGGAATCACCGAGCGATGTCTATGCCATGCTGGGCTATATCCACGAGTTGTGGAAGCCTATGCCAGGCCGTTTCAAGGACTACATCGCCAATCGGAAGGCCAATGGTTACCAGTCCATCCATACCACTGTTTACGGACCAAAAGGTCCCATCGAGTTCCAGATCCGTACCAAGGAAATGCACGAGGTTGCTGAGTACGGGGTTGCGGCACACTGGGCTTATAAGAAAGGAATCAAGGGCCAAGTCAATAGCAAAGAATCGGCTATTGGGATGAACTGGATCAAGGAGATGATGGAACTCCAAGACCAGGCGGATGATGCCAAGGAATTTGTTGATACTGTCAAAGAAAACTATCTGGCAGAAGAGATTTATGTCTTTACCCCAGATGGAGCGGTTCGTTCTCTTCCAAAGGATTCTGGACCGATTGACTTTGCCTATGAGATTCATACCAAGATCGGGGAAAAAGCGACTGGTGCCAAAGTTAATGGCCGTATGGTTCCTTTGACTACCAAGCTGAAAACGGGTGACCAGGTTGAAATCATCACCAATCCAAATTCATTTGGACCAAGTCGTGACTGGCTCAATATCGTCAAGACCAGCAAGGCCCGCAATAAGATCCGCCAATTCTTTAAGAACCAAGACAAGGAACTCTCGATCAACCGTGGACGAGAGTTGCTCATGGCCCAATTCCATGAGCATGATATGATTGCCAACAAGTTCATGGATAAGAAGCACATGGACAAGGTCTTGCAAAAGACCAGCTACAAGACCGAAGATGCCCTGTTTGCGGCCATCGGTTTTGGAGAAGTCGGAGCCATCTCTGTCTTTAATCGTTTGACGGAGGAAGAGCGTCGAGAAGAGGAAAAGGCCAAGGCGCGTGCAGAAGCTGAAGAGCTGGTCAAAGGTGGCGAAGTCAAGGTTGAAAACAAAAAAGACACCCTCAAGGTCCGCCATGAAGGTGGCGTGGTCATCCAAGGGGCTTCTGGTCTCTTGATCCGGATTGCTAAGTGTTGCAATCCCGTCCCAGGAGATACAATTGTCGGTTACATTACCAAAGGACGTGGGGTTGCCATTCACCGTCAAGACTGTATGAACCTGCGGGCCCAAGACAACTACGAGCAACGCTTGATCGACGTCGAGTGGGAAGACAATAACTCGACCAAGGACTACATCGCCCATATCGATATCTACGGCCTCAACCGCGCAGGCCTTCTCAATGATGTCCTTCAAGTCCTCTCTAATACGGCCAAGATGATCTCAACCGTCAATGCCCAACCAACCAAAGATATGAAGTTTGCCAATATCCACATTTCTTTCGGGATTCCAAATTTGTCCATGTTGACAACGGTTGTGGATAAGATTAAGAGTGTGCCGGAGGTGTACTCTGTTAAGCGTACCAACGGCTAATCTTCTGCGAAAATCGACTTCATACTGCGTTAGTTTCAACTGGCCTAACTACAGTTATGCCTGCGTCTCACTGCCTTGTCTGATGTCGATTTTCTTTGAAGATTGAGAAGTGTGGTTAGAATTCATTTATTGCTTGGTTAGCTCGCCTCGCCGTACTTCAGTACTGTCTTCGTCTCACTGCCTTGTCTGATGTCGATTTTCTTTGAAGGTAGCAGTGAATGCTCAATAGATTGTTAAAATAGGATAATAAGATGAAATTAGTGATTCAACGGGTCAAAAGGGCCTCGGTTTCTATTGACGGTCAAGTTTATAGTCAGATTCAAGAAGGACTTCTTCTCTTGGTGGGAGTGGGGCCTGAGGATGACCAGAAGGATTTGGAGTATGCGGTGCGCAAGGTCACCCAAATGCGGATTTTCTCGGATGAAGAAGGGAAGATGAACTTATCTGTCAAGGATATTCAAGGAGAAATCCTCTCGATTTCTCAATTTACCCTCTTTGCCCAGACAAAAAAAGGCAATCGTCCAGCCTTTATCGGGGCAGCCAATCCAGAGATGGCCAGCCAGCTCTACGATGACTTCAATGATTTGTTAGAAAAGGAAGTCCCTGTCAAACGAGGGGTCTTCGCTGCAGATATGGCAATCGAACTCATCAATGATGGCCCAGTGACTATCATCCTCGATACGAAAAATCCATAGAAAGAAAAAAACATGCCCTTGATTAAGAGCATGTGGGATTGAAGAAATAGTATTCCTAGAAACTTTCCTTAGGTGAGTACGGACGTCAGCGAACTTCTACGAAGTTCCATGACTTAGTTTTGAACCTAAGGTTTCAAAACTCCCGAATGCTTGAAACATTATTGTTTCAAGCATTTTTCTCACGGCGGAAAGTTTCGGATTTACTTTAATAATTCAAAGTAACAGAAGAACTTATTTTAAAAATTATCCAGCTATCTTAAGTAAAAAGTAGTTTGGCTACATTCAAACATGCCCTTGATTAAAGGGCATGTTTTTCTATGTAAAGTTGTTGGGCAATCAGATGATTGATCTGGATGTCTTGGTCTTTGATCTGGAGCTGATAGAGGCCAGTGTAATCGTCGTAGCCTTTGAAGAGAATGTCATCTCCAATGCTCAGTTGGATCTGGTCTAAAAAATTCAGCAATTCAAAGCTATCCTGGACTCTTCGCAAACGATAGGTTCCCAGTTCGCTGACATCACTCAAACGGTCCTGGTAAGCCTCGATGAGGAGTTGTCCTTTGGGTGGAATGGTTCCTCCATGGGGGCAGGTTTTGGGAGTGTCTAACATCTGGTCAAGTTTATCGATAAAGCGGTCGGAGACAGTATGCTCGAGCACCTCAGCCTCTTCATGGACTTCTTCAGTTGTATAGCCCAGTTTTTTGAGCAAGAACACTTCAATCAATCGGTGCTTGCGAAAGAGATCGGAAACTGTTTGAAGGCCGAGCTCGGTAAGCAGATAGCCGTGGGTCTTATCCTTGATGAGGAGATTCTCCGAGATCATTCGCTTGACCATCTCAGTCACGGCTGGAGGCGAAACCTGCATCCGGGCCGCAATCTCTTTGTTACTAATTTTTTCATGTTGCGTGCCGATTTCATAGATGCACTTGAGGTAATCTTCTTTATTTGGTGTCATAGGGTCCTCTTTTCTTCGCTCCTTCTAGTATATCAAAAAAAGCGCAAAATGGCTTGGCCAGTGGATAGGAATTGTCTGGGAGGGCGAAAGATGATAGTATAGAAGCATAAACCGAAAACAATATGGAAAGGAGGGGGCAGATGAAGCGACGGGAATTAGAAAAACTGGGCTGGACGACCAGAGGTCTCAGCTACTTAGAAAAACGACTGCAGTCTTGCGAAGATGAAGCAAGAAGGCAAGACTGTTACCGCTCTGTCTTTGTCTTTGCCAGCCCTCTTTTCCAAGAGATGTGGCAGAGAGAACTGCAAGGATTGACGGCAGGTCGTGCCCAGGCCCTCTTAAAAGGGGTTATGCATCTCTGTCTCATGCCACGGGATTTATCGGGAACCTGTGAGGAGACCGCCTTCTTACTGAAGCGGTTCTGGCCAGATTGTCACCCTCATTCACCTTTTTGGTCTTCTTTTTCAAGAGTGGTCCAAGTAGCTTTTGCTCTGGATTCATTAGCCAGCAAAGCAGGAGATCAGCTCTTAAAACGCCAGATCCACCAGTTCCGCTATCTGCTCTCTGCCTACCAGACCCAGTGGATTCGGGAGCATTATGCCAAAACTGGACAGACTGATGAAGAGGCGCTACAAGCTTACTTACAGGAGACAAAAGGAATTAAGATTGATGCCTATGAGGCGGCTCGTCTTCACAATAAGGTCTATGTGGATCAAAACGGCCAGCTCGCCTTCCCATCGCGTGCTCAGGCCCAGTTGAATTTTAAGGTCTTGCTCAACTTTCATACTGAGTATATCCTGGATCAGGGTGGCCAGTTTCTCAACGAAGTGGACCCGAATCAGATTTCTGAAAATGGCATTGTCAATGGAGCCAGTTTCAACTATGGTTTAGCCAGAGGCCGGACTCATAAGGACTTGGATATCGATCCCGTCAAATCGTGGGATCCACCTTTTCGTAAGAAGGTCCTCTATCAGCAAGGTGTTCGCTATCTAGCTCCGAAGAATGATCGTGGAGAGCAGGGCTATTGGAGCCGGAAGGGAACCTTTGCACAAGGAGGCAAGAGCTACAAGCAACAGGTAGCAAAGCGTGTGCGGAGTTTCCTCAGAGGCATCCCACGCTTACGCTGGCGAGTCCTCCTTCAGAATGGACTCCATCGGTTTTTATAGTAGTCCTCTTTCGGATTGAAGAAAAAGGACTCTTAGAAATTCTCTTAAGGAAAGTCTCTGAACGAATTTTGTAGATATAAAAAAGAGGTCGTAGACCTCTTTTTTATTTAATCAAGTGCTTTGACGGCTTCGATTGCCGCGTCGTAATTGGGTTCGCTGTTGATGTTGTCTAGGTATTCGACGTAAGTGACCTTGTTGTCCGCATCTAGGACCAAGACAGCGCGTGCGAGCAAATGCCATTCATTGATCAAGAGGCCATAGGCTTTTCCGAAGGAATGGTCGAAGTAGTCTGAGAGCATGATGGCATTTTCGATCCCTTCAGCAGCACACCATTTACCTTGAGCGAAAGGAAGGTCGACGGAAACCGTCAAGACCACAGTGTCCTCCATGTCAGAGAGGGCCTGGTTGAAGTGACGTGTTTGGGTGGAACAGATACCTGTGTCAATAGATGGGATCACGCTGAGGACTTTTTTCTTCCCAGCAAAATCAGCCAAAGATTTTTTCTCTAAGTTTGGTGTAGTCAGTGAAAAGTCATGAGCAGTATCGCCAACTTGAAGTTGAGATCCGGTAAAGGTAACAGGGTTTCCTAAAAATGTTGTCATAGCAAAGACTCCTTTTTTCTTTTCATTGTACATTAATGAAGGGGGAAGAGCCACTGATTTGTTTGAGAATCTAATCAGTTTGGAATCTTATTTGTTCAAACCTTCTGCGATTTTCTCCAAATTCCATTTCATCATGCTGTAGTAGCTGTCGCCTTCTTCGCCTTCTTTGGCGATCGAGTCAGTAAAGATCTTTGCAAAGATAGGGATATTGCTATCCTTAGACACAGTTTTCATAGGACGCTCATCGACACTGGATTCGACAAAGAGGGACGGTACTTTGGTTTGACGCAATTTCTCTAGCAGCGTTTTGATTTGTTCAGGTGTCCCTTCTTCTTCAGTGTTGATTTCCCAGATATAGGCAGATGGGACGCCGTAGGCTTTGGAGAAGTACTTGAAGCAACCCTCACTGGTTACGATCATCTTCTTCTCTGCTGGGATGTTATTGAATGCTTGCTTGGCTTCTTGATCCAGCTTGCTCAGTTTTTCAGTATAGGCTGCTAGATTTTTTTCGTAGAAGTCCTTATTTTTTGGATCTTTGGCGATCAATTGTTTAGCAATGTTTTTAGCATAGATGATCCCGTTTTCGAGATTGAGCCAAGCGTGAGGGTCTTCTTTTCCAGCTTGGTTTTGGCCTTCTAGGTAGATGACCTCTACGCCATCGCTGGCAGCGAAATAGTCCTTGTTTTCTACTTTATTAGCATTTTTGACCAACTTGGTAAACCAAGCATTGCCACCCGTTTCGAGGTTGATGCCGTTGTAGAAGATGAGGTCTGCTTGTGAAGTTTTTTTGACATCTTCTGGGAGTGGTTCGTATTCATGGGGATCTTGGCCGACAGGGACAATACTGTGTAGCTCGATTTTATCTCCAGCGATATTTTTTGTCATATCTGCGAGGATGGAGTTGGTGGTGACCACTTTCAATTTATCGGATGAGGACTTGGAAGAAGAGTCTTTGCTACAAGCCAGTAAACCAAATAAGAGAGCCACAAAGAGGGCTAAGACGGAAGTTAGTTTTTTCATTTTTTTCTCCTTTATGAGATTAATCTTAGTACGAAGGGGAATGTCTGTTCTTTCTCTGCTTGGGAGCGATAAAGAAGCTAATGAGAAAGAAGACGGCAGAAGTGATGACAATACAAGATCCGACAGCGATGTTGAAGCTATAACCAATAAAAAGTCCTAGGATGGATGCAAGAGCACCTAATCCGGATGAAAGGAGCATCATGGACCAGAGGCTATTGGCATAGAGATAGGCCGTCGCAGCAGGTGTGATGAGCATGGCGACGATGAGAATGGTCCCGACACTCTGCATAGCAGTGACAGAAACCAAGGTCAAGAGCACCATGAGAAGGTAGTGATAGACCTTGACCCGAACGCCCATGGATTGAGCGAGGACAGGGTCGAAGGAAGTAAGTAGCAAGGGTCGAAAGAGCAGGCAAATCGCCAGTAAGACAGCCACACCAATACCAATGGTCATCCACATATCCTGGTCTTGCACGGCCAAGATATTCCCAAAGAGGATGTGGAAGAGGTCAGTGGAACTTTTAGCGACTCCAATCAAGATGACCCCTAAGGCGAGGAAAGAAGAAAAGGTAATCCCAATCGCAGTGTCGCTCTTGATGATGGAGTTGCTCTTGATATAGGTGATCAGGATGGAAGCTAAGAGGCCAAAGATGATGGCGCCAATAAAAAAGTTGATACCTAAGATAAAGGACAAAGCCACCCCTGGAAGGACTGCGTGCGAAATAGCGTCCCCCATGAGAGACAAGCCTCGCAGAATGATGAAACATCCGACCGCACCGGCGACGATCCCGATGGCAATAGCTGTAATGAGAGCGTTTTGGAGGAAATGAAATTGTTGTAATCCATCGATAAATTCTGCAATCATCTGATTTCACCTCCTATAAAGAGTTCATGCCCGTAGGCTGCATGCAGATTCTCTTTGGTAAAGGTTTCCTCTGTTTTCCCAAAAGCAATCAGTTTGCGATGAAGGAGGAGGACTTGGTCAAAGTAAGCTGGAACCTTGCTGAGATCGTGATGGACGATCAGGATGGTCTTGCCTTCCTTTTTCAGGGTTTGGAGTGTCTGCATGATGATGTCCTCGCTAACAGAGTCAATTCCAGCGAAGGGCTCATCCAAAAAGATGACATCTGCTTCTTGGACCAAGCAGCGGGCGATTAGGACCCGTTGGAATTGCCCTCCCGAGAGTTGGCCAATCTGGCGATCCGCGAGATCAAGGAGATTGACAAGTTTTAAGGCATCTTCCACCTTTTGGAGATCCTCTTTGCTTTTTCGCTTGAAGATAGAAAGATGGGGGTAGAGGCCCAGTGAGACACACTCTCGCACCGTGATGGGGAAGTGGAAATCAATAGCTGTCTTTTGTTCGACGTAGGCCACTCGTTGAAGAACTTGGTCGAGATCTTTTTGATCGAGTAGGACTTTTCCCGAATGAGGGAGAAGTCCTAGCATAGCCTTGATCAAGGTTGATTTTCCAGCTCCGTTGGGTCCAAGAATTCCTAGGATGGTTGGACCCTGGATGGTGAGAGAAAGATTCTCCAAGGCCAGTGTTTGCTGGTAAGCAACACTTAGATGTTCAATTTGAATCATGATTTTTCTCCTTTACCATTAATATACATAAATTAAAAAATTAAGTCAAGTTAATTTTTTTAAATAATTTAGATTAACTCACTTGTAATCATTGAAAAATAGACCTATTTTTGATAAGGTTATTACAAAAGATTGAAAGTGAGAAGATCATGGTACGTTTACAAGATGATTTTTATGATTACGTCAACGGGAAATGGGCTGAGACAGCTGTGATTCCAGATGACAAACCGTCAACCGGTGGTTTTATGGACTTGATCCAAGAGATCGAAAACTTGATGTTGGATATTACCGGAAAATGGCAACGAGGAGAAGAGCTGCCAGAAGACAGTATTCTCCAAAACTTTGTCAAATACCACAAGATGGTGGCAGATTTTGATGCGCGAGAAGCAGCTGGTGTGGCTCCAGCTATGCCCTTGATCAATGAAATCAAGGCCTTGTCTTCTTTTGAAGACTATACCAGTAAGTTGGGGACCTATGAGCTAGCTGGCAAACCAAATCTCATGCCATTTAGCGTGTCACCAGACTTTATGAATGCCCAAATGAATGTCTTGTGGGGAGAAGCACTCGGTTTGATCTTGCCTGATACGACCTACTATGAAGAAGGCAATGAAAAAGGCCCAGAGTTATTGGCTGTTTGGCGTCAAATGGTTGAAAAGCTCTTGGCAAAATTTGATTTCTCAGAGGAAGAAATCAAAGATATCCTGGATAAGGTGATTGCGGCCGATGCAGAATTGGCCAAATATGTCTTGTCAAACGAAGAAAAATCCGAGTACAACAAACTCTACCATCCTTATGAGTGGGCAGATTTCAAGGCCTTGGTTCCAGAATTGCCACTCGATACCTTCTTTACAGAAGTGATCGGGCAAACGCCAGATACTATCATTGTTCCAGAAGAGCGCTTCTGGAAGGAATTTGCGCCAAAATTCTACTCAGCAGCCAACTGGGAAACCCTTCATGCCAAGTTGAAACTCAGTGCAGCTCTTTCTTGGACGTCTTTCTTGACTGAAGAAATCCGTGTCTTATCTGGTGAGTATAGCCGTACGATTACAGGGACACCAGAAGCACGTCCGAAAGAAAAAGCCGCTCTGGCCTTGGCGGAAGGGCCTTATAGCCAAGCGCTTGGACTCTGGTATGCGGGCGAAAAATTCTCACCAGAAGCGAAAGCAGACGTAGAGCATAAAGTAGCGACCATGATTGAGGTTTACAAGGATCGCTTAGAAAAAGCGGATTGGCTCGCTCCTGAAACTCGTGAAAAAGCCATTGTCAAGCTCAATGTCATCACACCACATATCGGCTACCCTGAAAAATTACCAGAAACGTATGCCAAAAAGATCATCGACGAGAGCAAGACCTTGGTGGAAAATGCTCAAAAATTGGCTCAAATTTCCATTGCCCATACTTGGAGCAAGTGGAACCAACCAGTCGATCGGAGTGAGTGGCACATGCCAGCTAATATGGTCAATGCTTACTATGATCCGCAACAAAACCAAATCGTTTTCCCAGCAGCGATCTTACAGGCGCCTTTCTATGACCTTCACCAATCGTCATCAGCTAACTACGGCGGAATCGGTGCGGTCATTGCCCATGAAATCTCCCACGCCTTTGACACCAATGGAGCATCCTTTGACGAGCACGGTAGTTTGAAAGATTGGTGGAAGCCAGAAGATTACGAAGCCTTTACTGCTCGCACGCAAAAGGTCATCGATCAGTTCGAAGGCCAAGACTCTTACGGTGCTAAGATCAACGGGAAATTGACCGTTTCTGAAAATGTGGCAGACCTCGGAGGAATTGCCGCAGCCCTTGAAGCCGCTAAGAAAGAAGCAGACTTCTCCGCAGAAGAATTCTTTACCAACTTTGCTCGCATCTGGCGCATGAAAGCTCGACCAGAGTACATGCAACTCCTCGCAAGTGTTGACGTGCACGCACCAGGAAAACTCCGTACCAATGTCCAATTGCCAAACTTTGATGAATTCTTTGAAACCTTTGATGTCAAAGAAGGCGATGGCATGTGGCGAAAACCAGAAGACCGCGTGATCATTTGGTAATGTAAGATAGGAGAGACGATTCGGTTTACCGAAACTTCCTGCAGAAAAATAGGAAATCAATGCCGCATTCCATGAATGCCAATTGATTTATCTTTTTTCCAAAGGAAGTAGTCTTGACTTCAGTTAAGCAATTTATTGATTTTTCTTGACGATGTGGGCCATGCTCACCAGGCAATCTCTCTTTTTCTCGATGCTCGTGAAAGAATAAGAAATCCCCAAAGCCAAGTTTCAGTAAATTGAAACTAGCTTTGGGGATTTTTGAGTGGATTAGAAATAACAGTGAATGTCATGATCTAAAAAAACTTGCTGGTAGTCATATAAATCTTCTGGATGCAGGGCTTTTATTCCTTCCATTTCATAGCGACGTCCTAAAAGCTTGTATTTGTTTTCTCCAAACTGGTGAAATGGGAGCAGTTGTACTTCATCGATATCGAGAGAATTAAAAAGAGAAGCAAATTCTTCAGCATCAGTTAAAGAGTCATTGAAATTAGGAATGACTGGAATACGTAAAACGATTGTTTTGTTTTGAGCAAAGGCATAATGAATATTTTTAATAATCAGATGATTGTTGACTCCGACAACCTTCTTATGTTTAAGTGTATTGTAATGTTTAAGGTCTGTATAAATAAAATCAACATACTGAATGAGATCGACAAATTTCTCATGTTCAACAAAAGCTGTCGTTTCGATTGCAGTATGAAGTCCAACTTCTTTCGCAGCTTTTAAGATTGCTTTGGCAAATTCAAATTGAGCGAAGATTTCTCCACCAGACAGGGTAAGGCCACCACCAGATTCTTCATAGAAGTCAACGTCTTTTAAGACATCATCTATGATTTCTGTAACTGTTTTTTCTTCTCCTGTGATGGTTTCCTTTTTAGTAACAGCATCCAACATTTTTTCAGGATTTGCACGCTGGGATTCAGGATTGGAGCACCATGGACAACGCAGGGGACATCCTTTTAGAAATACAGTAGTTCGGATTCCAGGGCCATCATGGATACTAAAGTGTTGGATATTAAAGATTATGCCACGATTTTGTTCCATATTTTTGCTCTCCTATCAATCTAGTAAGTCCATTATACATTATTTAAGAAACTAATTCAATTACGAACGAAAGTTTATTTTGTTTTGAATTCACTCGAAAATTTGCTAAAATAGAGAAGAGGTAAAAACAATGCAACGTTTAGATGAAATATTGAAATTAGTATCGGAATTTGAAAAGATTGATGTTAATAGCTTGTCTGAGAAATTACAAGTCTCTAAAGTGACCATTCGAAAGGATTTGGACAAGCTAGAATCCAAAGGATTATTGCATAGAGAACACGGCTATGCTGTTTTAAATAGTGGAGATGATATCAATGTTCGATTGTCCTTTCAATATGATACCAAGAAAAGAATAGCCAGGGAAGCTGCTAAATTAATTAAGGATAACGACACGGTTTTGATTGAATCGGGCTCTACATGTGCCTTGCTAGCAGAAGAAATTTGCCAAACAAAAAAGAATGTCAAGATTGTGACAAATTCTTACTTTATTGCAGATTATATTCAGGAATATGATTCTTGTAAAATCATCCTACTTGGTGGTGAATTTCAAAAAGAATCGAGAGTGACTGTAGGTCCGCTTTTGAAAGAATTAATCCGCTCGTTTAGAGTTCCCTTTGCTTTTGTAGGGGTTGACGGATATGATGATGAACTTGGCTTTACTGGGAAAGATATGATGAGAAGTGAAGTTGTTCAAGCTATGTCCGATGTTTCTAAAGAAGTGATTGTCTTAACAGATTCAAGTAAATTTGGGAAATGTGGAACTGTCAGACGATTTGCACTTTCACAAGTTTCGAGAGTCATAACAGATAAGAATATATCTCAAGAAGCGAAAGAAAAACTTGAGGATTCGCAAACGATTTTAACTTTAGTATAAGAAGGAGACGCCAATTGAAAGATGAACGGAAAAAGTTACTTGCTAAATTAGCCTACCTATACTATGTTGAAGACAAAAGTCAATCGCAAATCGCAGCAGAAACTGGAATCTACCGTACAACTGTTAGCAGAATGCTAGCAGAGGCCAAGAAAGAGGGCGTAGTAAAAATTGAAATTGAAAACTTTGATACTCGCCTCTTCCATTTAGAAAATTATATCAAACAAAAATATGGCTTAAAAGCTATCGAGATTATACCGAATCTAGTTGATGAGCCTCGAGAAAGCCTTGAAAAGCGACTGGCGCAAGCAAGTGCGGTCATGCTTCGTAATTTGATTGAAGATGGAATGACAGTCGGATTTTCATGGGGCAAGTCTCTCAGATTAATGGTAGAACAAGTTGGAACGAAGCGCTTGGATGGTGTTCAGTTTTATCCCCTAGCTGGAGGTCCCAGTCATATTCATGCTCGCTACCATGTCAATACGCTGATCTACAGTATGGCGAGTAAATTTCATGGGGAATGTCATTTTATAAACGCGAGTGTCATTCAAGAAAATTCTGAGGTGACGGAAGGCATCTTATCTTCTAAGTATTTTGAGGATTTGAAAGCTAGTTGGCGTTGTTTGGATGTTGCGGCTGTAGGGATTGGTGGCTATGCAGATAGCAAGAATCCTCAGTGGTTTGATATGCTGACATCAAATGATTTTAGGAAATTGGAGTCAGAACATGCTGTAGGAGAAGTATGCTGTCGTTTCTTTGATCAAGAAGGTGTCCCCGTTTATCCTGAATTACAGGAAAGAACAATATCTATCACATTGGAGGAATTGAGAAAGGTACCAAACACCATCTCTTTAGCCTACGGTGATCAGAAAGCAAAAGCTATTTTATCGGTTTTGAAAGCCAACTATATCAATCATTTAGTCACAGATGAAGCGACGATCTTAAAAGTTTTAGAATTAGATGGTGATCAGCAATTTACTAAAAAATAGGACAGCAGAAATGCGGTCCTTATTTTTTTGAGCTATATAGCACAAATGTGCAAAAAACAAAAATAACAACCAAATGTTGCGATTTTTATTGACCGGCAAAAATATAAATGGTATATTGACAATAGAAAAAGCGCTTTCAGTAGATTAACAAAGGAGTGTAGTGCACATGGAAATAATTGTTGCAGACCAAATTATTATGGGATTGATTTTAAATGCGGGTGATGCTAAACAGCATATTTACCAAGCTTTATCATATGCTAAGGAGGGCGATTTTACATCTTCTGAAGGCGAAATTGCAAAAGCAGATGCAGCATTGCTAGAAGCGCATAACCTGCAAACACAATTTTTAGCCCAGGAAGCAGGTGGGACAAAGACAGATATTACAGCTCTGTTTGTGCACTCACAAGATCACTTAATGACTTCAATCACAGAGATTAACTTGATTAAAGAAATGATTGACTTACGTAAAGAACTTTCAGCGAAACAATAAGGAGGAAAAGAAGATGAAAATTGGATTGTTTTGTGCAGCAGGATTTTCAACAGGAATGTTGGTAAATAATATGAAGGTGGCGGCTAAGGAATTAGGGATTGATGCTGAAATCGATGCCTATTCTCAAGCGAAATTAGCAGATTTTGCCCCAGAAATCGATGTCGCATTGTTGGGCCCTCAAGTAGCTTATACTTTGGATAAATCAAAAGCGATTTGTGAGGCAAACCATATTCCTATTGCTGTCATCCCTATGGCAGATTATGGGATGTTGGATGGTAAGAAAGTACTAAATCTAGCTCTAGAATTGCTAGGAGAAAAATAAGGAGGCTTCCCATGTCTAATTTTAATTCTCAGAAAATTATCGCTCCAATCATGCGTTTTGTAAACATGAAAGGAATTATTGCTCTTAAAGATGGGATGTTAGCGATCCTTCCATTAACGGTAGTTGGTAGTTTGTTTCTGATTATTGGGCAATTACCATTTGAAGGTCTTAACCAGGCTATTGCTAGTGTATTTGGCGATACATGGACAGAGCCATTTATGCAGGTTTATTCAGGAACATTCGCCATCATGGGATTAATTTCTTGCTTCTCCATTGGTTATTCATATGCTAAAAACAGTGGAGTAGAGCCTTTGCCAGCAGGAGTTTTGTCCCTATCTTCATTCTTTATCTTGTTAAAATCTTCTTATGTACCAGCTAAGGGAGAACCGATTGGTGATGCCATTGCAAAAGTATGGTTTGGTGGTCAAGGGATTATTGGTGCCATTATTATTGGTCTGGTAGTTGGTGCGATTTATACTGTGTTTATCCAAAGACATATTGTTATTAAAATGCCAGAACAAGTACCTCAAGCCATTGCCAAACAATTTGAAGCGATGATTCCTGCTTTCGTGATTTTCTTACTATCAATGATTGTCTATATCGTATCAAAAGTAGTGACAAGTGGCGGTACCTTCATTGAAATGATTTATGATGTCATTCAGGTTCCTCTACAAGGTCTAACAGGATCACTTTACGGAGCGATTGGAATTGCCTTCTTTATTTCGTTCTTGTGGTGGTTTGGTGTGCATGGACAATCAGTTGTCAATGGTGTAGTAACAGCCTTGCTACTTTCTAACCTGGATGCCAATAAATCAATGTTGGCAGCTGGGAAGCTATCCGTTGAAAATGGTGCCCACATTGTAACCCAACAATTCCTAGATAGTTTCCTTATTTTGTCTGGATCAGGTATAACCTTTGGTTTGGTTATTGCTATGTTATTTGCTGCTAAGTCAAAACAATATAAGGCACTTGGGAAAGTTGCAGCTTTTCCTGCAATCTTCAATGTTAATGAACCCGTCGTATTTGGCTTCCCAATTGTAATGAACCCAGTGATGTTCCTTCCATTTATTATCGTTCCAATTTTAGCAGCGATAATTGTTTATACTTCAATTACTATTGGGTTCATGCATCCATTCTCAGGTGTGACACTTCCTTGGAGTACACCAGCCATTATTTCTGGATTTATGGTTGGAGGTTGGCAAGGTGCTTTCGTTCAAGTGCTAGTTCTTGCAACCTCGACAGTTGTATACTTCCCATTCTTTAAATTCCAAGATAATCTTGCTTATAACAATGAATTACAAGCTGAAAAATAGTGCGTTTATTAGGAATGCACAGATGTGCGACTAGAATAGAATTTATAGGTATAATCCATAATTCATTGAAATTCGTAAAATTTAATGCTACTATAGTTACGAAAGAAAACAAAATAATTTCAAAAGAAAGGTTTTGAAAAAATGAAACAAGTAGAAGTAGCAAGTACAAGCATTAAAACAGAATATTTTGGAAGCCTCACTGAACGCATGAATAAGTATCGTGAAGATGTCTTGAACAAGAAGCCTTATATCGACGCTGAACGTGCCGTTCTTGCAACTAAGGCATATGATCGTTATAAGGAACAACCAAATGTTCTTAAACGTGCCTATATGTTGAAAGAGATTCTTGAAAATATGACAATCTATATTGAGGATGAATCCATGATTGCTGGAAACCAAGCATCCTCTAATAAAGATGCTCCGATCTTCCCAGAATATACTTTAGAGTTCGTTCTGAAGGAATTGGATCTTTTTGAAAAGCGGGATGGTGACGTCTTCTATATTACGGAAGAAACGAAAGAGCAGCTCCGTAGTATCGCACCGTTCTGGGAAAATAATAACTTACGTGCAAGAGCTGGAGCTCTTCTACCTGAAGAAGTATCTGTCTATATGGAAACAGGATTCTTCGGTATGGAAGGGAAGATGAATTCAGGAGATGCTCACTTAGCGGTCAATTATCAAAAATTATTGCAATATGGCTTGAAAGGTTTTGAAGAAAGAGCTCGCCAAGCTAAAGCAGCCCTAGATCTAACGGATCCAGCTAGCATTGATAAGTACCATTTTTACGATTCTATCTTTATCGTAGTTGATGCTGTTAAGACCTATGCTCAACGATTTGTGGAACTTGCTAAACAACTTGCTGAAACAGCAACTCCTGAACGTAAGAAGGAATTGCTTGAAATTGCAGAGATTTGCTCGAAAGTTCCATACGAGCCTGCAAGTACATTTGCAGAGGCTGTTCAGTCTGTTTGGTTTATCCAATGTATTCTTCAGATTGAATCAAATGGACACTCACTTTCATATGGCCGTTTTGACCAATATATGTATCCATACGTTAAAGCTGATTTGGAAAGTGGACGGGAAACTGAAGAGAGTATTGTTGAACGCTTGACCAACCTTTGGATTAAGACTATTACAATTAACAAAGTACGTAGTCAAGCACATACCTTCTCATCTGCAGGTAGTCCGCTTTATCAAAACGTTACGATTGGTGGTCAAACGCGTGATAAGAAAGATGCCGTTAACCCATTGTCTTATTTAGTGTTGAAGTCTGTTGCTCAAACTCACCTTCCTCAACCAAACTTAACTGTTCGTTACCATGCTGGTTTGGATGCCCGCTTCATGAACGAATGTATTGAAGTTATGAAGCTCGGATTCGGTATGCCTGCTTTCAATAATGATGAGATCATTATTCCATCCTTTATTTCAAAAGGTGTTCTTGAAGAAGATGCTTATGATTACAGTGCAATTGGTTGTGTAGAAACAGCTGTTCCAGGTAAATGGGGATATCGCTGTACAGGTATGAGTTATATGAACTTCCCTAAAGTTTTGCTCATCACGATGAACGATGGAATCGATCCTGCTTCTGGTAAGCGCTTTGCACCAAGCTTCGGTCATTTTAAAAACATGAAGAGCTTCGATGAATTGCAGACTGCTTGGGACAAGACTTTGCGCCACTTAACCCGCATGAGTGTGATCGTAGAAAACTCTATCGACCTATCTCTTGAAAGAGAAGTGCCAGATATCCTCTGTTCAGCTTTGACAGATGACTGTATTGGACGTGGAAAACACCTAAAAGAAGGTGGAGCTGTCTACGATTATATTTCTGGTCTACAAGTGGGTATTGCAAACTTATCCGATTCACTTGCAGCAATCAAGAAACTGGTATTCGAAGAAGGACGCTTAACGCCACAAGAGCTATGGCACGCTCTGGAAACCGATTACGAGGGCGAACGTGGAAAAGAAATCCAAGAGATGCTTATCCATGATGCACCGAAGTATGGAAACGATGATGACTATGCAGACAGCTTAGTTCGAGAAGCATACGATATTTATGTGGATGAAATTGCTAAATATCCAAATACTCGCTATGGACGTGGGCCAATCGGTGGTATCCGTTACTCAGGTACATCTTCTATTTCAGCCAATGTAGGACAAGGTCGTGGAACATTAGCTACTCCGGACGGTCGTAATGCTGGAACTCCACTAGCAGAAGGATGCTCTCCATCCCACAATATGGACCAACATGGCCCAACATCTGTTCTAAAATCTGTCTCTAAATTGCCAACAGATGAAATTGTTGGTGGTGTTTTACTGAACCAAAAAGTAAACCCACAAACTTTATCCAAAGAAGAAGATAAATTAAAACTTATTGCTTTACTCCGTACGTTCTTTAATCGTCTACATGGATACCATATTCAATACAATGTGGTTTCTAGAGAAACGTTGTTAGATGCTCAAAAACATCCGGAAAAACACCGTGACTTAATTGTACGTGTTGCTGGCTACTCAGCCTTCTTCAATGTACTATCAAGAGCAACACAAGATGATATTATTGGACGGACAGAGCATACTCTATAGTAAAGAGGTATGTATATGGAATTTATGCTTGATACTTTAAATTTAGATGAGATAAAAAAATGGGCACGAGTGTTACCCCTTGCTGGGGTAACTTCGAACCCAACAATTGCTAAAAAAGAAGGGAACATTGATTTTTTTGATCGTATCCATAAGGTGCGGGAAATCATCGGAGGATCTCCTTCCATCCATGTTCAAGTTGTCGCAAAAGATTATGAAGGAATTTTAAAAGATGCGGCCGAAATTCGAGAACAATGCGATGAAAATACCTATATTAAAGTTCCAGTAACACCTGAAGGACTTGCTGCAATTAAAGTGTTAAAAGCAGAGGGTTACAAAATTACTGCAACAGCAATCTATACTGTTTTTCAAGGACTGTTAGCTATTGAAGCAGGAGCCGACTATTTAGCACCTTATTACAATCGTATGGAAAACTTAAACATTGATTCAGCTCAGGTTATTTCTCAGTTAGCGAGTGCCATAGAGCGTAATCATTCATCAAGCAAAATTCTAGCAGCTTCCTTTAAAAATGTGGCTCAAGTTAATCGAGCATTTAAAGAAGGAACACAAGCAATTACGGCAGGGGCAGATGTCTTTGAAGCAGCTTTTGGAATGCCTTCTATTGCAAAAGCAGTAGATGACTTCGAGGCAGATTGGTCAGCTGTTCATCATAAGAATACAATTTGATAAAGGAGGAGTGTATGAGAAATTTTGCCAGCCCATCCCGTTACATTCAAGGTGAAAATGCTTTATTTGAAAATGCAAAACCTATTTTAGAACTGGGGAGTCATCCCGTTTTACTCTGTGATTCAGTAGTCTATGATATCGTAGGTGAACGTTTTGAAAAGTATCTCCTTCGGTATGGCTTTACAGTCTTGCCAGTGTTCTTCAACGGTGAAGCTTCTGATAATGAAATCAATCGTGTGGTCAATCTGGCAGAAGAAAATGGCTGTGACTTAGTCATCGGACTTGGTGGAGGAAAGACCATCGACAGTGCAAAAGCCATTGCCGATCTTCTAAAATCACCAGTCGTCATTGCTCCGACCATTGCCTCTACAGATGCTCCGGTTTCAGCCTTGTCAGTTATCTATACGGATGAAGGTGCTTTTGCTCGCTATATATTCTATTCTAAAAACCCAGAATTGGTCTTGGTGGATAGCAAAGTCATCTCTCAAGCACCAAAACGTTTGCTCGCTTCTGGTATCGCAGATGGATTAGCGACTTGGGTTGAAGCGCGTGCAGTGATGCAAGCTAACGGAAAAACCATGCTAGGCAAACACCAAACTTTAGCTGGTGTCGCGATTGCGCAACGTTGTGAAGAAATCTTATTTGCAGACGGACTTCAAGCCATGGCTGCTTGTGAAGCCAAAGTGGTAACGCCTGCTCTTGAAAACATCATTGAAGCCAATACCCTTCTCAGCGGGATTGGATTTGAAAGTGGTGGCTTGGCAGCAGCTCATGCCATCCATAATGGCTTTACAGCCCTTACTGGAGACATCCACCATTTGACACACGGTGAAAAAGTAGCCTACGGAACGCTAGTTCAATTGTTCTTGGAAAACCGTCCAAAAGAAGAATTGAACAAATACATTCGTTTCTATCAACAAATCGGTATGCCAACGACTCTGAAAGAAATGCATCTTGAAAATGCAAGCTACGAAGATCTTCTCAAGGTTGGCCAACAAGCCACCATTGAAGGAGAAACCATCCATCAAATGCCATTCAAGGTACAAGCATCTGATATTGCTCAAGCCATTGTAGCAGTGGATGCTTATGTCAACTCCTTAGGCTAATCAAAGAAATACAGAAACCATCGTCTGTTGGCGATGGTTTTTTTGATGGTTGGTCGTTTTCTGGGGTCCGACTCTTTAAGAGTTCGGGAGATAAATCAAGTTTAGCTGTTTCAAATTATATACTAGTTGAATCCGACCATCATTTTAGAAGGTGTATATGAAATAGGAATTATCTTTTTGTTTACACACAT
Organism: Streptococcus sp. 1001283B150225_161107_H12; assembly: GCF_015552665.1. Classification (NCBI taxonomy): domain Bacteria; kingdom Bacillati; phylum Bacillota; class Bacilli; order Lactobacillales; family Streptococcaceae; genus Streptococcus; species Streptococcus sp. 1001283B150225_161107_H12. The sequence continues at coordinate 53,903 of NZ_JADNFC010000004.1, read as the reverse complement.
TCAGTATTCACAGCCCGCTCTTTGGGTAACTTATTTCGCGGTTTTGAATGTTTATGAAGCTTGAGTGACAAGGATGTAAGAATGAACAAACAGATTATCCAAGCGATTAATATTTGAAAAGAACAACTCGTTAAACTAAACTCTGCTTTTGTGAATAATTCAGTATAAGCTCCAAGAAAAGTATATTTAATAAAATCAGCGATATCAGGATTCATTTGAGACAAGTTTGGTCCCATTGCAATAATCAACATAACAGGTAAGCCATTGATTTGCGCTTTTGATTGTGTCGAAGAAAAAGCTCCGATGCATAGGTTAATGAGAATAACAGCCATAGCTGTCAAAATAACGACTAAAGTATATTCAAGGTAAATTTTAGAAAGATCTGCACCTGCAATAATAGGAAATAAAACCATATTCAAAACAGTAATGACAACTGGGTGTATTAAAACTGAGATGAGATATTCGTATGGTCGTACACCACTTAGTAAAAGCGTTTTAAGATTCTTCTTTTCTTTCTCTTCAGCAATAATAGTGGAAACAGTACTGCCAACAGACATGGCAATTGCTGTGGATAAGCAGAGGAACATTAAGTCAAGGCCTTTGTCCTTCCCTAAATTCATAAAATTCTTATAAATAATGAGCAAGCCATAGGGCATCAACACTTGTACCAGTAAGTTTTTATTTGCGATAATGGTTTGGTTTCTTAACCATAGCAATGCTTTCATTCGATTAAACATTTAATTTTTCCCCCGTTAATCTTATAAAGATTTCTTCCAAAGTTGGCTCACATGAGTGGATAGAAATAAGATCATTTGTAGCTAATGTCGATAATTCTGAAAAATCAAAGATTCTTTCTTGGTGATTTTTATAAATAACTTTTATCCGTTTATTTGTGTTATATTTTTGAATGATATCTGCTGGGCTACCTTGTTCAATGAGTTTTCCTTTATTTAACAAGGCCAAATGATCACATAATAAAGTAGCTTCGTTCATATCATGAGTGGTTAGAAAGATTGTGGTCCCACTTTCTTTTAAGTGAACTAACAACTCATGAATGGATTTTGAAGTTGTTGGGTCCAAACCACTTGTTGGTTCATCCAAAAATAGAATTTTAGGTTGATTGATTAAAGCGCGAGCTAGCAACATCCGTTGCTTCATTCCAGTAGATAATTGTTCTGCTAATATCTTTTTGCTAGCTAACAGCCCTACCTGATCAAGTAACTCATCTACTCTATTCAAATTAATACCATAAAGCTTTGCATATAGAAGGAGATTTTTTTCTAAGGATAGTTTTTCATAGAAGCCACTTTGGTCACTAACAATCCCAATTTTTTCTAAATCTGTCGGATGTAGATCCTGAGAATCTTTTCCTAACAATTGAGTATTTCCACTGTCTGGTAGTAGTTGCCCAGTAAGAATATTGATCATCGTCGTTTTCCCAGATCCAGATGGTCCCAGAAATCCGAAAATCTCTCCCTCTCTAATCTCAAAGTTAATAGAATTTAAGGCAGTCTTACTGCCAAATGTTTTCACGATATTTCTTGCAACAACCATTGAAGTCATTCGTTTTCCTCGCTTTCTGTTAAATCAGTCATTTCAATTATTTCAATGCCTCCCGGTTTTTCATAGACCAATGTCTCTTTTTCATTAGGAGCTAATAATAGAATTTTAAAAAGTATATGATTGACCATCACCTTACAGAGACGTCTTGTTTTTGATTGGTTTGTGATGGTAATCCTTTTTTGTTCGATAAAATGAGAAGATATCTCGTATGTTAAATCTTTATTCATAGATACATCATCTCGTCACAAAATAGATTTAATGTGTTAGTAAATACCATCAGATTCTTCCTTTCTTTGTGTGTTCCTTTTGATGCTTCTATTGTAGTTCAAAGAAAACAAAAAGAACATGACATCTAGGTCAGGTTAGCCATCGGCTGGGGATTTGCAAGAGTCAAGTCGGTTTACTAACAAGGTTAGCAAGAGCAATAAAAAAAGAAGTTCGTAAACTTCTCTTTGCTTATACAGTTGATTCCTTCCCACCTAAATCTCGTTCTTTTTCTTTGGTCAAGTTATTCACTAGAACCGGATCGTTCAGCATCTTAGCAAACTCAATAGCTTTATTATAAGATTGCTCTGCTTTTTCATAACTTTCTTCCACTTTCAAATAATATTTAGCCTCAAAAGCATAAATAGCAGGTTTGTGTTGGAAGTTATTTGTACTTTCAGTTATCTCGCGTAAAACTTTGGTATAAATTAAGTAATCCTCTGTTTTTACTTGTATTAAAATTCCTATCAATATTCTTTCAAGTATATAGATACGATCATTATCACTATAATCAATATATAATAAAACTTTTTTAGATAATTCTTCAAAATAAGTTTTATCTTCTAGACCAGTAGCACAACAAAGAAAATACAAATTGATAATTAGGAGATCATTGTAACTGTATTGTTTCTTTTTCAAAATTTGCTGGAAATATTCTTCGAGCAAACTCAACCCATAGGTAATATTTCGACTAGTAAAAACATCTAGTTGAACTTGTAAAACTTCAACCAGTAATTGTTCTTCTTCTGGTAGATGGTCATAAAAATGCTCATAAATTTCATCAAACATGTCTTCCAACAAACCAATACGTTCTTCATCACCGTAGGTATGGTATCGGATTATTTTATTTTTTAATTCCAGATACCGCTTGGGTATTTCTATTTTGTCTACATCTATGATGTCCTCTATTGGATAATTTAATCTCTGAGATAAAAACATTAATTTAGAAAGAGACACTAATACTTGGCCGTTTTCAATACGAGCAAGTTGACGAATAGTTAATTCTGATTCATCTCCACAAACATCTGCTTGAGTCATATGTTGGTTCAGACGAGCTCCCCGAATATTTTTACCGATTTTCAATTTTAATTCAGCATCTTTATCTTCAATAGTCATACCTTACTCCTAGAATTAATATTTATCAGTATTATATCATGAAATAAGCTCTCTTTTTCAAGGATTTCTGTGTCATTTTTGCTAGGATCCAAATGAATTAACTGTTTAGAATCTCATATTTATGAGTTAGAGACTTTGAGGTGCTTATTAAGGATTCTGCCATTCTGATAGTGCCTTCCCTCCCACATAGCTGAAAAATGCAACCGTATAGAAAAAAGAAAAGGAAAATGTTCCAATCTTTGATAGACTCAGGAGGTAGCGTTACAAATACAAATTGGAGGAAATGAAATGACAGAATGTAGTCAAAAAGAATTGGAACAAATTGTAGGAGGTGGGGGTTCTCGCCCAAATGTGATTCCAGGTCAGTCAGATAAGATTGAGATTGGACGTCCTGGCTTTGTGAAGCGGCCACCGCTCGCTCGTATTTAAGACATGATAGCAATCTTGACATGGTGTTTTGAAATCTAGATAGAAAGAATAGGAGAAAAAATGAAAATCTATGCAGAAACAGAATTAACGACAAATGAACTCGAACAAACAGTAGGAGGGGTGATTACTCCAATCAGAAGCCCTGAACTAACGTATGGTGGCGGTGGTTGGGGGACCTCTGGAATTTACCCGGGGTGGGGAAATCAAGGAATGTCTCCTTCGGGTGGCAGCTTTAGCTGGCTGATGCAAATTGCCCCAATATTTAGTAGAAAAAGAAAGTAAGATAGAAAGGTGAATGCAATGAGAAAGACAGACAGACCGTTTCAACTGGCGACACTTGGGATTCTCTGTATCAATTTTGCGCTTTTTAACGTGGGGCTTCCAACGGATTTAGTGAGCCATCTATCGGATGCTTCTTATTATAGTTTGCTCCTCTTGTTGATCGGATTGATTGGGGGAGTAGCCGTGATGCTCTTGGTAAAGAGTCGTCGCTGGGACTTGTATGGGAAATTTACCTTTAAAGCGTCCTATTTGGCGGTTTTTGTGCTTGTTTTTCTTGCTCACTTTTTATGGGATATGTTTTCTGCTACGGTATTTCCGCCCACTAAGAATTCCATAGCCCTTGCAGAAGTATCTAGTGGTTTGTCAGGCTGGGCCTTGGTGTTGATACGTTATGTCTATGCCTGCTTGCTGGCTCCTATTGTGGAGGAACTAGTCTTTCGTGATTTGGTCATGACGGCTTTGGCACCTTATCAGAAGTATAAGCTGGATATGCTGGTGTCTGCTTCCTTGTTCAGTCTCTCGCATGTCTGGCAGTATGGCTGGGATTTGCCAAGCTTTATCGTTTACTTAGTACCAGGCTTGCTATTTTGTGCGGTCCTGCGCTATACCAAATCGATCTACTGGACCATCCTTCAGCATGCCTCTTGGAATAGCTTCCTTACCCTCGTATCCCTCCTGGTCAGTGGGATGTAAGCAAGGGGAGCTAGTGGCAGAGAGCTTTATCCATCATCAAAGAGAGAGTGGGTCAGAAATCGGTAATTCATTAGAATTCGATTTCGTCGTCCCACCTCCGCACAGTTGAGTAGGGCTGTAAAAGCTGATGAAATCAGCGTAGTAGAGCCCACTCAACCACTGCGTCTTGCTCGACAATCCAAAAATAATTGAGTGGCTAGGACTTTTGTCCCAGCCTCTTTTTGTATGGAATCAAAACCGCTATTTTCCTAAACTTTTGAAATATTATACAGTTAAGCGTTTACATTTTTCCATAAAGTGCTATAATTTAATATGAAGAATAACATTTTATACAGAGGTGATCCATATGAAAAAAGGGAAGCTACTCTTAGCCACCGGCGCTCTGCTTTTGTCTGTAAGCGCACTGGTAGCCTGCTCACAAGGAGGGAAATCTTCAAGTTCGGACAACCAGGTCTTTAGTTATGTCTATACTCAAGATCCGGATACTTTGGATTATTCACTTTCTAATAAACGGTCGACTTCAGAATTTACAGGTAATGCTGTGGATGGTTTGTTAGAAGTTGACAAATATGGCAACTTAATCCCATCTCTTGCTAAGGATTGGACTGTTTCAAAAGATGGTCTGACCTATACCTATAAACTTCGTAAAGGGGTTAAATGGGTGACCGCTGAAGGGGAAGAATTCGGAGAAGTTAAGGCCCAAGACTTTGTAACGGGGCTTCAGCACGCAGCGGACAAGAAATCTTCGGCCCTCTATCTCGTCCAACAATCTATCAAAGGGTTGGATGATTATGTCTCAGGGAAAACCAAAGACTTCTCAACAGTTGGTATCAAAGCTGTCGATGACTATACTGTTCAATACACCTTGAACCAACCAGAAAGTTTCTGGAATTCAAAAACCACCATGGGCATTTTGATGCCAGTCAATAAAGAATTCTTAGATTCTAAGGGAGATGACTACGGTCAAGGTACGAACCCTTCTAGTATTCTTTATTGTGGTCCTTATTTGATCAAAGCTATCACCTCTAAATCTGTTGTGACGCTTGAAAAGAACCCAACCTATTGGGATGCGGATAATGTAAAAATTTCTAAGGTTAAGCTGACCTATTATGATGGACAAGATTCAGAATCTTTGATCCGTGGATTTGATAACGGAGACTATACCTTTGCCCGTGTCTTCCCAAATGGCTCTAACTATAAGAGTGTAGAGAAGAAACACAAAGATGACATTGTCTTCAGTGACCAAGGATCCTCTACTTATAACTTGTCTTTCAACATTGACCGTCAAGCTTATGAGATTACGACGAAGACGACAGATGCTCAAAAGAGCTCAACCAAGAAAGCAATCTTGAATAAAGACTTCCGTCAAGCCATTATGTTTGCCTTCAACCGCAAGGCCTATGTAGCGCAAGCCAATGGGGAAGCATCTGCAGACAAGGTCATCCGCAACACCTTCACTCCTCCAAACTTTGTTCAAATTGATGGCAAAGATTTCGGTGAGTCTGTAGAGAAAAACTTAGAAGAATATGGTGATGAATGGAAAGGTGTTTCTGTCGAAGATGGAAAAGATACCCTTTACAATCCAACCAAGGCCAAGGAAGAGTTTGCCAAGGCTAAAGAAGCCCTTCAAGGCCAAGGGGTAGAGTTCCCGATTCATTTGGACCTCCCTGTTTCATCAACCTATACAGAAGGAGTCAAGCAAGCTCAATCCTTTAAACAGTCGATTGAATCTACCCTAGGAGCAGAAAATGTCGTCATCGACTTGAACATGGTATCTGAGGACGATCTTAATCGAGTGACCTACTTTGCTGAAAATGCTTCCCAACAAGACTGGGATTTGAACAACAACTTGGGTTGGGGACCAGACTATACGGATCCATCTTCTTACCTAGATATCACAAGCTCTAAGAATGGTGAAAATGCAAATTCTTACTTCGGATTTGATGCGGGTACTAATAACGCAGCTGCTAAAGAAGCTGGTTTTGACGAATACGATCAATTGATCGAAGACGCGCACAATGAAACCAAAGATGTCAACGATCGCTATGCAAAATATGCCAAGGCTCAGGCTTGGTTGACAGATAGCGCCCTCTTGATTCCAATTCACTCAGATGGTGCATCTCCAGGTGTTCGAAAGACAGTTCCATACACAGCTGCCTTTGCTTGGACAGGACACAAGGGTCAAACCTTCAACTACAAGTATCTGGAATTGCAAGACAAAGTCTTGACAACCAAGGAGTACGATGAAGCGCGTGAACAATGGAAGAAAGAAAAAGAAGAATCCAATAAGAAAGCTCAAAAAGAACTAGAAAGTCACGTAGAAGACTAGGAACTTTAAGAGTGATTGTATACTGAACAGGGAAGAGAGTGGGACAGAAATCGGTCATTGGTTAGCATTCGATTTCGTCGTCCCGCCTCCGCACAGTTGAGTAGGGCTGTAAAAGCTGATGAAATCAGCGTAGTAGAGCCCACTCAACCACTGCGTCTTGCTCGACAATCCAAAGACGATTGAGAGGCTAGGACTTTTGTCCCAGCCTCTTTTTGGTGGATAGAACCTTTAAAAATCCCCTAAAAATGGTATAATAGGAGCATCACGAAAATTGGAGAGACAGCATGAGTTTTTACAATCATAAAGAAATCGAGCCTAAGTGGCAGAAACACTGGGCTGATCATCATACCTTTAAGACAGGAACTGACGCCTCAAAACCTAAGTTTTATGCGCTTGACATGTTTCCTTACCCATCTGGAGCGGGTCTTCACGTAGGGCACCCAGAAGGCTACACAGCGACAGATATCCTTAGCCGTTTCAAACGTGCCCAAGGATACAACGTCCTTCACCCAATGGGCTGGGATGCTTTTGGTTTGCCTGCAGAGCAATACGCCATGGATACAGGGAATGACCCAGCGGAATTTACAGCGGAAAACATTGCCAACTTCAAACGCCAAATCAATGCCCTTGGCTTCTCTTACGACTGGGACCGTGAAGTCAACACAACGGATCCGAACTACTACAAATGGACGCAATGGATTTTCACCAAGCTTTATGAAAAAGGCTTGGCCTATGAAGCGGAAGTGCCAGTAAACTGGGTTGAGGAACTAGGAACAGCTATCGCCAACGAAGAAGTCCTCCCTGACGGAACCTCTGAGCGTGGTGGCTATCCAGTTGTCCGCAAACCAATGCGCCAATGGATGCTCAAAATCACTGCCTATGCGGAACGCTTGCTCAATGACTTGGATGACCTGGATTGGCCAGAGTCTATCAAGGACATGCAACGCAACTGGATTGGGAAATCAACTGGTGCCAATGTCACTTTCAAGGTGAAAGGAACAGACAAGGAATTCACCGTCTTTACGACTCGTCCAGATACCCTTTTCGGTGCGACTTTCACTGTCTTAGCTCCTGAGCATGAGTTAGTAGATGCCATCACAAGTCCAGAACAAGCAGAGGCTGTAGCTGACTACAAACACCAAGCAAGCCTCAAGTCAGACTTGGCTCGTACAGACCTTGCCAAGGAAAAAACAGGGGTTTGGACTGGTGCTTATGCCATAAACCCTGTCAATGGCAAGGAAATTCCAATCTGGATTGCCGACTACGTTCTGTCTAGCTATGGAACTGGTGCTGTTATGGCTGTACCTGCTCATGACCAACGTGACTGGGAATTTGCTAAACAATTCGGCCTTCCAATCGTAGAAGTCTTGGAAGGTGGAAACGTAGCAGAAGCTGCTTACACAGAGGATGGCCTTCACGTCAACTCTGACTTCTTGAACGGACTCAACAAAGAAGAAGCGATTGCCAAGATTGTGGCTTGGTTGGAAGAAAAAGGCTTTGGTCAAGAGAAGGTGACTTACCGTCTCCGCGACTGGCTCTTTAGCCGTCAACGTTATTGGGGTGAACCAATCCCAATCATTCATTGGGAAGATGGAACTTCAACAGCTGTTCCAGAAAGTGAACTCCCACTTGTCTTGCCAGTAACCAAGGACATCCGCCCTTCAGGTACTGGTGAAAGCCCATTGGCTAACTTGACAGACTGGCTTGAAGTGACTCGTGAGGATGGTGTCAAAGGTCGTCGTGAGACCAATACGATGCCACAATGGGCAGGTTCAAGCTGGTACTACCTCCGCTATATCGATCCACACAACACTGAGAAATTGGCTGACGAGGATCTCCTCAAACAATGGTTGCCAGTCGATATCTACGTGGGTGGGGCAGAACACGCCGTGCTCCACTTGCTTTACGCTCGTTTCTGGCATAAATTCCTCTATGATATCGGTGTTGTTCCAACCAAAGAGCCATTCCAAAAACTCTTTAACCAAGGAATGATTTTGGGAACAAGCTACCGTGACCACCGTGGCGCTCTTGTGGCAACTGACAAGGTTGAAAAACGTGACGGTTCCTTCTTCCATGTGGAAACAGGGGAAGAGTTGGAGCAAGCACCAGCTAAGATGTCTAAATCCCTCAAGAACGTTGTCAATCCAGACGATGTGGTGGAACAATACGGTGCGGATACCCTTCGTGTCTATGAAATGTTCATGGGACCACTTGATGCTTCCATCGCTTGGTCTGAAGAAGGATTGGAAGGAAGCCGTAAATTCCTCGATCGTGTGTACCGTTTGATCACAAGTAAAGAAACCGTTGCGGAAAACAATGGCGCTCTAGACAAGGTTTACAACGAAACTGTTAAGGCTGTCACTGAGCAAATCGAGTCGATGAAATTCAACACAGCCATTGCTCAACTCATGGTCTTTGTCAATGCGGCCAACAAGGAAGACAAACTCTATGTAGACTACGCCAAAGGCTTTATCCAATTGATTGCCCCATTTGCGCCTCACTTGGCAGAAGAACTCTGGCAAACAGTCGCAGCAACCGGTGAGTCTATCTCTTACGTGGCTTGGCCAACATGGGACGAAAGTAAATTGATTGAAGACGAAATCGAAATCGTCGTTCAAATCAAAGGTAAAGTCCGTGCTAAACTCATGGTTGCAAAAGACCTTTCACGCGAAGAATTGCAAGAAGTTGCTCTCTCTGACGAAAAAGTCAAAGCAGAGATTGATGGCAAAGAAATCGTAAAATTGATTAGTGTACCGAACAAGCTTGTCAACATTGTTGTGAAATAAAAAATGAATCCTTCAGAGTTCAGCTCTGGAGGATTTTTTAGGCTCAGCTTGACAATAAATAGTATTTTTGTTAATATCATTAACAAAAGAGAGGCGCTATGAATAAGAAAGAACTGTATAAGTTTAATAATCGTTTTAACAGCTTTGCTTTAGCTTTTGAACAGTTGAAAAAAGCTCAGCATAGGAACAGTATTGATAAATCAATCACTATTAATGAAGTCCATTTGATCGATCTAATAGGTCGCAATCAGCCTGTGAATCTAGTGAAATTATCTGAGTTACTTGAAGTATCTAGGAGTGCCATTACTCAGAGTGTTAGACGTTTAACCAAGAAAGACCTCGTTACTTTTGAATTTGCACCGGATAATGAAAAAAATAAATATCTGATATTATCCAAAAAAGGTGTTGAAGTTTTTAATATCCATAAAGAGCAGCAAGAACATATTGAAAAGGCCATTTTTTCAGTTTTAAGAAACTATAGTGAGGAGGATCTTCAAATGGTTATTAAACTGATGGATGATGTTGAACAGGTATGGCAAGAATTGCCGTGGTAAAAATCACGGTAATTTTAAAACTATATTGTTAATTATATTAACAAAAAGAGGAAGATATGAATATACAAATTGAACTGATCTCAGAGTCTGATTTAGCAGACGAATCTTTTAATATTGTCATCGATGGCTTAAAACCAAGTGAAACCTATCGAGTCGAAATGTATTTATCTGATTATTATTGTATCAATGCTCCTATGCTTTTAGCTCATAATGTTTTATGGAAATCAACAGCGACTTTTGTATCAGATAAGAATGGTATTATTGATATTTCACAAACTCCATCTTGTTCTGGCTCTTATGAAGATATTGCAACAATGGGGTTATTCTTTAATGCCAAGCCCTTAACCAATAGGAAAAAGAAACTTCCAAACTCTCTTTCTAAAATTCCCTTATTAGATCACTTTTTTGTGGAAATCAAAATTATACAAGGTAATACTGTCGTCGCAGAGAGAACTTTCACAAGACATTACATGAGTTCGCAAATTAGTCATCAAGATATTTACAGGAAACATTTTCAAGGGAGACTATTTTATGATAAAAAGGCAATAAAAGCACCAGCATTGATTATTGTGAGCGGTAGTGAAGGAAGGATTGAAAAGGCACAGAATATAGCTCAGCTTCTATCTTCTAGAGGTTATATTTGCCTAGCAGTTGCCTACTTTGGTTTAGAGGGGTTGCCAAAACATTTGGAACGTATTCCTTTAGAGTGCCTTGTGGAAGCAAAGGATTATCTACGTCAGCATCATCAAGTAGATAGTGAAAGAATTGGAATCTATGGACGTTCTAAGGGAGCAGAGTTAGTTTTAGCTGAGGAGAGCATTTTTAATGACGTTCAATGTTTGGTACTAAATTCACCCTCTGATGTGGTGTATGAAGGGATAAAAGGGAAATGGAACTCCCATACTTCTTCTTGGACGTATTTGCAAAAGGAACTTACCTATCAAAAGTTTCGATGAGAGATTATCTGTTTAGCAAACTTTTTAGAAAACCTATCCCTAAAGATCGTTCTGCTAAGATAGATATCGTTCAAATGCATTCACCAATCTTATTGCTCGGAAGTACTGTTGATGAAATATGGGATGCCTCGTCAGCAATTGATGATATTGTCTCAGATTATAAAGGACACCACATTACATTTAAAAAATATCATGAAACAGGTCACATGTTGACAGTGGCTTATCAACCAAATCACCGTTATCGAAAAGATTGGCGTTTATTGATGAGAGAGAGTAAGGATTCTTGGCTAGCTACGATTCATTTTTTTGATAGGCATTTGAAGAAGAAATAAAAATAGATTATAAATATGCTATAATAGTTCCAACTAAGATAAAAACACAGTTCTGGTTGGTAGTCCAGACGTAGGCAAGCCTATCAGTAACCTTCCTCCTTGGTTGTCCATTCTTAGGGATAAATTTAAGGAGGTGCTGTCGTGGAAACAATTTCAATTGGATTGACAGTTTATTTTGAAGATGGATTTTGGCATGGTTTGTTCGAACAAGTGTATCGAGAAACTTATCAAGTTTGTCGTGTGACATTTGGTAAGGAGCCAAAAGATGATGAAATTCTAGAGATTTTACAGACTCAGTTTACTCAATTATCTTTTAGTCCAGAAACTACAGTTAAGCAACATGTAAAAATCAAGAATCCTAAACGATTACAGCGAATTGTGAGGAAACAAGTAAAACAAAAAGTTTCTTCCAAGTCGAAAGAACTATTGCAGTTGCAGTATGAGGAAAGGAAAAAGATTTCAAAACATCAATCTAGTGTCCAAAAGCAATTGCTCAAACAAGAGAAATTTGAACGCAAACAGCAAAAACGAAGAGACAAGCATAAAGGACATTAACCTTTATCTCTTTCATCAAAAAAGCTTCGGTAGGAAGAACCCTACCGAGGCTTTTTAACATGACAAAAACGATTGTTGAATATCTGGATGATGTTCCCAATCCGCTCGATCGTAGCTTCCAGTAATGGTGTGCTCTTCAGAAAAGAGCAGAACTCGTTCCACAATGGGAGCGATTTGCTCGAAATGGTGGGAGGAAATGACAATCGTTTTTCCTGCTGTTTTGAGTTTTTGGAGCAAGGAGACAATCAGCTTCTGGTATTTGGGGGAGAGGCCGTTAAGGCTCATCAAATCGCAACGATTTCAGCTAGGCCAACACCGCCCTTTGTGTTTTCTAATTCTTCAGTTGTTAAAAGTTGTAAATTGTTCATTGCTTTTCTCCTTTCTGATTCCCCGATATGCAATGATGAGGATCCAAATAACAAGAATCCCAGAAAGTAAATCACTCACTCCATAAGTTTCAAATGGGAGTGTGAGATAGTGAAGGTCGTGTAAGATTTGTAGAACTGCTAAAAAGATTCTAGAAAAAAGTAAAGTAGATATCGTGATGATATGGAATATGCGTCTTTTTTTCATCGTTCTTACCTATGGACGATTAGCTAGATATCCTAGTCCTGCTCCTGCAGCAAAAACGAGTCCGATACTACTGACAGCAGTTGCAGCAATTTTCCATGTAGCTATCCCTGCGATTACAGCTGGGATAAATCCACCTTGAATAGTGGCTAGTTCATGATCTGATAGTATGTCATCAGAATGAATAGAAATTGTGTTCATCTATCTTATCCTTTCTTTGAAGAAAATTTCTTCTTCATCTATACTATTCGTAAAAATTCTAGAAAACTTCTCCTTATTTGAAAAATCATGAAAAAAGTTGAAAGTCACCTTCGGAGTATGATAAAATAAGGAACTATATTAGCTATGAAGAGATTGGAGAATGAGCGATGAAGAAACCAGTGATTGGGATTACGGGCAACCAACGCCCTTTCCGTGAAGAGGATGGAATGTACCTCAGTTATACACCGACAGGCTTTGTTCAGGGGGTTCAAGAAGCAGGAGGTATCCCTCTGATCCTTCCGATTGGAGACCCAGCAACGGCTGAGCACTATATTTCCTTGATTGACAAGCTGATCATCACAGGTGGTCAGCATGTTTCTCCTCAGTTTTATGGAGCAGAGAAGGAGATTGTTAGCGATGATTACTTGCTCGAGCGTGACCTTTTCGAGTTGGCCTTGATCAAGGAAGCAGTAGCTGCAAAGAAGCCCATCTTTACGGTTTGCCGAGGCATGCAGCTCTACAATGTAGCCATGGGCGGGACACTTTACCAAGATATCGACCATCACTGGCAGGAAAATCCTGCCAGCGAAACTAGTCATTCAATCGAAACAGTTGAAGGGACTGTTTTGCGGGACTTATTCGGAGAAGTTGGTCAGATCAATTCCTACCACCATCAAGCGATCAAGGATCTAGCCCCTCATCTAGAAGTGATTGCTGTTAGTCCTGAAGATCAGATCATCGAAGCAGTGCAATCATCCCACGGGACAGCTTTTCTCGGGGTTCAGTGGCATCCAGAACTGCGTTATCAGATAAGTGAAGGAGACAAGGCTCTCTTTGATTATGTCGTTAATCAACTATAATGGAAACAAAACACGTTAGAAATCGGGTCTTCTGATAGCTAGCGTGTTTTTTCTATAATCTGCGTAAAAATGACTGAAAATAGTCACTAGGAAGAGAGCTGAAAGGGAGTATAATAGAGAGGAAGACAATGAGAGAGGATAAACACATGATCAACTTTCCACAAGATTTTTTATGGGGGACTTCGACATCTGGTCCTCAGACAGAAGGGCGCTTTGCCGGAGATGGTAAGGGGGACAACCTCTGGGACTACTGGTATCAGGTAGAGCCTCATCGCTTTCGCTTCCAAGAAGGACCTGGCTTAACTTCGACCTTTTATGAAAACTGGGAGGAAGACATTGAGCTTCTAGTCGAGACGGGGCATACTGCCTTTCGGACCTCCATCCAATGGTCTCGGATTTTCCCTAAAGGGCGTGGAGAAGTCAATCCAGTAGGAGTGGCTTTTTACCGCCAAGTTTTTGAATGCATCAAGTCCAAAGGTATTCACTTGATGGTCAATCTCTATCACTTTGACCTTCCTTTTGCCTTGCAAGAAGAAGGAGATGGCTGGGAAAATAAGGAGACGGTCTACGCCTATCGCGACTATGCTCGTTTCTGCTTTGAAACCTATGGAGACTTGGTCGATCAGTGGATCACCTTTAATGAACCCATTGTTCCTGTAGAGTTTGGTTACTTTTATGATGCCCATTACCCACACAAGGTGGATGCCGCTGCAGCAGTTAAAGTTGCCTACCATACCCAGTTGGCAAGTAGCCTTGCTGTTCAGGCCTGTCATGAGGTGGATCCAAACTATCGAATTGGAGTGGTCTTAAACTTGACGCCAGCCTATCCGCGGAGTCAGCATCCAGCAGATGTCAAGGCGGCACGAATCGCTGAGCTCTTCCAAGCTAAATCCTTCCTCGATCCGTCTGTTCTTGGGACTTACCCACCAGAGTTGGTAGAGATTTTGCGGGAGCGTGCTCTCTTGCCAGAGGTGGATCCAAATGACTTAGAGCTGATCAAAGAACATACAGTCGACTTCTTAGGGGTCAACTATTACCAACCAATGCGTGTCTCTGCGCCCCGTTATGCGCCAAACCCAGAGTCTCCTATGTTGGTCGAGCAGTTCTACGAACCCTATGTCATGCCAGGAAGAAAGATCAACCCACATAGAGGCTGGGAGATCTATGAGCAAGGCTTGTACGATATTGCCCAAAATATCAAAGAAAATTACAACAACATCGAGTGGCTCCTAACAGAGAATGGAATGGGAGTTGAAGGGGAAGAAAAATTCCGTCAAAACGGGGAAATTCAAGATGACTACCGGATTGACTTCGTCAAAGACCACCTGCGTGAATTGCACCGAGCTATCCAAGATGGGGCCAACTGTAAGGGCTACCTTATGTGGACCTTTATCGACTGCTGGTCTTGGCTCAATGGCTATAAAAACCGCTACGGCCTTGTCGAATTAGACCTAGCCACTCAAGAAAGACGCCTGAAAAAATCCGGTCATTGGTTCCGTGAATTGAGCCAGCAGAATGGATTTGAAGAGTAAGTTTTTGAGGATTCTGTTATCTAAGTACGATAGGCCCGTTCATTTCAGTAAATGACTGACTAGTTTTATTTTCGGAAGTGTGGAACTCCATCAGATGCAGATGTTTCTGACGGCATTCTTCATTTCCGATTTTTCATTTAGTGCTGGAAAAGGTTCAAAACCCTTCAACTTCAATATGTGCTATAATGAAATCAGAAGAAAAGGAGCTTGTATGATGGATTTTAAAACAGAACTAGGACAAAAAGTACAAACTCTACGTGAAAGTAAGGGATTAAGTAGACAAGCAATCTGTGGTATTGAGGACCTATTAACGACGCGCCAACTCCAGCGAATTGAAAAGGGTCAGTCTTTGCCAACGATTGCAACAGCGAAGTATATTGCTGAGCAACTAGGTGTTTCTTTGGATGCTTTGACAAATCAAACTAGTTTGGAATTACCTGCAGAATATCTGAACCTGAAATATCAACTACGGACGTTATACCATTATGGAGATCAAGATCGTCTTCATCGGCATGAAGAAATTATTGAGGATATTTACGAAAACTATTTTGATAACCTGCCAGAGGAAGAAAAACTGTCTGTCCAGGTCGCCCAAGCCACGGTTGATATGATTGGATCCAAAAATCCTTCTTTTGATCAAGGTTTATTAGATGAGTATCTAGAGCAAGCCATGAAGAAAAAAGAGTTAAGTCTCAACGATGTGGAGATTATCAAATTGCGCTTGCTTTCTTTGGCTTTGGGAGCCTTTGATCAAGATGAATTTATACACTTAGTAGAGAAAATCTTACTTGCGATAGATTATTTCCCCTTATCAGAATTGGAAATGCTACAAAACACTCTTATCTCAGCTGCAGGTGTGTTAGCCCATTATGGGATATACGACAGATTGCCAGACATTGTTAAAGCCTTAAATGATATTATGACAAAGAGACATGATTTTCAGGATAATATTTTTGTTTATGCTTTAAATTGGAAAGTTGCTTTATTTATAGAAGATGACTTAGAAAAAGCAAAAAATGATTATCAAAAAGTATGCTTAATGGCTGACTTATTATCTGAGGATCTAGTGAAGAGAAACATGCAAGAAGAGTGGAAAGAGGACCTTGCCAAAAAAGGTCTAAACTACACTGAGGTATAGAAAAGTGTTCATCTTTTCATCAGTTGCCCTCAAAAAATATAAAATGAACATTAAACACCTGTGAAGATTCACAGGTGTTTTTTGGTGAAAAAGATGCTTAGACTGGACATGAATGTCCTCACGTTAGAGGATAGAAATTGGCTATACTGGGAGTACAAGGAAAGAAGAAAGGATATTGGTGTCAGAAAATGGGAATTAGATTACACAATGTAAAGAAAAGCTATGGTTCCTTTGAGGCTTTGAAAGGAATTGATTTAGTTTTTGAGGAAGGTAAATTTTATGGACTTCTTGGTCCAAATGGGGCTGGAAAAACAACGCTTTTTAATTTGTTGATTCAGAATTTCAAGCAAAGTTCAGGAGAGATTTTTTGGGAAGTAGATGGAAAATCATTGTCAACGAAAGATTTTTATCGACATATCGGTATTGTATTTCAAAGCAATCGTCTAGATGATCATTTAACGGTAGAGGAAAATTTGATTTCGCGTGGAGCCTTGTACGGCTTATCAAAATCACAAGTACAAACGCGTATTAGAGATTTGCAATCCTATTTGGACGTGGCCACTCTTATAAAGAAAAACTATGGCAGTTTATCAGGAGGACAAAAACGAAAAGTAGATATTGCCCGAGCGTTATTGCCACAACCGTCTTTGCTCTTGTTAGATGAGCCAACAACTGGTTTAGATCCACAATCTCGTCATGACTTATGGGAAGCGATTAATTATCTGAACAAAAAAGAAAATATGACAGTCGTTCTAATTACACACTATTTAGAAGAGATGGCTGCTTGTGATGTCTTAAATGTCTTAATTGAAGGGAACTTGTACTATTCAGGAGATATTGCCAATTTTATTAAACAGCATTCAACCACTAACCTGAATCTTACGTTAAAACCTGGTAAACCAGTCAATTCGTTATCTGTCTCTAAGTTTGCTAATAAGTGTCAGATCCTTTCGGAGGCAGAAGTCGTATGTAAGGATGTTTCCGTTGAAGAGATGATGGAAATTATTGCAGAAAATCAAGGAAAATCAATTATTGAAACATTTAATGTAGAATATTCAAATTTAGAAGCAGCTTATTTGAACTTACTAAGATCTAAAGGAGGAGAAGGGAATGCTTGAATTAATCTCTAGAAATCGGAAAGTCTATACAAGAGATCGCTTAGCTTTCTTTATGTCCTTCTTATCGGTCATCATCTTAATCTTGGTTTATCAAGTCTTTTTAGGACAAATTCAGATTGATGCCATCAAGGAAGCTTTGAATAGTGATACCACCTCTACGGACACCATTCAGATGGTCAATTATTGGTTAATCTCAGGTTTAACGACCATTATTTCAATGACCAGTACTCTTGGTGCATTTGGAGTGATGGTTTCGGATAGAGAAAAGAAGTTGAGTGAGGACTTTAAAGTCAGTCCAGTTTCTAACTTTAAAATTGAACTATCGTATGCGATCTTTGCGATATTATTTGGGATTATTATGACTCTGTTCTCTTGTATCTTTGCAATTGGTATGTTTAATGGTTTTAGTGCTCTTCTTGACTATTCTATGATGGACTACTTATCTATTTTAGGAGTTGTCACAATGGGAACGATGTTGTCTGCAACTATTATTCTGCCAATCCTAGCTTTTATTCGAACCAGTTCAGCATTTACAACTTTGAGTACAATAGTTGGAACGTTTATCGGATTCATTTCAGGTGTTTATCTTTCTATTGGTTCTGTAGGAGGAAGCTTGCAACAGGTCATGACCTGGTTCCCTCTTACACAGGTAAATGCGCTCTTGAAACAGATTTTAATGAAAGATGCAATCAATAAAGTCTTTGATAAAGCGCCAACTTCAATAGTAACTAATTACAAAGAGTCTTATGGAGTCATCTTGAAGAATGCGAGTGGGGAACATCTATCGAATCACTTCATGCTTGCTTATCTTTTGATTATTATAGTTGTTTTGCTGGGAGTTGATTTGATGATTAAAAAGATCAAAAAAATGAAGTAAAACTTATGCAATTATTGGATAGGCATTTAGATCAGTTGGCATCAATGACAATCTTAAAATAAGCCAATCATCCCAACCTATCACTAAAAAAGTTGGTAGGTTTTTCTTAATCCTTTCTTAACTAGACCAATTTTTGATATTTTGAAGGTTGACAAACAGAAAAAAGTATTGTATACTGACTCCGCTGATAATTTTTCTATCGAATCAGACTAGACCAATTTAATAAATTGGCTAAGAAAATAAGGGAACTCAAGTACGGATACCTATTTTCTTTCATTTTTATAGAAGGAGAAAGCACAGCTTGTCTGTGTCGTATATACTATGTGTGGAATTGTTGGTGTTGTTGGAAATACAAATGCAACGGATATTTTGATTCAAGGGCTTGAAAAGCTCGAATACCGTGGTTATGATTCTGCGGGGATTTTTGTCCTAGGTGGTGCTGAAAACCATTTGGTGAAAGCGGTTGGTCGTATTGCGGAATTGTCTGCTAAAACGGCTGGTGTTGAGGGAACAACTGGTATCGGACATACTCGTTGGGCGACTCACGGGAAACCAACAGAAGACAATGCTCACCCACACCGCTCTGAGACAGGACGATTTGTCTTGGTGCACAACGGTGTGATTGAAAACTACCTTGAAATCAAGGAAGAATATCTAGCAGGTCACCACTTCAAGGGACAAACAGATACAGAAATCGCTGTTCACTTGATTGGAAAATTTGCGGAAGAAGACGGCTTGTCAGTACTTGAAGCCTTCAAAAAAGCCCTTCACATCATCCGTGGTTCTTATGCCTTTGCTTTGGTTGACTCTGAAAATCCAGATGTTATCTACGTGGCGAAAAACAAATCACCACTTTTGATTGGTCTTGGGGATGGATACAACATGGTCTGTTCAGATGCCATGGCTATGATTCGTGAAACCAACCAATATATGGAAATCCATGACCAAGAGTTGGTAATTGTGAAAGCTGATAGCGTTGAAGTGCAAGACTACGATGGCAACAGCCGTGAGCGTGCTAGCTATACTGCTGAGCTTGACTTGTCTGATATCGGAAAGGGAACCTATCCTTACTACATGCTCAAAGAAATTGATGAGCAACCAACAGTGATGCGTAAGCTCATCCAAGCCTACACAGATGAGGCTGGTAAAGTAGTGGTAGACCCAGCCATCATCAAGGCTGTTCAAGACGCTGATCGCATCTATATCCTTGCAGCTGGAACCTCTTACCATGCTGGATTTGCTTCTAAGAAGATGTTGGAAGAATTGACGGATACACCAGTTGAACTGGGCATCTCCTCTGAGTGGGGTTATGGGATGCCACTTCTCAGCCAGAAACCACTCTTTATCTTTATCAGCCAATCTGGTGAAACAGCTGATAGCCGTCAAGTTTTGGTTAAGGCTAATGAAATGGGAATTCCAAGCTTGACAGTGACAAACGTGCCAGGATCAACCCTTTCACGTGAAGCCAACCATACTATGTTGCTTCACGCAGGTCCTGAAATTGCCGTAGCATCAACTAAGGCTTATACAGCACAAATCGCAACCCTTGCCTTCCTTGCAAAAGCAGTTGGTGAAGCAAATGGCAATGAAAAAGCCAAAGCTTTCGATTTGGTTCACGAGTTGTCTATCGTGGCTCAGTCTATCGAATCAACCCTTTCAGAAAAAGAATTGATTGATGCTAAAGTTCGTGACCTTCTTGAAACAACACGCAATGCCTTTTACATCGGACGTGGTCAAGATTACTATGTAGCCATGGAAGCCAGTCTCAAGCTCAAAGAGATTTCTTACATCCAGTGTGAAGGTTTTGCGGCTGGAGAGCTCAAGCACGGAACCATTGCTTTGATCGAAGATGAAACACCTGTCTTGGCCCTCTTGTCTGACCCAATTCTTGCCAACCATACTCGTGGAAATGTCCAAGAAGTGGCAGCGCGTGGTGCTAAGGTCCTCACCATCGCAGAAGAAAATGTTGCCAAAGATACAGACGATATCGTTCTTACGACCGTACACCCTTACCTCTCGCCAATCTCAATGGTCGTACCAACGCAATTGGTCGCTTACTTTGCAACCCTTCACCGTGGACTCGACGTGGATAAACCACGGAACCTTGCTAAGTCCGTAACAGTAGAATAAAAATGAAAAGAAGATAGGATCAAGTCCTAGCTTCTTTTTCTTTTATCAGAGGCTGGGTTAAAAAACAGTGAGTTAGAAAACCCATGAAAGCAGGAGCTCCATGGGCTATTTGTTTGATGGCGGTAAGACATACTCTTGGATAGCTTGCGCTACACCGTGTTCTTGGTTGCTGGTAGTGACAACTTGAGCTTCCTTTTGGACGGCTTCAGGAGCATTTCCCATGGCAACTCCAAGTCCAGCCAGACGAATCATAGGGAGGTCATTGAAGTGATCTCCGATGGTCATGACCTGTTCCAAAGGGACCTGGTAATAAGCAGCCAGTTCAAGGACAGCATCTCTTTTTGAGACGGACTTGGCGGTGACTTCTAGGTAGTTTTCTTTTGAAAGGTAAAAGGCAGTCTGCGGAAATTCTTGCGGATCCAGCTTCTGATAAAGTTCTTGAATATTCTGAGTCTCTCCAATCAAGAGCAATTTATGTAGATGGAGAGTATCATCAGAGAGGGTCTGAGAAAGTGGTTGTATCTGGGGAGTTTCACCCGTAATAGCAGCCTCAACGTGGGTCCACTGGTCCTCTCTGGAGTTGAACCAGACTGCCCCGCTATAACAATTAATTGAAATGCTGGGATCTAGTTCGTCTACACGATGGAGGAAGGTGCGGATCTCATCTTTGTCCAGGCTGTGATCAAACAAAATCTCTTCTCCCTTGACGATGAGAGCCCCATTGTAGCAAGCGATAGGTTCCTGATGGACGCCCAAGCTTCTTGCGATAGGAGCAATCCCGATAGGAGAACGAGCCGATGCCAAGATAAAAGGAATCTTTTTTTCTTGGAGCTGGGGGATGAGTTCGATGAGGTCGGGATCGACCTGATGCTGCTGATCCAGAATAGTTCCGTCAATATCACTGACAATTAAACGAATGGAAGACATAGGCACCTCCTTTTTCTTTAGTATATCATATTTTAGGAGGGAAGGATGTGCAGTATCATTAGGAAGTTACGGAAGGGATGGTTTCTTTTCTAGATGCTAAAAAACCATAGCTGAAAGAAGCTATGGCTGTGACCTTATCGAGGTTTTATTTCAATAACGCTCAGGTATAATAGTTGTTGGTTTAGAGAATACCCGTTAATTTTCGCCTTAATATGAACGTTTTAGTCTTAGGAAAAAATTTTTTTAAAAAATGTAAAAAATTATGTAAAAAGTGTTGACAAAGAAATCAGACTGCGTTATAATAATTTATGTAAACAAAAAGAGGTTGGGAAAATCTCAAGAGTTTACAGGATCAATAGTGGAAAGGAGATGGTGAGATGCTATTTCCAAAATATAGAAAACTAATTGATAAAAGAAGAAATACAAGATCCTAGCCCTCGAGGCTATTCATTTAATAGCAAAATAAAATTATGTAAACAAATTTAAAGTAGCTAAATCAGCTACTCATTTTCAAGAACAAATTAAAATTATGTAAATTAGAGGTAACAAATATGAACAACAACTTTAACAATATGGATGATCTTTTCAATCAACTAATGGGAAACATGGGTGGTTTTCGTTCTGAAAACCGTCGCTACATGATCAATGGTCGTGAAGTAACACCTGAAGAATTCGCTATTTACCGTCAAACGGGTCAACTTCCAACCGAAGGAAGCGAGCCAGTGCAACAGCAACAAGGCAAAGGCATGAAACAAGATGGGATCCTTGCGAAGCTCGGTCGCAACTTGACTGAAGAAGCCCGTGAAGGAAAATTGGATCCGGTCATCGGACGCAACAAAGAAATTCAAGAAACAGCTGAAATCTTGTCTCGTCGTACCAAGAATAACCCTGTCCTTGTAGGGGATGCGGGTGTTGGTAAGACAGCCGTTGTAGAAGGCTTGGCCCAAGCTATTGTGAATGGTGACGTTCCAGCAGCCATCAAGAACAAAGAAATCATTTCGATTGATATTTCTGGTCTAGAAGCTGGTACACAATACCGTGGTAGCTTTGAAGAAAATATCCAAAATATGATCCAAGAAGTCAAAGCCATGGGCAATGTCATCCTCTTCTTTGACGAAATCCACCAAATTCTTGGTGCAGGTAGCACAGGAGATGGACAAGGATCTAAAGGTCTTGCGGATATCTTGAAACCCGCTCTTTCACGTGGTGAATTAACCGTGATTGGGGCAACTACTCAAGATGAATACCGCAACACGATCTTGAAAAATGCTGCTCTTGCACGTCGTTTCAACGAAGTCAAGGTCAATGCTCCATCTGCTGAAGATACTTTCAAGATTCTCCAAGGGATCCGTGATCTTTACGAAAAACACCACAATGTTGTCTTGCCAGATGAAGTTTTGAAAGCAGCAGTTGATTATTCTGTTCAATACATTCCACAACGGAGCTTGCCTGATAAGGCCATTGACTTGGTCGATGTGACAGCTGCTCACTTGGCAGCCCAACATCCAGTAACAGATGTGCACGCAGTGGAACATGAAATTGATGAAGAAAAAGCAAAACAAGAAGAAGCTGCGGCTAAAGAAGATTACGAAGCAGCTTTGAAAGCAAAAGTTCGTATCGAAGAACTTGAAAAGAAAATTGCTAACCATACGGAAGACCACAAAGTAACAGCAACAATCAACGATGTGGCTGAATCAGTAGAACGAATGACAGGTATTCCAGTTTCTCAAATGGGTGCAACTGATATCGAACGTTTGAAAGATATGGGTCACCGTTTGCAAACTAAGGTTATCGGTCAAGATAAGGCCGTTGAAGCTGTTGCAAAAGCGATTCGTCGGAACCGTGCAGGCTTTGACGAAGGCAACCGTCCAATCGGTAGCTTCCTCTTCGTCGGACCTACCGGTGTCGGTAAGACTGAGTTAGCTAAACAATTGGCCCTTGATATGTTCGGTACCAAAGATGCCATCATCCGTTTGGACATGTCAGAATACAGCGATCGCACAGCTGTTTCTAAATTAATCGGTACAACTGCAGGTTATGTAGGTTACGATGATAACAACAATACCTTGACAGAACGTGTCCGTCGCAATCCTTACTCAATCGTCCTTCTTGACGAGATTGAAAAGGCAGATCCTCAAGTGATCACCCTTCTCCTTCAAGTTTTGGATGATGGTCGTTTGACAGATGGTCAAGGTAACACTGTTAACTTCAAGAATACAGTCATTATCGCAACTTCAAACGCAGGTTTTGGTTACGAAGCTAACTTGACAGAAGATGCGGACAAACCAGAACTCATGGATCGTTTGAAACCTTACTTCCGTCCAGAATTCCTCAACCGCTTCAATGCTGTGATTGAATTTTCACACTTGAGCAAGGAAGACCTTTCTAAGATTGTTGATTTGATGTTAATTGATGTCAACAAGACCCTTTCTAAGAAAGAAATCGACCTAGCAGTGAGCGATGCGGCTAAAGAATATATGACAGAAGAAGGTTATGATGAAGTCATGGGTGTTCGTCCACTCCGTCGGGTCGTTGAACAACAAATCCGTGACAAGGTGACAGACTTCCACTTGGATAACTTGGATGCCAAACATCTTGAAGCTGATATGGAAGATGGAGTGTTGGTTATTAAAGAGAATGGAAGCTCAGAAGAATAACTGGAACATCTAGCACCATAAACGAGAGAATATCAGTGTGACATAGAAGGCTAAGAAGAAATTCTTAGCCTTTTTTATGTCAATAAAAGAAAAATATATAAGGTATAGTTTTATCGTTTTTTTTCCCAGAAAGTGAAAAATGATAAAAATTAGGTATGTTTTTTCATGAATTGATGCTAAATACAGCATGAAAATGCCTTGGGAAGCGTCTGTAAGCAAGATTTCCATATAAATAAATAAATAAATTATATAATATATAAAAGACTAAATTTAAGGGGATAGGATGATTTTATGAAAAATCCAATTGATATTTATTCAACAAAAGATTATAAGAAAGTTGAAGCTGTCGTTCAATTGATGGTGGATGGAAAGGTGACAAGTTATAGAGTAGCAACGGAGACAGATATTAGTAAGATGAGTCTAGCTACCTTGACAAAAGGAACCAGTAAAATTAAAAACATTACCTATCAAACAGCTATGTTGTTGATTGAATGGTATGATAAAAATCATGAAAAATATGGAATCACAATCGATTAGTAAAAACCTATTTTTTATGGTTTTTTCTTTTTGTAAAAAAGAAAGCACTAGAAAAGCTGTCCGGATCGAATAGTGGCTGGACACCTCCATCTAAGGACTTATTTTTTGAAAATCAAGGGTTCGTATTGAAAATACCTATAAAATTTGCTATAGTAGAGCATATATGATTTAAAAAGGAGAAACGGTATGCAAAGTGGTACAACCTTGCTATTTATGCTTGCGCTAATGGTCGGAATGATGTTCTTCATGAGCCGTAGCCAAAAGAAACAATACCAAAAACGGATGGAAAGCTTGAACAAGCTTCAAAAAGGGTATGAAGTGATTACCATCGGTGGTTTGTATGGAACAGTTGATGAAGTAGACACTGAACGTAAAACCGTTGTCTTGGATGTGGATGGCGTATACCTCACATTTGAATTGACAGCTATTAAAACAGTTTTGCCAGTTTCAGAAGGAGTGACAGCTGGTGCAGTTGAAGGCGCTGGTGACTCAGATTCTATCATCGACGGTGAATAATAAGAAAGAGCGATCAAAGGGTCGCTTTTTTCATTTTTAGCTAGATGCCCCCTAGAAAAGGGGCTAGACTGCCATTTTAAGCGGATTTATGATATAATGAAGCGATAAAAACAGTGAAATAGGTAGAAAAACATGTTTCGTTTTAAAAAGAAAGAAAAGTTAAGTGTTCCCCTAGAAGTGCCCAAGCACATTGGAATCATTATGGATGGGAACGGTCGTTGGGCCAAAAAACGGATGCAACCTCGTGTCTTTGGCCACAAGGCAGGCATGGAGGCTCTGCAAGAAGTAACCATCGCAGCCAAGGAGATGGGAGTGAAAGCTCTAACGGTCTATGCTTTCTCAACTGAAAACTGGACGCGTCCTCAACAGGAAGTGAGTTTTATCATGAATCTTCCAGTTGAATTTTACGATCGCTTTGTTCCAGAACTTCATAGAAATAATGTGAAGATCCAGATGATTGGCGAGGTTTCCCGTCTTCCAAAGGAAACCTTAGAGGCTCTGGAAAAGGCAGAGGCGTTAACCCACTCCAATACAGGCTTGATTTTGAATTTTGCCTTGAACTATGGAGGACGGGCGGAACTGACCCAAGCAGTCAAACAAATCGCCCAGGAAGTTCTCGATGCGCACTTAAATCCGGGTGATATTACAGAAGAGACCATTGCCAATTATCTGTATACCAGTAGTCTACCCAAGGACTTGCGAGATCCTGACCTGATTATTCGGACAAGTGGGGAGCTTCGCTTGAGTAACTTTTTGCCTTGGCAAGCGGCCTATAGTGAGCTTTACTTTACCGATGTGATGTGGCCAGATTTTGGAGAAAAGGCCTTGCATGATGCAATAGAAGAATACAGCCATCGTCATCGACGCTTTGGTGGTGTATAGGAGAGAAATAGATGAGAAAAGATTTACAGAAGCGAGTGATTTTTGGAGGAATCGCCTTAGCT
Source organism: Streptococcus sp. 1001283B150225_161107_H12 (assembly GCF_015552665.1). NCBI lineage: Bacteria > Bacillati > Bacillota > Bacilli > Lactobacillales > Streptococcaceae > Streptococcus > Streptococcus sp. 1001283B150225_161107_H12. The sequence continues at coordinate 28,037 of NZ_JADNFC010000004.1, read as the reverse complement.
TTCTTTATTCCAGTCGTCCTTGTTGGAGGAGTTGTTTTTCAGATTGTAGTGGGACTCATCGCTATGTTGGGTGTTCATGAATTGTTGAAGATGAAAGGCTTGCAGACCGAAACCATCGAAGGAGCCTTGGCTATGCTAGCAGCTCTTGTGTTAGCCCTGCCTTTAGAGAGTTACCTTCCTTTCTTGCCAGCAGGTGGCAATTTCATCGCCTACGGGCTCTTGGTCTTGCTATTGATGGGGACAACTGTCTTAGCACAAGGCTATACCTATGATGAGGTTGTCTATCCAATCGCCTCTAGCTTTTATGTCGGCTTTGGATTCCACGCCTTGATTCAGGCGCGCTTAGCAGGTGTGGATAAAATTCTTTTGGCCCTCTTTATTGTTTGGGCTACGGATTCAGGGGCCTACTTTATTGGGAGCCAATTCGGTAAGAAAAAACTCTTGCCAAGAGTGTCACCTAATAAGACTGTTGAAGGAAGTCTAGGCGGGATTGCTTGTGCAGTCGTTGTGACGATGATCTTTATGATCCTAGATCGTACTGTTGCGGGATCTTACGGTTGGGTAACCATGATTCTCTTTACCATTCTTTTCAGTATAGCAGCTCAGTTTGGTGACCTCGTCGAAAGTGCCATCAAGCGCCATTTTGGAGTGAAAGACTCTGGCCGTTTTATCCCTGGTCACGGTGGTGTCTTGGATCGATTTGATAGCTTGATTTTTGTTTTCCCACTGATGCTATTCTTTGGTCTATTTTAAACAATAATCGTATAATCATCAGATAAAACGAAGGAGCGTGTATGCAATTTATTGCCTTTATTATCATTTTTGGCGTCATTGTTCTGGTGCATGAGTTTGGCCATTTCTATTTTGCAAAGAAATCAGGCATCTTGGTCCGTGAGTTTGCGATTGGGATGGGGCCAAAGATTTTTGCGCATGTGGGCAAGGACGGAACAGCCTATACCATTCGAATCCTTCCGCTGGGCGGCTATGTTCGTATGGCAGGATGGGGCGAAGATACGACAGAGATTAAGACAGGAACGCCTGTCAGTCTGACTTTGAACCCTGAGGGAACTGTTGTTCGGATCAACCTTTCTGGAAAAAATATCGACCAGACAGCTCTCCCCATGAATGTCACAGATTTTGATTTTGAGAATAAACTTCAGATTACAGGAATCGTCATCGAAGAGACCAAAACCTATCCTGTCCACCATGATGCAACTATCGTTGAGGAAGATGGGACAGAAGTACGGATTGCCCCTCTGGATGTGCAGTATCAAAATGCTAGTATCTGGGGACGACTGATTACCAACTTTGCTGGTCCGATGAACAACTTTATCTTAAGTATTGTTGTGTACTCTCTTCTCGCCTTTATGCAGGGAGGAGCAGTGGACTACTACAGCAACCATGTTCGAGTTGTTCCTCAAGGAGTAGTGGCTAAGGCCGGTTTGAAAGACAATGACCAGATCGTTCAGATCAATGAATACAAGGTTTCCAATTGGGATGAGTTGACCGATTCTGTCCAGAAGGCAACCCGTAACCAAGGAAAAAATCCAGAAGTAACGATCACCTATGAACGAGACGGGAAGACTCAAAAAGTGACGGTCCAACCAGAAGAAGATGGTGGACGCTATTATATCGGTGTGATTAATGCCGTTAAGACCGGCTTTTTCGATAAGCTTCTCTCAGGTGTGACAGATACTTGGTACACAGCAAGTCGTATCTTAACGGCCTTGAAGGATATTATCTTCCACTTTAGTTTGAACAAGTTGGGTGGTCCGGTAGCGATCTACAAAGCTAGTTCACAAGCAGCGGAGCTAGGACTTCCAGCTATCCTGTCCCTGATGGCCATGTTGTCCATCAATATCGGAATCTTTAACTTGATCCCCATTCCGGCCTTGGATGGTGGAAAAATCTTGATCAATCTGATCGAGCTTGTCCGTAGAAAACCGCTGAAGCAGGAGGTAGAAACCTACTTGACCCTTGCTGGAGTGGCAGTCATGGTTATCTTGATGATTGCCGTGACTTGGAACGATATAATGAAATTATTTTTGAAATAGAAAAGGAATGAATCTGAATGAAACAAAGTAAAATGCTTATTCCAACACTTCGCGAAATGCCAAGTGATGCGCAGGTCATCAGCCACGCTTTGATGCTCCGTGCTGGTTATGTTCGTCAAGTATCAGCAGGTGTTTATTCATATTTGCCACTTGCAAATCGTGTGATTGAAAAAGCTAAGAAGATCATGCGCCAGGAATTTGATAAGATTGGTGCCGTTGAGATGTTGGCTCCTGCCCTTCTCAGTGCGGATCTTTGGCGCGAATCTGGCCGTTATGAAACTTACGGGGAAGACTTGTACAAATTGAAAAATCGTGAGAAGTCAGACTTTATCTTGGGTCCAACTCACGAAGAAACTTTTACAGCGATTGTCCGTGATTCTGTCAAGTCTTACAAGCAATTACCATTGAATCTCTACCAAATCCAGCCTAAGTATCGTGATGAAAAACGTCCACGTAATGGACTTCTTCGGACCCGTGAGTTCATCATGAAAGATGGCTACAGCTTCCACGCTAACTACGATAGCTTGGATGTGACCTATGATGAATACAAGGCAGCCTACGAGCGTATCTTCACTCGCAGTGGTTTGGATTTTAAAGCCATCATCGGTGATGGTGGTGCTATGGGTGGTAAGGACAGCCAAGAATTTATGGCCATTACTCCTTCGCGTACAGACCTTGACCGTTGGGTGGTGTTAGACAAGTCTGTTGCATCATTTGACGAGATTCCTGCAGAAGTGCAAGAAGAAATCAAGGCAGAATTGCTCAAATGGATGGTTTCTGGTGAAGATACCATTGCCTACTCAAGTGAGTCAAGCTATGCGGCCAACTTGGAAATGGCAACCAACGCCTACAAACCAAGCAACCGTGTTGTGACGGAAGAAGAAGTGACTCGCGTGGAAACACCAGGTGTCAAATCGATTGATGAAGTCGCAGCCTTCTTGAACATCTCTGAAGAGCAAACTATCAAGACCTTGGTTTATATCGCAGACGAGGAGCCAGTTGTAGCCCTACTCGTCGGCAATGACCAACTCAATGAAGTCAAATTGAAAAACCACCTTGGAGCAGACTTCTTGGAACCTGCAACTGAGACAGAAGTGAAAGAATTGTTGGGAGCGGACTTTGGTTCACTTGGCCCAGTCAATCTTCCAGAAAATGTTAAAATCATTGCTGACCGCAAGGTGCAAGATAGCCGCAATGCGGTTGTTGGTGCCAACGAAGATGGCTACCACTTGACGGGTGTCAACCCAGGTCGTGACTTCACTGCCGAGTATGTCGATATCCGTGAAGTTCGTGAGGGGGAAATCTCACCAGACGGACAAGGCGTTCTCAACTTTGCACGTGGGATCGAGATTGGTCATATTTTCAAACTAGGAACTCGCTACTCAGCAAGTATGGGAGCGGATGTCTTGGATGAAAATGGTCGTGCAGTCCCAATCATCATGGGATGCTACGGTATCGGTGTGAGTCGTCTCCTTTCAGCAGTCATGGAACAACACGCTCGCCTCTTTGTGAACAAAACTCCAAAAGGTGAATACCGTTACGCTTGGGGCATCAACTTCCCTAAAGAATTAGCACCGTTTGATGTGCACTTGATTCCAGTCAATGTCAAGGACGAAGCAAGTCTTGAATTGACTAGCAAGATCGAAGACCAATTGGTCAAGGCTGGCTACGAAGTCTTGGTCGACGATCGTAACGAACGTGCCGGTGTTAAATTTAGCGATAGTGACTTGATTGGCTTGCCAATCCGCATCACTGTTGGGAAGAAAGCAGCTGACGGTGTCGTAGAAGTGAAAATTAAAGCTTCAGGCGACACGATTGAAGTGCATGCAGACAACCTGCTTGAAACCCTTTCAATTTTAAATAAATAAGCTAAACTGCCAGTTATACCTGGCAGTTTTCTTTTGCTGAAGAAACAGCTGTAATCCTGACTTTTCGAAGCGCTAAGAGGATTATTGCTATTCGGAAGACTTTACCCTCGAGCTGAATAGGTTAAAAACAATTTTTTGCAAAAAAAACTAACCATAGCTAATAGCTTGGTTAGTTCAGTGTTCAAGAGTGGTAATCTAGAGAAGTAGCGATCTAGTTCTCTTCGCTAGGGAAAGACTCTCCAAAAGACAACTCAGAGTAAGGTATTTCAAAACTGTCTTTGTTATAAGTTACCTTGACTGAAGTCGTTCCAAAGTCGACGAGGATGGGATGTCCTGAAGTGATGATGGTATAGCGATCAGCGGTTTGTTTGATATCATAGACTGTCGTTGGTCCGTAAAGGTAATCAGAAGAATAGATATCCCCTTTTTTAATTGTTTTCGTTATGGCAACAGTTTCTTTAGTAGGAGAATAGGATAAATTATAGACTTCTTTTCTGTTGATGTCTTGTGCAATAAAAGTTTGATGGTCATCACTTTTTGCTTGATAGTGAATAAAATTTTCATCGAATCGTTTCAGGGCATTTTGCCTAGTGAGATACAAACTTCCTCCCCATAGACATAAGCCTAAAACGGCAAGAGAAGCGATAGCAATCAGAACTGTTTTTTTAGTGAGGCGCATAAAAACTCCTTTAAATTTATAGTGAATAGAACTAGAGTAAGGAACTCAGATTAAAAAATAGACGAAAATTTGCGAATAGGTATACGTTCAAAAATGAATTAGAAAGCTTTATTCTTCTTCTGTCAAACCTTGCTCTTCGATAGCTTCAAAAAAGTCTTCAGGTTTATCTTTTAGTTTTTCAAAGAGGCTCCCTTTTTGGTCTGTCACGCCCAAAGCTGCCGCCGCTTCATCTACATCCATCTTGGCCAAATCAAATGTGACAAATTGCCGAACCGTTTTTTTATCTGCAGAAATTAGAACTTTTAACTCAATTCCTTTGGCTTTGTTCATCGCTTCAAAATAGGGACTGCTTTCCATGTCTTCCTGATAAAAGTCAGCTAGCTCTTCACGGCTTTTATCTTTTTCCTCTTCAGGGATCTCTTTTTCATGAATGAAAGAAAAAGCAGTCACCTTATCTTTTAGATAGTAGACTTTGATTTTAGTGACGACATCAGCACTTAATGCCCTTGAAAAAGTTTTCGTCTTCACCTTTTCTTCTTTGGCTTTCTGTTGACTCTGAGTTTGCTTGGGTTTGTTTTCTAGCTGATTCTGACTAGGCGTGCTACAGGCAGTCAGGGTTAGCAGACAGGCACCGGCTAGTAAAATTTTCTTCACAGTGAGGGCTCCTTTTAATAAATATTCTGTTCTATTATATCATAACTGAGCCCCGTGAAAAATGACTCGCTAATTGTGTAGGAGCTCGCATCTGGCCCCATTCTTTTTCTGTCGAAAAACAGGCCGATTTATGGTAAAATAGGGTCACTACTGTACGAGGAAATATCATGTCAAACAAGTTTGAAATCTTAATGAATCAGTTGGGAATGCCTTTGGAAATGCTTGAATCAGAAGCTTTTGAAGGGGCTGAAATCCAAGAGGTCATCGTCCATAAGCTCAGTCGTGTTTGGGAATTTCGTTTTATTTTTGCCGAAATTCTTCCCATCACGATTTTTCAGGAGCTCAAAAACCGCTTGGCTGAGGAGTTTTCAAAGACAGGAAATCGAGCGGTGTTTGAGATTCAGGTAAAGAATCCAACTTTTAGTGAGGAGCTCTTGCAAGCCTATTATCAGGAGGCTTTTGAAGATGGTCCCTGTGCGAGTCAGGGCTTTAAGAGCATGTATCAACACCTGCAAGTTCGCTCTCAAGGAGAAGAGCTGATTATTAGTGGCCCCTCATCTGTGGATACGGAGCACCACCGGAAAAACCATCTGCCTAATCTTGCTAGTCAATTGACCAAGTTTGGCTTTCCCCATTTCCAGTGTCGGGTCGAGGCGGATGACCAGTTGACAGAAGAACTCCAGCAAGCCTTCGAGGCTGAGAAGGATCAAATCTTCCAAGCAGCTAACGAAGAAACTCTGCGGGCCATGGAGTCCTTGTCTCAAATGGCCCCACCACCAGCAGAAGAAAAACCAGCCTTTGATTTCAAGGCCAAAAAGGCTGTGGCTAAGCCCAAGCTGGATAAGGCAGAGGTCACTCCTATGATCGATGTCACGACAGAAGAGAACCGCATTGTCTTTGAAGGAGTGGTTTTTGATGTTGAGCAAAAGGTGACTCGGACAGGTCGGGTCTTGATCAATTTCAAGATGACCGACTATACTTCCAGTTTTTCGCTTCAAAAATGGGCTAAAAACGAAGAAGAAGCTCAGAAGTTTGACATGATCAAGAAAAACTCTTGGTTGCGGGTCCGTGGGAATATCGAGGTCAATAACTTTACGCGAGATTTGACCATGAATGTCCAGGATGTTCAAGAAGTGGTCCACTATGAGCGCAAGGATCTGATGCCAGAAGGCGAGCGTCGGGTCGAGTTCCATGCCCATACCAATATGTCGACCATGGATGCCCTACCTGAGGTAGAGGAGTTAGTCGCAAAAGCGGCCAAATGGGGCCACAAGGCTCTTGCCATTACCGATCACGGCAATGTGCAGTCCTTCCCTCATGGTTACAAGGCGGCTAAAAAGGCTGGTATCCAACTTATCTATGGGATGGAAGCCAATATTGTCGAAGACCGCGTGCCGATTACTTACAATGAAGTCGATTTAGACCTTCATGAAGCAACCTATGTGGTTTTTGACGTGGAAACGACAGGACTCTCAGCGATTTACAATGATCTGATTCAGGTTGCCGCTTCTAAAATGCACAAGGGCAATATTATTGCCGAATTCGATGAGTTCATCAATCCAGGGCATCCCATTTCCGCCTTTACAACGGACCTGACAGGCATTACCGATGATCATGTTCGTAATGCCAAACCTTTGAAACAGGTCTTGGAGGAGTTCCAGGAATTCTGTCAGGATGCGGTTTTGGTTGCCCATAATGCCACTTTTGACGTGGGTTTCATGAATGCCAACTATGAGCGTCATGGCCTTCCCAAAATCACTCAGCCAGTAATTGATACACTAGAGTTCGCTCGGAACCTCTATCCAGAGTACAAGCGTCATGGTTTGGGGCCCTTGACCAAGCGGTTTGGGGTTGCCTTGGAACACCACCACATGGCCAACTATGATGCGGAAGCGACGGGCCGCTTGCTCTTCATCTTTATCAAGGATGTAGCCGAAAAACATGGCGTGACCAATTTAGCTAAGCTGAATTTGGATCTAATTAGTCCGGATTCCTACAAAAAGGCACGGGTCAAACACGCAACCATCTATGTCAAGAACCAGATCGGCTTGAAAAATATGTTCAAATTGGTCTCTCTTTCCAATACTCAATATTTTGAGGGCGTTCCTCGGATTCCCCGGACAGTTTTAGATGCCCATCGGGAAGGGTTGATCCTGGGATCGGCTTGTTCTGAAGGAGAGGTCTTTGATGCGGTCGTCTCTCAAGGAGTTGACGCAGCAGTAGAAGTAGCCAAGTATTATGACTTTATTGAGGTGATGCCTCCAGCCATTTATGCGCCCCTCATTGCCAAAGAGCAGGTCAAAGATATGGATGAGCTCCAAACTATCATCAAGAGCTTGATTGAGGTGGGAGATCGCCTTGGCAAGCCGGTCCTCGCGACAGGAAATGTCCACTACCTTGAGCCCGAGGATGAGATCTATCGAGAAATCATTGTCCGCAGTCTCGGGCAAGGAGCTATCATCAACCGGACTATCGGTCATGGGGAAAACGCTCAACCAGCACCCCTGCCAAAAGCCCATTTCCGCACAACCAATGAAATGCTGGATGAATTTGCCTTTCTAGGGGAAGACTTGGCGCGCAAGATTGTCATTGAAAACACCAACGACCTGGCAGAAATCTTTGAACCCGTTGAAGTGGTTAAAGGAGACTTGTATACCCCATTTATTGACAAGGCTGAAGAAACAGTTGCCGAATTGACCTATCAGAAGGCCTTTGAAATCTATGGCAATCCGCTACCTGATATTGTTGATTTACGGATTGAAAAAGAATTGACCTCTATCCTGGGGAATGGCTTCGCCGTGATCTATCTGGCTTCCCAACTCTTGGTGCATCGCTCCAATGAACGGGGTTACTTGGTGGGTTCACGGGGATCTGTTGGATCCAGTTTCGTAGCGACCATGATCGGGATTACCGAGGTTAATCCGCTCTCGCCTCACTATGTCTGTGGCCAATGCCAGTACAGTGAGTTTATCACGGATGGTTCTTATGGTTCAGGCTTTGATATGCCTAATAAAGACTGTCCAAGCTGTGGACACCAGCTTAGCAAAAACGGCCAAGATATTCCGTTCGAGACCTTCCTTGGTTTTGATGGGGACAAGGTACCCGATATCGATTTGAACTTCTCAGGGGAAGACCAGCCGAGTGCCCACTTGGATGTCCGTGATATTTTTGGGGAAGAATACGCCTTCCGGGCAGGAACAGTAGGTACGGTTGCGGCCAAGACAGCCTATGGATTTGTCAAGGGCTATGAGCGGGACTATGGCAAGTACTACCGGGATGCAGAGGTAGAACGTCTGGCCCAAGGTGCCGCTGGGGTCAAACGGACGACCGGTCAGCACCCAGGGGGAATCGTCGTTATTCCTAACTACATGGATGTCTATGACTTCACCCCTGTTCAGTATCCAGCAGATGATGTGACAGCCGAATGGCAAACCACTCACTTTAACTTCCACGATATCGATGAGAACGTCCTCAAGCTCGATGTCCTGGGACACGATGATCCGACCATGATTCGGAAACTCCAGGACTTATCAGGCATTGATCCAAATGATATTCCTATGGATGATCCAGGTGTCATGGCCCTTTTCTCAGGGACCGATATCTTAGGAGTCACACCGGAGCAAATCGGTACCTCAACCGGTATGCTGGGAATCCCAGAGTTTGGGACCAACTTTGTTCGGGGGATGGTGGATGAAACCCATCCGACCACCTTTGCCGAGTTGCTTCAGCTGTCAGGTCTGTCTCACGGTACCGACGTATGGTTGGGAAATGCCCAAGACTTGATCAAGGCGGGGATTGCGGACCTATCGACCGTTATCGGCTGTCGGGATGACATCATGGTTTACCTCATGCACGCTGGCCTAGATCCAAAAATGGCCTTTACCATCATGGAGCGGGTGCGGAAAGGCATGTGGCTCAAGATTCCTGAAGAAGAGCGCAATGGCTATATCGAGGCCATGAAGGCTAACAATGTCCCAGAATGGTACATCGAGTCTTGTGGAAAAATCAAGTACATGTTCCCTAAAGCCCATGCGGCAGCCTACGTTATGATGGCCTTGCGGGTGGCTTACTTTAAGGTTCATCATCCGCTCTATTATTACTGTGCTTACTTCTCAATCCGTGCAAAGGCCTTTGATATCAAGACTATGGGTGCAGGCCTAGAAGCCGTGAAAGCGCGGATGAAGGAGATTGCTGAAAAACGCAAGAACAACGAAGCTTCCAATGTGGAAATTGACCTCTACACCACCCTTGAAATTGTCAATGAGATGTGGGAGCGCGGCTTCAAGTTTGGGAAGCTAGACCTCTATCGCAGTGATGCAACGGAATTCATCATCGATGGAGACACCCTTATCCCACCATTTGTCGCCATGGATGGATTGGGAGAAAACGTCGCCAAGCAGATTGTGCGAGCTCGCAAAGAAGGAGAATTCCTCTCTAAAACAGAGTTGCGCAAACGTGGCGGTGTCTCCTCAACCTTAGTGGAAAAGATGGACGAGATGGGAATCCTTGGCAATATGCCAGAGGATAATCAGTTGAGTTTGTTTGATGATTTGTTCTAATTTAAAGTCAACTTGTTCAAATAAGCCGACTAAGTTTCATCTAATTAAGACTTAACAGTAAAACCAGTAGAGATGATTTTTTATGATTTTCATTTCTACTGGTTTTTAGATATAATAGAGTATAAGTAAGTTTTTATCCAAAGACTATAACTTTAGGAAGTTATATATTGAAATTATCAAAAATGATTGCTATAAATTACTAATAATGATACTCTCAAACAAGAGTAAGCTTAACGGAAGTAGTGTTTGCTATACCTTAATAACTTTTCGATATGGAATGGAGATAAGTATGATTTTAGGTGAAACTTATAGGAAAATAAGAGAAGAAAAGGGGATTTCTATTTCTTCGTTAGCAGGTGCTGAAATTTCAAAATCTCAAATATCTAGATTTGAATTAGGAGAAACAGAGATTTCTGTCTTTAAGTTATTGTATCTTCTTGAAAGAATAGGAGTAACACTAGAAGAATTTCTGCTTATCTGTAATCATTATCAACCTTCGGATTTTAATACCTTAATAGCTTCTGTTAAACAGGCTGCATATAATGAAGATGCTCAAGCATTACTAGATATGGTAGAGAAAGAAATAGAACTTTTTCATGAGACAAATTCTCATTACCATAAATTAAATGCTATTTTCATCGAAAGTATTGTTTCGGGAATGGATAAGAATCATCAATTGAGTCGTCAAGACGCCTCTTATCTTACAAACTATTTATTTTCTGTTGAAAACTGGGGTTATTACGAAACGCTCATCCTTGGAAATTGCTGTCGTGTTCTATCTCCAGATTTATTATTTAGATATGCCAAAGAGGCACTCAAAAAAGGGAAATTGTATAGTTCTATACCTAGAAATAGACAATCTCTCATTCAACTACTTCTCAATTCTTTGATTATAATGATTGAGAACGACTTATATGAGGAATCTTTATTTTTAAAACAGGCTACGAAGAATATATTAGCGGATTCCACAGATTTTTTTGAACAAACTATTTTGCTATATTTAGATGGATATTTGGAACTGAAATTCTATCATAATCAAAAATCACTTTTAAAAATCGAAGAAGCTTTAAAAATTTTCGAACTCTTCAATAAAACAATCTACAAAAATTACAAAGAATACTTTGAGAAACACATCATTCATTTAATAGACTAGGCCATTTATCTATAAGGTAATAACGTGATCAAACTCTTCCAATATTTCTGGATTTTGATCATGAGTAATGACAATAACAATTGCATCTTTAATGGATAGAATGTAGTCCATTATTTCTTTTGCTTTTATTGGATCAAGGTTACTTGTAGGTTCGTCAAATATATAAACTGAATATGTTTTGACTAAAAACCTAGCTAAATCAATTCGTTGCTTTTCTCCTTCTGAAATGATTTGGTTTGATTGAGCTAGGTTTTTACGAAGGAAGTCTTCATTAAAACCTAAGGATTTTCTTAATTTTTCAGTTAAATGAAGGTTTCTAGCCAATTTGATATTCTCTAGAATATTGCCTTCAATTAGAAAGTCATTTTTTTGCACAAACGCAATATCTTTATATAACTCCTCTGAGGGAATATCAATATTCTGTTTTCCGTTGATTTTTATTTCTCCATCATAAAGATTTTTTGGATAATAATTTAGTATTAATTTTACTAAAGTTGTTTTCCCAGTTCCTGAAGCACCGATAATCGCATAGCGCTTGCCTTTTTTAAATTCATAGGAAAAATGATCAAATAATATTCTATTTTCAATTTCATAATATAATTGGCTAATAGAAATAGTCGAAATGTTATCACAATCAATTGTACTTGTTTTATGGAAAGTTCCATGATTTGTCTCATATAGATTTTCTTGGATATTATCAATAATGGACTTGCTACTGCTGATTAAATTTTTATTGTAAAGAATAGATTGTAATGGAGCAAAAACACCGTTTAATAATTGAATACTTGCTACTAGTAGTCCAATAGTCAGTAAGTTATTTCTTACAAAAAAGATACCAGCGACCATACAGGATAGTTGAGAGCCAAAACTTAGTAAAATTCCAGTAGTTGAAGCTAAGTCTTTTAAGAATTGATATGTTTTTCTGGACTCTTCAAATTCTAAACTGATTCCCTGAATTTTTTCTTGGGTCCAGCTTTGAATATTTAATAACTTAATTTGTTCAAAACCATTAATAAAGTTTGTCATTTTTGACAAATAGTGATTATTTTGTAGAGAATAATTATTAGTTGATTTAGTCATTAACTTTCCAGGAATTTGTGATAGAAAAATCGTTATACTCGACAATAAAAGAAAGACTAATGCTAATCGCCATTCTATATAGATAATAGCAACCACACTCATGATAAGGCTCCCTAAATTTGCAATTAGAGAGATCTTAGGGATTAATAAATTTTCTTGAATAAGATCACTGTTTTTGGTGATATTATTTAAGAAATCTGAATGGTTACGGTTGTCAATTTGGTTAAATTCACGCGATAAATAATGTAATAAGAGACACCTTTTTAGATCTAAAATAACTTTTTTTACATATTGGTTTTTAAGATAGGAATAGGAACAAGAAATCAAGAACCACAGTAAAATCGAACCTACAGAAATAGTGATATGAAAGAGTAATCCACTATTTGAATTAGATATACTATCAAGTATTCTTCCTAATTGCAGAGAGAAGAATGTCATTAAAAGAGCACTTGTCAGACTTAATAAAATGAGCAAGAAATATAGTAATTTATATTGTTTCGTAATCTGGTTCATATTTTTCACCTCTTAATCTATGATAGCAACATTATATTCTAAAACTAAAACTCAGGCTGAGATCTCCCATATTTGGGACATTAATTTTATTTCTTTACTATATTTTGGCTTATAGACATCTGTTGTATATCCAATGAATTTACAAAAGCCTTCTTTTTTGTTACAATAATCAATAGAAAGAAGGTGAGAATATGTCAAAGACGAGTATGAGTATTCGTTTGGATAGTGAGGTCAAGGAGCAGGCTCAACAGGTTTTTAACCATTTAGGGATGGATATGACTACAGCCATCAACATTTTCCTCCGTCAGGCTATTCAATATCAGGGTCTACCGTTTGATGTAAAGATAGATGAAAACAGGAAATTGCTTCAAGTCGTCACGGATGTAGAGCAAAATCGGAATATGAGTCGGTCTTTTGAATCTGTCTCAGACTTGATGGAGGACTTGCGTGCTTAAGATTCGCTATCATAAACAGTTTAAAAAAGATTTTAAGGTGGCAATGAGGCGTGGATTGAAAGCAGATTTGTTTGAAGAAGTCTTGCATTTTCTGATTCAAGAAAAAGAACTTCCTGTCAGATATCGTGACCATCAATTGACTGATTCCAAGCATTTCCAAGGTGTTCGGGAGTGTCATATCCAGCCGGATTGGCTTTTGGTGTATAAAGTGGACAAGGATGAATTGATTTTAAACTTGCTGAGGACAGGAAGTCACAGTGATTTATTTTGATGGATTCAACGATCCTCGCTCGGTTTGAGGTTGGTTAATGATAGAAAAGAAAAAAAGAGCAACACCCTGGAAGTCAGGGAAAGTCATTTCCATTCGCCTACGAAATGGTGTTTATGTCTTAGCACAAATGGTGCGAGAGCCCTATCTGGTATTTTTTAACCATTTCAAGGAGGAAAATAACTGGAAGGGAGTGACCTTGAAAGAGGAGAATATTCTCTTTTGTAAAGCAGTCACTCGTCAGTTTCTACGCTCTAGTCCTGTAACAATTGTCAAAGATCTTGAGCCTCTCTTAGATTATCGGTTGCCTAAAGAATGGATTTATAGCCATATGGGAGGGCATCCGATTACGGTTTCGGTGAAGGGACAGGAGCGTCAAGTAGCTGGTTTTGGTCATCGGCTTTCTTTGGTTGAGGCGGATAAGGAAAGTGGCCAACCAGAGGATAATCCTCTGATGGGACTCTTCCAAGCCTATATCCTACCAGATATCCAAGAGCAAGATTGGGAGCGGGTCAGTCAGGCTGAGCTCATGTCTCTAGAAGTCTTTCCAACACTCAATGAGCGTCTCTACCTTTGCTATCTTTATGGGAAAAATGTGAATCCAGAGCAAGATATTTCTTTAGGAAAGCCCCTGTCCGATGATTATGAAACCTATCTCGATATTCTTACCAATAGCCCAGAGGCACGAGGCCTTTATATAGGTGAGGAGGATGCTAAGAAAGGAATAGAACGATGAGAGTAAAAATTTTTGCAGAAGACAAACCTGCTCAAAAGACATTTAGCTATCAATTAGAGCTAAATACTGATACAATTTTAAAAGTAACTGGCCTGGTCTGCACCACTGTCGTGGTAGCAAACCTCTTGTCACTCTTAAAGGATTAATATAGAAAAGGATTGAACATGGTTTTACCAAATTTTAAAGAAAACTTAGAAAAATACGCAAAATTGTTGGTGGCGAACGGCATCAACGTGCAACCTGGCCATACCTTGGCTTTGAACATCGATGTGGAACAAAGAGAATTGGCCCACCTAATCGTTAAGGAAGCTTATACCTTGGGGGCCCACGAAGTCATTGTCCAATGGGCAGATGATTTTACTACCCGGGAAAAATTCCTCCATGCACCGATGGATCGCTTGGACAATGTGCCTGACTACAAGATTGCAGAGATGAACTACCTCTTGGAACACAAGGCTAGTCGTTTGGGTGTCCGTTCTTCTGATCCAGGTGCCTTGAACGGCGTCGATGCAGAGAAACTTTCTGCTTCTGCCAAGGCTTTGGGAATGGCTATGAAACCAATGCGCATCGCTACTCAATCCAACAAGGTCAGCTGGACAGTTGCTGCAGCAGCTGGTTTAGAATGGGCGAAAAAAGTCTTCCCAAATGCGGCGAGCGACGAAGAAGCAGTGGATCTCCTTTGGGATCAAATCTTCAAGACCTGCCGGGTGTACGAAGAAGATCCAGTCAAGGCTTGGGAAGAGCATGCTGCTATTTTGAAGAGCAAGGCAGATACACTTAATAAAGAACAATTCTCAGCCCTTCATTACACAGCACCAGGCACCGATTTGACCCTTGGCTTGCCAAAAAAACACGTCTGGGAATCTGCCGGGGCTATCAATGCCCAAGGCGAAGGTTTCTTGCCAAACATGCCGACAGAAGAGGTCTTCACAGCTCCTGACTTCCGTCGTGCAGAAGGATATGTCACTTCTACAAAACCGCTTAGCTACAATGGGAACATCATCGAAGGCATCAAAGTGACCTTTGAAAATGGAGAAATTGTGGATATTACAGCTGAAAAGGGCGATCAAGTTATGAAAGATTTGGTCTTCAAAAACAAGGGAGCGCGTGCCTTGGGTGAATGTGCCCTCGTACCAGACCCAAGCCCAATTTCCCAATCAGGTATTACCTTCTTTAACACCCTCTTTGATGAAAATGCCTCTAACCACTTGGCCATCGGGGCAGCCTATGCCACCAGCGTAGAAGGTGGAGCAGAGTTCACAGAAGAAGAACTCGAAGCAGCCGGCCTTAACCGCTCAGACGTCCACGTTGACTTCATGATTGGCTCAAGCCAAATGGATATAGACGGCATCCGAGAAGACGGTACCCGCGTCCCAGTCTTCCGCAACGGAGATTGGGCAATATAGGGAGCAAAACAGAAATCAGTAACTCGAAGAGTTTGATTTCGTAGTTTTGCCCCCGCACAGTTGATTAGGAAGTACGAGTACCGCAGGTAGGAGTAGTTCCAATCAACCACTGCGCCAAGAGACAGAAATCGGTAGACGCAGTCTCGATTTCGTAGTCCTGCCCCCACACAGTTGATTAGGAAGTACGAGTACCGCAGGTAGGAGTAGTTCCAATCAACCACTGCGCTAAGAGACAGAAATCGGTAGACGCAGTCTCGATTTCGTAGTCCTGCCCCCGCACAGTTGATTAGGAAGGGCCTTGCTTCGCAATCCCTATCCATCACCTCAAAACAGTGTTTTGAGCAATCAACCACTGCGCTAAGAGACAGAAATCAGGTACTTAGAGCCTTTGTTTTTAGAATACATCAATAAAGAGTTTGGTTTTAAGAGCCAAGCTCTTTTTTTGTCCGCTAGTTTTAATGAATTATAGGGATAAAATTTTATAGCTTCTTCTCTTAATTAAAGAACCTTTCAAAGAAGGCTTGACGAGGGCCTGCTTTCTAGATAGACTGGAAGTAAGCGTTTACACAAAACAAATTTTAGGAGGTCCTGATGAAATCACATCAACCACGTTATGCTATTCGCAAGTATACTGTAGGAGTTGCTTCGGTACTAGTTGGCTTTTTTGCTAGCGGTCAAGTCGTAGCAGCAGATACGCCAAGCGTTACAGAAAGCCCTGCAACGACTCTACCGACACAGCCAAGTGAAGGAGACTTGCCTCTTTCTGCTACGGAGGAAGCTCCTCAGCCGGTAGTAGAAAAACCAATTGTTCCTGCTCCAATCGTTGATCAAAGTCAGCCGACCCTACCTGATCGAGAATTGCGCGCATCTGATCTTGATCGCTTGATTCGTGAAGAAGCGATCTCTGTCACAGAAGCTGATGTAGCAGCTCAACCAGTGACAGCAGCGACTGAAACACCCGCTAAAGATCCTGAACAAGAAGAAAAATTGGCCAAGAAAAAAGTCATCTCTATTGATGCGGGTCGCAAGTACTTCTCACCGGATCAAATCAAGGAAATCATTGATGAAGCCAGTAAGACGGGCTATACCGACCTACATCTCTTAGTGGGAAATGATGGTTTGCGCTTTGTCCTTGATGACATGTCCTTGCAAGTAGGAGATGCATCCTACTCAAGTCAAGCGGTCAAAGAGGCAGTTGAAAAAGGAACCAAAGCTTACTATGACGATCCAAATGGAACAGCCTTGACGCAGGCTCAAATGGATGACATTTTGGCTTATGCTAAATCCAAGAATATAGGCGTGATTCCAACAATTAATAGCCCAGGGCACATGGATGCAATCCTAACCGCTATGGAGCAATTAGGGATCGAAAACCCTCACTTTAATTACTTTGGCACGAAAAAGTCAGAACGGACCGTTGATTTAGACAACCAAAAAGCCCTAGATTTCACCAAAGCTTTGGTGGATAAGTATGCGGCTTATTTCAGTGGCAAGACAGACATCTTTAACATCGGTTTGGACGAATATGCCAATGATGCAACGGATGCTCATGGTTGGCAGGTTCTCCAAGCTAGCAAGCATTGGCCAGATGAAGGCTATCCAGATAAAGGCTACGAAAAATTCATCCAATATGCCAATGATCTAGCGGCTATTGTGAAAAAACACAAGATGAAACCAATGGCCTTCAACGACGGTATCTACTACAATGGCGATACCTCCTACGGAACCTTTGATAAAGATATCATTGTTTCCTACTGGACAGGTGGTTGGAACGGCTATGATGTGGCTTCTTCAAAATTCTTGTCTGAACTAGGCCATCAAATTCTTAACACCAATGATGCTTGGTACTATGTCCTTGGTCGTGACAAGGCTGGATCAGGTTGGTACAATCTCGATCAAGGTCTCGAAGGGATTTCTAAATCAGCGATTGATGTTGTTCAAAAGAATGATGGGGCTAAGGTTCCATTTATCGGTGGGATGGTAGCTGCCTGGGCAGATACGCCATCTGCAACCTACAAAAAAGAGCTTCTCTTCAAGCTCATGCAGGCTTTTGCGGATAAGAACGCAGACTACTTTGTAGCGGACCCTGAAATCGTCGAAAAAGCTCTTGCGGAAGCTCCAACTGATTTGGACCATTACACTCCAGAATCGCTAGTAGCCTTTACAGCAGCAAAAGAGGCGCTAGAAGGAGTGGGAGCAGAAACGACACGAGCAGAAGCCAAAGAACTGATTGCTTCTCTCAAAGCCGCTCAAGAGGCCTTAGTCCATACAGAAAGCTATGCCAAAGAGTTGGCAGACAAGGAAGCTGCTGAAAAACTAGCTAAGAGCAAGGTAATTTCCATTGACGCAGGACGCAAATACTTCTCGCTGGATCAGTTGAAACGAATCGTGGATAAGGCTAGTGAGCTAGGCTACACTGACTTGCACCTCCTTGTCGGAAATGATGGCATGCGCTTTGTGCTCGATGATATGACGGTTGAAGCCAATGGCAAGACTTATGCCAGCGATGACGTAAAACAGGCGCTTCTCGAAGGTACCAAGGCCTACTATGACGATCCAAATGGTCAAGCTTTGACACAAGCAGAAATGGATGAGTTACTGGCTTATGCTAGCTCAAAAGGGATTGGCTTAATCCCGGCAGTCAATAGTCCAGGTCATATGGATGCCATCTTGGTAGCGATGGAAAAACTGGGTATCGAACATCCACAAGCAACCTTTGATACAGTTTCCAAGACAACCATGGATCTAACCAACGAAGAAGCCGTCAACTTTACCAAGGCTCTAATTGGCAAGTACATGGACTATTTCAAAGGCAAGTCTAAGATCTTTAACTATGGAACAGACGAATATGCCAATGATGCCACCAATGCCCAAGGCTGGTACTATCTCAAATGGTATGAGCTCTATGGTAAGTTTGCGGACTATTCCAATAGTCTCGCAGCTATGGCTCGCGAAAAAGGTCTGCAACCAATGGCCTTTAACGATGGCTTCTACTATGGAGACGAAGATGATGTTGCCTTTGACAAGGATGTCTTGATTTCTTACTGGTCTAAAGGATGGTGGGGCTATAACCTCGCATCACCACAGTACCTAGCAGACAAGGGCTACAAATTCCTCAATACCAACGGTGACTGGTACTATGTTTTGGGCCACAGGGGAGATCAAAGCTATCCACTCGATAAAGCTATCCAACATTCAGAAACTGTTCCATTTGAACAATTAGCTTCAACCAAATACCCTGATGTGAAATTACCGGTGTCCGGAAGTATGTTGGGAATATGGGCAGATGAACCGGCCAATGAATACAAGGAAGAAGAAGTCTTCCAGGTCATGGAAGCATTTGCCAACCACAATAAGGACTATTTCAAAGCTGACTATACGGCCCTTCGTGCGGTCCTTGCAATTGTTCCAACAGATCTTTCCATCTATACAGAGGAATCTCGTTCAGCTCTTGCAAAAGTCTTGGATACATTGAACTGGACTGTCAGTCGTGCCCATCAAGAAAAGGTAGATGAGCAAGTGACAAGCCTAACACAAGCTCTCAGCCAGTTGAAACCAATCACCCAAGTGGGAGGTCAAGCAGAAAATGATGTCAGAGCCTTGGTAGAAGACAAACCAAGCTTGGAAATCATTGAAACAGAACTAGATTTTGAAGTCGTCGAACGTACGAATCCAGACTTGGCCAAGGGTGAACGAAAAGTGGTTCAAGCAGGTGTTAAAGGCCAGAATCGTGAATTTGTTGCGGTCTCTGCTCTTGATAAGAGCCGCCAAGTGGTAGGAACAGAAGTTTCGAAAGAAGCTGTTTCTGAGATTGTGGAAGTGGGCACCAAGGAGGCAGAAGTGATCACTCCGACTCCAGGTTTACAGGATGGTCCAAGTCCTCAACCAGACTTACCTCAAGTTGGTCAAGGAGGTCACGATCAAGTAAGACCAGTAGCTCCTGAAGTGAAGCCACTTGTGAACGCTCAACCAGCTCCAGTCGCTTCAGAACAAAAAACAGTAGAAGAGGCTAAGCCAACACCGATGCAAAATCAAGCACCGTCTAGCCATCAGCTTCCTGAGACTGGACAAGAATCTGTCCTAGGGTTGGCCTTGCTTGGAGCAATCTTAGGAGCGACAGGGATGGGTCTCAAAGGACGGAAAGAAGACTAATCAGCCCCCCGATTGAACTAAGTTTTTCTATTTTCCAGAGATGGAAAAGGAAAGACTTGGTTCTTTTTTTGACTTCCAAACTGTACCCGGACAGTCATGGCTTTTCTGCCTTGTTCAGCTTGGATGAACTTGATAAAATAAAAACATGACACGATACAAAGCAACTATTTCTTACGATGGAACGCTATTTGCAGGTTTCCAACGCCAACCGCATGCGCGTAGTGTACAAGAAGAAATCGAGAAGACCTTAATGCGTCTGAATCAAGGAAATCCCGTGACCATCCATGGCGCGGGCCGGACGGATGCAGGCGTCCATGCCCTTGGGCAGGTCATCCATTTTGATCTCCCTCAGCCACGGGATGAGGAGAAGCTCCGCTTTGCCCTCGATACCCAGACCCCAGAGGATATTGATTTCATCCGGGTGGAGCAAGTAGCAGATGACTTTCACTCACGTTACAAGAAGCACAGCAAGACTTACGAATTCATCGTGGATTATGGTCGCCCCAAGAACCCCATGATGCGCCACTATGCCACCCACTATCCCTACCCCTTGGATGTGGCCAAGATGCAAGCAGCCATCCAAAAGTTGGAGGGGACCCATGATTTCACTGGATTTACTGCTTCGGGTACCAGTGTGGAAGACAAGGTTCGCACGATTACAGAGGCTCGCTTGGTTGAGGATAGGGCAAATCATCGCCTTCTCTTTACCTTTTCAGGTAATGGCTTTCTCTACAAGCAAATCCGCAATATGGTGGGAACCTTGCTAAAGATTGGCAATGGACGAATGCCGGTGGAGCAAATTGACTTGATTTTAGAAAAAAAGGACCGCAATCTAGCAGGTCCGACAGCAGCGCCAAATGGCTTATATTTAAAGGAGATTCGGTATGAGCAATGAATTGATTCTAGCTATTTCAGGAAATGATATTTTTAGTGGAGGAGGTCTTCACGCAGACCTTGCGACCTATACGACTAACAAACAGCATGGTTTTGTAGCGGTGACCTGTTTGACAGCCATGACCGAGCACGGTTTTGAAGTCATTCCGGTGGATCCGACGACCTTTGCTCAACAGCTCAGCTCTCTCAAGGATGTTCCTTTTTCTGCTATTAAACTCGGCCTCTTGCCAAATGTTGAAGTGGCAGATTTAGCCCTGGCCTATGTCAAAGCCCATGCAGGTATCCCTATGGTGCTGGATCCTGTCTTGGTCTGCAAGGAAACCCATGATGTGGAAGTGTCAGCCCTTCGAGACGAATTGATCAAGTTCTTCCCTTATGTGACCATCATCACACCAAATTTACCAGAGGCTGAGATCTTGACCCAAAGCAAGATTCAATCGCTCGATGATATGAAGGAGGCTGCTCGTAAGCTCCATGAATTGGGAGCAGAGACTGTTGTGGTCAAAGGGGGCAATCGCCTCAACAAGGAAAAAGCCATCGATGTCTTTTATGATGGCCAAGACTTTACGGTCTTCGAAGAAGACGTTTTAGAGAAGAATAATACAGGAGCTGGTTGTACCTTTGCCTCTAGCATTGCAAGCCAGTTAGTTCAAGGGAAGGCAACGTTAGAAGCTGTTAAGGCTTCAAAAGCGTTCGTCTACCAAGCCATTCAAAAATCAGATCAATATGGAGTAGTTCAATATGACCAATAACCGTACCCAAGTAATCGCGCATTTAGCCATTTTAACCGCCTTGACAGTTGTGCTGGGCTATTACACCAAGTTGCCAACTCCAACCGGGATGGTGACCTTGCTGGATTTAGGCGTTTATTTTACCGCCTTTTATCTGGGGCGCAAAGAAGGTGCAGTGGTCGGTGGTCTTGGAGCCTTTCTCTTAGACCTCCTCTCTGGCTATCCTCAATGGATGTTCTTTAGTCTCCTTTTCCACGGAGCTCAAGGCTACTTTGCTGGCTTTAAAGGAAAAGCCCGTTACATCGGTCTGCTTCTAGGAACGGTTATCATGGTAGGCGGCTATGCCCTAGCATCAGCGCTCTTTTTAGGAAATACCTGGGTAGCGGCCATTGAAGAGGTTCCTCATAATCTGGTTCAAAACTTCGTTGGGATGGCTCTGGGATATGCTCTGTACCATTTCTTGCCAAAGAAGGGGAATTAGAGGATGGAGTTAGAGCAATTAAAAAGAGAAACCCAGGAGATTTTGCTGGATCTTTTATCCAAGGCCAATCTGCATCAGGGACAAATCCTCGTATTAGGCCTGTCCACCAGTGAAGTCGCTGGCGCAAGTATCGGGAAGAACTCAAGCCTAGAGATTGGGCAAGCCATTGTGAAAACCATCCTAGATACCCTAACTCCCAAAGGGATTTACTTAGCTGTCCAAGGATGTGAGCATCTTAACCGCGCTCTGGTGGTCGAACGTGAACTAGCAGAAAAGAAAGACTTAGAAATCGTCAATGTACTACCGAGCCTCCATGCGGGTGGTGCCGGACAGTTGGCAGCCTTCGGTTATATGAAAGACCCTGTCGAAGTGGAATATATCACAGCTCAGGCTGGTTTGGACATCGGGGACACTTCTATTGGGATGCATGTCAAGCATGTGCAAGTACCCGTTCGCCCTGTCTTGAAAGAACTGGGTGGCGCTCATGTGACGGCTCTAGCGAGTCGTCCAAAGTTAATCGGTGGGGCGCGTGCTACTTACCAAGAAGATTCGCTTCGGAAATCCTAATAGGAAGGAAACTAGTTCAGGCATGGACTAGTTTTTTTGTTCCGTGACAAATTTTGAGATAGGAAAGAGATTTTTAATCTTTGGGTCTCCAGAAACCACTATAAAATTCTTCTAAAAAGAAGCAGTTTTCACAAAACCAGGATGCCCAAAAACTTGCATTTTCGAAGTTTTATGGTAAAATTATTAGGAATGACTATATTATTTTAAGGAGAGACAGAATGTCTGTATCATTTGAAAACAAAGAAACAAACCGCGGTGTATTGACTTTCACCATTAGTCAAGAACAAATTAAACCAGCTTTAGACCGCGTGTTTGAGTCTGTTAAGAAAAACTTGAACGTACCAGGATTCCGTAAAGGTCACCTTCCACGTCCGATCTTCAACCAACGTTTTGGTGAAGAATCACTTTATCAAGATGCTTTGAACGATCTTCTTCCAGCAGCTTATGAAGCAGCAGTAAAAGAAGCGGGTCTTGAAGTGGTTGCTCAACCAACTTTTGACGTTGTATCAATGGAAAAAGGTCAAGATTGGACATTGACAGCAAATGTTGTTACAAAACCAGAAGTTAAATTGGGTGCTTACAAAGACCTTGAAGTATCTGTAGAAGTTTCTAAAGAAGTAACAGATGAAGATGTAGATGCACGTATCGAACGCGAACGCAACAACTTGGCTGAATTGGTAATCAAAGAAGGACCAGCAGCTGAAGGTGATACTGTTGTGATCGACTTTGTAGGTTCTGTTGACGGTGTTGAGTTTGACGGAGGAAAAGGAGATAACTTCTCACTTGGACTTGGTTCAGGTCAATTTATCCCAGGTTTTGAAGACCAATTGGTTGGACACTCAGCTGGTGAGACAGTTGATGTCATCGTAACTTTCCCAGAAAACTACCAAGCAACTGACCTTGCAGGTAAAGAAGCAAAATTCGTGACAACGATCCACGAAGTAAAAGCAAAAGAAGTACCAGCTCTTGACGATGAATTGGCAAAAGACATCGACGAAGAAGTCGAAACTCTTGCTGAATTGAAAGAAAAATACCGCAAAGAGTTGGCTGAAGCGAAAGAAGAAGCTTATAAAGATGCAGTTGAGTCAGCAGCGATTGACCTTGCAGTAGAAAACGCAGAAATCGTTGACCTTCCAGAAGAAATGATTCACGAAGAAGTACACCGTGCTGTAAATGAATTCCTTGGAAACATGCAACGTCAAGGAATCTCTCCAGACATGTATTTCCAAATCACTGGTACAACTCAAGAAGATCTTCACAAACAATATGAAGCAGACGCAGCAGCACGTACTAAGACAAACCTTGTCGTAGAAGCAGTTGCCAAAGCAGAAGGTTTCGAAGCAACTGACGAAGAAGTAACTGCAGAAATCGAACAATTGGCAGCAGACTACAACATGCCAGTTGAACAAGTTCGTAGCTTGCTTTCACCAGAAATGTTGAAACACGATATCGCTGTGAAGAAAGCTGTTGAAGTGATCACAAGCACTGCGAAAGTAAAATAAAAAGATGATCTTCCATCATGATGGAAAGAAGTCATAAGAGGAAAAGCTGAGGCCATGTGTCCCGGCTTTTCTCTTCTTATTGGCGCGGAATTTTCCTTTGACGAAAGGGGAAAATTATCGTACAATAGAGTGTAACGATAAATGATGTATTCTAGGGGTATCCTCTTTTTTAATGAAAAAGAGTGTTGCCTTGAGATAAAAATGAAGGAGATCTACCTTGGAATTAGAAGTATTTGCTGGACAAGAAAAAAGTGAACTTTCAATGATTGAAGTAGCCCGTGCGATTTTGGAGTCACGTGGCCGTGATCATGAAATGTATTTCAATGACCTGGTCAATGAAATTCAAAACTACCTCGAAAAATCAAACAGTGAAATTCGTGAAGCTCTTCCATTATTCTATACGGAATTGAATGTGGATGGAAGCTTTATCCCACTAGGGGATAATAAATGGGGACTTCGCTCATGGTATGCAATCGATGAGGTAGATGAAGAAATCATCGCTCTTGAAGAAACAGATGAAGACGAAGAACCTAAGAAACGTAAGAAAAAACGTGTCAATGCCTTTATGGACGGAGACGAAGACGCGATCGATTACAATGCGGATGATCCAGAAGACGAAGATGTCTATGAAGCAGATCCAGCGCTTACTTACGATGATGAAAACCCAGAAGATGAGAAGGATGAAGTGGAAGCTTATGACGCTGAAATTAATGAAATCTCACCAGATGAGTTGGATGAGGAAGTTGAGTTAAGTGACGAAGAAGACGAAGAAGAGTCTTACGAAGAAGAAGAATAATCCAAAGAGGCTGGGACAAAATTCCTAGCCTCTTTCTATGTTTATTTGGATTGTCGAGCAAGACGCAGTGGTTGAGTGGACTCTACTACGCTGATTTCATCAGCTTTTATAGCCCTACTCAACTGTGCGGAGGTTGGACGACGAAATCGAATTCTAACGAATTACCGATTTCTGTCCAACTCTCTTTCTTTACTTGAAGGATGGTTCAAGGAGGAGTATAATGAGGGTGTAAGTCTAACCTAGCGCAGAAGGAGGAAGGGGATATGGACTGGATACTGAATCAAAGTTTGGTGGATTTGGGGGTTGAGACAGTTGTAATCGGAGTGGCCAAACAGGTGGATCCGCAAGCTCCCTTATCTGCAGATTTTTTATCTAAAAAGAAGGAGATGGAAGCTTGGGCCTTAAATTGTGATCTCAGCTCGGTGAAAGAGGAGGCAGTTGTACAAGGCTATATGGACTTGTTGAAGGAAGTGGGGCGAAGTGTCAAGAAGAATCCGCCGACTATTCTTGCTTTGATTAAGAATATCCAAAGTCGTGGCTTCCTTCCGACAATCAATAGTGTGATTGATATCTATAATGTTGAATGTCTTCGTTCCTTTCTAGCCATCGGAGGGCATGATTTGGATAAGATACAGGGACCAATCGAGTTTACGATTAGTCAAAGAGAAGATACCTTTTTGCCTATCTTATCAACAGAAAAGCATGTTAGTGAAACCGATCCGGTCTACCGAGATCAACAAGGTATTATGGCCTGGCTAGATGTGAGAGATGGTGAGCGCTATAAGATGGAGGAGACTACCCGCAATGTCCTCTTTATCATCCAGGGGAATCGAGCGACCTCTGTAGAGATGCGCTTGGAAGCACTGGAGCGGATAAGAGAAGATTTGTTCTCTTGTATGCCCGATTTAGAATTTGAAAAATATCTGGTTACCCCCAGTGAGACAATTCTAGTTCCTTAAGAAAGTCCTCCTGTGATAGGGATGTGTCCTCATTTGAACAGGAGAAACAAGTGAAGCGCTAAGGCTTTTCCTGATTTGGGAAAATCTGCAACCTTTGAAAAAAGTTTGAAAAAAATCTTGACAAGAAAGTAGAAGATTGATATACTAGTAAGGTACTCAATCGCGGGGATGGCGGAATTGGCAGACGCGCAGGACTAAGGATCCTGTGACCGCTTTAGGTCGTGAGGGTTCAAGTCCCTCTCTCCGCATCGGATGATCAAGGCAGCTTCGGCTGTCTTTTTTCTTGTTCATTTAGCAGAAAGAATGCTTGAAAGAGAAGAAAACGCTTTAAAGGTTCAGGAAAAGCTAGCATTTTCAATGAAAAAGTGATAAAATAAACAATGTAAGTGGTTTAACCACAAAAAATAAGAGGAGGCCTACAACTAATGGCAATCGTTTCAGCAGAAAAATTTGTCCAAGCAGCTCGTGACAATGGTTACGCAGTTGGTGGATTTAACACAAACAACCTTGAGTGGACTCAAGCTATCTTGCGTGCAGCAGAAGCTAAAAAAGCTCCAGTTTTGATCCAAACTTCTATGGGTGCTGCTAAATACATGGGTGGTTACAAAGTAGCTCGCAACATGATCGCTAACCTTGTTGAAGCAATGGGTATCACTGTACCAGTTGCAATCCACTTGGACCATGGTCACTATGAAGATGCTCTTGAGTGTATCGAAGTTGGTTACACTTCAATCATGTTCGACGGATCACACCTTCCAGTTGAAGAAAACCTTAAATTGGCGAAAGAAGTTGTAGAAAAAGCTCACGCTAAAGGTATCTCAGTTGAAGCTGAAGTTGGTACAATCGGTGGTGAAGAAGACGGTATCGTTGGTAAAGGTGAATTGGCACCAATCGAAGATGCTAAAGCAATGGTTGCTACAGGAATCGACTTCTTGGCAGCAGGTATTGGTAACATCCACGGTCCATACCCAGCGAACTGGGAAGGTCTTGACCTTGATCACTTGAAGAAATTAACAGAAGCTCTTCCAGGATTCCCAATCGTATTGCACGGTGGTTCAGGTATCCCTGATGAGCAAATCCAAGAAGCTATCAAACTTGGTGTTGCGAAAGTTAACGTTAACACTGAGTGCCAAATCGCATTCGCAAACGCAACTCGTCAATTCGTACGTGAATACGATGCAAACGAAGCAGAATACGACAAGAAGAAACTCTTCGACCCACGTAAATTCTTGAAACCAGGATTCGAAGCAATCACAGCTTCAGTTGAAGAACGTATTGACGTATTTGGTAGCGAAAACAAAGCTTAATTTTGCTTGAAACGTTATTAACCAGAGGTTTATCCGCAAGGATAAGCCTTTTTGATTTCTCTTTTTCTAAAAAATGTTTGTTTCAAACAAATAATGATTGCGATTCTGACAATTTAAGGTTATAATAAACAAAAACGATGCAAGTAGGTAGGAAATGAAAAAACAGGAAAGACTGAATGAGATTATCAATCTGGTCAATAAGGCTGGAACCGTTTATGTTCAAGACATCATGGAAAGTATGCAGGTGTCGGATATGACGGTCCGTCGGGATTTGATTGAATTGGAAAAGCAAGGGCTCCTTATTCGTGTTCGAAATGGAGCCAAAAGTAACCAATTCCTCCCTTCACGAGAGCTTCCCCATGAAGAGAAGTTACTCAAGAATATTCTGGCTAAGCGTGAGGTAGCGAAGAAAGCTAGCGAACTGATAAAAGAAGGAGAGAGTATCTTCCTTGGGCCGGGGACCTCTGTTGAGGTTCTTTCCGAAGCCATTAATAATAAGGAATTGCGTGTGGTGACCAACTGTCTGCCGATTTTCCAAGAGTTGTTAAAGAAGAAAAGTGATACCTTTAAGGTAATCCTCTTAGGAGGGGAGCTTCGAGAAACCAGTCAAGCTTTTGTCGGCGAGATAACGAACACTCTCATGGAAAGAATGTACTTCCACAAGATGTTTTTTAGTGGGAATGGCATTGTGGATGGACGCGTTCTGACCTCTTCTTTTGAAGAAGCCTATACGCAAAAGTTAGCCTTAGAACGTTCTTCCGAAGCCTATCTACTGATTGACTCCTCCAAGATTGGCAAGGAAGACTTTACCTCTATCTGTTCCTTGAAAAAAGTAACTGCGGTGATAACAGACGATGCATCTGAGAAAGCGCATGTAGAATTAGAGGAATATACACGTGTGATTGTATAAATAATAAACTGAAAAGAGAGAGCGATTCTCTCTTTTTTTGTTTGTTATAAACAATTTAGGGCTAAAAAATAATAAAAAATAAAGAAAAACGAAAAAAATAAACAAAAAATAGTTGACAACAAACAAAATTAGCGCTATACTGTGTTTGTGAATAACAAAACGAAGTCGAATGAAGAAAGAGGAGAACTTTCTTTGTTGACGGAAATGCAAAAAGGAGAAGCATATGGCAATTGTAGTTGGTGCGGATGCAGCAGGTATCCGCTTAAAAGAAGTAGTCAAAGAATATTTGGAAGCAGAAGGTTTCCAAGTAGTG